>DWWU01000037.1 GCA_019119555.1 Candidatus Fusicatenibacter intestinigallinarum | reverse complement strand
CCGCAGGCCGGGATTGCCCGCCGGTATGTGGAGCATTGGGAGGATATGCGAGCCGACAATATCGGCTGCCTGTTCTGGGGCGGCGTGGGAACCGGGAAAAGCTACCTTGCGGGCTGTATCGCAAACGCCCTCATGGAAAAAGAAATCCCCGTCCACATGACAAACTTTGCCCTTATCCTCAACGACCTTGCCGCCAGCTTTGAGGGGCGCAACGAGTACTTTTCCCACCTTTGCCGCTATCCGCTGCTTATCCTTGACGACTTCGGCATGGAGCGCGGCACCGAGTACGGATTGGAACAGGTTTCAATGTGATTGACAGCCGCACCACCCGCCGCCCTGACTGCGTGACGGAAATCCGCATGGGCAATTCCGTCCTTGTCGTGTCCGGCTATTTCAAGAAAGACACCACGACTACCGCCGCCGACAAAATGGCGCGGGTACTGGAAGCGGAAGCCGCTGCTACACAGGAGCCGACTTATCCGGCGTGAGCCGGGGCATGGAGAAACGGCCATACCGGGGAACGTGGCCGCTTATTATATCTTTTAGAAATTAAACATAGGACAATCCTTGTAGCGTTCTGGTATTGGTAATTCATCAATCCCTATTGGACCAAGATTTTCAATAAACACCGATTGCTCTTTGGGAAATATGAATCTGTTGAGATACTCAATGAAATCCCGCTCATTGTAACATAGGCCACCGTTAATCCTATATTTTTTTGCGTGGGAACTTGTTCTAAGCCATTTATCACAAAATTCAATGCAGTATTCGGTTAGATTGTCAGCTACAATGTTCGGAACAGAATAAACCATTCTATCACCATCGGCGCTAATAATTACATTTTTCATTTCTCCACCCCGTAAATTTGTTTTTAGTATCATAACACGGATTTATAAATATTTACACAACAAAATGAAAACAATAAATCGCTACACAAAAATCGGCAATTTGACAAATCATAAAGAAGCAGATTTTACACTTTGCCGCTATACGGCCCGCCCTATACCGTGGTACAATGAAACCACGGTATAGGGCGGCTGGCTGTCGGAAACGGAGGATTTTATGTTAAGACAAGCCACCCAAAACCTCATTACCGCCCTTTATCCGAGATTGTCCCATGAGGACGAGTTGCAAGGCGAGAGTAATTCCATATTGGCAAAATTTTTTACACTTCTATTACTTCTTTATCGCACATCAGTAGACCCGGCCGGACTGTAACAGGTCTGATCAATATTTAAAACGGAGGATTGAATATGCAGTACGTCAGTCATTATTGTTCCCCTATTGGCGATATTCTTTTAGCTGCGGATGATATTGGCTTAACCGGATTATGGTTTGAGGGGCAAAAATTTTTTGCTCTTTCTCTGGACAAAGAACATGAGGAAAAGGAACTTCCCCTTTTTGAAAAATCCAGACAATGGCTCGACATTTATTTTTCGGGAAAAGAGCCGGATTTTGCCGTACCGCTTCATTTCACCGGCACATCTTTCCGGAAAGAGGTATGGGAAATTCTCTGTACCATCCCATACGGCCAGACTATGACATACGGCGGGATTGCAAAGCTGATTGCCGCCAAAAAAGGCCTGCCGCATATGTCAGCGCAGGCCGTAGGCGGCGCAATAAGTCACAATGAAATTTCAATCATTGTTCCCTGCCATCGTGTTGTCGGCACAAACGGCAGTCTGACAGGTTACGCCGGAGGAATTGACCGAAAGATCAAATTGCTGCAGCTGGAAAAGGCAGATATGAAATCCTTTTTCATACCAAAGAAGGGAACCGCTTGAGCAGGTCCGTCAACTTCGCAAAAAAAGATATCATCAGAATAATAGAATAATAATGGAAATGAACCCATATCTCAGAAAGCAGGAAAATCAAAAATGTTTTCCTGCTTTTTTCTGACTCATTTTGCCGCCGGCAGGCAACATTGGCAACCGTTCAGCCAGCTGAACGGTTAAGCATCCGGCTATTGAAAATCGCTTCGCGATGGGCCGAATGCCCACAGGCACTATACTTTCATACGGTCTGTGCAGTGAATGACAGACCTGGCTGAGCTTTAACCAACATTGTTGCTAAAAATAAAAAACTGTTGACTTATATACGAAATCGGATATAATAGTACGTGTATGAAATCGGACAAAAAAGGAGGGAATCCTTTGCATTATTTAGAAACGGGGCAATATACCTATCTGGCCGGAGAAATCAACGCTTTATACCACGAAGCGGCTGTAAAAATGGGGATTTCGGACAGCGTTCAAAATATTTTATACGTACTCTGTGAGAAAGATGGGAAATGTCTGCAAAGCGAAATAAGCAAACTTACAGGTATCAGCCGCCAGACAATCAATTCTGCAATTCGCAAATTGGAAAAAGAGGAAATCGTATATCTGGAACAGGGGAAAGGCAGAAATACAATTCTCTGTCTGACGGAAAAGGGAAAGAAGTTTTCATCGGAAAAAATAATGCCTCTGCACGAAATCGAAAACAGAATCTGGGAAGAATGGACGGCGGAGGAACAACAGCAATATCTGAAGCTTACGAAAAAATATCGTGACGGATTGAAAAAATATATGGAAGCCATGTTATAAAACCGGAAACAAAAATCTTCTGAAGGGAGGTGGCTTGATGTCGGCAGCAGCACAATAAGGGGATGATCCTGTTTGATATTGTCCCCTGTTTGAGAAACCATTTTGAAAATGAGAGGACAATTTAATATGGAAAAAACACAAAAATGGAAATCGCAGTTTATGATTGTCGCGTTGGGACAGGCAGTTTCAATGTTAGGGAGCCACGGTGTTCAGTTTGCTCTTATCTGGTGGCTTGCGGAAAAAACATCTTCGCCGTTAATGCTGGGAATATCAGGGCTTGTCGCCTACCTCCCGATGACCTTATTCAGTCCGCTGGCAGGAATTGCGGCTGACCGTTATAACCGAAAATTCATCTCTGTTTTTTCGGATATGACAATGGGGACGGTCGCGCTGATTTATGCAGTGGTATTATACTTTTTTGACCTGCCTGTGTGGACGGTATTTGTTATGCTGTGTGTCCGCGGCATTGGAAGTACGTTCCAGCAGCCGGCAATACAGTCGATGATTCCGCAGCTGGTGCCAAAAGACCAGCTGGTAAAAATCAATGGGTGGATACAGCTTCTGAATTCAGGTTCCTTTTTGCTGGGACCGGTAATCGGTGCGTCTTTATACGCGATCTTTCCAATGTCAATCGTCTTAATGAGTGATGTGGCAGGGGCAATTTTCGCAAGTATTGCGTTAGCAGTCGTTAAAATCCCGAAACCTGAAAAAACGAACCAGAAACAACAGCATTTCATAGCTGAAATCAAAGAGGGACTGCAGGTATTCAGAGAAGACAAAAAACTATTTTATGTGGTGATCGCAGAGGCGCTCTGTATGTTCTTTTACGCGCCACTGTCCTCCTTTTATCCGCTGATGACAAGCGATTATTTTAAGTTATCGGCGATGTATGGCAGCGCTGTGGAGTTATCTTTTGCAATCGGCATGATGATATCATCACTTTTATTTTCCAGTGTTCTGAAGATAAACCGAAAGATCAGAGTTTCTTTTATCGGTTTATTTGGAATGGGTGTTATGTCGCTGCTCTGCGGTATCATACCGCCTGCTTATATCGGTTGGTTTTTCTTTGCAGGAAGTTGTGTCTGTTTAGGGGCTTTCGGAAATGTCCATACAATTCCGCTGACTGCGTATATGCAGGAAACCATATCTCCGGACAGAATGGGACGGGCATTTTCAGTTCTCACACTGATTTCGTCTGTTACAATGCCAGTCGGCTTACTTTTCAGCAGTCCAATAGCAGAAAAAACAGGTGTAAATGTCTGGTTCTTTCTTTCAGGTCTGTGTATGCTTATGCTCACTGCTGGCGTTTCCATAGGATATGCAGCAGAATGCAGGAAAAAATAGCCCCTTCTGTCTTTGTCGGCGGGTAAATCAGAGGGCGACAGGAAAGGAGAAGGAAATATTATGGATCACATTTGGAAAGAGCTGTACAATGCAGCGATGAAAGTAATCAATCCCCGTGAAGTGTCTCGTATCATCGAGGCAGGCGGTGTTGCCGCTGCGGTTGAATCTGTTTCGGGAAACATTTATGTTGGCGTCTGTATTGACACCGCCTGTACACTGGGTGTGTGTGCTGAGCGCAATGCCATGTTTCATATGATTACAAATGGCGAGAACGATATTCGCCGCCTTATAGCTGTTGACCGGAACGGAAAAGTTATCCCGCCCTGCGGCGCCTGCCGGGAATTTATGACACAGCTTATGCCCGACAGTTATCGTTCCATTGAAATTATGCTGGATTACGAAAAAGAAAAAGTTGTTACGCTGGGAGATATTACCCCGGAATGGTGGATATAAGAAAAACAGCAGAATCCGATGGGCTGGTTGGAAGAAGAACTGTTACGGCCTTGCATGCTGCTTATGCTCAGAAAATGTTGCGTGTGGTGGATATGGCTCAAACATGTAGGTTTATGACCTAATTATTATAACAGCGATCATTCAAAGAAAAAAAGGATACTGAAAAATGGAAGAAATAACACTTAGTCCCGAAAAGAAAAGAAGGATTTTAAAAAACGCAGAAGATCTTCTGCAGCTTTACCATGACGGGAGTCTTGGCGGAAAAATTATGCCAGAGGATGCAAACCCTGGGTTAGAGAAAGATACGAAGGAAAACTATTTATATTTTACCTTACCAATGGCTTTAAATTACCAAAGAAATTCATATAAACTTTGGGAAGCGGCAAAAGCTGCATATCTTGACGCTGAAACGCACGACATATTTTCACCAGAATGCGTTGTAAAAATGAAACAAGAAGAATTACGCACTAAACTGTTAAGGCATAAGGTGGCACTTCAGCCCAATAAACATATAGAGATATGGGCGAGGTTGTGCAACACATTTATGGACAAATTTCAGGGGGATGTCAGAAAGCTGTTTTGGGATAATGATAATTCCGTCAAAAAGATCAAGGAGTATATTCTAAAAAACAAAAAGGAATTCCCATATTTATCTGGTACTAAGATTTTGAATTATTGGCTATATGTGATGAGCCAATATACAGATGCAAAGTTGGAAGACAGACAGTACATTACAGTTGCACCAGACACACATGTGATACAGGCAAGTGAAAAATTGGGGCTGATTACACATGAGGAAGCAGAAAAGCCTGCTATACGAGAGAAAGTAGGCCCGCTATGGGAAGAAGTGTTTAAGAACACGGAGAGATGTCCAATAGATATTCATACTCCTCTGTGGCTGTGGAGCAAAGGCGGTTTTAAGGTGAAAGTGGATGAATGAATGCAATGCAGACCATCTCAAAGTGTTTTAAAAATAAGATAAGGGAAAAACAACATATTAAGGAGAAATGCAAACATGATAAAAATACTTTTCATCTGCCACGGCAACATCTGCCGTTCCCCCATGGCAGAATTCTTATTCAAAGACATGGTAAAAAACAGAGGAATCGCTGACCGGTTCCTGATCGCCTCCGCTGCCACCAGCAATGAAGAAATCGGAAATCCGCCGCATCCCGGCACCCGGAAAAAGCTGGCAAGTCTCGGCATCTCCTGCCAGGGTAAGCACGCACGCAGAATGACTTCCCGGGATTTTGACGAGTATGACTATCTTCTGGGCATGGACAGCTGGAATATAAGGAACATGAAACGCTTTGCCAGAAATGCTCAGGACGAGGAGAAAATCGCCCGTCTTCTGGATTTTTCCGATCATCCCAGAGATATCGCGGATCCCTGGTATACCGGTGATTTTGAGACCACATACCGGGATATCATGGAGGGTCTGGAGGGATTGCTGCGGCATCTCGGGGAATGATAAAAGAAGTTTCCGCCAGGCGCACCTGCTGCAGAAAAACGGCCGCCCCGCCAGTCATCATGTACCGGCGGGACGGCCGCTTTTTAGATCATATTAAATTACGGGATGGATTACTCTTCCACCTGCGGACCTGCAGATACCAGAGCTTTTCCTGCCTCATTTCCTTCATATTTCTTGAAGTTGTTGATGAATCTCTGAGCCAGATCTTTTGCTTTTGTCTCCCACTCGGAAGCGTCTGCATAAGTGTCGCGCGGATCCAGGATCTCGGTAGCTACGCCCGGAAGCTCTGTCGGAACTTCAATGTTGAAGTACGGAATCTTCTTGGTCGGAGCATTCAGGATGTCACCGTTCAGGATTGCATCGATGATGCCACGGGTGTCGCGAATGGAGATACGTTTTCCGGTTCCATTCCATCCTGTATTTACCAGATAAGCTTTCGCTCCGCTCTGCTCCATTCTCTTAACCAGTTCCTCAGCATATTTGGTCGGATGCAGTTCCAGGAATGCCTGTCCGAAGCATGCAGAGAAGGTCGGAGTCGGCTCGGTGATTCCACGCTCGGTACCAGCCAGTTTTGCTGTGAATCCGGACAGGAAGTAGTACTGTGTCTGCTCCGGAGTCAGAATAGATACCGGCGGCAGTACGCCGAACGCGTCTGCGGACAGGAAGATTACTTCCTTTGCAGCCGGTGCGGAAGATACCGGGCGAACAATATTCTGAATGTGATCGATCGGATAAGATACACGGGTATTCTCTGTCACGCTCTTATCGTTGAAATCGATCTTTCCGTCTGCATCCAGAGTTACGTTCTCAAGCAGAGCGTTTCTCTTGATTGCATTGTAAATATCCGGCTCGGAATCCTTGTCCAGGTTGATAACCTTTGCATAGCAACCGCCCTCGAAGTTGAATACTCCGTTGTCATCCCAGCCGTGCTCGTCATCACCGATCAGAAGACGTTTCGGGTCTGTGGACAGGGTGGTCTTTCCGGTTCCGGACAGTCCGAAGAAGATTGCTGTGTTCTCACCGTTCATATCGGTGTTTGCGGAGCAGTGCATGGAAGCGATGCCCTTCAGCGGCAGATAGTAGTTCATCATGGAGAACATACCTTTCTTCATCTCTCCGCCGTACCATGTGTTAACGATAACCTGCTCACGGCTTGTGATATTGAACATAACTGCTGTCTCAGAATTCAGACCCAGCTCTTTGTAGTTCTCAACTTTTGCCTTGGAAGCATTGTATACGATGAAATCAGGCTCAAAGTTTTCCAGTTCTTCATCTGTCGGCTGGATGAACATGTTCTTAACAAAGTGAGCCTGCCATGCAACTTCCACGATGAAACGGATTGCCATACGAGTGTCTTTGTTCGCGCCGCAGAAAGCATCTACAACGAACAGTCTCTTGTTGGACAGTTCTTTCAGAGCGATGTCTTTTACCGCGTTCCATGCTTCCTGAGTAGCCGGATGGTTATCGTTCTTATACTCGTCAGAAGTCCACCATACGGTATCTTTGGAGTTCTCATCTACTACGATGAATTTATCTTTCGGAGAACGTCCTGTGTACTCGCCGGTCATAACATTTACTGCACCGAGCTCGCTGACCTGACCTTTTTCATATCCTTCCAGTTCCGGTTTGGTTTCTTCTTCAAATAAGAGTTCATAGGAAGGATTGTACACAATCTCTGTGGTCCCTGTGATGCCATACTTGCTTAAATTGATTTCTGCCATCTCGCATTTAACCTCTTTTCTTTAAAATTAATATATAATAACTGCCCGCATGACGCAGACAGTATTATATTGGCCGGAAAACGAAGCCTCTCGTTCGTCCTATTACTAATTATACATATTAAATGAATTAAATCAATAAAAATCGGTTATTTTTTTTCAAAAAATGTTAAATATCTAACTAAGTCGTCTTTTTGCAACAGTTCATTCCAGCGCACTGTTCCAGGTCTCCGCCTTTTTCTGTGGTCTGCCATCAGAAAATACCAGGCATGAAAAACAGACCGGTTATCAGAGTTCTTTCCAGATGCCTGTCTTTTCAAACTGCTCTGCGGATGCTCGGGCCGCCTGCACAATGCCTTTGTCATAGCCGATCAACTCAAGCAGTGCAATTGCATTGCGGCTGGTTGCTCTTCCCGCTTTCAGGAGATAATTGAATCTCACATCATGCTCCGTAATTTCTTCCTCAAAATGATAGTTGGTATACATCCGATCCAGAATATACGATAGCTCAATATCATGTGTCGCCGCAAAGCAGATTACGCTGGGCCGCCTGAGATAAGCCAGAACCTGGGAGGAAGCGGCAATCCTTTCCACCGTATTCGTTCCCCGCAGAACCTCGTCCACAATACACAGAACCGGAACGTCCTTCCCGGTCTCTTCCAGAATCCGTTTCAGCGACCGGATCTCCACAATATAGTAGCTTTCTCCGCTCTGCAGATCATCCCGCAATGCCATGGACGTCATGACCTTGCACATGGATGCGCGGTAATTGCTGGACAGACTGGTGTGAATGGACTGGGCGAGAATCATGTTGACCGCTACATTTTTCAGGAACGTGGATTTTCCCGAAGCATTGGAGCCAGTGACAAGGATACCTCCGTCCGCCCGGATGCTGTTGGCCACCGGGTTGGCGATCAGCGGATGATAAAGATTTTCCACATCCATAAACGCCGCATGCTTCTGATCCGAGAACTTCGGAATACAGTAATAGGGAAGGTATTCCCTGTATGATGCGACTGCGATCATCGTGTCCAGAATTCCCAACGTTTCCGTCAACGTTTCCAGCTCCTGCTGATTCTGCCGGAGAACCCGAAGGATAGAATAAAACTGAATAAAGTCAAGCATGAAGAAAGAATTGATATACGAATACAGAACGCCCGCGATATCTCCCTCCGTACCTTTTGCTGACACCAGAGTCACAGATTTTTTTCTGACACTGTGCAGTTTTCTTTCATTTGTCCTGAGACGGCTCAGGTATTCCTCCAGTTCCGGAATTTTCTCTTTTCCCAGCTTCTCCGATGCGTGAAGCACACGGATCAGACACATCAGGCATTTCAGATACACTTCAATCTTATTGGCTTCCATCGTATGCATGGAAATATTGACAATAACCGCAGCCACAAGAAGGCTCACTCCCACCGCCGGCTTCACCAGCAAACACACAATACTGGCGACGGCCAGCAGAAAGCATGCGAAGTACTTTGCCCTGCTCCGCACCGGAATCTCCGAGAGGGCTTTAATATAGTCTGAAATTGAGAGGCCACTGATTTTTCCCACCTGGAGAAGGCCCCGCTGAACCATCTCCCTCTCTGTCTGATGCCCCCGGAAAAATTCAATCAGACGTTCCCTTTCCAGCAGCGTCTCTTCCCGAAACTCCGGAAGACGCAGAACCGCATAGAGATACTCCTCCCCGCAGGAGGAACAGGTGTTATTCAGCAGCAGAAATATCCGTTCCAGATCGAGATCATTCCACGTGATATCGTCGATCATAAACCGCCCGTTCTGATGGTTCGCGGCATAATGCGAAATACTTTTCAGTTCTTCCGACGTATATTCCTGCTCCGGCACCTTCCCCCATCGCTGACGAAGCTTTGTTATCTGGCGCTTCCTGCTCTGTATCCTGTCACGCACTGCAATTCCCACCAGAATCACCACAAATACCGCACAGACGATTGTCCACAAATACTGCTCTTCCATTCTTCTCACTGCCTTTCCGTGAAGGACATCAACGAAGTTCTAAAACCTGTTGGCTGACTTCCACTTTCTGTTTTTCCTGCGGATTGCGGGAATGATTTCTCAGACACGCACTGAAACCGGCACAATACAGAACACGCAGAGACGGACGGCGAGAACTGTACGGCGGCGATATCTGAATTATACAGGAAGCGCTCTGCCGTGTCAAACAATGACGCAGCAGAGCGCTTACAGAATATATCCGCTCAACCGGCGGAAGGCTGAACACAGGCTCTGCGGTTTCATACGGTCTGTGCAGTAAATGCACAGACCTGATTGAACCGTAACAATTATTTTTTTATTGGAATTATATTCTCAACGATGCTGCTGTGAGAATAATCATCCCAGCGGTACTTTCTGTTCTCAAATGTGACAGAGGTTCCGGTCGGTCTCTGTTCCAGATCTGCAGACACACGGAAACTCTCAGACGGCGCTTGCCCGTATTGCGGCTCTGACAGCTTCTCAATAGTCACATTGTCTGTCCCGGTCACTGCAGTCAGACCGTAGCGCAGGGTCTGAAGCTCTGATACCTCGTACGCCGATCCCATCGGGATATTCCGGAATGTCACAGACGCTTCCGCATATTCTTCTTCACCGGCGTTTTTCGTTACCTCTTCTTCCGTAAAGGTAACGAATTTCTGATATCTGTGGTTCTCACCGGAAAGATCCTTTCCTTCCACGGTGAAGAGAAACGTAGGATTCCCATGGGCCCAGGTAATTTCATCCGTTCTGATTTTTTTCACTACTGTCAGGTCTGTATACTTCAGATCTTTCATAATAATTTTCTGCACCTCAGACGTGTTCTCCACCGTAAAGGCAACAGGCTCTGCCTGCTGGTAGCCATCCGGCGCAGCCTCTTCTACAAGCGTATATTCCCCAGGTGCAATCTTATCAATACGGTACGCGGACGTTCCGGACGTCCAGGAGGCTGTTTTCGTGTTCCCCTGATACAATGCCATTTTCGCTCCGGGCACATAAGCGCCTGTCGACGCATCCACCTTTGAGAGTTCCAGCTTGATGTAATCATTCTCAACAGTAAGTACAACAGCCCCCTGACCGTTGATTTTGCCATCGGCGCCTACGGTAAATTCCCGTACCGTATCGTCGGGAAGATATCCCTCCGGCGGTCTGGTCTCCCGGTAACAGTATGTTCCGGCCGCGAGTCTCCGGAGGGTAATCTCGCCGTTCTGGTCCGTTCTGTAAACAGCAGCCTTTTCTTCCCCGTCCGTTTTCAGCCAGAGTTTAAATTTCACACCCTCCAGGACACTTCCGTCGTTTTTGCTGACCTTCCGCAGAACCAGCTGATTCGGTGTGTTCTTGAACTCTACCGTTACCTCTGTCTGGCTGTCACTCAAAGTCACGGCCTGACTCTGTCCGGTACATACATACCCGGGAGCTGCAGCCGTTTCTTTTACCGTGTAGCTTCCAAATTCCAGATTCTTTGAAGTCGCCGTGCCATCATTTATGGTCAGGGTTTCAACGACTGTGCCTGCCTTCGCCAGCACAGTTCCGCCGACCGTCCTGATATCGTCCCCGGCAATAATCTGGAAAACCGCACCTGTAACTGCCGCACCGTTTTCCGCGTCTGATTTCCGTATGGTAATTTTTCCGGTTTTGCGGGAGTTGGCGGCTTCGTATTTTAATGTGACGGTCCCCTCCTCCATGATCGTGAATTCTTTTTCCCAGGTTCCGGTGTAACCTGACGGATTCCGGGTTTCCACTATCTTAAATTTTCCCTGGTTGGCGGACGTGCGCTCAAGCCCGGTTTTCAGATAATATTTTTTCTCCGCGTCCCAGCTCAGACTGCCGATATCTTTCCATCCGCTTTCCGACCATTCGTAACATGTGAAAGCCGCTCCCGCCAGCGCTTCTCCTGTTTCCCCATCGGTTTTTGTGACGACCACATTTGCCTTTGGCGAAAACTTGATCGCAGCCTCTGCAAAATATCCGAACTCTGCAGAATTCCAGGCAGACTTCACATCCTGTGAAACCCAGGTGCGGCTTGCTCCCTGATAATACCGGTACATGTTTGTTTTGAGGCGTTCCGGCAGATCGGGCCACCGGGATACGTCAGCAGCTTTATATTGGTACAGTTCTGTTTTCGGATTTGTCGTTCCATCCCACCATTTCATGGTCACACGATCTCCGTCAAACAGGTAGGTCACCCATCCGTTGGTATTCTCCGGCGTTGTGCCGGTATTTTCCGACCATATAATCCCGCTTCCGGCATCGTAGCCCATCCTCGCCGCCGCATCCGGCGTACAGTACAGACCGACAGTATTTCCGTTTTCCATTACCTGAAAGCCCTGTCCGTAATCCAGATCGTTCATCGTATAATGTCCCCTGACCGGAAAGCTTTCCCCGTTCTGTCTATAATAGCTGAACTCAACGGTGATGGATTTCAGACATACCGTGTCAACCACCGGATATCCGTCTCCATAGCCGGTAGTCACAATGACATTTGCATAATCCTCATAGGGCAGATTGTCAAAGTAAGACCAGTCTTTCAGAGTCAGCCTCATATTGATCTGCTCTCCCAGGTACTCTCCGACATTTTCAAACGAGACAAAAAGATTTCCTTTCTTTTTGTCTGTCAGAACGGCGCTTCTTGTGTTGCTCCATGCCGCGGTATCCGCTTTCGGCCAATAGGTTGTTATTATCCCTGTGTTTGCCTGTCCGCGGGAGCACCAGGTATTATCCCATGTGCCATGAAATGTCATCCGCGTCTGTTCCGTTACTTCAGGCGTAAAAATATAATCTCCGTCTACTTCATATCCTTTTTCCACCACATAAGTATCCGGCGCAGTTCCGATATCCGCAAATCCGGCCGCCGCTTCTGCGGGCTTTGCCAGGGAAAAACCCGCAATCGCCAGCATCCCCGCAAGCAGCGCCGCGATTCTACTTTTCCATTGCATTTCTACCTCCTCCTGACGCACTCGCTGCGTCGTCCTGTGTCAGTCCTCCGTGTTTCCTCCGCTCTTTTTTCATTCAGGCGGGCGCAGTGCAGACTTTCGGCCTTCGTCCTATGTATCCCGGCGCTCCGTCACGGCACAGTGGACCACCAGACGGTCTGTCGCCGCTCCGGAATCCGTGCAGGTAGAAAGCGTAAAAACCTGCTGCCCGCTGTCAGGCATGTACCCGCAGTCATATAAGGATTGTTCTGCGGTTTCCTCCTGCCACCTTCTGTAAGCCTCCGTTTCAAAGGAATAGCCGATCGTGTACGCCGGTCCGTCGTGATCCGTCCGGTACACGCTGTACACGACACTTCTGCAGGAAAACCCGGGAGTGTAGACGTAGACCTCCGGATACTTCTCACGAAACGTTTTCTCACAGTAAGAAGACAGTTCGCCGAACATCCTTCCGGATCTCATATTATGCCCGTAAAAAAGAACGTGGGCTTCTCCCAGTGTCTCCCCGGTCTCTGGCGGAACAAACACCGCCCCCAGAACGCTCTCCTCCTTTTCCGCCGAATGAGTCAGATAATAGCTGTCGTCCGCGCCCCTGCAGACAGGATAATCAATCTGTGTGCCCGGAACATAAATCCATCCGACGATTTCCCGGTTGATCTCCTTCAGGCCTGCAAAATCAAAGCGGCGCTGCAACGGATCCTGCTGTGTATTTTTTCTTTTCTCTTTCTCCTGATCCGAACCGCCTTCTGTTTCCCGTCCGTTTTCCGGTTCCCCGGTTTCATCCTGTTCCAGGCTGATATCAAGAAACCGTTCCTTTTCCGTATCGGCCCTGCGATTCTGCAGATAAACCGGAAGATATCCTGCGGCCGCCAGAATCATGCCTGTCAAAAGAAGAAAACCTGTCAGAATGCTCCTGAACCCTCTGGTGTTTCCTGCCTTCTTATGACCGTTTTTCATCGTCGGAAGCTTCGTATGTTCCGCAGCTGCATCCTCCTTTTTGGCGGAGAATTTTTCCGTTTCATACTGCATTTCATAGTATCCCTTTCGCCTCTTTCAAGCAGCCAGGTGCTGATCCCGGCCACTCCCGCCAGAAGAAGCGGAACCGCCATGTATGGATCCGTAACACCTGTCTTGGGTGCCGAGAGCTGCGTGATCGCCGGGCCCGGCTCCTGTTCCGTAGCCGGCTCTTCCTGCCCCTGTACAGAAAAGATCCAGTTGACAAAGGTTTCCCTTCGGGCATACGCATTGTTCAGTTCCGCCGGGAGCTTCAGTGTAAAGTGAATGCTTCCCTCTTCTCCCGGCCGGTAAACGCCCAGGCTGACCGGTTCCGTTTCCGTCAGTTCTGTTCCAAGATCTCCTTCGTACAGCAGCCGCCCCTCCTGAGTGATTTCAAGTTCAAACTGCTCCATCAGATCTCTCTGCGCCTCCGTCAGTTCCTCCGGAATCTCCGTGCGGAAGAAAAATTCCGCCTCCGTCTCCGTCGTATTGCGGAGCGCCACTGTATCGCTCAGAGAATCTCCCGGCATTGCAGCCCCAAGATTTTCAAAAAAGTCCTCCGGAACCGCGACAAGGTTCCTGGCAGGGCCTTCATAAGTGACCGACATACTCTGATACCTTTTTTCCACTTCCGTAACCGCTCCGTCCCGTTCATGGACACAGATCTCCGTCTCCAGATCTCCCCAGGGCTGATCTGCCTGAAAATCGGGAAAAAAATGATCCGACTGAACCGCTTCCGCAGTGACCGTAATCCCGAATGTTTTGTCTGATTCGTCTTCTGTCCACACGGAGGGAATCGTGATCCGCCGAAAGGCATCTACGGATTCTCCCGTTTTCAGCGGCTGTGTCCAGTAATAATGCTCTCCCGCATACACCCATCCTTCCGGCATTCCCTGAATCTGTACGGTTTCTTCCCCCGGCGTCTCCCCGGACGTCTGGATTTTCACACGCAGATAACAGGGCTGTGCGTAATTCGTGATTCGCGGGATCTTGGAAACAGACTGTGACGGGAGCACGGTACGCCCTTCAGAGCCCGTGTAAATGACTTCCGCCCCGTTTTTTTCCTCATACTCCTGAATACCGATACTGATATCGCCGGTGCGGATATGGTTCTGCACGGCAGTCGTATCCTGATACAGCGCGAAAGTACCTGCAGTACCGGAAATCAGCACGCAGACAATGCCCGCCGTGATCCAATTTCTTCTCTTCATTCTCCGCCACCTCCCTGATAATGCTTCCACGCCTCCTGGTAATCCTTACAGGGTACAGTTCCGACGAATGCCTGTACAGATTCCTCATAGACAGTGACCGCCACCGTATCTCCTTCCGATTCCTGATCGATCCTGACGCCTGTGAAAAGTTCTGTGGTACTGTCCCCCGGCTGCACTACGTCCCTGTAATAGTAATATCCGTCCTCCCCGTCGATCCAGAGATCCGTGTCCATTTCTCCGGGAGTTACCGTCCCCTCGCTCACCAGCAGAGCCGCACGGATATAGCAGGGAACCGAACCGGTGTTCCGGATCCGGACCTTTTTTGCAACTGTGTCTCCCGGAGCTGCCGGAGTGGGAGACGGAAACTCTTCTTCAATCTCCGTCGTATTCCATCCGACAGTGATACGATTGACTTTCTCCGCATGATCTGTCATATAAGCGGAAGTTCCGGTAATCACACCGAGCGCAGCCGGAAGGCCGAGGCAGAAGGCAGCCGCAGCCGCTCCCGCTTTTCTTCTGTTCGTTTTCTTCATTTTCCTCCGCCTTTCCTGCAGGCCTGCACATTGCCGGGCAGGCCTGTCCTTTTATGATTCTTCCTGTTCTGCAGCTTCCGCTTCTTCATTCTGTTCTGCAGCTTCCGCTTCTTCATTCTGTCCTGTGGAGTCTTCACTTTCCGGAGTTTCGCCGGCTTCATTTTGCAGTGTCTGCACATCAGACAGCGAAGCCGCCGCTGCCCCGGCCTGTCCGTCATTCTGGTTCACATACTTCAGCCATGCATCGGCGGCCTGCTGTACAACGTTTGTCCCTTCCCCGGTGTTCAGCGCCTGGATGGCATAAAAATTCACCGGGACTTCCAGCTGCTTTTCTTCCAGCTGACCCTCCACAATATTTGCAAAGGTTACGCTCTGAAACAGCGGAAGCGTCGTCTTCTGCGGCGCAAGAATTTCATTGTAGCTGTATGTGTAGATCATAGAATCCCCTGTCCGTTTCTGATACATCAGGGTCCAGCGGGAAGAAACCTCATTCATCGTAAACAGCTCTGTCTCCGCGGCCGACCCTCCGTTCAGTCTTTTTCCCTGGGCGTCCACAGTGATAACCTTTGCGATCGGAATCGACACGTCCACATACACATACGCATCATTCTTCCCGGTATTGGTGATCTGCGGATCCTTCGGAATCACCTCTGTGGGAACAATGTCCTCTGTCTTTCCTCCCGGGTCCGGCGTATAACTGGGTTCCTTTCCCTCAATTTCCACTCTGCCCACTGTAAACTGATTGACAACTTCATCTTTGTCTGTGAGATAAGCCACTGTACTTCCCACTGTCAGAAGTGTACACAGGATTCCTGCTCCGATCATTGCCGCTGTTCTTCTTTTCTTCATACGTTTTACTCCTTTCCCTTTTCCCGGTTTTTTTCCGCTGCTGCAGGCCAGCGGAACTGTTCGTTTTTCTTCTTTTCCTGCTGCTTTTCCGGGTCTTTCCTTCCGGGAGCAGAAAAAGTACTGCCAGCACTGTACTTCCTCCGCCCAGAAGGAGAATCCGGTATCGCTGCAGCCAAAGGACTCCATAGCCCAGATAAGGCAGGTGGAACACAACCGTTCCAACCACTTCTCCGGATTCCACCGGGCTGCTGTCTGCCTCCCGGTTGGCGTCTCCCTTTGTGAGATATCCTTTCTCTGTTTTTCCTACAATCCGATGAGTCACTGTCCTTCCATCTCTCTCGAAGGTGACTGCATCTCCGATTCCGGCTTCTGTCTTTCTGACATCCACCCAGACCACACTGCCCACCTGCAGCGCAGGCTCCATCGATCCGGACAGAACGACATACGGCCGGAATCTTACCGCAGCGCTTCCGAAAATTACAGCCGCCGGCAGAAGTACCGCCAGAAGGCTGAGGCTGCGCAGATATCTCCTTTTCCGGCCTTTTCTCCAGCCGTTTTGTCCTGCAATCCGCCTGTACGTTTGCTTTTGTTCTTTTTTCATTTTTCTGTTCTGTTTTCATTGATTTTGGGAAATGTTTCTGATCGCTTTTCGCGCAAGACTGACTTCCCGCAGCAGGCTGTATCCTGCCGCGTTCCTGTCCTTTTTGCACAGGCACACCTGTACAACGTTTCCGTCAGATCGTAACCGTTCAGCCAGCCGGACGGTTACGGCTCAGCCATTGATTTTGTTTTCTTTTTCCGGTAAAACGCCGGGAATCTCCGGCAAAGAATGCCTCTTCGGCATATAGATTGTAAAATGTGACTTAACCATATCATACTTCTCGGGAAAAAGCAAGCCTAAAATCGTCTGCGGATCTCCTCTTCTCCCCGCTGCAGACCCTGCCGTACCTGCGGCGTGTCGCCGAGCGTCTCAAGGAAGACCTGATATTCCTGCAGAATCCCCTGGCCGTGCAGAACACAGTATGCTCCCGCGTCGCTGCCGGCAGCCATAAGCACGCCGAGACCGGCGGCCTTTCGGATATTCTCTGTTTGATCCCGGTAAAGCTTTCTGAGAACGTCATCCCCGTACCTTCCGTTTCCGATCAGATTTCTGACCGTCACCGCGGTCGGCACCCATACGGCACGGTGCTCCGCCATACACTGAAGGCTTTCCTCGTTCTGACCGTTCCCATGCTCGATCGAGTCAGCACCCGCTTCCACCGCGTCGATCACGGCCCGGGCGCCGTTGGTATGGGCCATCACCGAATACCCTGCGTCATGAGCCATCGCCACCATCCAGAAAACCTCCTCCCGGGGCAGCGCTTCCCCGGTGATCCTTCCGCCATCGGAAAAATCCATAATCCCGGTCGTCATGATTTTGACAAAATTTCCGCCGCAGTCCCTCACCGCCCTCAGCAGTTCCCCGTACTCTTTCCGGTCTGTATAGGAGCGGCCCACAATCTTTCCATAGCGCCCTTCCCGGTGTATGGCAAACCCGGGCGTACGGTAGGTGATCCCGTATTCCCCGGCCAGTTCTCTCGCCAGAAGCCCCGCCCCGTAAGGATCTCCTCCGTCCCTGACATAGTTCACATGCGCTCTGCGGTATGCCTCAAGATGCTCCCGGATCAGCGTCTCATCCGGTGCATCCCGGTGTGCGGCAGCCGCCGCTCTGTAATTTTTTCCATCCATAAAAATATGTGCATGGCATTCTCCAGGCATAAGTTTCCTCCGTTTCCACGCCTCTTATTCCGGAAGTTCCAGGCGGATCTCCGACTCCATAAACGCTTCCCGCCGCCCCATCTTCCAGTTTCTCTCCGAAATACAGATGTGATATCCGCATCCGTTCGCCACCTGCCAGCCGTAATAATCTCTGGCAGGCATTCCATACTGCTCCATAATACTCATGATCGTTCCGCCGTGAACCACGCAGGCAACATTTTTATAATGCCTGCGGATACAGGTGTCCACCATCTTGTCAAACCCGTCCACACATCTACGCTTAAATGCCTCCGGGCTCTCTCCGTTGGGAAATGCCAGGGTCGCCATGGAATCCACCCATTTCTGATACTCAGGATTGGTCTGGAGCTCCTGATAGTTCTTATTCTCAAAATCTCCGAAATTACATTCCCGGAATTCCGGAATCTGAATCCTCCTTGCATAAGGGTAGAGCAGCTGCGCCGACTGTATACAGCGAGTCATCGGGCTGACAAACACCAGCTCCACCGTATCCATCGTCCGGTTGGACAGCTGCTGAATCCCCTCCTCGCAGAGAGGCTCGTCAGTCACACCGATATATCTTCCAAAGGTATTCCCATAGGTTTTTCCATGACGGATCAATGCTATCTTTATCACTTCTTAATCACCATCCCGATTCCGCAGAATACGCGGTGTACTTCCTCTGCCTTTTCCGCCAGCTCCGTGCAGATTCTTCCTGTCTTCTCTCTCCACAGACGGTCAAAAGCGTCCACAGGCACCACCCCGCATCCCAGTTCATTTGTCACAATGCAAAGTTCCGGATTTTCCTTCGGAAGCTTCCGGACCAGTTCCTCCACATCTTTCTGTTCCTCCAGCATCCGCCGGATCAGAAGATGAAAATTCCACACGCCCCGGCATTCCAGAACCTCCTCCGGAACGCAGATCGCTCCGTCCGTCCATCCATCCGCAATCCGAAACGTCTCTTTCGCATACTTCAGTTTTCCCTGATATGCGCCTCCTATCACCAGTTTCATACAAATTTCTCCATTCCCAGGCCGCAAAGCGCCAGCCAGATCATTCCCACGGCCTCGCACACTGATACAAACCAGCCCGCCAGGTCGCCTGTAATTCCCCCGAAATATTTTTCGCTCATTCTCCGGTAATACAGCCACACCAGCGCCGCAGCCGCAACCGCCGTGAGCAGAACCGGATGAATCCAGCCGAGAAACACGCAGGCTGCGGCAAGATAAACAACGATGACTGCCGTCACCGTCTTTCGCTGCGCCTGTTTGCCGAAAGCCGCCGCGGTTCCCTTCGGGTTCGCGTTGGGAAACCACAGCACGGAAAGCGCGCTGAAACAGCGGGAGATCCAGAACAGACTGCAGAACGCCGGAAGGACGCTTTCTGAAATCTCTCCGGCCGCTCCCAGCGCCGCCGTAAACCACACGCCGCCCATGATCACCGCAAACGCGCCCGCATGGGAATCTTTCAGAATCTCCAGACGGCGTTCCTTTTCCCTCCAGGAGCTGAGGGCATCCATCGTGTCCAGATAGCCGTCCAGATGAATTCCCCCGGTCACCAGAACCGGAAGCAGAACCATCACCGCCGCGCGGAACAGACCGCCGGCTTCCAGGGTGCTGAGAATCTTCCAGCATACAAATTCCAGAAGCCCCACCGCCAGCCCGACCCAGGGAAAAAAGCACATGGCATACTGCATACTCTCTTTTTCCCAGTCTGCAGCCGGCATCGGGATCTTGGAATACATGGCAAACGCGACCTTAAAATTGTTCCATAACATTTTCATTATCCTTTTACCTCCAGAGGGATGCCGTAAACAACCTCTGTCACCCGATCGGCCAGCTCTGCCAGACGGCAGTTGATCTTTCCCAGCGTTCTCTGATACTCTTTCGTACCGCTGTCATATTCACATCCGTCCGAAAAAATCTCATTGGAGACAATCACCAGGTTCCGTGCCTTTCGGCGCAGCCATTCCACACCGCGCAGAATCTGTTCCTCCGTATCACTGCCCGCTCCTTCCGGCCAGAACATCTCGTTGGCCGTCAGATTGGACATACATTCCAGAAGCACGTCCGCATGTTCCGGTATCTCCGTTTTTTCCAGATCACGGTAACATTCTACCGTCGTAAAGTTTTTTTCCGCCCGCATCTTTCTGTGGCGGGCAATTCTCTGACGGCTCTCCTCATCATAGGGATACATGGTTGCAAGATAAACCCGGCATTCCCCGTTCAGCGCGAGAATCTGCGCCTCCGCATATGCCGATTTTCCGCTTCCGCTGCCTCCCGTAATCAAGTGCATCATTTTCTCCTGTTCTCCTCAGCTCAACGGCACATAAGCCTCAATATGCGTGCTCTCAAACGTCGCCATCCCGTGGTAAACCGCCAGAGCCATATCAAGAATCGGGAAAAGCATCACCGCTCCGGTTCCCTCACCGAGACACATCTCTCCGTGCAGCACCGCATGCTTTCCCAGCTCCTTCAGCAGCATTTTTGCAGCCGGCTCTTTGGAAACGTGGGACGCAAGAATGTAGCCGGATGCCTCCGGCGCCAGTCTCACCGCAATCAGAGCCGCAACCGCCGAGATAAATCCGTCAATCACAACCGGAACATGGTGCGCCGCTCCCGCCAGAAATGTGCCGGCCATGCCCGCAATGTCAAAACCTCCTACCTTTGCAAGCACATCGATGGGATCCGCCGGATCCGGCCGATGAAGCTCCACAGCGCGCCGGATCGCCTGAATCTTTCTCTGAAGCCCTTCGCTGGAAAGTCCGGCGCCTCTTCCGGTCACCGTCTCAGGATCCAGGCCCAGGAGCACGGACGCCACCGCGCTGCTGCTGGTGGTATTGCCGATTCCCATCTCCCCGGTGGCAAGAATCTGATACCCGTCCCGGATCTTTTCCTCCGCTGCCAGGATGCCTGCCTCCAGAGCACAGACCGCCTGTTCTCTGGTCATGGCCGGTTCTTTTGTCATATTTTTCGTGCCATAGGCGATCTTGCAGCTGGGAATACAGGTATCCTCCGCAATTCCGATATCATAGGGAAAGATATCCGCTCCCGTATGACGGCAGAGGATCCCCGCCGTCGCTTTCTCCTGAAGGAAGTTTTCCGCCACCGCTTTCGTAACCTCCTGCCCGCACTGGGTAACGCCTTCCTCCACAACGCCGTTGTCCGCGCAGAAAATCATCAGAGCCTTTCTGTCCACTCTCACATTCCCACTGCCGGTCATCCCCGCAATCTGCACGACCATGTCTTCCAGCCTTCCAAGACTGTGGAGCGGTTTTGCAATGCTGTCCCAGTGGTGACGCGCTCCCTCCATCGCACTCTCATCCAGCGGCCGGATCGCCGCTATCGTCTCCTCTAATACCATCTCTCGTCCTCCTGCAAAACGAGGGTGCCTCAAAAAATTTCTGAGACACCCTCTGTGGTTTATGATTTTCTGACCCAGTTCACAAAGAAGATATGCGAACTGGTATATGTTGCCCCCTGGTAGGTATATGTATAAGTCACACATTTCTCCGGATCCAGATTCAGCCGTTCAAAAGCCGCCGGTGTCATAAAATACAGATAATCAAAATCCGCCCTCGTGTCCCCGAAGCCCGGAATCACACGATTGGTACCGTTTGTCTTATAATCGTTCATGATTTTCTCGGATGTATCCGCTGCAATATACGCCCCCGTATTGACCAGCTCCTGCATAATGGAAGACGTTCCGCTGCTGATGCCCCGCAGATACCTGGTCAGAGAACCATTCCGCGCCGGCTCGAACTGCTGCTGCCTGTAAATCGCGGTCTTCATGGAATAACCATATTCCTCCATGCGGTTGCGCACAACCATTGCCACCGCTGTCATTCCCGTCGTCCGCTGAATTCCCGCTTCCGCCGCACAGATTGCCGCCATCAGGTCTCTCTCGCTGACCTGCGGATCTGTGAAATACTGATGCTCCATCACGTAATAGATTCCGTTGACAGAGTCCTTTGCCCGCACATACTGCGGATCCGCGTAGTTGCAGGCGCCGGTTCCGGAAAAGCTGTAGTAATAATCTCCGCCGTCCTTCTGGGTTTTATAATAGGTATCCGTCAGCATAACGCCGTTGCTTCCCACATAATAAAATCCGATTGCCGGCTCGTAGGACGTCGGGTTTCCGGCGCTGTCAAACCACTGGTTCCGGTAAGCCCTTCCCTGGCTGTCAAAACGATATCGTCCGCCGGATGTCTGCACCCACTGGTTTACAACCACAGAGCCATCGGAAGAACCGTAATAAATATTTCCGTTGGCCGGGTCTGTAAAGATCTCATTGTGGTAGGCCGCTCCCCAGCTCCGGAAATAATACTTTTTACCGCCTTTCGTGATCCACGTGTTCTTCGCCATCGAGCCGTCCGACTGACCGTAATAAATGTTTCCGTCCGCCGGATCCGTAAAGATCTCATTGCGGTAAGCTGCTCCCCAGCTCCGGAAATAGTACCATTTCCCGCCGATCTGGATCCATGTACTCTTCGCCATCGAGCCGTCCGACAGGCCGTAATAGATGTTTCCGGCCGCCGGGTCCGTGAAGATCTCATTGCGGTAGGCCGCTCCCCAGCTCCGAAAATAATACCATTTCCCGCCGGTCTGGATCCATGTGCTCTTCGCCATCGAACCGTCCGACAGACCGTAATAGATGTTTCCGTCGGACGGATCCGTGAAGATCTCATTGCGGTAGGCCGCTCCCCAGCTCCGGAAATAATACCATTTCCCACCGATCTGAATCCAGCTGCTCTTCGCCATCGAGCCGTCGGACAGACCGTAATAAATGTTTCCGTCCGCCGGGTCCGTGAAGATCTCATTGCGGTAAGCCGCTCCCCAACTCCGGAAATAATACCACTTTCCATCGATCTGGATCCAGCTGCTCTTCGCCATCGAACCGTCGGACAGACCGTAATAAATGTTTCCGTCGGACGGATCCGTAAAAATTTCATTGCGATAAGCCGCTCCCCAGCTCCGGAAATAATACCATTTTCCGTCGATCTGCTGCCAGCCCGTCGCCATAGAGCCGTCCGGATTCAGATAGTACAGATTTCCGCCATCTTCCAGCCATCCGGTCGCGCGCTCTCCATCCGCATTATAATAGTACCAGACTCCATTTTCCTGCTGCCACTGCCGGTACAGTGCCATCACCTGAGGAATCTGCGCCTGATCGGCAGGCGCTGTCTCCACTTCCGCCGGCTGTTCTTCCGGTACACTGTTGTCCGGCAGGAAATTTCCCTCCTCCGGCTGTACAGGAGTTTCTGTCTCTGTTTCTTCCGCTGCTCCTCCCGGCGTCACCGTCGGCTGCGAAACGTCAGAATCTCCGGAATCATCCGGATCCGGCTCATTGGTATCGGAAAGCTCCGGGGATTCTCCTGTACCGGAAGTTTCTGTCTGAGAAGTTTCAGAATCTGAGGGAACCTCTGTCGGCTGTACTTCCCCTGTGTTCTGTGTGTCCGGCAATTCTCCGGGCTGTGCCGCGCTTTTTGTGTTCTCGTCTGCCTCACTGTCCGCAGTTTCCGCCTTCCAGGCAAAGGTTTCGGCTCCTCCCGGAACATTTCCCGACGCCGCTGCGGGTATGCCGGAGACTCCCAGAGAAACTGAAACCGCAGCTGCAACCAATGCACTTACAATTTTTCTTTTCATAACAGTATCTTTCTCCCTTGCGCTGTTCTTCCCCCACACATTCATTCTTACGAATTGTCGAATAATTCCCTGTAAGAATATCACACCTCCTGTGGGGACGTCAAACCGCCAAAATTTTGAAAATTCAGTAACCGTTCAGCCCACTGAACGGTTACTGAAATCAGACTTTCAGCCCTCAGATAGCAAGGAAGTTCTTCACAGCCTGTTCCATCTGATCCACATCGCAAACGGCCGTATGGCGAACCGGCGCCGTACGGATTTCCTCAATCGCCCGCGGAATCTCAGTGCTGGAAATTTCAGAAAGTGCATCCATCTGTTCAAAATCGCCAAGACTGTCATATTTTTCTGCGTCAATTGCATGAAGAACACTTCTGGTAAATTTGTAAGGGCTGGCTGTGGAAGCGAGAATCACAGGCGTCATATCGCCGGTCTCTTTCCGATACTTCTCATAGACGGAGGCAGCGACCGCGGTATGGGTGTCCAGCACATATCCGGTATTTCTGTACATGGACGCAATCTCCGAAGCAGTCTCCTCCTCGTCCGCGTAATCTCCGTAGAAATCCTTCAGTCTTTCCCTCATTGCATCATCAATCTGGTATCTTCCATCTTTCTGAAGTCCTTCCATACACGCTTTTGTCTTCTCCGGAGACTGTCCGGCCAGCCAGTAAAGCAGCCGTTCCAGATTGCTGGAAATCAGGATATCCATCGACGGGGAAGACGTGAGGATAAACGGGCGGTTTCTGTCATAAATTCCTGTGCGGAAAAAGTCCACCAGAACCTTGTTTTCATTGGAGGCACAGATCAGTTTTCCGATCGGCAATCCCATCTGTTTTGCGTAAAACGCAGCCAGAATATTTCCAAAGTTTCCGGTAGGAACCGTCACGTTCACAGACTCTCCGTTTTTAATCTCCCCGTTGCGCACAAGAGCAGCATAAGCGTAAACGTAATAAACCACCTGAGGAATCAGCCTGCCGATGTTGATGGAGTTGGCTGAACTGAACTGGAACCCTGACTTTGCAAGTTCTTCCGCAAACTTCTTATCGCTGAAGATCTTTTTCACGCCGGTCTGAGCGTCGTCAAAGTTTCCGCGGATCGCCACTACGCAGGTGTTCTCTCCCTTCTGAGTCACCATCTGCTTCTCCTGCACCGGGCTGACGCCGTCCTTCGGATAAAAGACAAGAATCCTGGTACCCGGAACGTCGGCAAATCCCGCCATCGCCGCTTTTCCGGTATCGCCGGAGGTTGCAGTGAGAATCACGATCTCATTTTCCACATGATTCTTTTTCGCTGCAGTGGTCAGAAGATGCGGCAGAATAGAAAGCGCCATGTCCTTAAACGCAATGGTCGCGCCGTGGAACAGTTCCAGAAAATAAATTTCTCCGGCCTTTGTCAGAGGCGCGATTTCTTCCGTGTCAAACTTCCCGTCGTAAGCTCTGGCGATACACTCTTTCAGCTCTTCTGCGGTATAATCCGTAAAGAAACGGCTCATCACCTCATAAGCCACTTCCTGATAGCTCATCCGGGCAAGCGTCTCCATTGGCACGTCCAGAGCCGGAATACGATCCGGCACAAACAGTCCCCCGTCCTGAGCAAGACCCTTCAGAATTGCCTGGGATGCAGTTACTCCGGTCTCTCCGCCGCGTGTGCTCTTGTATAAGATCTCCATACTCTCTTGTCTCCTTCTTTCCATTTTCACCGCCGCGGAATCGCAACCTGTTTTGTTTTCCATGGCGACATTATCCTCATTATACTGAATCCCCGAAAAAAAAACAACCGTTAAATCCAGGTTCCATTCCTCTTCCTTTTCATATGTGACTATCTTCGGAGGACCGCGTCAAAGACTGTCCATCCCAGTCCCTGCGTAAAGTTTCTTCTCCAGGAAGCCAGCTCGCTCCGCGTCTCTCCTTCCGGAAGCAGACAGTCTGCAATATAAGGAACGGAAGGAGGCATCTTCAGGATCTTTCCCACATCCTCCGGCTTTTCGATCCGGCGGTTCTGCTCTCTCCAAATCTCCAGCCTCTGGCTGTCTTCCCACACGCCGGCAGAAACCGCCAGAAGCACCGGTTCTTCTCCTCTCATATCATAAAGACTGACCCTGTATCCTCCGGTCAGCATCTCCAAGTGAAAACCGGTTCCGTATCTCAGCTCACAGATTCCCTCTGCCGCCCTCGGAAGCATCGTCCGGAACTGCAGCATCGCAATTTCACTGACCTCCGTGGGAAGAACTCTCTCTTTCCGCCCACTGTTGATTTCGATATAATTCACAATCATTCCATCATCTCTCCTGGCTTTCTTTCCGCCATACACATCCGGCAACGCTTTACATACCAAAAACATGCCTGGAGGATCTGTCTCTTTGCATATCCTCCAGACATGTATCCGCTTCTTTACATATTGTTAATCGCCGTCACCAGTGCGTCGATGGACGCCCGGATAATATCCGGATCGACTCCTGCGCCCCAGGAAAGCGTTCCGTCCGGTTTCTTTACTCCCACGTAAGCAATCGCTCTGGATCTGGAACTCTGTTCCAACGCATGCTCGGTGTAGGTCACAAGATCATATTTCAGCCCGTAAGCCTTTTTCAGCGCGTTGCTGACCGCGTTCAGACGACCGTTGCCTTCCGCCTCCGTCGTGATATACTCGCCTCCCTCAAAGTTTGAGGTTACCTGTGTTGCGATCATGCCCTCCGGGAGCTGTCTGAAATGCACGCCGTTGATATTGTAAGGCGTCGTGACATTCTCGAAGGTATCCTTGAACAGCTGGAAGATCTCTTCCGGAAGCAGTTCCTTGTGCAGATGGTCAGACACGGATTTCGCTGTGTAGCTCATCGCCTCGCGCATCTTCGCAGGAAGGTTCAGGCCGTACTTGGTTTCCAGAATATATCCGACGCCGCCCTTTCCGGACTGGCTGTTGATCCGAATAACGTCCGCATCATAGTTTCTTCCGATATCCGTCGGGTCAATGGGCAGATACGGCACTGTCCAGGTGTCAGGATGTTTCTCGTCAATCCAGTGCATGCCTTTTGCAATCGCATCCTGATGAGAACCGGAGAATGCGGCAAATACCAGCGCGCCGCTGTAAGGACTTCTCTCGTTGATCTTCATCCCGGTCAGTCTCTCATAAGTCTCGCTGATGGCCGGCATATTGGAGAAGTCAAGCTCCGGGTCCACGCCCTGCATATACATATTCATTCCCAGCGTAACGACGTCCACATTTCCGGTACGCTCTCCATTTCCGAAAAGCGTTCCTTCGATACGGTCAGCGCCTGCCAGGATTCCCATCTCCGCGTCTGCCACGCCTGTTCCGCGGTCGTTGTGCGGATGCAGGGAAAGAACAACGTTTTCACGGTATTTCAGGTTCTTGCTCATATACTCGATCTGGCTTGCATATACGTGGGGCATGGAAAGCTGCACGGTACTTGGAAGATTGATAATCGCTTTCCGATCCGCTGTGGGCTGCCATACATCCAGAACTGCGTTGCAGACCTCAAGGGCATATTCCGGTTCGGTTCCGGTAAAGCTCTCCGGGCTGTACTCAAAGCGGTAATTTTCCCCCGCCTCCTCTGTCAGTTCCTTCAGAAGTTTTGCTCCCTCCACGGCAATCTTCAGGATATCCTCCTTGGATTTTTTGAAAACCTGCTGGCGCTGTGCATAGGAAGTGGAATTATAAACGTGAACGATCGCGTTCTTGCATCCGCGCAGAGCGTCAAAGGTTTTTCTGATAATATGTTCTCTCGCCTGGGTCAGAACCTGTACCGTCACATCGTCCGGAATCAGATTCTTCTCAATCAGTGTCCGCAGAAACTCATATTCTGTCTCGGAAGCAGCCGGAAATCCAACCTCAATTTCTTTGAAACCGACTTTCACCAGCATCTGGAAAAATTCAATCTTCTGCTCCAGATCCATCGGGATTACCAGCGCCTGATTTCCGTCGCGCAGATCGACGCTGCACCAGATCGGCGCTTTCTCCACATATTCCTTCTCCGCCCAATCCATGCATCTGACCGGCGGCATGTAATACTGTCTCTGATACTTCTTGGGATTCATCATGTTTTTCTTTCCTCCTGTTTTTCAAAAGCTTTGAAAGCGGGACGTTACCGTTCAGCTGGCCGAACGGTAAAAGCGGAACAGCTGCAGAACAGTCTGAAGATTCTGCCTGGCGCGAGTGTGCATCCCGCAGAGCGTTTTTGTATCACAGAGAACGAATTGTCCTGTGATACAAAAAAAGCCTTTCGCTCTCATACATTCATCGAAATGTAAGTAAGAGACGAAAGACTACAATTCTCACGCGGTACCACTCTTCTTTGCAGTTGTTCTGCACACTCAACAGATACGGATTTACTGGAAATCTTATATCCTTCCCCTGTAACGGTGGGACTCCGTCTGCGTTTACTCTCCTTCTCTGTCTTCAGGATTTCAGGCAGCTGCTCCGAGGTCAGTTCCATCGGACCCTTCTGCTGCTTCACATCACCCAGCAGCTTTCTGGATACCGGTATCCGGTGTAATACTCCTCATCTTCGCTTTATGTTATGATCTGATAGAATAGTAACATTTTATCAGATGGCTGTCAACAGAAATTTTGCAACAATTCAACCCGCAGGCACTATGCTTTCATACGCTCTGTGCAGCCTGTTTAAAATCGGGGCAACAGGATTTGAACCTGCGACCTCACGGCCCCCAGCCGTGCGCGCTACCAAGCTACGCCATACCCCGTAATGACTTGCCTATTATAACAAAACCTGAAAGAAAAATCAATAGTATTTAAACAATTCTTCAAAAGAAAAAGTTACTCGTCGTTTTCAGCCGTCTCATTGTCTCATCTCCGGCAAGGCCGATCAGAAGACCCGTGACCAGGCCTGAGAGCAGCAGAATGGGAAGGTAATAGACGATCCTCACATTTTCCACCAGAACAGCCGCAACGCAGATCTGTCCGATATTGTGAGAGACGCCTCCGGCCACGCTGACTCCGTATACGGTAAAGCCGCCGTACCGCTTTGCCAGGCACATAACGGCAAGGCTGAAGAAGCCCCCTGCCAGGGAGAAAGCGATGCTGAACAGATTTCCGAAGAGAAATCCCACCACTACAATCCGGACCAGCTGAACTGCCGCCGCATTCCCGGGACCGAAAAAATACAGGGTTATGACAATCGCCAGATTGGCAAGTCCCAGTTTCATACCCGGCACAAAAAACAGCACGGGAATCAGCGATTCCACATAACCCAGAAGGATTGCCCCCGCCGCGCACAGGCCCAGCACCGCAACCCTTTTACCAATACCGCTCTGCATATCTGACTCTCCTTTGACTTTTCCGGAAGCGTTTCACGCACCGTGTGAAAACGGAGCTGCCGCAGCAGCCTGCCGGTTCCGGACAGACCGACCTTCGGACATTTCCGATACAATGGTGTCAACCTCACTGTCCTCCCCACCAAGAACAGTCAATGTAACCCGGTTGGGAAGACAGACTACCGTCTCATTTGCGCAGCTGATATGCGCATGGTGTACGCAGAGCTGGTCGGGGCAGTCCGCCCACTCCATCCAGGCGCTTCCGTCCTCGATCCGGCAAATATTTCCATCTCCGATCTTAATGGTCTGATCCCGGCTCAGATCATACACTCCGAATACTTCGCCCTCCACAGAGATCTGCAGCCTGGCGCCGCTGTCCGACCAGGTCAGTTCCAGCGCGAACCCTGCCAGCGCCGCAGCCAGCACGAAGACCACCAGGGCGATATCTCTTCTGTTCATCCGTCTCTCTCTGCGCTCTCTTCTCATTTTTCAGTCACGCCTGGCGTTCCTTTCTTTTCCGTTATCCTTCCGCTCTCTGTTCCTATTCTTCATATCGGATGTCCACATTGTCAAACTCTGACGCCAGTTCGGTTCCCGCCTCCTCGCCGAGCAGAAGACAGGAGGTGCTCAGCGCATCTCCAAGAAGCGAACTGTCGCTGATGATCGTCACCTGCGCCGCCTCAACGTCCTTTGGATATCCGGTGGACGAATCCAGCAGATGATGGTACAGAACGCCGTCTTTCTCAAAGCTTCTCTCATAAGTCCCGGAAGAAACCACGGAGCGGTCGGTTACTTCGACAACCTGAGAAATCTCCCCACGTTCCTTATGTGGATCCTGAATTCCGATCTTCCAGGGCGTCCCATCCGGTCTGGAACCGACTGCCAGCACATTTCCCCCAAGATTGATCAGCGCACTGTCGACGCCGTTTTCAAGGAAATATTCTTTCAGCTTGTCCGCGGCAAACCCTTTTGCCAGCGCCCCCAGATCAATCTGGGTATCTTCGCGGGAAAAATGAAGCGAATTGCCTTCCAGGGAAAGAGAACCTGCATCGACCTTTCTCACAGCCTCCGCCAGGGCTTCCGCATCCGGAATCTGCGGATCCTCGCTCTTGAAATCCCAGAGTTCCAGTACCGGTGCAATTGTAATGTCCAGCGCACCGTCGGTCAGACGGTAAAACTGAAGCCCCGTCTCTAGAACTGTGCGCATATCGTCGGAAACCGTTACCTCATTGTCCGTACGATGGTTGATCCGGTACAGCTCGCTTCCTTCCCTGGTTCTGCTGAAGGTTTCCTCAATCTCCCCGCAGACGTCAAAGGCCCCGTCCAGAAACTCCTCCTGATCCTCCGGAACAGACAGCTGAACCACAGTATCAAAATAGAAGCCTTCCCTCGAGACCGTTTCCCGGGTTTTCCCGGTGCATCCTGTCAGGAAAAACAGGATGCACAAAAAACCCACTGTGAGACAATATTTCCTCATCTCTGAATTGTTCCTCTCGGGCAGACTTCCATACATGTTCCGCAATTGGTACATTTTTCATAATCGATATGAGCCACGCCGTTTTCCACCTTAATCGCTTCCGACGGGCAGTTCTTCTCGCATTTTTTACATCCGATGCAGCCGATCTCGCAGGCTTCCATCACAGCTTTTCCTTTGTCTCCGGAGCTGCAGACCACATGATAATCCGCGCCGGCATACGGCACCAGTTCGATCAGGTGCTTCGGACACACTCTGACGCAGGCGCCGCAGGCCTTGCAGGCCTCTTTGTCCACGACCGCAATACCGTTTACAATATGAATCGCATCAAAAGAGCAGGCTTTTACGCAGGAACCATATCCCAGACAGCCATAGCTGCACTTCTTTGCCCCGCCGCCCGGAACAAACGTTACCATCGTACAGTCTTCCACACCGGTATAATCGTAATCTGTCCCGGCCTTTTCGCAGTCGCCGCCGCATTTTACAAAAGCAGTCATGCGCGCAGTCTCTGCGACTTCCTGTCCCATAATCTTTCCGATGGTCTTTGCGCAGGCGGCGCCGCCTACCGGACAGACCGTCACAGGGGCCTCGCCCTTTACCACTGCTGCTGCCGCGCCGTCACATCCCGGATATCCGCAGCCGCCGCAGTTATTTCCCGGAAGCGCTTCTCTTACGAGAGTCTCCCGTTCATCTACCTCTACCGCAAATTTCTTTCCGGCGACGCCGAGCAGTAATCCGATAATCAGACCTGCCCCGCCTACCACCAGAACAGAAATCAGCACAACCTGTATACTCATTTCACCGCTCCTTTCCTAGATGATTCCGCCAAATCCGGTGAACGCTATGGACATCAGCATGGCTGTCAGAAGCACGATCGGCATTCCCTGAAAAGCTTTCGGCACATCATTGTACTCCATCTTTTCACGAAGCCCTGCCATCAGAACGATTGCGATCGTAAATCCAACCGCAGTCGCAAACCCGTTGACCACGCCCTCCAGAACGTTGTAGCCGTCCTGCACATTGCTGATCGCAACGCCCAGCACCGCACAGTTTGTGGTGATCAGCGGAAGATAAACGCCCAGCGCCTGATACAGCGGCGGAAGGATCTTTTTCATGAACATCTCAACCAGCTGCACCAGAGCGGCAATGACCAGGATAAACACGATTGTCTGCAAAAATTCCATTCCCGTCGGCACCAGAATAAACTGATAAATCAGGCTGGTCATCAGGGAAGAGAGGGTAAGCACAAAGATAACCGCGCCGCCCATTCCGGCCGCCGTATTGATTTTCTTTGATACGCCGAGGAACGGACAAAGGCCCAGGAACTGGCTCAGCACGACATTGTTCACAATCGCGGAACCGATCGCTATCATCAGTAATTCTCTCATTCCGTCCCCTCCTTATAATTTCTTTCCGCTGCAGGAAGCATTTCCGCAGGCTGCACAGCCCTGACCGCAGGAAGATTCCGGCACCGGCTGTCCATTGGCCGCTTTTCTGCCTTTTACATAGTTCTGAACCGCAACCAGCATCGCCAGAACCAGGAATGCGCCGGGCGCCATGATAAAGATCGTCACCGGCTCATAGGATTCCGGAAGAATCTGGAAGCCGAACAGCTGTCCCGCTCCGATCAGCTCACGGACCGCTCCGATGCTCGTAAGACCGATTGTGAAGCCGAGACCCATGCCGATTCCGTCAAACAGAGACGGGATGACAGGATTCTTTCCTGCATACGCTTCCGCACGTCCCAGAATGATACAGTTTACAACAATCAGGGGAATGTAAATTCCCAGGGAATCATAAAGGCTGGGAAGATATCCCTGCAGAAGCAGCTGAACGATCGTCACGAAAGAGGCAACCACGCCGATATAGGCCGGCATACGCACTCCATCCGGAATCATTTTCCGGAGCATGGAAATCATCATATTCGACAGCGCCAGAATCACCAGAGTCGTCAGGCCCATACCGATTCCGTTGGTGGCGGAAGTGGTTACCGCCAGTGTCGGACACATACCAATCATCATGACAAAGGTAGGATTTTCTTTTATAATACCATTATATAACCGTTCTACCGGTGAATTTGCTTTCATCCGCCAATCCCTCCTTCACTTAATATCCGGAATACGCACAGACCGGCATTGACGCCATTGGTCACCGCATTGGTTGTGATCGTCGCGCCGCTGAGGGCATCGATCTCGCCTTCCGCGGACGCGCCTGTCTTGGAGTAGGTAAATTCGGAGACATTCTGATCTTTGAACTGGGATTTGAACGCGTCTGTGTCGGCGTTCATACCGAGGCCTGCCGTCTCCTCAATGCTCAGGAACGAAATTCCATATGTGGTTCCGTCGATTCCGACGCCCATGGAAAACTGAATATCCCCGCCGTAGCCCTCGGAGGACGTCACAGTGATCACATAGCCGGCCAGTTCACCGGAGCCGTCAAGCGCCTGATACACCTCGTCGATGGTCTGCGCCGTGTAGCCCGCCTCGTCCAGAGCGCTGCGGAAGGTATCCGTCTCGCCGGAAATGTCTACACTCTCAAAAGTATCCGCGTCCGGGAAAACCTCCTCGCAGGCTTCCTGCTTTGCTTTCAGTTCCTGTTGGGCAATCGGATCCTTCGTCACTTCGTAGACAACGCCGAGAAGCAGGCCGATCACCACAGTAATGGCGGTAAGAGCCAGTGCATCTTTCAGAATTTTATTCATGACTTCTTACCTCCTTTCTGCTTTACGATTCCAAACCCTCCCGGAAGCGTCAGACGCTCGATAATCGGAACCAGAAGGTTGGAAAAGATAATTGCATAGGAAACACCCTCTGCGGATCCGCCGAAGATACGGAACAGCCCCGTAAGGATGCCGAGAATCACGCCATAAATGTACTGCCCTTTCCCGGTGACCGGACGGGTCACATAATCGGTCGCCATAAACCACGCGCCGAGCATCAGACCGCCGCCGCAGAGCTCTGCAGCCACATAGCTCAGGTCAAAGCCGTGTCCGCCGAACAGGAGCACAAATACCGCAAAGCTGCCCAGATAAGTCAGCGGAATCCGCAGGTCGATCACTTTCATCACAACCAGGAAGATACCGCCGATCAGAAGCAGCAGCGCGGACGTCTCTCCGATGGTTCCGCGGGTGGTGCCCAGGAACATGCTCAGAAGGTCGTAGGATCCTCCGGCCTTGATTTCCGCCAGCGGAGTCGCTCCGGATACCGTATCCACCAGTTTCGCGGTCACTCCGTCGCTGGTGCTGAAATCCGTCATTCTCGCCGCAAAGGAAATCATCAGGAAACATCTCGCCGCCAGCGCCGGGTTCATGATATTCTGTCCCAGACCTCCGAACAGCTGTTTCACAATAAGAATCGCAAAAACTCCGCCCAGCACTGCCATCCACCACGCGGCTCCCGACGGCAGGTTCAGCGCCAGCAGAAGGCCCGTCACCATCGCGCTGCCGTCCCGGATCGTGACCGGCTTATGCATCAGGCGTTCATAAAGATACTCTGTCACCACGCAGGTAATCACCGAGCAGAGGATCAGCACCAGCGCCGGGACTCCAAACAGCCAGATTCCCATACACGTCGCCGGCAGAAGCGCGATCAGCACCATATACATGATCCAGTCTGTCTTTATCTTTGAACGGATGTGCGGGGAAGAAGAAACATGTAACATATCGCTCATCATTCACCCTCCTTAACCTTTCTTTCTCTTCGCAAGCATAATCTTTCTCATGGAGCTGATCGACTGGGTCAGCTGGCGTTTCGCCGGACAGACAAAACTGCAGCAGCCGCATTCGCAGCACTCCATGCCGTGATATGCCAGGAATTTTTCCTCATCGCCGTGATCTGCGAACTCTGCAAGGCGAACCGGAAGAATCTGTCCGGGACAAACCTTCACACATCTTCCGCAGTTGATGCAGGCGGTGGGAGGGTTTTTGGACACCTCGTCCTCCGCCATCGCCAGGATCGCAGAAGAGGTCTTGATCACCGGGACATCCAGTGAAAACATGGCTTTTCCCATCATCGGGCCGCCGGAAATCACTTTCTGCGGCTCCTGCCGGAATCCGCCGGCAGCATTCACCACCTCCTGATGCAGCATTCCCAGCGGAACCAGGAAATTCCTGGGCTCCTTTACCGCGTCTCCGGTAACTGTCATGATTCTCTCCATCAAAGGCTTGCCCTTCAGCGCTGCCTGGCAGACTGCAACGACCGTGTCCACATTGTCCACAATACAGCCCGCGTCGGCCGGAAGCATCGAAGAATTGATCTTTCTTCCTGTCACCGCATAAATCAACATACGCTCGGCGCCCTGGGGATACTTGGTTTTCAGAGTCTTTACCTCGATCCTGCTGTCCCCTTTCGCACACTCTTCCATCATGCGGATGCAGTCCGGTTTGTTGTCCTCAATGCAGATGCATCCCTTTGCTTTCGGGAACACCTTCAGGATCACCTGAAGCCCCGCAACAATTTTCTCCGGCTCCTCCAGCATCCGGCGATAGTCACTGGTCAGATACGGCTCACACTCCGCTCCGTTTACCAGTATGTAATCAATATCCTCCGGGTTTTTCGGCGCCAGCTTTACATGGGTGGGGAAACCTGCGCCTCCCATTCCCACAATTCCCGCCTCAGAAATTCTCTTCAGAATTTCCTCCTTCGACAGGCTGTCCAGCGACGCCTCCCGGTATTCCACCTCTTCCATCTGGCCGTCGTTTTCCACGACGATACAGTCTGCCAGGTTTCCGCCCGGCATCCGCATTTTCTCAATTCCTTTCACGGTGCCCGACACAGTCGCATGCACCGGCGCGGATACAAATCCGCCTGCCTCTGCAATCTTCTGACCACGGCAGACATGGTCTCCTTTGGAAACCACCGGCTTCGCCGGCGCGCCAATGTGCTGTGACATGGAATAATACAGCTTCGGCCCCGCCTGGATGGCCGTGATCGGTTTTTCCCTGGACAGTGCCTTGCCGTCATCGGGATGAATTCCGCCCCGGAATGTCAAAAGTCCCATACTCCAAAGCCCTCCTTCTTCTTTTTCGTCCGACCGGACAGAAACCATCCGGCCATTTTTCTTCCACGGAACAGACGGTCAGAAAACACCCGCATATCGGACATTTTCTGACCGTTCGATGATCCCAGGAAGATTTCGGCGGCTGTCGCTGCTGCCGGCAGTTCTCACACGCCGCACAGAGGATCTGCAAAACCATTCGTTCCAGTCATATCGTTGAAATCGCATAATTTTGCACACTCCGCCTTATAACATGAAAATATTATAGCATGCATTTCCCGGTTTTCGCCACTATTGTTTATTTAATAACGAATTCTTCCTGAAAATCTTTCTAAAAAGCATAAAAAGAGTACAATACGCAAACAAAGAGTTCTGCGAGCGGAACTCTCGCGCCGGGCGCGGTCGCCTCAGCGACAAATTTGCCCGTTATATAAAAAGCAGCCGGAAACGGGGATGCCGCGGATACGGCAATGCTCCTCCGTATCACTGTTTCCCGTTTCCGGCTGTTTTTTTCTCTGTTTTCTGCTTACTGCTGGCTGTTAATATAGTTGATCAGGCCCTCCGCCTGAATAATCTTCTGCATGAATTCCGGAAACGCCTGTCCCTGATACTGCGTTCCCTTTGTGTGATCGTAGATAATTCCCGTATCAAAATCCACCTCCACGCGGTCTCCCGCCTTGATATCCTTCGCCGCTTCCGGGCATTCAATGATCGGAAGGCCGATATTGATCGCATTGCGGTAGAAAATACGCGCAAACGTCTCTGCAATCACGCAGGAAACTCCCGATGCCTTGATGGCCATCGGCGCATGTTCTCTGGAGGAACCGCAGCCGAAATTCTTATTTGCGACGATCAGATCCCCTTTCTGAACCTTGCTGACAAAATCCTTGTCGATATCCTCCATACAGTGCGTCGCAAGTTCCGCCGGATCCGAGGAGTTCAGATAACGCGCGGGAATAATGACATCGGTGTCCACATTGTCTCCGTATTTAAATACATGTCCCTGAACCTTCATCTTCTCGTCCTCCTTATAATCCCAGTTCTTCCGGCGCGGAAATCTTTCCGGTCACAGCGCTGGCCGCTGCAACTGCCGGGCTTGCCAGATATACTTCTGATTTCACATGACCCATACGGCCTACAAAGTTGCGGTTTGTGGTGGAGATACATCTCTCTCCCTCTGCAAGGATTCCCATATATCCGCCGAGGCAGGGACCACAGGTCGGGGTGGAGACAACCGCCCCCGCTTCAATAAAGATTTTCAGAAGGCCTTCTTCCATCGCCTGGAGATACACCGCCTGAGTCGCCGGAATCACGATGCAGCGGAGACCTTTTTTCACTTTGCGTCCCTTCAGAATCTCAGCCGCCTCTCTCAGATCCTGGATTCTTCCGTTGGTGCAGGAACCGATTACCGCTTGATCCACCTTGATTTCCTCCGTAATCTCGTCGATCGTCTTTGTGTTTTCCGGGAGATGCGGAAACGCGACGGTCGGACGAAGCTGACTGAGATCCACCGTAATCTCTCTCTCATACACCGCATCCGGATCCGCCTCAAAAATCCGGTACGGGCGTTTGGAATGTTCCTCCATGTATGCAATCGCCTTGTCATCCACCGGAAAAATTCCGTTCTTTCCCCCGGCCTCAATCGCCATATTCGCAATGGTAAACCGGTCGTCCATCGTCAGATTCGCAACGCCTTCTCCGGTGAATTCCATCGACTGGTACAGTGCGCCGTCCACGCCGATTTCGCCGATGATATGCAGAATCACATCCTTGCCGCTGACCCACTTGGACGGTTTTCCGATCAGATTGATCCTGATCGCCGAAGGAACCTTGAACCACGCCTTTCCGGTCGCCATTCCCGCTGCCATATCCGTACTGCCGACGCCTGTGGAAAACGCACCCAGCGCGCCGTAGGTACAGGTATGGGAATCCGCTCCGATGATCACATCCCCCGCAACCGTAAGTCCTTTTTCCGGAAGCAGCGCATGCTCGATTCCCATCTCTCCAACATCGAAATAGTTTGTAATCTCATGACGGCAGGCGAATTCACGGACACATTTGCAGTGTTCCGCGGATTTGATATCCTTGTTCGGGATAAAGTGATCCATTACCAGTGCGATTTTGTCCTTATCAAAGACTTCCTGATGTTTGAATTTATCCATCTCATGAATCGCAACAGGAGAAGTGATATCGTTGCCCAGCACCAGATCCAGCTTCGCCTCGATCAGCTGCCCAGCCTCCACTTTCTCCATTCCGGCTGCCGCCGCCAGAATTTTCTGTGTCATAGTCATGCCCATAGCCATAACCTCCTTCGCTTCTTTTTGGCTATTGCTATTATAACATAGAATCTGATATAATCATAATATATATTCAGAATATTTACTATAACTTGAAATTATATATTGGCCGTTCCACAGCGGTTCTTTCACTGGAATGATTACGGCATCTGTCCCATCGCGAAGCGATTTTCAATGGACGGATACCGTAACCGCCCAACCGGCCGAACGGTGACAACGCTCTTATTCATACGGGAGGTTATTATGAACCAGAATCTTTCCCTCTACCATATCTTTTACGTGACAGCTCTGCACGGAAACATTTCCCAGGCGGCCAAAGAACTTTATATCAGCCAGCCCGCCATCAGCAAATCCATCCGCCGTCTGGAGGATGCCCTCCAGGTAACTCTGTTCACCCGCAGCTCCCGCGGCGTCACGCTGACCGAGGACGGAAACCTCCTTTTTGAACAGGTGCGGGAAGCTTTCCACGCCCTCGATCTGGCGGAGCAGACCCTTCAGCGGCGTCACTCTCTGGGGATCGCCCAGCTGCGCATCGGCGTCAGCACGACTCTGTGCAGGTACATCCTGCTCCCTTATCTCCAGAAATTCGTCCAGAACTATCCCCATGTGAAAGTTACCATCCACTGTCAGTCCTCCTACCAGACAATGGCACTTCTGGAAAATCATCAGATCGACCTGGGGCTGATCGGCCGCCCTGCAGGAAAGCTCAGCTGCCACTACCAGCCCCTCCAGAGAATTCAGGACACCTTTGTCTGCACCCGTTCCTATCTGGAAAACCTGCAGATCCGCGAGGGCAGCGACAGCCTGACAGAAACCCTGAAAACCAACGCCACCTTTATGCTCCCCGACGACGCCAACATCACCCGCCAGCACATCGACGCCGCGCTGAAAGAACATGGCATTGAGCTGAACACATTTCTGGAAGTCAGCACTATGGATATGCTCATCGAGTTCTCCAAAATCGGTCTGGGCATCGCCTGCGTCATCCGTGAATTCGTCCAAAACGAGCTGGAAACCGGCCTCCTCACCGAAATTACCCTGGGCCCTGAAATTCCGACCCGTGAAATCGGCTTCATCTGCCGCAAGCCGGAACAGGATCTGCCGCCCATCCGCACTTTTCTGCAGATGTTTCCACCGTTTTCCTGACCCGGTATCTGCCGCAGTCTTTCAGCGGAACCCTGCAGGCGCCGCACGGCAAATCTCCGCGGCACTCTGCAGAAACCTCTGCATATACGAAATCCCCCCGCATGTCGCCATGCGAGGGGATTTCATATGCGCGGAAGTTCATCCGAATATCAGTTATTGATCAGTTTATTTTCATCGCTCCAGCTGTACAGCTTACGGATCTCTTTGCCGACTTTCTCTGACGGATGCTCGGAAGCCAGTTTTCTCATTGCACGGAAATGTGCCTGTCCGCCTGCGGACATCTCAAGCAGGAAATCCTTCGCGAAAGAACCATCCTGAATGTCGGACAGGATCTTCTTCATTGCTTTCTTTGTGTCTTCTGTAATGATCTTCGGTCCTGTGATATAATCGCCGTACTCTGCTGTGTTGGAGATGGAATATCTCATTCCCTCGAAACCGGACTCATAGATCAGGTCTACGATCAGTTTCATCTCATGGATACACTCGAAATATGCATTTCTCGGATCATATCCTGCCTCGCACAGTGTCTCGAAGCCAGCCTGCATCAGAGCGCATACACCGCCGCACAGAACTGCCTGCTCGCCGAACAGGTCTGTCTCAGTCTCGGTGCGGAAGGTTGTCTCCAGAACGCCTGCGCGTGCTCCGCCGATTCCCTGTGCATATGCCAGAGCCAGATCCAGAGCTTTTCCTGTATAATCCTGCTCAACAGCTACCAGACAAGGAGTTCCTTTTCCTGCCACATACTCGCTTCTTACTGTATGGCCCGGCGCCTTCGGAGCAATCATCGTGACATCTACATTTGCAGGTGGTTTGATCTGCCCGAAATGGATATTGAAGCCATGTGCAAACATCAGCATGTTGCCTTCTTCCAGGTTCGGCTCGATATCGTTTTTATACAGAGACGCCTGTTTCTCATCGTTGATCAGAATCATGATGATATCTGCCTGCTTTGCAGCCTCTGCTGCGGTATATACCTTCAGACCCTGTGCCTCTGCCTTTGCCCAGGATTTGCTTCCCTCGTAAAGACCAACGATCACATCACAGCCGGACTCTTTCAGGTTCAGCGCATGAGCATGTCCCTGGGAGCCATAGCCGATAATCGCTATTTTCTTGCCCTCCAGAAGGCTCAGATTACAATCTTCCTGGTAATAAATCTTTGCTGCCATTGTTACTTCCTCCACATTTAGATAAAATTATATTGTCAGGGGACATCGGGATCCGTCTTTTTGATCGTCTCTTTCCAGACGGCCGCCCAGCGGCGTTTCCCACATGATTGAATATGTAAATGCCCTCCAGCAAACCAAGTAAATCAACACGTTACCGTTCCGTTGACTGAATGGCTGAATCATCGCTGCCATTCGCAGATCCGCAAACGGTAACCGACACTCCGGGCAACCCGGAATATCTCAGAACGGAAACAGATACTTACAGGTACCGCACATCATGCAGTCCTCTGGAAAGTCCGGTAATTCCCGTGCGGGCCAGTTCAAGAATCTCATAGTCTCCCAGAAGTTCCATGAAACCTGAAAGTTTTGACTTGGAACCGGTCAGTTCAATAATGAGGCTCTCCGTTCCCACATCCACAATATTTGCACGGAACACATCGGAAATCATAATCAGATCACGGCGCTTTTCCTTATCCGCGCGGACCTTGATCAGCAGAAGCTCTCTGTGTACGCTTTCATTGGGTTTGAGCACTTTGATGTCAATTACATCCACCAGCTTTTCCAGCTGCTTTGTGATCTGTTCAAGAATCAGATCGTCCCCGTGACAGACAACGGTCATTCGGGAATAAGCCGGATCTGCCGTCGTACCTACTGTAAGACTGTCAATGTTATAGCCTCTGCGGCTGAACATTCCCGCCACACGGCTCAGCACTCCGGATGTATTATCAACCAGTAATGATAAAATTCTCTGCTGTTCCATCTATCAAACCTACTTTCCTATAGTAATCGCAAAACATCTTATGCAATATATTAGCAACTTCACTCTCCTTTGTCAATGAAAAATGCAAAGGAAATGCAATCTCCGACAGAAAATATTCGTCCTCCGCCAGCGTTTTATCCTAATTTATGCAGTGTTTACTGCAACTGTTTCTTCCGTTTTTCCATGTGTCCCGACGCTGTTCCCGGCGGGGGACAGCACAGTGGTTCCCCTCATGATTCGCCCGGCATCTTCCACCCGTGATGGTCCGTGTGAAGCAGATGATGAGCCTTCTCAGAGAGGGGCGCACCCAGATACTTTCGGTAGCATTCCTGCACCGAAGGATTTTCATGGGAGAATCTCAGAGGATTCTTCTGATCCAGCCGATACAGTACCTGTCCTCTCACGTCCGCCAGCTCCATTCCGTCATGGATCGGCTGCCCGCCTCCGCCGGCACATCCGCCCGGACACGCCATAACCTCCACGAAATCGTAGGAAACCTCTCCCTTTCGAACTGCCTCCACAAGTTTTCTTGCGTTCCCCAGCCCATGGGCAACTGCCACATGGAGGGTTCTTCCGGCGAGATCAAAGGACGCCTCTTTCCATCCTTCCATTCCCCTCACCGCAGCAAACGCATCGGGATCCGGATTCTTTCCTGTAGCCAGCCAGCAGGCTGTGCGCAGAGCCGCCTCCATCACACCGCCCGTCGCGCCGAAAATGACGCCGGCCCCCGACGCAGTTCCCAGAGGCTGATCAAACTCTTCTTCCGGCAGCAGCTCTGGCAGAATCTGCTCCGCACGGAACAGGCGGTCCACCTCCCGCGTCGTCAGAACCACATCCACATCCTGTCCTGCTCCTGCGTCATTCATCGTCGGATAAGCGCATTCCTGCTTTTTCGCCAGGCAGGGCATAATCGACACGCTGAAAATCGACGACGGGTCCACACCCATCAGCTCCGCATAATAACTCTTCGCCACTGCTCCGAACATCTGCTGCGGTGATTTCGCACTGGAAAGCTGATCCACCATGTCCGGATACTGGGATTTCAGAAAGCGCACCCATCCGGGACAGCAGGATGTAAACATCGGAAACTTCTGTTCTTCTTCGCCGGAAAGCCGCTCAAGAAATTCGCTTCCTTCCTCCATAATGGTCAGGTCCGCGGAGAAATCCGTGTCAAAAATATAGTCAAATCCAATCCGGCGCAGTCCTGCCACCAGCCGCTTCACCGTCGCCTTTTCCCTGGACAGGTCAAGGCCCTCGCCCCAGGCAGCGCGCACCGACGGCGCAATCTGCACAACTGTGATCTTTTTCTCATCCGCCAGAGCGTTCAGCACCGTACCGACGTCGTCCCGCTCATGCAGCGCCCCTACCGGGCAGTGGGTCACACACTGTCCGCACAGAGAACAGTCTGCCTCGGAAATTTTCCGGTTTCCGGACACGTCCACCGTCGTGCGCGAACCTGTATTCGCCACATCCCAGATGTGGAGATCCTGTATCTTGTCACAGACCTGCACACAGCGCATGCACTTGATGCATTTCGCGGCATTTCTCTGCAGCGGGAACTCCCTGTCCCAGTCTCTTTCCGGCACTTCTTTTTCAAACGGAAGCTCCAGAATTCCCAGATCGTTTGCCAGCCGCTGCAGCGAACAGTTGCCGCTGCGGATACAGACCGCACAGTTGCTGTCATGCTGGGAAAGGAGAAGTTCCACGTTCGTTCTGCGGGCTTCCATCGCCTTAGGGCTGTTGGTGTAAATCACCATTCCTTCCTGCACCTGATTGTTGCAGGCGGTAACCAGCTTCGCATAGCCTTCCACTTCCACCGCACAGACACGGCAGGCGCCGATCTCATTGACATCCTTCAGATAGCAAAGCGTCGGAATCCGGATCCCTGCGGACGCGGCAGCCTGAAGAATCGTATTGTTTTCCTGTGTCTCGATTTTCTGTCCGTTGATCGTAATCTTTACCATCGTTCCACTCTGCCTCCTTTGAAAACTCCGAATCCGAAATGGTCACAGCGCAGGCAGCGTCCCGCTTCCTGCTGCGCCTCCTCCAGGGTCATCGGACATTCCATCAGTTTGAAATCCTTGATTCGCTCTGCGGCGCTGCGTTCCTTCATATTGATTCTTCCGCAGCCCGGACGGTCGTCCAGCCGTACCTTCGGAATTTCCACATCCACGGAAATCACGTGATGTCCGCCCAGATACTCGTCAATGTTTGCCGCCGCCACTTTGCCTGCGGCAATCGCCCGAATAACGGTAGCCGGTCCCGTCACACAGTCGCCGCCCGCAAACACGCCTTCGCTGTCGCGGACTCCGCTCCAGTCCATCGCCTCGATGGCTCCACCCCGGCGGATCGGAATTCCATACTTTTCAAACTCCCGGCTCTCAATTCCCTGACCGATCGCCACAAGAACCAGATCGCAGGGAAGCCGCACCGGATCCACCGCCGCTCCATATGGCGCCGGACGTCCTCTGGAAATCTGACCGATCACCTGGGGCTGTGCCCAGAGCGCGCAGACTTTTCCCTCTTCATCCTGCTCGATTCTCAGAGGTGCGTGAAGTTCCAGAAGCTCACATCCCTCTTCCAGCGCCCCGTCCACTTCTTCCGGAAGGGCTGTCATATCCGCTTTCCGGCGGCGATACACAATCTGTACACGCTCCGCTCCCAGCCGAACCGCCGAGCGCGCCACATCCATCGCGACGTTTCCGCCGCCAATCACGGTAATTCTTTTTCCTGTATAATCCGGGAACTCGCCGTCCCCGATTCCCCGTAGCATTTCCACCGCTGAGACGACTCCCTGCGCTTCCTCACCTTCGATTCCGATCTTTCTGTCGATGTGAGCGCCGATTGCAAGATAAACCGCGTCATACTCCTCCCGGATCTCAGCAATGGAAGGCTGATTTCCAACACAGGTTTCCGTATGTACCTGAATTCCCAGACTCAGGATCTGTTGAATTTCCCGGTCCAGCGCTTCTCTCGGAAGACGGTAGCTGGGGATTCCGTATCGGAGCATACCTCCCAGCTGTTTTCTCTGTTCGAAAATCGTCACATGGTGCCCCATCAGAGCCAGGTAATACGCTGCGCTGAGTCCGCCGGGGCCGCCGCCGATCACCGCCACCCGTTTTCCCGTGGACGGCGCAGGTTCCGGCACCGGCACCTCTCCCGCATGTTCCACGGCAAAACGTTTCAGACCCCGGATATTGATCGGGTCATCCATCATCGTTCTGCGGCATCTCGTCTCACATGGATGCTCGCAGATCAATCCGCAAACCGCAGGCAGCGGGTTGTCTTTCCGGATCAGACGCACAGCGTCCGCATATCTTCCCTCCTTCACCAGCGCCACATAGCCGGGAATATCCACGCCGGCGGGGCACTGCGACACACAGGGCACCGGCTGATCCAGAGACATGGAACACCGGCCGGTTTTAATATGCTGCTCGAAATCCCCCCGAAATCCGCGGACTGCTTTCAGTACCATACGCGCCGCCTCGTATCCGATCGCACAGTCGGCAGAATAGAAAATACTCTGGGCGGTCTTTTCGATCACCCGGATTGTATCCATATCCGCCTTGTGATCCAGCACAGAATCCATCAGTTTTTCCAGCTGCCCCAGGCCTACCCTGCAGGGAACACACTTTCCGCAGGACTGTGCATGGCACATTTTCAAAAAGGAACTGGCCAGATCTACCGGGCATAATCCCGGAGGGCTGGCAGTGATTCTTCGTTCCAGGTCCTTGTAAAGACCCTCTATCGTTGTCTGAGCCTGATTTTCTGTAATAATACTTAGTCTGCTCATTTTCGCTCCGCGCCTCCCTTTTTCGTATTTTTTTCTCTTGCTCACCATTATATCAGTTCTTTCCACAGGAATGCAAGAAAAGACAGACAAAAAGGAGCTGCCGTTCAATCAGATCTGTGCATTCACTGCACAGACCGTATGAAAACATAATGCCTGGGGAAAAGCATTATCTCCTGATTTCACGAATCATTGAATACTCGTTGAGCAAAGTTCCGCCCTTTAACCGATTTGCATCAGGCTTCACACCTGTTACTCGAAAGCCCATTTTTTCATATAATGCCCGCGCACGGTTATTTCCTTCTATGAAATCAAGTTCAAGCTGCATTAAATTCGGATTTTCTTCCGCAATACGTATCAGCTCCTGAAAAAGTCTTGTTCCTATCCCCTGATTCCAGAATTCACTTAACAATACAATGCCAATACTTGCCCGATGTCTGATTTTCATTTTGTTGCTCCAGGTAATCTGACAGTTTCCCGCTACTTTTCCCTCCACCAGACAAATAAGCATCGCCTCATTATCCGCCTTGTTCACTCTGTCAAACAAAGCCTTTTCACTTTCAACGGTATGCTTTCTGCACTCCTCTGGATAAGGCAAAATATAATCCGTCTCACCTGCCGCAATGCGCAGGCAATCCAACATGCCCTGAATATCCTCATCTTTGGGACTGCGAATCAAAGCCATTCTTCCATCTTTCAATTTATATTCAATATCTTCGATAATCATAATTTCCCTCCAAACACTTCATTTTCTCATCTTTTAAAGAGTTCCGCTCGCAGAACTCTCGCGCCGAGCGCGGTCGCTTTCGCGACAGATTTCTGCTTCACGCGAGTGCGCATCCCGCGGAACGTTTTATAGAACAGGAAACGCAGTTTCCTGTTCTATAAAAAAAACGGAGAAAGGGCTTCCCTGCAGCTGACTGCACAAAAGCCCCTTCTCTGTTCTTCTCATTTTATATCATCAGGCAGAAAAGTAACGACTTATTTTCCGCCGATCTTGCTCATGATAAACACACAGATCATGATGATCAGAATTGTCACAAAAATTCCAAGCATGCCCTTCCACATAATCTCCAGAGCAGTCAGTACAGTTGCCATATCCATATTCATTCCTCCTTACAGCATACTTGTTACAAGGTTAATTACCATACCGCCCGCGATAACGGATGCAATCTGACCGGATACGTTTGCACCTGCAGCATGCATCAGGATTACGTTGGTCGGATCTTCCTGCATTGCGATTTTCTGTACAACACGGGAAGACATCGGGAATGCGGAGATTCCGGCGCCGCCGATCATCGGGTTGATCTTCTTCTTCAGGAACAGGTTGATGATCTTCGCAAACACAACACCGCCAATCGTATCCATAATGAATGCGAACAGACCGATTACCATGATCATGATTGTCTGCAGTGTTACGAAGTTTTCCGCCTGCATACTGAAGGAAATCGTGATTCCCAGAAGCAGTGTGATCAGATTTGCCAGATTATTCTGCGCGGTGTCAGACATGGTTCCAAGAACGCCGCACTCACGGATCAGGTTACCGAACATCAGGAAACCAACCAGCGCTACGGAAGTTGGCGCAACCAGTCCGACGATGATGGTAACAACGATCGGGAACGCAATACGCATCTGACGGCTGACATTCTTCGGATTGTATTCCATATGAATCTGACGTTCTTTCTTTGTGGTAACCAGTTTGATTGCCGCAGGCTGGATAATCGGAACCAGAGCCATGTACGAATACGCGGCCACCGCAATCGGTCCGATGTAGTTGGATTTCAGAACCTGGGATACCAGAATAGAGGTCGGACCATCCGCCGCACCGATAATACCGATAGAAGCAGCATCCTTCAGGTCAAATCCAAGCAGTGCAGCAAGCAGAATCGCTGCAAAAATACCGAACTGCGCGCCTGCGCCAAACAGGAACATAACCGGGTTGGACAGAAGAGGTCCAAAGTCGATCATCGCGCCGATACCGATAAACAGAAGAACCGGCATCGCCTCGGAAGCGTCAATGCCCACCTCAAACAGCCAGGCAATAATACCGTGAGACTCGATTCCTCCCTGAAGAACCTGATCCAGAACACCGGATGCCGGCAGATTGACCAGAATTGCGCCAAAGCCCATGGGCAGCAGCAGCGACGGCTCATACTCTTTCTTGATTGCGAGCCAGATCAGCAGAACTCCAACCGCATACATAACCACCTGCTGCCAGGTCAGAGCCATAACGCCATCAATCAAAAACTCCATATACTTTACTCCTTCTCTTTGAGATTTTAAAAGAACTGCAGCTGTATACTTTTTCCCGCCTGTCCCACGTCGGGCTTCCCGCCGGAACGGTAATCGCAGGTATTCTCTTATGAAAAAAGAGACTTTTGTGCAGCGGCTTTAACGCTCGAACTGCACGAAAAGTCTCGCTGTTTCAATTTTCTGCGGATTGCAGTGCAGAACGTATTTGAAAGCCCATTCCTGCAATTTCAAATACACACTTCCGCCTTCCAACCGGTATGACGCAGGAAAAACCATCTAAAATGGCAGCTACTCCCTTTTAACTGTACTAATTATAAACATTTTATAAATTCCTGTCAATTCTTTTCCCGACATTTTCACTTTTCTTAATTTTTTCAGCAAAATTAATAAGAATTCTCTTACAATCTATCCAATTCGCCAGTTGACACGAGCATTTTTTCCGTTTAGATTTCCTTGCCCGCCAGAATTTCCTTATAATCTCTGTAATTATCTTCCAGAAGCTTCGGCGTATTCAGCCCATACGGACATTTCTTCATACATGCTCCGCAGTGGAGGCATCCCTCGATTTTTTTCATCATTTCCTGAGCCTGAGGCGTAAGCTGGGCAGCGGAAGGCGCACGGCGGATCAGCAGGCTCATACGCGCGCAGGTATTGATCTCAATTCCCGCCGGACACGGCATACAGTATCCGCAGCCGCGGCAGAAATTTCCGGACAGCTCTTTTTTGTCTTTCTCGATCAGCGCTTCCAGCTCCGGAGTCATTTTCGGAGGACAGACTACATACTCCAGAAATTCGTCCAGCTCCTTTTCTCTCTGTACGCCCCAGATCGGAAGCACATGGTCGAACTGATCCAGATATACATATGCCGCGGCAGAATTGGTGATCAATCCGCCGGACAAAGCTTTCATCGCCAGAAATCCCATTCCTTTTTCTCTGCACTTCTCCACAATCTTCAGATCCTGTTCCGTTGCCAGATAACAGAACGGGAACTGCAGCGTCTCATAGAGCCCGGATTCCAGGATTTCATCTGCAACTTTCAGCCTGTGATTGGTAATTCCGATGTGACGGATTTTTCCCTGCTTTTTTGCCTCCAGCATCGCCTCATACAAGCCTGTCCCGTCGTCCGGCTTTGGACAGAATGCGGGATTATGGAACTGATACAGGTCGATATAGTCGGTGTTCAGCTTCGTCAGGCTGGTTTCCAGATCCTTCCAGAACTGCTCTGCGTTCTGTGCCGCCGTCTTGGTGGAAATGTAAACCTTGTCCCTCATATGAGAGAACGCCGCTCCCACCTTTTCTTCGCTGTCTGTGTAAGCCCTTGCGGTATCAAAAAAATGAATGCCGCCCTCATAGGCTCTGCGCAGAAGTTTTACGGCGTCGTCTTTGCTGATCCTCTGAATCGGAAGGGCTCCGAAGCCGTTTTTGTTGACTGTGATTCCGGTTTTTCCCAGCGTTACCTCTGTCATATGTTCTTCCTCTCTTCCTCTGAAAAATGGTAACCGTTCATTCTTTCCGAACCGTTACAAAATGTGTGCGGTGCGCCGCGTAATTCCATATGGAAATCGCTGGTATCATTGTACCATACGGAGATTCCTGTGTCAAAATCGGAGAGAAAGCAAACGATGCCTGCAGGCTCTGCGTTTTCATACCTTCTGTGCGGCGGATGCGCAGACCTGGCTGAACTATGGTCTGCAAGATACAGAAATATCCGGAGTTTTTGCATATTCTGGAAATTCAGGGGAATATTAGATACAGCGGGTGCCTGCCGGCGGATGAATGAGCCGGGGATAAAACGTCCGGACAGGACAAAACCCGGCCAGGGCCGGCGGCATTGCGGCAGTATTCCATATATAGAAAGGATTTGTGACTATGGCAACAGATTTCAGTACAAGCAAAACAAGAGAGAATTTGATGCGGGCGTTTGCAGGAGAGAGCCAGGCGCGGAACCGCTATACAATCGCGGCTTCCTGCGCAAAAAAGAACGGCCTTGCCGTTGTGGAGGCAGTCTTCCGCTTCACAGCAGATCAGGAGCGGGAACATGCGGAGATTTTTTACAACCATCTTGCCTCGCTGGCGGGAACCACAATTGCCATCGACGGAACCTATCCGGTAGATCTGTCCAATGATGTGGCGCAGCTTCTTCGCAGTGCGCAGCACAATGAGTTTGAGGAACATGACGACGTCTATAAGTCGTTTGAGGAGACTGCCCGCCAGGAGGGATTCCAGGCGGTTGCCTCTTCCTTCCATATGGTCGGTGCAGTGGAAAAAATCCACGGAGAGCGTTTCGGTCTGTTTGCAGATCTTCTGGAACAGAAAAAGCTGTTTGTCTCCGATGTGGAGACCTCATGGATGTGTCTGGCCTGCGGCCATATCTATCGGGGAACAACTGTTCCTGAGGTCTGCCCCAGCTGTCATCATGACCGGGGATATTTTGTACGTCTGGAACTTGCCCCTTATACGTCTCCTGAGATGGCTTGATTTCTCTTGAGGTGGCTTTTTCTGCATTTCTGATTTCTCCCTGGTACGTTCAACGGTCTGCAGCCTGATACCCGTCCGGAAAGGAAAAACGTATCAGGGCGCAGAAACCGGGGAGGCGCCGGATAAATTTCTCCGGCGCCTCCCCGGTTTCTGCTGTTTTTCTTCCATCGGAACGCCCACAGGTGCTATGTTTTCATGCGAACCACATCATATCATCTGTTCTGTATGCAACGGATTTTCCAGTCATTCTTCCCGGAAAACGATCTCTCCGGTTTTGTCATCCATGGATTCAATGATTGCAAGAGATTCTACATGGATTCCCCTGCGGCGGAGCTCGTCTCCCCCCGGCTGAAATCCCTTTTCAATCACAATGCCGGCTCCCACCAGTTCGGCTCCGGACATTGTCACCAGATCCGAAAGACCTTCCAGGGCTTTTCCGTTTGCCATAAAGTCGTCGATGATCAGTACCTTATCTCCTTTTCCGAGAAACTCTTTGGATACGATAATGTCGTATACCCTTCCATGGGTAAAGGACTCCACCTTCGTCGTCCAGGTATCTCCGGCAATATTTTTCGTCTGGGTCTTTTTTGCAAAAACCACAGGCACGTCAAAGGACTCTGCGACAATACAGGCAATACCGATTCCCGACGCCTCTATCGTGAGGATTTTGTTGATCTCCTCGCCCTGAAAACGTTTCTGAAATTCCTTTCCGATTTCCTGAAACAGGTGAATATCCATCTGATGATTCAGAAAGCTGTCTACTTTCAGTACATTCCCTTCCTTGACTTTTCCGTCCTTTCGGATTCTCTCTTTCAACAGTTCCATGAATAGAAACCCTCCGTGCTTTCTTTTTGATTTCCTATTATTGTATCTTTTTTTCTGCTTATTTGCAAGCACTTCTGTCGTTTCGACAGGAAAAACGGTGGAACAGTTATGAAAACTTTCAGATTCTCTTTATAAAACCTTTAAGGTCTGTACACACTTTGCACACATTTCTCCCGTATACTGAACCATGTAAACAAGAGGGCGGCAATGATTCATCTTCGGATGTCTGGTTGTTTGTCCTCGCCTAATAAACACCTAACTTTTTTATAAATCTTCTTTTTCACAGGGTCGGTGCAGAGCATCGGCCCTTCCTCCATTTTCCCGCTTAACCGGCATTCCCGCCGGTTGTCTTTGCCGTCAGTTTTCCTTCCTGAAATTCCAGCGTACCGGTAAAATGCAGAAGATCCGGCGGATTATGGTCCACAAGAAGCAGAATCTTTCCCTGCTCCCTGGCCAGCTGAAACAGTTCTCCGTAAACCTTCTCTGTCGTCCTTGCGTCCAGTCCGGCAGTAAGCTCGTCCAGAATAATCAGATCCGCCTCACGGAAGCGGAGAAAAAGTTTCATTGCAAGAAGCTTTTTTCTCTGTCCCACGGACAGGGAAGCGCCGTTTCCGCTGATTTTCCGATCGTCGTCCGACAGCTCCACAAAGCGCAGCAGGTCCCGGAAGCGTTCCTCCGGAATATGCTCCGCCGTCACAAGTTCCAGATACGTGCGGAAGGTTTCATCCAGGCATTTTTCTTCCTGGCTGATATACAGAATTTTCCGGTTGAGGTCCGCGCGCCGGTAATCGGAAAGCGGCCGGTCATTGATCCATATGGCTCCCTCCGACGGAACGTATGCGCCGGTGAGAAGTTTAAGAAACGTAGATTTTCCGCTGCCGTTTCCTCCCTTCAGCAGCACTGCATCGCCGCTGACGAATCTGCAGCAGATATCGTCCGCCGCTTTGACCTGTCCCGTGTAGGAAAAGGAAACATGGTCAAAGCTCACCTGACGGATATCCGGAACCGGCGCGTCTCCTCCCGTCCGCGGAAGATTCATCACCCGTTCCACATTGCGAAAGCTTACCAGGTTTTTCACAATCAGCTGAAAATCCTGTTCCACCGTCTGCGCCTGCTCCAGAACCAGGTTGGAAATCATTGTGAAAAATACCAGATTTGAGACAGAATTGCCCGCCACAGGAATCGCAAGCACAGCGGAAAGCAAAATAGAAAACAGAGAGTTGTATCCGTTTACCAACCCTGTCCAGAACACCGTTTTCCTATCCTCATGGATCGAGGTGTCGATAAAGCGATGCAGGTTCTCCGAGGTACGTTCTGTGTAGTATTCCAGAACAGGATTCTGCTGGATCTGCGGCAGCATATCCACAAACTGCGTACACCACTGATCATGCTTCTTCAGCATGGCATTGGTCTGTCCCGCCGTATGGGTCAGCACTTTTCTGCTGCACCAGGAGAGCAGCAGCCCAATCAGGATGGAGGCGCAGATAAACAGAGTCATCTTCACTTCATAGAGAAAAGAAATGACCAGAGAAGCTGCCATCACTGCCAGCGCTCCAAGGGAGGACGGAACAAAATTTCCCACTGTGCGGAAAATATTCAGCACATCGGTATACATGATATTCCGCAGCACCCCCGGCTGCATCCGCTCGATCTGATCATAAGAAGTTTCTGCCATGGCACGCTCCAGAGACAGCGTCACACTCTCAATATACCTGCCTCCGAACCGGTCCAGCGAAATCGTCCAGCTGATCGTTACCAGGATTCTGATCAGAAAATACACCGCAAAGCACACAATTCCTGCAAGAATCACCTGGTGAGTGTTTTCATCCGTCACTTTCTGCAGATACTGCCGCAGCCCCCACGGAACCAGCGCGTTCATCAGCGCCAGCAGCAATGCCAGCAGCATGGAGACTGTGAACTGCTTCGGAAATCTGCCCGCCGCATCGCGGAACCTGTTCCAGATCAGTTTCATTCAAATCCCTCCTCACATACTTTTCTGCCGCAACAATGCGGGTGGTTCTCCTATTGTAATACAAGCTCTGTTTTCCTGTCAAACCGTTGTCTTTTTTCACTTTTTGTGTTATAACAGTTCAGGCAGCGGAACTGCCGCTTTGTATTATCTTTCAGGAAATCTTGAACCGTATCATTCTGAAAATAAAGCAGGAGGATTTTTTCATGGAATACAGAATTTCAGCGCTCACCAGGGACGCGGAGGACATCCGCAGAGAAGTTTTTGTGGAGGAACAAGGATTTTCCAATGAATTTGATGAGACGGACCGCACGGCAGAACATATTGTTTTTTATGAGAAAGACATCCCGGCAGCCGTATGCCGGTTTTATCAGGATACTGAGGAAGGCGTCTTTGTCGCCGGAAGAATTGCCGTGCGCAAAGAATTCCGGGGCCGTCATCTTGGAAGCTATATTATGCATACTCTGGATCTGGAAATCCGAAGAAGAGGCGGCCGCAGAATTCTGCTCTCCGCCCAGGAACAGGCGGTTCCTTTTTATCAGAAAAACGGTTACCGCTGTGTCGGTGAGTCCTATCTCGATGAATTCTGTCCCCATATTCAGATGGTAAAAGATCTCTGACCGACACAGCGGCAAGTCAAAAACACAGCACTGCCAGATGGACATACAGGCACCTCCGCCTGGCTCGTTGCTCGCGGAAATCAAATCTGAGTTTCTTTTTCAGTCGTTCAGCGGATATTTGTCCGTCAGGCTTTTCACAAGCTCCAGCGCTCTTTCTCTGTTGTTCTCCGCGTCTTCCAGCATCAGAGCGATGGCCTCGGCAATCACATCCATGTCTTCCGTCTTCATTCCCCGCGCCGTCACCGCCGGGGTGCCAAGACGCAGACCGCTGGTCACAAACGGAGACTGCGGATCGTTGGGGATCGCATTTTTATTTGCTGTGATATTTACGCTGTCAAGCAGAAGCTCTACCTCTTTTCCGGTTTTCCCCATCGCCGCCAGATCTACCAGCATCAGGTGATTGTCCGTCCCTCCGGATACGATCCGGACGCCTCGTTTCATAAGCCCCGCGCAGAGCGCCTGCGCATTTTCAACGACATTCTTTCCATATTCCTTAAACTCGTCGCCGAGTACTTCTTTGAAGCACACCGCCTTTGCCGCGATCACATGCATCAGCGGACCGCCCTGGATGCCCGGGAAAACCGCCTTGTTCAGCTTGTGTTCTTTTGCAAATTCCTCGCTGGAAAGGATCAGGCCGCCTCTGGGGCCGCGCAGTGTCTTATGTGTCGTGGTCGTCGTCACATGGGCATAGGGAATCGGACTCGGATGCTGTCCGGACGCCACCAGACCTGCAATATGCGCCATATCTACCATCAGGTAAGCGCCTACCTCATCGGCAATCTCGCGAAAGCGTTTGAAATCAATGATTCTCGCATAGGCGCTGGCTCCGGCCACAATCAGTTTCGGCCGGCTTTCTTTCGCCAGACGCTCCACTTCGTCATAATCGATCACACCGTCTTCATTCACTCCATAAGGAACAATTCTGAAATATGCGCCGGACATATTTGCCGGACTTCCATGGGTCAGATGCCCGCCATGGGCCAGATTCATTCCCATCACCGTGTCTCCCGGCTGCAGCAGTGCAAAAAAGACTGCCATATTTGCCTGGGCGCCGGAATGGGGCTGAACATTTGCGTACGTGCAGCCAAAAATTTTCTTTGCACGTTCGATGGCAAGTGTCTCCACTTCATCCACCCACTGGCATCCGCCGTAATAACGCTTTCCCGGATATCCTTCCGCATATTTATTGGTCAGCACGCTTCCCATCGCCGCCATTACAGCTTTGGACACCCAGTTTTCGGACGCGATCAGTTCGATGTGGCTGTTCTGGCGCTCCTGCTCCTTGACAATCAGATCCGCAATTTCCGGGTCGACTGCCCTTACTTCCTCTAATGAATACATATTTTGTTCCTCCTGGACATACTTTTGTTTTTGTGTCGCGCACATTATGAATACATATTAGTGGACAGAGAATACTTTGTCAAGAGAAAATTGCAAGGTAATCGTTCAGCAGGCGGAACTGCTATATACATCCCTGTTGCCGTTCAGCCAGGTCTGTGCTTTAACTGATACAACACGTTCGTCCAGGAACCACAGACTTTCTGAAGCCGTTTCCACAGTTCCTTCGGGACCTCCTTCTTTTCAGGATCTCTTCCCAGCGTTTCGCGGATTTCCTGCAGTTTCTGCAGATCTCTAACTGTCGTCTCATCGGGATTTACCAGGAGGTAGCAACAATCATACAGCGCCTGGCTGTGATTCCGGGAGCCGGACACCTGCCGGTAATCAATATGCGTGGAAGAAAACGGCCGGATTCTCGCCACCGGCTCCAGTCCCACCTGGTACAGAGCGTTTCTCCAGCTTTTACAGCTTGCAATCAGCGTTTCCTGCACTTCCCGGGGTACCTCGCTCTTTCTCGGAGGTCTTCCTGTCTCCTCCGCCTTCCTCCGGATCTCCCGGAGATACCTTTCGGACGTCTCATCCAGATTCTCCACCAGATAGACCGCGTTCTTCCCGAAAAACTCCGCATCCAGACCGGCGGCCTGCACGATAACGCTCCAGTCTTTCTCATATTTTTTCAGTTCCGCACACAGTTCCGGCACGTCCGAAGGATGGGGAATCCGGCACAGCTCCTTTGCCTTCTGCCGGAGCATTCCCATCAGAACCCGATACCTCTTCTTTTCCTCCTCCATCTCGCTCCAGGATCTGCCGCCAGAACCGGAAGACCGTTTCAGTCCGGCCGCTTCCAGCGCATAAGGCCATCTGCGGAATCTTTTCCGGATGTATTCCCTCAGCACCCAGAATACTTCCTTCTGAGACGGGGAATGGTCCAGCTCCCTGGCTCTCTCCCGCAGCAGTTCCAGAAGAACGGAATCCTCCAGCTCTGCGTAAAAGTTCCGTCCTCTCTGTGTCTCAAGAGAAAATTCCTGATACAGAAAACCGGAAGTTTCCTGACGTCCCTGATCCATATCACTGGCGGACGCTGCCGCCTGCAGCAGCGTCTGCAGCTTTTCCTTCTGTCCGGAACTCACTTTTCCCTCTGTGCTCATCTCTCAGCTCCCTCTTCTGCATTTTTTTCCTGTTCGGAGCGGAATGCTTCCCCGGATCGTCTGCATTCTCTGCATCTGCTTTACCTGAAACAGACATCGCCGCTCGCAGTGTCCGCACTGGATATAGGCGTTCGCTCTGACCGTCAGTTTCCCGGCAATTTCCGGTATTTCATATACACTCCTCCTTCGACCATTTCTCCGCCGCCGGAAAAACATTGTTTTCCTTATTTTATCATAAAAGGAATGCACCCGGAATTATTTTCTGAACATTGTAAGATTTCTGTAAATATATCACTGCCAGCTGAACTGCTATAATCACAGTTCCATCAGGTCTGCACATTCACTGCACAGAGCGTATGAATGTATCATGCCTGCGGTGTCTTTGAATTGCTTCCTTGTGTTTCCTTCTGTAATAGGCTATAATGGTTCCAGACTTTACCTGATGGGAGGAATATTATGAAACCCAAAAAACCGGAACCACGCATCCTGCAGATTTTCGTTCTCGCCGCGCTGCTGATCCTCGGGATACGATATTTCGATATTCTGATCGCCGCGCTGGGAAAACTCTGGGGAGTCATCCTTCCCCTGCTTGCGGGAGCAGCAATCGCATTTACGCTGAACATCCCGATGAAAAAGTTTGAAAAACATTATTTTCCAAACAGTGAAAATAAATACATCCGCAAAAGCCGCCGGCCGGTCTGCCTGCTTCTGTCCGTCATTCTGATTCTTCTGGCGGCGGCTTTTATTATCCGGATGGTAATCCCGGAACTGATCAACGCTCTTGCTCTGATTATCCAGGAGGCGATCGGTTATCTTCAGCAGGCGCAGACCTGGCTGACGGAAAATCCGGATGCGCTTCCTTCTTTCATCAGTCAGTACCTCGGGCAGGAACTGGATATCCGCGAAACAGTACAGCGGGTGATAAATCTCGTTCTCCAGGGAGTCACCGGAATTCTCGGATCTGCAGTCAGCGTCTTCGGCTCTCTGGCTGGCATCGCGATGGATACTGTATTTGCAGTGATCTTTGCCCTCTACCTGCTGTTCGGAAAGGAAAAGCTCATCCGTCAGCTGAAAAGGCTCTGCCGGCGATACATGGGCTCTGCGTTTACGTTCCGGCTTGGATATGTGCTGAAAATTTTTAACGTGAAATTTCAGAATTTCATCATCGGCCAGTGCCTGGAGGCGCTGATTCTCGGCGTCCTCTGTACTGTCGGTATGTGGATCTTCCGTTTCCCCTATGCCCTGATGGTGGGCGCTACCATTGCCGCCACCGCGCTGATTCCGATTCTCGGCGCGTATCTGGGCGCAGCTGTCGGTGCGTTTATGATCTTCACGGAAAGTCCTCTCCAGGCATTGGGATTTCTGGTCTTTATCATTGTCCTGCAGCAGCTGGAAGGCAACCTGATCTATCCGAAAACAGTCGGTTCCTCCATCGGTCTCCCTGGCATCTGGGTGATCGCAGCCGTCACCATCGGCGGCGGACTGGCCGGCATCCCCGGCATGCTGGTGGGCGTTCCACTGGCTGCCGCAGTTTATCAGCTGATCAGCGATGACGTGCGCCGGGCCGAAAAAAAGGCGGCCCATGCCGGGGGAAGCTCTGCTGCTCCCTCCGGTCAGACCGCCGAAGCGCCGGAACCGTCCGACGCCGGTACAGACGATTCCGAAGGAAAAACACATTAAATATTTCTGAACATTATATCACTCTCTCATAGTCGTATCCCCGGTCCGGACACAGTCTGGCCGGGGATGCCTCAAACCAGATCACACCATATTCTTTCAGGCGGATGGACAGCAGAAGCATTCCGTCTTCCGCCGCCTGCATTTCCGCATGCACGGCAGGCACCGCCGCTTCCCGGAGAAGCTTTTTCTGCCTGTCGCTCAGGCTGGCGGGTTCTCCCATTCCATGCCACAGAGCAAGGGGATTGCAGGTTTCCTCATCCACGGTCCTTGTCAGCACACTGTAGCTCTCTCTGTCCGCAGGCAGTTCAAAGCAAAGTTCCAGCTCTTTCCCGCTTCGCTCCAGACTCTCCAGCCAGGCGATTCCCCGGTAAGTTCCCTCTTCTGTCTTTACGATCACCGCTTCCTCTGACCGGTGCACACAGGTTCCCTTCAGCTGCTTGAAAAACTGAAATACCCAGAACGTAGGTTTCGGAATGCATCCGTTGGCCACCAGGCCGAACCCTCCGTGAAACGGCGTAAACGGTACTCCCTTTTCCTCAAATATATCTCCGAAGGTCCAGTAAGAATAGGATTCCCCGAACTCTCCCAGCCTTGAAAGCTGATGAGCGATATAGGCAGCGTTCCGGTTGGTGTCATGAATCGGCGCATTCGGGATATAAGAGGTATTGAACTCTGTGATATGAATCTCCAGTCCACGATATTCCTCAAAACTGTCGATAATCTCCCTGGTCGTCCGGAGATTGGCAAATCCATCCTCCGGTCTCATCAGTTTCATATAGCCATAGTGTCCGGACTCCTCCGGCACCTCCGTCGTATAATGATGTCTTGTGACAAAATCCACCGGGATCTTTCTGTCCCTGCAGAACTCCAGAAACGCCCGGATCCAGATTTCATCCGTTCCGCCGCAGACTGCCGGCCCGCCGACCCGGAACCGCCCGTCCACTTCTTTTACCGCGGCAAATGTCCGCTCAAACAGGTGAAAATACTCCTGCATATCCGCGTCCTTCCAGAATCCGGGCAGATTCGGTTCATTCCACACCTCTACCGGCCATGTGACCACCTCTCCGACGCCGTATCTCTCCATCAGATGTCGCAGCGTTGCCTGTACAAGCGCGCACCACCCGTCATAGTCCTTCGGCGGCGTCACATTTCCCTTCCAGTAAAAGACCGTCTGGGTTCCGCTGGCCAGTTTCTCCGGCATAAATCCCAGCTCCAGAAATGGTTTCAGCCCCAGCCGCCGATAACTGTCCATCACCAGATCCAGATAAGTGAAGTTGTATTCCGCGCGAACCGTTCCATCCTCCCTGATCAGTTCCTGATAGATCGCCATGTCGTCACAGAACAGCCCATGGCCCCGGATGTGCTGAAAACCGATCTCCTCCTGTACCAGAGCCAACTGTTCCTGGTATTCCCGCTGCAGCGCCAGTCCCATGCGCCCGGTACCGATGCAGAAATCCACATGATTCTGAAACGGGAGCTCAGCGCCCTCTTCTATCTTGTATCTCTTTTTTTCCATTTGCCTTTTTCCCCTTTTTCTCTTTTCATTCAGTGTCCGTTCCGCCGTCTGAACGGCAATTGCCTTCTCCCGTACCGCTGCAGCCTCTCTGCAGGCACAGGCAGCACGGGAAGTCATCCGGAAATCATCCGCCGCAGATCCGCCTGAATTCTCTGAAATCGGCAAATCCGCCGGTCTGAACCGTTCCGTAGCTGAACAGACCGACCCGGCATCCCATAAAAATATCCAGTGTGAATTTCAGTTTCACAGGGTTTCCAAACGGCGTCCAGTTTTCCCCATCGCTGCTGAAAAAGAAGGACGCTTCCTCTCTCTGTTCCGAATAGTAAAACTCTGTTTTCAGCCAGATCCGTTTTTCCTCTGCTGGGATTCGCTCGCAGCGCACAGAACCGTCGGCATCCTTCACGACAGTCTGCAGATACCAGATGCCGTTCTCCTTCGCCAGACCGATCTGTCCGTAAAATCCCTGCAGCGCGCACATTCCCGCAAAGTCTCCGTCTTTCAGGCCGGAACCGTCCAGTTTCACCGCAAACGCAGAAAAAGGTTCCCCGGTTCTCTGGGTCAGTGTGTTTCTTGCATCCAGAAGGCCGGACGCCGTCTGAAGATTTTTTATCCGCAGACAGCCGGGCCGCTCTGTAAAAGACCATGCTTCCGGATCTGCACTGTGATTCCACTGCCACTGCAGCGCCAGACGGTTTTCCGAATGGTCAAAGCTGTCTGAAATTACCAGCTCCTCCACACTTCCACCATCCCTCTTTCCCGCATCTTTTCCGGAAGGCATCTCCCACTCCAGAGGTACTTTTCCGTTTTCCCCAAGCACCGGCCAGTCGTCCTCCCACCGCACCGGCATCAGATAAGGGATCCGTCCGACTGCTCCCCGGTCCTGAAACATCATCGCGTACCATTCACCGGACGGGGTATCGGTCAGGGCTCCCTGGGCGACTCCGCAGCCCCGGCGCCCGGCATCGTCGTTCAGCAGCACCCGGCGTTCGAACGGTCCGTCTAGGCTCCTGCTCCGATAGCAGATTTCTCTCCTTCTTCCGCCGTCGACGCCCTCCTCTGGCCAGTCGATCAGCAGAAGATACAGATAACCGTTTCTCACATAAGCTCTGCATCCCTCACAGCGCAGCCTCAATCCCTCCGACGGGGTTTCAAGAAGCAGCCGGTCTGTTCCCTGCTTCACTCCCATCAGATCCTCCTGCAGCTCTGCAATCCGGAGTTCCCCGTTTCCGTAAACAATCCACGATCGTCCTTCCCAGAACAGAAAGGACATATCATGATAGATTCCCTCCACCCAGGTTTTCTCCCATCCGCTCTGTTCGACCTCTCTCGTGCGGCAGAAATACGTCCGGTTCAGATCGTTGCACACAAAGCAGGCATGATACCAGCCATCCTTCCAGGTGAGGCTGGTCGCCCACTGACCGCATCCGTAGGCGTTCTTCCCATTCTGCAGTCGATAAGCTTCGTTGTCCTCCAGTTCTTCAAAAATATAAGAGACAATTTCCCAGTGATACAGGTCTTCCGACCGCAGAACCGGTCCCCCCGGCAGATAAAACATGGTTGTGGAGACCATATACCAGACGTCTCCCACCCGGAGAAGATCCGGGTCCGGCATATCCACACACAGAAGCGGATTTTTCACTTTCATTGTTTCCTCCTTCCTGACTTTCTTTCCAGCCTTTCTTTTATATTTAACGTTAAACCAACAGGTTTTCTACAGAATAGTTTATTTCTTAAACTATGTCAATCCCGAGAATGCAAAAATGGGAATTTTGTGAAAACCTACAAAATTCCCACTGATTTTTCGGCAGTTCTGCCGGAAAGCGTCTGAAATCATAACGCAGAGTCCGCAAGTATCCGGCCTATGGCGAAACGAATATAACAGGAAACTGCATTCCCTGTTATATGAAAACGCTCCGCGGGTGCGCACTCGCGCGAAGCAGAAATCTGTCGCCAAAGCGACCGCTCTCGGCGCGAGAGTTCTGCGAGCGGAACTCTTTGTTATGAAATCCTTCCGTTTTCCATCTCATAAACCACATCTGCGATGCCCATCGTGGATGCCCGATGAGAAACCAGCACAACCGTCTTTTCCCGGCATGTCTCATTCAGCGACCGCAGAATGATCCCCTCACTGAGAGAATCCAGATTGCTGGTAGGCTCGTCCAGCAGCAGAAACGGCGCATCGTGAAGAAATGCCCGGGCGATTCCGATTCTCTGGCGCTCTCCCCCGGAAAGCGTATCTCCCAGTTCCCCCACCTTTGTATCATATCCGTCCGGCAGAGAAAGAATAAAATCATGAATCGACGCCTTTTTTGCCGCCTCCATAATCTCCTCCCTGGATGCGCCCGGTCTTCCCACCGCAATGTTGTTTGCAATGGAGTCATGGAAAAGATACGTTTCCTGCGTGACGTAGGACTCCATATCCCGCAGGTTCCCGGTACAGATCTTCCGGATATTCTCTCCCGAAATCTTCACGGCGCCTCCCTGCACGTCCCAGAACCGCATCAGCAGCTTCAGGAGCGTGGATTTCCCGGATCCGCTGCTTCCGTGAATGCCGGCAATCTGCCCCGGCTGAAATCCAATGGAATAGTCTCTCAGAATCGTTTCCTCCCCGTAGGCAAAATCCACATGTCTGCAGGAAGCCCCTGAAAATTCCGTGCAGACTCCGTCCTCCACCTCGCGGACCTGCGGCTCCTCCTCCAGAATCGAGAGGACACGCTCGCCGCTGGCCAGTGTCTGATTCAGGTTGTTGGAAAGACTGGAAAGCGCCACCACCGGCCCGAAGGAGCCCATCATCGCAATCGTGCAGATCACCACTGTGTCAAAACCGGTCTGTCCGCTCCGGTACAGATGCAGCGCCAGAAACAGCATTGCAAAAGAAGAGACCAGAATCACAAGATTCGTCAGCGCTCTCTGGGAGGCTTCCATTTTGCTCAGATCTTTCTGCAGTTCTCCCAGGCTGCGGGAACGGCGGCTCATCTGTTCTTTTCGCTGCTCTCCCTGGCCATATTGAATGGTCTCATCCAGACCTCGCAGAGAATCCAGCACAAAGCTGTTCAGATCTCCGAATTCCATACGGAATTCCATTCCTTTTGTCCCGCCGCGTTTTCCGTTCCACAGGGGAAGCGCCGCTCCCACAATCAGGTAGGCCGCCAGCGCCAGAATCCCCGGAAGCGGATGATAGCTTCCGATAAAGCATACCATTGCCAGGGATGTGAGGACTGCGATTGCGACAGGCGAAATCGTATGGGCATAAAAGACTTCCAGAAGTTCAATATCTGTCGTGATAATTGAAATCAGGTTGCCCCTGTCTCTCCCTTCCAGCTTCGCCGGGCAGAGTTTCCGCAGCGCCGCGAACACCTTATGCCGGATCATCGCCAGGAGCTTAAAGGCAATAAAGTGATTGCAGTACTGCTCGATATAGTGGAGCACACCCCGCAGGACCGCAAGGATCACCAGTGCCGCAAGAATTTCTTTATAGGAAAAAGCGTACAGGAAACCGTCCTGCAGAACCGCGCCCGACCGGGACAGCAGTTCCCGCACCAGTACGCTTCCCGCAAGAATCGTCAGAAAAATCGCACACAGATATCCAATCACTCCCATCACAACGGCAGCTGCCATGATATGAATCAGCGGCCGTACCAGGCCGATCAGACTTCCCATAATCTGAATTCCGTTTCTTCTCTTCATTCCGCTTTCCTCCTTTCTGCTCCCGGAGCGGCGCTGTCCTGCCGGCCACGGTTTCCGTCCTGCTCCGCTCTCTTTCTGCTTCCGTAATCCTCCAGCTGACGCTGGCTGTCAAACAGCTTCCGGTATTTTCCGTTCCGGCTCATCAGCTCTTCGTGGGTACCGGATTCCACGATTTCTCCTCTGACCATCATATAAATGCACCCGGACGTCACCACATTGGCCAGCCGGTGGGAGATCAGAAGTACGGTTCTGGTCTTCGCCAGATCCCGGATCACCTCCATGATCATCTCCTCGCTCTCCACATCGATGTTGGAGGTAGCCTCGTCAAAGATATAAACCGGCGTATCATGAAGCAGCGCCCGGGCAAGCGCCAGACGCTGGCACTGTCCGCCCGAAAGGTTGCTGCCCCGCTCCTGAAGCCTCGTCTCCAGTCCCTCCTGTTCCTGCAGGAAGCCCCAGAGATTCACCTTTTTCAGCACAGCAATCATTTCTTCCCGTCCGGCATCCGGACAGCCCATCCGAAGATTCTCCTCCACCGTTCCCTTGAACAGGTAACTGTTATGCGCCACCCGGGTCACGGAACGCATCAGCGCCGCCTCGGAAATCTCCGACAGCTCAACGCCGCCAAGACAGACGCTTCCCTGATACCCTCTGTTTCTTCCTGTCAGTACCGCGGCAACCGTACTCTTGCCGCATCCGGATTCTCCCACCAGAGAGACCAGCGATCCGGCAGGGAGTTCCAGGGATACATGTTTCAGGATCTCCCTGTTCTCCTCGTAAGAAAATCCTACGTTCTCAAACATCACCTTCAGCTGCGCTCCTTCCGTCGCCTTCACTCCTCTTTCCGGTTCCGGCAGATCCAGAAGCCGGAAAATCTTGTCGCTGGCAGCCATTCCATTCATTGCAATATGAAAAAACGATCCCAGCAGGCGAAGGGGAATAAAAAATTCCGAGGCAAGCAGAAGCATCGTCAGCGCGCCGGCAAACGTAAGTCTGCCGGACAGGTACTCGCCGACCGCCACGATCATCCCCGCCGCCGCACCGCCGTAAGCGACAATATCCATCACGCTGATGGAATTCAGCTGCATGGTCAGCACCTTCATCGTGATCTTCCGGAACTGTTCGGCTTCCCGGTCCATCTCCTGCGCTTTCTGTCCGTCCGCCTGATAAATCTTCAGCGTCGTGAGTCCCTGCAGATTTTCCAGGAAGCTGTCCCCCAGACCGGTATAGATTCCCCAGTATCTGTTCAGAAGTTTTTTCGCAAATTTCTGAACCGCAACAATGGAAACCGGGATCAGCGGAACACAGATCAGAAGTAT
>DWWU01000036.1 GCA_019119555.1 Candidatus Fusicatenibacter intestinigallinarum | reverse complement strand
GTTTTACTATTCATTTCAGATACCTCTTGTATTTTTAGATTTTACCAACTCGCCAGGTCAGTAATAATCTAAATTTACTTGAGGTATTTTCTTTGGTCAACTCCTTGATTTAAATTATACAGGAAGCTTTCTGTATAATATGTACAAAATGGCCTGCCTGCTTTCCGATGATACGGTCAGAACATGCAGACGGGGCGGTTCCGTTTCGTGTTCGATATAATTAGTATACCTCAAAAAAAGAAAAAAAGACAGCAAAAATGTTTTGCATTGGCAGTAAGAGTATGCTATCATAGAATGTAGTTATTAAAACCAGATGATGAGATGTTGACACGGCTATCTGGCTGTGCGAAAGATATGGATAGAAGATCGAGAGATTTTGGAGGTATGAGTTATGTCCTATCATATTATTGCAGACAGTTGCTGCGAACTGACGGAGGAGATGAGGAGAGATCCGGGAATTGAGACCGCGTCCCTGACCCTTGAGGTTGGCGGAGAGACGATTGTCGATGATGAGACATTTGATCAGAAAAGTTTTCTGGCAAAGGTTGCGGCCTGTCCGGAATGCCCCAAATCTGCATGTCCGTCCCCGGAAGTGTATCAGAAAGCTTTTGAGGGAGAAGAGGATCATCAGTATGCGGTGACGCTCTCCTCCGAGCTGAGCGGCTCCTATAACAGCGCGATGCTGGGCAGAAGTCTGGCGATGGAACAGGATGGGACAAAGAAAATCCATGTGTTTAATTCCAGAAGCGCTTCTGTGGGAGAAACCCTGATCGTAAGAAAAATCGCAGAGTGTGAAAAAGAGGGGATGCCTTTCGGGCAGCTGGTTGACACTGTGGAGCAGTATATTTCCGGGCAGAATACGTATTTCGTGCTGGAAAATCTTGAGACGCTCAGAAAGAACGGACGTCTTTCCAATCTGAAAGCCTTTGTGGCGACAGCGCTGAAAATCAAGCCGGTGATGGGCTCTACGCCGGAAGGGACGATCTGTCAGCTGGATCAGGCGCGGGGAATCAATAAAGCGCTGATGAAGATGGTGGATTACATTGTGAAGGACGTCAGGGAACCGGAGAAAAAGGTACTGGCAATTTCTCACTGTAATTGTCCGGAGCGCGCGGAGATCGTCAGAGATGCGATTCTTGAGAGAATCCATGTGAAGGATTCCTTTATTCTGGACACACGGGGAGTAAGCAGTATGTACGCCAACGACGGCGGTGTGATCGTGGTGATCTGAGGCTGAACGGTAACCGGTCAGTAGCAGTTCAGCCAGCTGAACTGTTCCACCGGTCATATGGATTTTGGTGATTAAAGGCTTTTCTTTTGACGGAATCTGTAGTATAATCAAAAATAATTATGCAGCCGTGTGAAACGGCGGAAAGTATTACAGCGCTGGAAAGGAAGTCAGAAGATGAGTCAGGAAAAAGTTGACAAATATAAAAAAGAGAAAGCAAGTCGTCAGAAGATTATGCGCCGCGAGAAATGGCTGTTCCGTCTGGAGTGTACGGCAACGGTACTGGTGCTTGGAGGGCTGATCGCCTGGTTTTCCATGGCAGTTTACAGCAACGTGCAGGCACAAAGGGAGAGCGAGCGTGAGGCTGTCACGACGACGATGAACGTGACGGGAATTCAGGATTATCTGTCTGAGATCAGTTCTTCTCTGGAAGACACGGATACTGCCCAGACTGAGTAATGTAAGATAAAAACAGGGGGACTGCTGTATGGAAAACAGCGGTCCCCCTGTTTTTTTGAGCAAACGGCTCAAATGTGTACGCTTTCGTCGGAGACGATCAGCATTTTACAACGTTGGCAGCCTGCATTCCGCGAGCGCCTTCGGTCAGATCGTAGGTTACAGCCTGGCCTTCGTCCAGAGTCTTGAAGCCTTCGCCCTGAATTGCGGAAAAGTGTACGAAAACGTCGTTTCCGTCTTCTCCGGTGATGAAGCCATAGCCTTTCTCTGCATTAAACCATTTTACAGTTCCCTTGTTCATTGTGTGTTACCTCCATAGAAAATAAATAAACGTGATGTCGGCGAGACCTGCTCACCGTAAGCGGGCGAAGTTTTTCGGAGAAAAAAATTCACCAGCTATTACAGATTATATTGAAGGTGAATCGTTAATATAATCTCTAATAGCTAGTGACCTCGTATTACATCCACAACATTCTCTTAATTGCCTTCATTATAGTATCAGGAATAGAAAAAGTCAAGAAAAAACTGTAACAGTTCAGCCAGCTGAACTGTTACAAAAAACTCTTTATTTCACAAAGGATTTCGTGTATGATAAAAGAGAAAATCATGTTGTCTTTCAGCCAGGTTGTGTATTCCCTGCGCAGACCGTGGAAAAGCGGTTTTCAAAGCCGGATACCGCTGGGAAAGCGCTGAAAAAGAAACAGAAACGAGGAAAATCAGATTATGAGAATCTTAATCAAAAACGGTCGTGTCATTGATCCGGACAGCCGTCTGGATGAGATCTGCGATATCCTGATCGAGAACGGACAGATCGCAAAAGTGGAAAAAGAGCTTTCAGACAATGCGGCGAAGATCATTGACGCAGAAGGGTGTTATGTAATGCCGGGCCTGATCGATATGCACGTGCATTTCAGAGATCCGGGGCAGACCCATAAGGAGGATGTTATTACCGGCGCGATGGCCGCGGCAAAAGGCGGTGTGACAACCGTTCTGGCCATGCCGAATACGAAGCCGGTCATCGACAATCCGGACCGTGTCCGCTATGTGACGAATAAGGCCCGCCAGCATGCGCCGATCCATGTTCTGCAGGTGGGAGCGATCACAAAAGGAATGATGGGTCAGGAACTGTCAGACATTGACGGGATGGCGGACGCAGGGATTCCGGCGATCAGCGAGGACGGCAAGTCGGTGATGAATGCATATCTTTACGAGGAGGCAATGAAGATCGCAGCGAAAAGAAATCTTCCGGTACTTGCCCACTGCGAGGATATCAATATGGTGCACGGCGGCTGCATGAATCAGGGAGACAAGTCGGAAGAATGGAAGCTTCCCGGGATTTCCAATGCGGTTGAGGATGTGATCATTGCCCGTGATATCGTTCTTGCAAAAGAGACCGGCGCGCATCTGCATCTGTGCCATTGTTCCACAAAGGACAGCGCAAAAATGGTAGAGGAGGCGCGCAGAAACGGGGTATCCATCTCTGCGGAAGTGTGCCCGCATCATTTCACGCTCTCTACGGACGATATGGTTCAGGGCGACACAAACTTTAAGATGAATCCGCCGCTTCGTACGAAGGAGGATGTGGAGGCTCTGAAGCAGGGGCTGAAAGACGATATCTTCGACGTGATCAGTACAGATCATGCGCCTCATGCCTTTGACGAGAAACAGCAGAGTTTCCAGAAGGCGCCGTTTGGAATCGTCGGTCTTGAGACAAGCGTGGCACTGACAATTACAGAGCTGGTGGATACGGGAATCCTGACGCCGATGCAGATGGCGGAGAAGATGAGCTACAATCCTGCCAGAATTCTTCATATGGAGCAGAAAGGTTCTCTGAAACCGGGCAAGGATGCGGATGTGACGATCATTGATCCGGATGCGGAGTATGTGATCGACCCGAAAACCTTTGTGTCCAGAGGGAAAAATACTCCGTTTGGAGGGAGAAAGGTCAAGGGAAGCGTGAAGTATACAATCTGCGGCGGAAAGATTGTATATCAGGCGAGATAAAAGTTGTTAAAAATCGTAAAATGAGGAGATAAGGGTAAAGATGATTAATAAACTGATCGAAAAAATCAAGGCAACCAACGCGCCGATCGTTGTGGGACTGGATCCGATGCTGTCCTATGTGCCGGAGCATGTACAGAAAAAAGCGTTTGCAGAGTACGGTGAGACGCTGGAAGGAGCAGCGGAAGCCATCTGGCAGTTCAACAAGGCGATCGTAGACGCAACCTGCGATCTGATTCCGGCGGTAAAGCCGCAGGTTGCCATGTACGAGCAGTTCGGTGTTCCGGGAATGGCTGCCTATGAAAAGACAGTTTCCTACTGTCAGGAGAAGGGTCTGGTTGTGATCGGAGACATCAAGCGGGGAGACATCGGATCTACCTCCGAGGCCTATGCAGTGGGACATCTGGGACACGTTCAGGTCGGCTCCAGGTCCTACGCCGGATTTCATGAGGATTTTGCGACGGTGAATCCATATCTCGGTTCTGACGGAGTGAAGCCGTTTATCAAGGTCTGCAAGGAGGAGAAGAAAGGATTGTTTATCCTGGTAAAAACCTCCAATCCTTCCAGCGGAGAGTTCCAGGACAGGCTGATCGACGGACGCCCGCTGTATGAGTGGGTCGGCGAACAGGTTGCCGCATGGGGCGAGGAACATATGGGAGATTCCTACAGCTATATCGGAGCTGTTGTCGGCGCAACGTATCCGAAGATGGGAAAGGTGCTGAGAAGTATCATGCCGAAATCCTATATACTGGTTCCCGGCTACGGCGCGCAGGGCGGACAGGGCAAGGATCTGGTGCATTTCTTCAACGAGGATGGTCTGGGAGCGATCGTTAATTCGTCCAGAGGCATTATCGCTGCGTACAAACAGGAGAAATATGCGTCCTTCGGCGCGGAAAATTTTGCGGACGCGTCCCGTCAGGCAGTTGTGGACATGGTGACGGACATCCGTACAGCGTTGGAGAATGCCTGAGTCAGACAGGGATGCCAGCCGGCGCCTGTAAACATATGGTGTCTGTAACTGTTCGGCTGGCTGAACAGTTATGATTTTTGCAGTCTCCGCAGGAAAAATTTCCTGCGGAGACTGTTGGCGAAAACAGAAAAATTCATACAGAATGAGGAGAAACAGTATGAAAATCAAAGAGTGTTGCAAGATTATCAGCCAGGAATGCATCGCGAAGGATATCTACAGCATGTGGATTTCCACGGAAGCGATCGCGAAAGAGGCGAAACCGGGACAGTTTATCTCTGTCTACACAAAGGATGCGGGCAAGCTGCTTCCGCGGCCCATTTCTCTGTGTGAGATCGACCGGGAGAAAGGGGCGCTGCGCATTGTTTACCGAATCGCAGGCGGCGGAACCCGGGAGTTTTCCAGACTTCGCTCCGGGGATTCGATTGATATTCTCGGACCGCTGGGCAACGGGTTTCCGCTGGAGGAGACAAAAGGAAAGTGCGTAATGCTGATGGGCGGAGGGATCGGAATCCCTCCGATGCTTGAGACGGCGAAGGCGATTCAGGGGGAAAAGCTGATTGTCTCCGGTTATCGGGACGAGTTGTTTCTGACAGAGGAGCTGAATGCAGCCGGTGAGCTGTATCTGGCGACAGAGGACGGCAGCGCGGGTACGAGGGGAAATGTTCTCGATGCAGTGCGGGCGAACCGGCTGGAGGCGGACGTGATTTTCGCCTGCGGACCGACGCCGATGCTGCGGGCGATCAAGGCTTATGCGCTGGAAAAAGGAATTCCCTGCTGGATTTCCATGGAGGAGAGGATGGCCTGCGGAATCGGTGCATGTCTTGCCTGTGTCTGCAAATCCACAGAGATTGACGGGCATTCTCTGGTCCACAACAAGCGGATCTGTAAGGACGGTCCGGTATTTCTGAGCACGGAGGTGGAAGTATGATGAAGAAGGAAACCCTGAATCTGGGCGTCAGCCTGGCCGGTGTGAAACTGAAAAACCCGGTGATGACGGCTTCCGGCACTTTCGGGTCAGGGGCGGAGTACAGCGAGTTTGTGGATCTGAACCAGCTTGGCGCGGTTGTGACGAAAGGCGTGGCCAATGTGCCGTGGCCGGGAAATCCGACGCCAAGAATCGCCGAGGTTTACGGCGGCATGCTGAATGCCATCGGACTTCAGAATCCGGGAATGGAGATGTTCTGTAAGCGTGATCTTCCGTTTCTGAAGAAATTTGACACGAAGGTAATCGTCAACGTCTGTGGAAAAAGTACGAAAGATTACTGCGAGGTTGTGGAACGTCTGTCCGACGAGCCTGTGGATCTGCTGGAAATCAATATTTCCTGTCCGAATGTAAAGGAAGGCGGTATTGCCTTCGGACAGGATCCGAAAGCAGTGGAGGCTATCACCCGGGAAGTGAAGAAATATGCGAAGCAGCCGGTGATCATGAAGCTGAGTCCCAATGTTACGGATATTACAGAGATGGCGCGGGCGGCAGAGAGCGGCGGTGCGGATGTCCTTTCCCTGATCAATACTCTGACGGGGATGAAGATTGATATTCACCGGAGAACCTTTGCGCTGGCCAACAAGACCGGCGGAATGTCCGGACCGGCAGTGAAGCCGATCGCGGTCCGGATGGTCTATCAGGTGGCGCAGGCGGTGAATGTTCCGATCATCGGTATGGGCGGCATCTCCAATGCGGAAGATGCGCTGGAGTTTCTGATGGCAGGTGCAACGGCGGTTTCCATTGGAACGGCAAATTTCGTCAATCCCTATGCGACGGTGGAGACGGTCCACGGGATTGAGGAATATATGAGAACATACCATATCAGCGATATTCATGAGCTGATCGGAGCGGTTCAGTAAAGTTTTGATTACCATGTTAACCGTCCGGAGCGTCATGCGTGTACAGCGCGCGGTCGTTCCGGACGGTTTTTCATATAACAGGAAACGTCATTCTCTGTTATTACTGACGATTTCATACGGCCGGCTGCCTGCAGGATCTGCGTTTTCCTACAGTCTGTGCAATGAATGCACAGACCTGGCTGAACTGTAACGGAATTCCTGCAACAGTTCAGCCAGCTGAAGTGTTACACTAATTCCTGTAAGATTCAGGCTGTTGTAATTGAAAAACGCCGGGAGGTATGTTAGAATTGAAAAGAATTGGAGCGGTTCTTTTCTGTGACACGCTGTACCGGGAAGAGGCGCTGCGAAAAGCCTGCAGACTGCGGCGTACCCGCCGCGGAGTACAGAGTATTTGTGATTCTGCCGTGCATTGTGCTGCAGGTGTTACGGATGAAAACAGGGTTTTGTTATTCACATACGACAAAAGAAAATAGCGGAGGTTTGGACAATGGAAGCATACAAGCAGGAATTTATTGAATTTATGGTGGAGAGCCAGGTGCTGAAATTCGGCGAATTCACACTGAAAAGCGGACGGAAGTCCCCGTTTTTCATGAACGCGGGCGCCTATGTGACGGGAACACAGCTGAGACGGCTGGGAGAGTATTACGCTAAGGCGATCCACGACAATTACGGACTGGATTTTGACGTACTGTTCGGGCCGGCTTACAAAGGGATTCCGCTGAGCGTTGCCACGACAATGGCCATCAGTGAACTGTACGGCGTGGATATCCGCTACTGTTCCAACCGGAAGGAAGTAAAGGATCACGGGGATACCGGCATCCTTCTGGGAAGCAAAATCAAGGACGGCGATCGGGTGGTGATTATTGAGGACGTGACGACATCCGGAAAATCCATTGAGGAGACGTTCCCGATTATCCAGGCGCAGGGGGATGTGCAGATCAAAGGTCTGATGGTGTCTCTGAACCGTATGGAGAGAGGCAAGGGAACAAAGAGTGCGCTGGAGGAAATTCAGGAGACCTACGGATTCCCGGCAAACGCGATTGTCACGATGGAAGAAGTCATTGAATACCTGTACAACAGACCCTGCCAGGGAAAAATTGTCATTGACCATACAATGAAAGCTGCAATCGATGCATATTATGCGGAATACGGCGCAAAGTAAATGGAATCCAAAGTTAAAGAGGTGTTGTATATGAACGAAAAAGTTTTCAGGACTATGGGACGTACCGGCGGCGGAAACATTGCGATGGGAGTGCTTCTTCTTGTGGCGGGAGTCACAATGGGCGTGCTGATGATTGTAAACGGTGCGAAACTCCTGAAACGGCGAGCGGAGATTACATTCTGATCTCAGGCACATTCTGGCGTTGAAAGGGAGAAGTCATTGAAAGCAGAAACAAAGAACAGAATCCGTGTGATCGGCCGGATTCTGTTTGTGATTTATGTCCTGCTTCTGGTATATTTTCTGTTTTTTGCTGAAATTTACGGGAGGGATTCCTTTGCGGAGCAGGATTACCGATATAATCTGGTGTTGTTTCAGGAGATTCGGAGATTCTGGCGTTATCGCCATCAGGTAGGCTTTCTGGCGGCGTTTCTGAATCTGGCAGGAAATGTGATCGGTTTCTGGCCGTTTGGATTCTTTCTTCCGGTTATGCACCGGAGGATGCGCAGCGGATGGCTGGTGACATTGCTGGGATTTGCCTTCAGTCTCGGTGTTGAGACTGTGCAGCTGATCTGCAAGGTCGGATGCTTTGATGTGGATGATCTGATGCTGAACACGCTGGGTGCGGTAAGCGGATACTGGATTTTTTTACTATGTGATAAAATCAGGAGACACAGGTATGGCGAAGAAGTATAACTATAATTTTATCAGAAAGAAATCTGAGGGAGGCGGATCCTCCGTCCGTCTGGCGGTGGTTTCCGGAGGCCTTTTCGTGGTGGACGCGTTTCTCTCATTCTTTCTTGGCGGGAATGCAGGCGTCTATGTGGGCGCGGTGGCGCTGTTTGCCATGCTGACGGCCATTTACGGATTTTATCTGGGGCTGAAAAGCTTTCGGGAGACGAAGGTGAGCCACGGTCGGTCGGTCATCGGATCGGTTTCCTGCGGAGTGCTCGCTGTCCTGTGGCTTTCCCTGTTTCTGATAGGAGTGTGATTTGAGATGAACCTGGAACGGTGGAACCGGCAGATAGAATTTATTCTGGAAGCTGACCGGGAAAAACAGATCGAGCGGCAGACGCATATCTGCGGGTATTCCAGAAGAGAAGGAGATGCGGAGCACGCCTGGCATATGGCGCTGATGGCGTGGCTGCTGCAGGAGTATTCCAATGAACCGATCGACCTCGCAAAGACAATGGTAATGATTCTGATTCATGATCTGGTAGAGATCGACGCAGGGGATACCTACGCATACGATGAGGCGGCCAACCGCACGAAGGAAGAGCGGGAGAAGAAAGCGGCAGAGCGGATCTTCGGGCTGCTTCCGGAGGATCAGAAGGGGAAGCTGAAGGGGCTGTGGGAGGAGTTTGAGGCCTGCGAAACGCCGGAGGCAAAGTTTGCTCACACGATGGACAATTTTCAGCCGATGCTCCTGAATGATTATAATGAGGGAAAAGACTGGACCAGTCATCAGGTCAGAGTTTCACAGGTTCTGAAACGCAACGAGCGTACGGGCGCCGGTTCCCTGGAAATCTGGGAATATATGAAACAGCTGCTGGAAAAAAATGTGAGCGATGGAAAACTGATCGATGACAGACAGAAAGAAAAATAACAGAGAGGATGGAACAGATGACTGACTGCAGGAACGACGCGGAAGAGAGAGAGTTTCTCATGGAACGCTGGAAACTTTCTCTGGAGAGAATCCGGCAGATTCCGGATGAAACGAGTGTCCCGGTTGCATATCGGGAGTATTTTTCAGAAACGGCAAAATATATTGTAAAGCTCCAGGAAGTGGGCGGACGTCTGAAAAACGGCGTGCTGGAGACTGCGGATGAGGACGAGCTGAAAGTTCTGAATGAAGCGCCGTACCGGGAGCTTCTTTCCGGAAGATATGAGCATTCCTACGGAAATCCGGCGTATGCGGTGCAGATGCTTGGGGACGGCTACGGACAGATGCTCAGCTGTCTGTGGGCAGAGGTGCAGGGAATGGTCGTATCCGTCTATGAAGAACGCCTGTGGGACTGTGTGATTGTCATGGAACTGTTTCTGGAGATTTACAGGATGTTTGAAGAAGAGGAACTGCCGACAAAGTCTGCGCTTCGGGATGTCCTCTACTGGTACGTCAGTGATTATACGGATGAAACCATGGAATATCGCATCCGAGAGCAGGTGGATCCGTCACTGACTTTCGCTTCGGATCTTGTACGGAATGCGGATCTGACGGATCTGCGGTATCTGTACCGGTACGGAGAATACGTTACGGAAAACGAGCGGAAAACCGCGGAGTTTCTGAACCGGCTGCCGCAGGAAGAGATCGATGCGATGGCGAAGACTTATACGGAAGGCTACCGGATCGGTTTTGTTCTCGGAAATAAGGATCTTTCCAAAAAGAAAACGGTCAATATCCGCTATCATCTGGGCTTCGAGCGGATGGTGCGCGCGGCGATCCTGCAGTTTGAGGAGATGGGACTGCAGCCGGTGATTTACCGCAGCGCGGTTCATGTGGCGGACAGAAACCGCAGAGGTCTCCGGACCGGATATTCCGGAGCGATTCCAAACAAGCAGTTCGATTATGATCACAGGGAAGATACGGCGCTGTTTCTGGACGAGGATCTCGTGCAGCGCAGGCTGCGGGCGATGCAGGTGGCCTATGAACGGCATAAAACAGAGGCCAATACTCATGCAGGGCCGGCGGTCATTGAAATTTTCGGGGAGAAACCGTTCACGCCCCGGGCAAATAAATATGCGCCGTCTTTCAGCGAGAAACAGCAGAAGCTTCAGGTGCGGTATGACAATGAGGCAGGGCAGATCACAAACCGCTATATTATCGGTGAGGAGCGCAGCTTTACAATCATCGCCTATCCGGTTCCCGAGATCGGGGACCGGTTCGAGGAGATTTTCCGGGAAACTGTGAAGATCAATACGCTGGATTACCGGAAGTATCAGAGAATTCAGCAGCATCTGATTGACGCGCTGGATCAGGGAAGCCAGGTGCATGTGAAAGGAAAAGGAGAAAACCGGACAGATCTCCGGATTCAGCTCCACCAGCTGGAGAACCCGGAAAAACAGACGAATTTTGAGAATTGTGTTGCGGATGTAAACATTCCGGTGGGCGAGGTGTTTACCTCCCCGGTGCTGAAAGGAACAGACGGCGTGCTTCATGTCTCTTCCGTTTATCTGAATGAACTGAATTACAGAAATCTGTGCCTGACGCTGAAGGACGGAATGATTACAGAGTACAGCTGTACAAATTTTGGCCAGGAGGCGGAAAACAGGAAATACATCGAGGCAAATCTTCTGTTTCATCATCCGACGCTGCCCATCGGTGAGTTTGCGATCGGCACCAATACAACGGCCTATGTGATGGCGCAGAAGTATCAGATTGCCGACAAGCTTCCGATTCTGATTGCGGAGAAGATGGGACCTCATTTTGCGATGGGAGACACCTGCTACAGCTGGGCGGAGGATACGGCGGTGTTCAATCCGGACGGAAAAGAGATTATTGCCAGAGACAACGAGATTTCTCTCCGGAGAAAAGAAGATCCCGGAAAGGCCTACTTCGGATGCCACACCGATATTACGATCCCTTATGATGAGCTGGATTATATTCGCGTACAGAGGGCGGACGGTTCGGAGATTTCTCTGATTGAGGACGGAAGATTCGTGCTTCCGGGCACGGAGGAACTGAACGAGGCATTTCAGGAGTGAGAGGGACTTACTGAGGTCCGACTGTCTGAACCGGTCCACAGAAGGGGCTGTTGCAAAAAATGTACTGGAAGGAGAGGCGCATATGGAACACAAGGGAACGGTAACACTGGAGACAGAACGCCTGGTTCTGAGGAGATTTCAATTGGACGATGCTCCGGCAATGTACCGGAACTGGGCCGGAGACGGGGAAGTGACGAAATACCTTACCTGGCCGACCCATAAAAATGTCGAAGTTTCAGAGAAAATCCTCAGCGAATGGATCGGACAGTATGACCGGCCGGATTTTTATAACTGGGCGATTGTGATAAAAGAGACTGGAGAGGTGATTGGAAATATCAGTGTGGTTTCCATTAAGGAACAGGCAGAACTGATCCATATCGGGTATTGTATTTCAAGAAGCCGGTGGCATCAGGGGATTACCTCGGAAGCGCTCGGCGAGCTGATCCGCTTTTTGTTTGAAGAGGTGCATGCGGGATGTGTTTCTTCCCGCCATGATCCGCGAAACCCCAATTCCGGAAAAGTGATGAAAAAATGCGGCATGAAATACGACGGCACGCTTCGCCACAGTGACTGGAACAACCAGGGAATCTGCGATGCGAGCTACTACTCCATCCTGCGGGAAGAATATGACGCCCGGAAAAAGGAGGCTGGCTGAGAGAGAAAGGCCGGCCTTCTTTTTTACATCCATTTTACCGGAATTTGATAGATATGCCCCGTAATTTCTGGTATTGTTATGTTAAAGTATAAGCGAAAAAGATCGGACAGGAATACGGTGACGGTTATGGAGCATATCATTCTTTATGGAAGCCGGTACGGCAGCACCAGACGGTATGCCGGGCGGCTTTCTGAACTGACTGGCATACCGGTTGCGGATTATCATGAGGCGCTGCCGCTCAAAGGCAAAGCCTATATGATTTATCTTGGCAGTCTGTATGCAGGCGGCGTATCAGGAGTTAAAAAGACATTTCGGAATCTGGCGCTGCGGCCCGGACAGAAACTGATGATTGTAACGGTTGGTCTGGCGGATCCCGGTATTTCGGAAAACCGGGAAAATATCCGGCGTTCTCTGCAGAAACAGCTTCCGGCAGGAATATACGGGGCGGCGGATCTTTTTCATTTGCGCGGAGCGATTGATTATGAAAAGCTCTCCCTGTCCCACCGGACGATGATGTCCCTGCTTTACCGTTCCCTGAAAAACAGACCATCTGGGGAATGGAGCGCAGAGGACCGCGCACTTATGGAAACTTATGGAAAACAGGTGGATTTTGTAGATTTTGATACCTTGCAGCCTGTCGTGGAGAGAATTCGGGAGTGGGAGAATGAGAGATTGCATTAAGACGGTTCTGAAACTGTTTCTTATCGGGCTGATTACTACCGGGGTCCGCATTGTGGGACAGCTTCTGATTCCGGCAGGCACGCAGACTGTGCTGGCCCCCAGCAGCTTTGCCCAAAACGGAACGATGCCGCTGGCGTTTACTCTCTATGGAATTTTCGCTTACTCTGTTTTTGCAGCGATGTTTCTGCTTATCCGGGAACGGATGGACGGAAACCGACTCTGGCAGGGGATTTCCTACAGTCTTGCATGCTGTGCCGTATGGGTGACGTATCTTTGGGAGCCGCTTCCCCATGTCGCGGCTATGGACCGGATCACCTATCCCATTGCAGACAGTCTGGCGCTTATCGTCATGGGGTTGTTTCTGGGACGGATGTTTGGAAAAGAGAGGGCAAAAGCGGAAAAACGGCCGCGAACCTATGGGATCTTTCCGATGTTGGGCATTACAGCCGCCTTTCTGGTCGGGCGTCTGTTTCTGTATTTTGCTGCAGATATTTATGCATCCTTTGCAGAGCAGCCGTTGGAAACTCTCCTGTGGTGTCTGATAACAGGGTGGGCAGTCGCCTGTGTGATGGCATGGATGAGCCGCTTTGTGGCAGGCGGCAGGATAAAGCGGGCGGTTCTCCTGGGAGGTGTGTTGTTCGGAGTGGATTTGCTGCTTTTTAATTTTTTCATGCCGCTGGTGTTTGCGGCCGATGTCCCCGATCTGCTCCTGCGTACACTGACGGATGCTGTTTCTGTAACCGTGGGCTGTCTGTTCCTTCCAGGCAGGGAAGAAATGCATGCATGCTACAGCAAAAGCAGATAAAAAGGCAAAAAGATATCAATGGAATATATATCAAATGCAGAGCCTGCGGGCATCCGGCCATTGAAAATCGCTTCGCGATGGCCGGATGCCCGCAGGCTCTGCGTTTTCCTACGGTCTGTGCAGTGAATGCACAGACCTGTCTGAACTGTTACCTTCCTGTTCTTATATATAAAAAACTATTGACAATAACCGCAGTGCTTAGTACAATTGCTTATAAGTAAGACTGAATTAATAAATTCTACTTATAAGTCGAACTAATGAGTATTTATGAGAAAAGGAGAACAAACATGGCAAAAGTAGGAATTGTAATGGGAAGCGACTCAGATATGCCGGTGATGAGCAAAGCAGCAGACATGCTGGAGAAATTCGGAATTGATTATGAGATGACGATTATCTCTGCTCACAGAGAACCGGATATCTTTTTCGAGTACGCCAAAACCGCAGAGGAGAGGGGCCTGAAAGTTATCATTGCAGGCGCCGGCATGGCGGCTCATCTGCCGGGAATGTGCGCAGCGATCTTCCCGATGCCGGTGATCGGCATCCCGATGCACACCACTTCTCTGGGAGGACGCGATTCCCTTTACTCTATCGTACAGATGCCGTCCGGAATTCCTGTGGCGACCGTGGCAATCAACGGCGGAGCCAATGCGGCGATCCTTGCGGCGAAGATTCTGGCGACCTCCGACGCGGAGCTTCTGGAGAAACTGAAAGCTTACTCTGAGGAGATGAAAGAGCAGGTTGTGGCAAAGGACAAAAAGCTTCAGGAAGTAGGATATAAAAATTACAGCAAATAAAAGACAGGCTGCCGGGAACAGAGGCGGCAATCCCTCAGGACAGGATACCAGAAAAGAATAAAACGGACCGAAGAGCGTCCGGAATGGAGGAGACTATGGATTACAAGAATGCAGGTGTGGATATTGAAGCCGGATATAAGTCCGTGGAACTGATGAAGGAGCATGTGAAGAAAACCATGCGGCCGGAAGTGCTGACAAATCTCGGCGGATTTTCCGGCGCGTTCTCGATGGAAAAATTTAAGGATATGGAGAAACCCACGCTGGTTTCCGGAACCGACGGCGTCGGGACAAAGCTGAAACTGGCGTTTCTGATGGATAAGCATGACACGGTGGGAATCGACTGTGTAGCCATGTGCGTCAACGATATTGCCTGCGCAGGCGGCGAGCCGTTGTTTTTCCTGGATTATATTGCCTGTGGAAAGAATACGCCGGAAAAAATCGCGGACATCGTCAAAGGTGTAGCGGAGGGCTGTCTCCAGTCCGGCGCGGCGCTGATCGGCGGAGAGACCGCGGAGATGCCGGGATTCTATCCGGAAGACGAGTATGATCTTGCCGGCTTCGCGGTAGGTGTTGTGGATGAGAAAGATCTGATTACAGGAAAAGATCTTCAGGCAGGAGATGTGCTGATCGGCATGGCTTCTTCCGGTGTTCACAGCAACGGCTTTTCCCTGGTGCGCAAGGTTTTCGAGATGACGAAAGATTCTCTGGATACCTATTATGAAGAACTGGGCACAACGCTTGGGGAGGCGCTGCTGGCTCCCACCAAGATTTATGTGAGAGCGCTGCGTTCCATCAAAGAGGCAGGGGTGACCGTCAAAGCCTGCAGCCATATTACCGGCGGCGGATTTTATGAGAATGTTCCGCGTATGCTGAAGGAAGGCACAACTGCAGTGATTCAGAAAGACAGCTACCCGATTCCGCCGATCTTCCGTCTGATGGCGAAAAAAGGCAACATTGAAGAGAAGATGATGTACAATACCTATAATATGGGAATCGGTATGATCGTCGCTGTAAGTCCGGAGGATGCGGACGCAGCGATGCGCGCGATCAAAGAGGCGGGAGAGACGCCTTATATCGTCGGCCATATTGAGACAGGAGAAAAGGGAGTTACATTATGCTGAAGACAGTAGTGCTCGTCTCCGGCGGTGGGACGAATCTGCAGGCGATTTTTGATGCGATAGATGCGGGAAAGATTACCAACACGGAGATTTCTGCGGTAATCAGCAACAATGCGAACGCATATGCGCTGGAGCGCGCAAGAAAGCGCGGAGTGGATGCGGTCTGCATTTCCCCGAAAAATTTTGAAAACCGTGATGCATTCAACAGGGCTCTTCTGGAAAAGGTGCAGTCTTACGGGGCGGATCTGGTCGTCCTGGCCGGCTGCCTGGTTGTGATTCCGAAGATTATGGTGGATGCGTTTCCGAACCGGATGATCAATATCCATCCGTCTCTGATTCCGGCCTTCTGCGGTACCGGCTATTATGGGCTGAAGGTTCACGAGGCGGCGCTGGCCCGCGGAGTGAAAGTAACCGGAGCAACGGTACATTTTGTGGATGACGGGACCGACACAGGCCCGATCATTCTCCAGAAAGCGGTGGAGGTTCGTCAGGATGATACTCCGGAAATTCTTCAGCGCCGTGTGATGGAGGAAGCGGAGTGGAGGATTCTGCCGCAGGCCATTGATCTGATTGCCAATGGAAAAGTCTCCGTTGTGGACGGACAGGTAAAAATCTGTAACAGTTCAGCTGACTGAACTGCAACGAAAATTTGCAAGGAGTAGATACAGATGAAGATATTAGTGGTAGGAAGCGGCGGCAGAGAGCATGCCATCGCGTGGAAAATTGCGCAGAGCCCAAGGGCTGAGAAGATTTATTGTGCGCCGGGCAATGCGGGAATCGCAGAGTATGCAGAGTGCGTGGACATCTCCGCGATGGATTTTGACGGTCTTGCGGCTTTTGCAAAGGAAAAGGAAATTGACTTGACGGTGATCGGAATGGATGATCCGCTGGTCGGTGGAATTGTGGATGTTTTTGAGAAGGAAGGGCTGCGTGTTTTCGGACCGAGAAAGAACGCGGCGATTCTGGAAGGCTCCAAAGCATTCTCAAAGGATCTGATGAAGAAGTATCAGATTCCGACGGCGGCGTATGAAACATTCTCTGATCCGGACGGGGCTCTGAACTATCTGGAAACCGCGAAGTTTCCGATTGTCCTGAAGGCGGACGGACTGGCGCTCGGCAAAGGCGTTCTGATCTGCAACACGCTGGAGGAAGCAAAAGAAGGCGTAAAGACGATTATGCTGGACAAAAAATTCGGAAGCGCCGGAAATGAGATGGTGATTGAAGAATTTATGACCGGACGTGAGGTTTCCGTTCTGTCTTTTGTCGACGGTAAGACAATTAAAACCATGAGCTCTGCGCAGGATCACAAGCGTGCCGGGGATGGAGATACCGGATTGAATACGGGAGGAATGGGAAACTTTTCTCCGAGTCCGTTTTATACAAAAGAAATCGATGCGTTCTGCCAGAAGCATATTTACCAGGCAACGGTAGATGCGATGGCTGCGGAGGGAAGACCGTTTCAGGGAGTGATCTTCTTCGGCCTGATGCTGACGGAAGAAGGACCGAAAGTGCTGGAATATAACGCCCGTTTCGGCGATCCGGAGGCGCAGGTGGTGCTGCCGAGAATGAAGACGGATATTGTCGATGTGTTTGAGGCGTGTATCGATGGAACGCTGGATCAGGTGGACCTGCAGTTTGAGGATAATGCGTGCGTCTGCGTGGTTCTTGCCTCCGACGGTTATCCGGTTGCTTACGAGAAGGGTTATCCGATTCACGGACTGGAGAAGTTTAAGGATGCGGACGGTTATTATTGCTTCCACGCGGGAACAAAATTCAAAGACGGAGAGATCGTTACAAACGGAGGACGGGTGCTTGGAATTACAGCTCTCGGAAAAAATCTGAAGGAAGCGCGTGCCAATGCATATAAGGCAGTGGACTGGGTGGACTTCGACAATAAATATTATCGTCATGATATCGGAAAGGCGATCGATGAGGCTCCGGAGGCATAAAACGCCGGAGTCATTGACAGCCCGCAGTTGTCCTGCGGCTGATCGTGCAAATGGAAAATACAAAGCCAGCTGAAACGGGATGTCCGGCAGGCAACCGTTCAGCTGGCTGAGATGTTGCAAATAAGCGAATGCAGAGCGCATGTAAGCGCTCAGACGGCTTCAAGACGGTTCCTGGAGGATGCCGGCTTTCCCGGGCGGAGAGATTTTTCTGCAGAGGAGGGAAGGATCGGCGTCGGTCGGAGGAACCGCTTTTTTGCTGGAAAAAACGAATGGAGGAAACGGATGGAGGAATTATTGTCTTTGCAGGGGAGCATTTTTCTGCTGATGCTGGCAGGACTTGTGATGAAGAAAATCGGAATTGTCGGGGAGACGGGACAGAAAAATATGACGGATCTGGTGCTTAACCTGATTCTTCCCTGTAATATTATCCGTTCTTTTCAGATTGAATTTTCCTGGGAGACCATGCATTCTTTCGGGACGATTCTGGCAGTGTCTGTCTGCATCCAGCTGGGATGCATGGTGCTGGGCAAGCTTCTGTTCGGAAGAATGTCGAGAAATAAGTGGAAATGTCTGTATTACGGTACGGTGTGCTCCAATGCCGGTTTTCTGGGAAATCCCATTGCGGAGGGCGTGTTCGGGAGTCAGGGCCTGGCGCTGGCTTCGATTTACCTGATTCCCCAGAGAATTGTCATGTGGTCTTCCGGCATTTCTGTGTTTTCAGGAACCAGGGATGTGAAAGCGCTGGTAAAAAAGGTGCTGACTCATCCGTGTATCATCGCATGTTTCCTCGGTATTTTCCTGATGCTGACACAGCTTCCGCTGCCGGGAATGGTACAGACGACGATCAATTCACTGGCAAACTGCAATACTGCCATGTCCATGATGGTAGTCGGAATGATTCTGGCGGATCTGAGGCTGCGGGAAATGGCGGATCCGACGGTAATTCTCTATTCTGCGGTCCGGCTGATTCTGATTCCTGTGGTGGTATGGATTCCCTGTACACTTCTGGGACTGGATTCCATGGTCACCGGCGTCTCTGTTCTGCTTGCAGCAATGCCTGCCGGGGCGACCACCAGCATTCTGGCGGCCAAGTACGATGCGGATCCGGGATTTGCAACGAAGATGATCATCATGTCCACACTGGCCTCTGTATTTACCACGCCGGTCTGGAGTTTTCTTCTTGGATAATCACAGAGTCCTATGATATAATGGTATCAGAATGGCAGAAGCATAACAGAAGGACGGCTACAAACGGCGCACTATGCAGGTGAAAGAAAAACCTTTCATGTGCGCCGTTTTTTTGAACAATCGTTATTCTTATATGAGAATAACGTATGGGAAAAGCCGGACATTATGCGCGGGCAGGCCATCAAACCTGCAGCGCTGCGGAGTATCAGAATGCGGAGGATTGGAAATGGAACAGAAGCTTCATTACAGGATGTCGGTCAGGCTCTGGAAGGAAGACAAGGTGTTCGGACCGGGCATCTGTGAGCTGCTGCAGATGATTGACGAGACCGGATCGATGCACCAGGCGGCGGCACGGATGGGGCTGGCTTACAGCAAGGCGTGGAAAATGATGAAGACCACCGAGGAGGGGCTGGGATTTGCGCTGACGGAACGGGTCAGCGGCGGCCGTCAGGGCGGCGGTTCCCGGGTGACCGTGGAGGGTCGGAACATGATGGAAAAATATCTGGCCTTTGAGAAGGAAGCCCGCGAGGCGGTGGACCTTGTGTTTGAGAAGTACTTTTCGTGACTGCGGATTTTTTGTATATGAGATTTGCATATGGAAGAGGAACCGCCTGACAGGCTGAATGGTTCCGGAAAGGAAGAAGAATGGCGGAAGAGATTGTTTTTTGTACGGGAGGAGGCTGCACGGCCAAGCTGGGGCCGGGAGCTCTGGCACGGGTATTGGAAAAGCTGGGGAAGCCGGATGTGAGGGATGAGAATCTGCTGATCGGGTATGACAGCTCCGACGACGCGGCGGTTTACAGGATTTCAGAGGACGCTGCCATTGTGCAGACGTTGGATTTTTTCCCGCCGATGGTGGAGGACCCCTATATATTCGGACAGATCGCTGCCGCCAATGCGCTCAGCGATGTGTATGCGATGGGCGGCGATGTGAAGACGGCGCTGAATATTGTCTGTTTTCCCGAACAGATGGATCTGAATATTCTCGGAAAGATTCTTCAGGGAGGAAATGAAAAGGTACAGGAAGCGGGCGGAACGCTGGCGGGCGGCCATTCCATCCATGATACCGGTGTCAAGTACGGCCTTTCTGTGATGGGGACGGTGCACCCGAACCGGATCTTTGCCAATAACGGCTGCCGGGAGGGCGATGTGCTGCTTCTGACGAAGCCTCTCGGTGTGGGGATTATCTGTACGGCAGGAAGGATCGGGGAAGCGTCCCCGGAGGCGATGGACCGGGCGATTCAGTCGATGACGCGGCTGAACCGGAGAGCTTCGGAGATTGTCCGTGGATATCGGGTACACGGATGTACTGACGTCACAGGCTTTGGATTCCTGGGACATCTGAAGGAAATGCTGGGCACTTCTTTCGGGGCGGTCATCCGGGGCGAAAAGATTCCAAGACTGCCGATGAGCCTGGAATATGCCGGGGAGTTTTATCTGACCGCAGCAGCCCAGAGAAACCGGAATCATGTGGGAGACTTCGTGAACTTTCAGGGAGTGTCTTTCGAGATGGAGGAACTTCTGTTTGACCCGCAGACCTCCGGCGGCCTTCTGGTCAGCCTTCCGGCAGAGGACGCCGAAAAAGCGGCGGAAAAGATGCGGGCGGAAGGAATGGAATGTGCCGTTGTCGGTGAAATTGTGAGAGAAGAGAATCCCTGTATACGGGTTTGTCCATGACAGAGGAGAGAAAGGAGAAGAACCGTTATGGTGAAACAGATCGATGCGAGAGGAAAAGCCTGTCCGCTTCCGGTGATTGAAGCAAAACGTGCGCTGGAGGAGGCTCCCGGCGGATCCAGAATAGAAGTGCTGGTGGATAACGAAATTGCTGTGCAGAATCTCTGCAAAATGGCGGTGCAGAAGCATTATGAGGCCTCAGGGACAAAGATTCAGGACAACTGTTATCTGGTGGAGATCCTGAAAAACGGGACGGCAGAAGAGGCAGGGGAACGGAGAACAGAGGGACTGCAGTCCGGCGAGGAACATCCGTCGGAGCCAGGCAGCGGACAGCCAGGCTGCAGCTGTGAACCCATGAACGGTACGGAACGGGGAATGGTAGTGGTTCTTTCTTCCGACGAGATGGGGGAGAAGGATTCCACCCTGGGCAGACTCCTGATGAAAAGTTTCATCTATGCGCTGACAGAGCAGGAGCGGCTGCCGGAGACGATTTTGCTGTACAACGGAGGCGCCTGGCTGTCCTGTGAGGGAGCGGACAGTCTGGAGGATCTCAGAAATCTGGAAAGCCAGGGAGTGGAAATCCTGACCTGTGGAACATGCCTGAATCATTACGGGCTGTCGGAAAAGCTCGCAGTCGGCTCTGTGACGAATATGTATCAGATTGCTCAGATTCTTACGGAGGCAGGAAAGGTGATCAGGCCATGAGCGGAGAATTTTCAATTGTCGTTCGGGGAGGCGGAGATATTGCCACAGGAACGATCCACCGGCTGCATCGCTGCGGTTTTTCAGTGCTGGTGCTGGAAACCGACCGACCGTCGGCGATCCGCAGGCATGTGGCGTTTTCAGAGGCTGTTTACGAGGGAAGCTGGACGGTAGAAGGCGTCGAGGCTGTCCGGGTGGAAACGCCTGAGGAAGCGGTGCGGCGTCGGGAGCAGGGAAAGGTTCCGGTTCTGGCGGATGCGGAATGCCGCTGCCTGGAACAGATCCGGCCCAGAGTGCTGGTGGATGCAATCCTGGCAAAGAAAAATCTGGGGACAAACCTTGAAATGGCGGATACGGTCATTGCGCTCGGCCCGGGATTTACCGCCGGGAAGGACGCCCATCTGGTCATAGAGACCATGCGGGGGCATAACCTTGGCCGGATTCTCACGGAAGGAACCGCGCGGCCGAACACCGGAGTGCCCGGCGTGATCGCGGGATTCGGAAAGGAACGTGTGATTCATTCGCCGGCAGACGGCAGAATGGTCAACTGCAGCAGGATCGGAGATCTTGTGGAGAAGGGGCAGATCATCGCCCATGTGGGACAGACGCCGGTCCGGGCGTCGCTGACAGGGGTGCTCCGGGGGCTGCTTCGCGACGGATATCCGGTGACGAAGGGATTCAAGATCGCTGACATTGATCCCCGGGAAAGCGAACAGAAAAACTGTTTTACGATTTCCGACAAGGCAAGGTGCATTGCCGGGGGCGTGCTGGAAGGAATTTTAAGCAGAGAGCGGGTGCAGTTTCTGCAGAAGTGACAGACGGGTTACAGTTCAGCCAGGTCTGTGCATTCATTGCACAGATCGTATGAATGCATAGTGCTGGCAGGCATCCGGCCCATCACGAAGCGATTTTCGATGGACGGATGCCGTAACAGTTCAGCGGGCTGAACTGTTACACAGACGGAAACGAAATGGATTCCGGAAACTGACAGGAAAGGCGGTGCAGCCGTTTCGCTGACAGAAGGGTAACGAGGCGGCAGACGACAGAAAAAAGATGCTGCGGAAAGGATGACGGAGATGGAAAAAGTCAGAGTGGAGGACGCTGTGGGCATGGTGCTCTGCCATGATATCACAGAGATTGTTCCAGGAAAATTCAAAGGGAGAGCCTTTGCAAAAGGGCATATCATAGAAGAAAAGGACATCGAAAAGCTTCTGGATCTGGGCAAACGGCATATTTATGTCTGGGATCTCAGCAAGGGATATGTCCATGAAAATGACGCGGCGCTGCGGATGGTGCAGGCAGTGGCCGGGGATAATATCACGTTCAGCGAGGTGAAGGAGGGAAAGATCGAACTGCGGGCGGCCTGCGACGGTGTTCTGCACGTTGATCTGGAGGCTTTGTATGAGCTGAACAGTGTGGATGAGATCTGCTTTTCGACGATTCACGGAAACAAGATGGTGATGAAGGGGAAACTGCTGGGAGGCGCGCGGGTGATTCCTCTGGCGGTCCGGGAGGAGATCCTGACCGCTTTTGAGAAAATCAGCAGAGAGCATCGGCCGGTGATCTCTGTCCGTCCGTTCCGTCCGGCCAGAATCGGCGTGGTGACCACGGGCTCGGAGATTCAGAGTGGAAGAATCCAGGACAAGTTCTGGCCGGTGCTGGAGGCCAAGGCGAAGGAACTGGGCGCAGAACTGACCGGACAGAAATTTCCGGGAGACGATCCGGAAGAGATCACAAAGGCGATCCGGGAATTCCTGGATCAGGGAGCGGATATGGTGCAGGTGACCGGAGGAATGTCTGTGGATCCGGACGATATGACGCCCTCAGCGATCCGGGCGCTTGGAGGCGAGGTGGTCACTTACGGAACGCCGGTGCTTCCCGGGGCCATGTTTATGCTTTCCTATGTGGACGGTGTGCCGGTTGTGGGGCTTCCGGGCTGTGTCATGTATTCGAAACGATCCATCTATGATCTGATTGTTCCGCGTCTGCTGACCGGAGAAAAACTCTCCAGAAGAGATTTTGTCCTGCTCGCCCACGGGGGACAGTGTCAGAACTGTCCGGCCTGTACGTATCCGGACTGTGGATTCGGCCAGTGACGGACGGGAGGTTATATGGGAGAATTTACACATTTTGACTCGTCGGGCAGCGCCGTGATGGTAGATGTCAGCGACAAGGAAATCACAGAGCGGACGGCAGTTGCAAAAGGACGTATCCGTGTCAGCGAGGAGGTTTTCCGGAAAATCCGGGAAGGAACGATGAAGAAGGGAGACGTTCTGGGCATTGCGAGAACCGCGGGAATCATGGCAGCCAAGCGGACGTTTGAGCTGATTCCTTTGTGCCATCTGCTGGCTCTGACCAGATGTACGATTGATTTTGCGTATCTGGAGGAGACGCTGGAGATTGAGGCCTGCTGCACCGTGAAGACGGTGGGGAAGACCGGCGTGGAGATTGAGGCGCTGACCGGTGTGGAGATTGCGCTGCTGACAATCTATGACATGTGCAAGGCGCTGGACCGTTCGATGGAGATGAATGGCATTCGTCTGTGTTATAAGAACGGCGGGAAGAGCGGAGAATACCGGGCGGCCGGAGAAAGCCCGGAAAAACAGAAGGATCCGGAGGGCAGTCCGGATGGATATGCCGGAGGCGGCGATGAGTAAAATTCTGAAAGATTCCCTGGGGAGAACCATTGACTATCTCAGGATTTCTGTCACAGACCGCTGCAGTCTGCGCTGTATTTACTGTATGCCGGAAGTTCCGGGCAGTCCGCCGGCGTTTCTGCCGGAGGAAGAACTGCTGACCACGGAGGAATGGCTGGCCTTTGCCCGGGCGGCGGCGATGGCGGGAATCCGGAAGATCCGGCTGACAGGCGGGGAACCGCTGATGCGGCGGGATCTGCCGGAGATGGTGCGCAGCATATCCGCACTGCCGCAGGTGGAGCAGGTGGTGATGACGACCAACGGGGTGGGGCTGGCCCGGAACATTGACAAGTTGAAGGCGGCGGGGCTTTCCGGGGTCAATGTCAGTCTGGACAGCCTGGATTCCGGGTGCTATCGTCAGATTGCCGGAAGCGACCGGATGGAAGAAGCGCTGGAGGGAATCCGTGCATGTCTGGCACTCGGGCTTCCGGTGAAAATCAACTGTGTGCCGGTCAGGGGAATCAACGACAGTCAGTGGATTCCGCTGGCAGCGCTGGCAAAGGAATGGCCGGTGCAGGTTCGCTTTATAGAGATGATGCCCATTGGCGGAGGAAAAGCGTTTCCTCCGGTGGAAAACAGCCGGATCCGGGAACTGCTGGAGCAGGAATTCGGACCGATGACGCCGGCGCCTGCCGGGAAGAGGCAAGGTCCCGCGCAGGTCTGGAAGGTGCACGGATTTGCCGGGAGTGTGGGATTTATCAGCGCTGTGAGCTGCGGCTGCTGCAGCACCTGCAACCGGATCCGTGCGACGGCGGACGGAAAAATAAAACTCTGTCTGCACCATCCGGCCAACGGCGACGTCCGGGGGCTGCTCCGGATGGGAAAAGGTCCGGAAGAAATCTGCAGATGGCTGCAGGCTCTGGTCCTGGAAAAACCCGGAGACGGCGCCCGCACCGATGAGAGCAGGCCGATGTGGAAAATCGGAGGATAAGAAAAATACGCAGGAAATGCGTCAGAAAGAGGTAAAAATGGGAAAAGTTCTTGCGGTATGCATCAGCGAAAAACGTGGAACGCAGAAGAAAAACGTGGGCCGTGTCCGGCTGATTGAAAATTACGGGCTGGAGGGAGACGCCCATGCGGGAAGCTGGCACCGGCAGGTAAGCCTGCTGTCCTATGACAGGATCCGGGAATTTAATGAGCGGGGCGCGGGCGTTGGTTCCGGGGCCTTCGGAGAAAATCTGGTGGTGGAAGGCTTTGACTTCAAATTGCTTCCCGTGGGAACGAAGCTGAAATGCGGCGACGTGGTGCTGGAACTGACACAGATCGGAAAAGAGTGTCACAGCCACTGCGAAATCTATAAGAAAATGGGAGAGTGCATTATGCCGAGAGAGGGAGTCTTTGCGAGAGTTCTTTGCGGCGGCACCATCGAGGAAGGAGATGAGATGGAACTTGTATCGGACAGTTGTACTGACGGTCAGTGACCGGAGCGCCAGGGGCGTGCGGGAAGACAAAAGCGGACCGGAGGCGGTGCGGATGCTGCAGGAAGCGGGTTACCAGGTGGTTCAGACCGGAATCCTTCCGGACGAGGAGGAGCTTCTGGCGGAAGAACTGAAACGGATCTGTGATCAGCATCTTGCGGATCTGATTCTGACTACCGGGGGAACCGGATTTTCCATGCGCGACCGGACGCCGGAGGCGACGCTTGCAGTGGCGCACCGGCAGGCGCCGGGAATCAGCGAGGCTATCCGGGCCTATTCGCTGTCAATTACGCCCAGAGCGATGCTGAGCCGCGGCGTTTCTGTGATCCGGGAACAGACCCTGATTATCAACCTTCCGGGCAGCCCGAAGGCGGTCCGGGAGAGTCTGGAATACCTGCTGCCGGCCCTGGGCCATGGGCTTGATATTCTGACTGGAAACGTAACGGAAGGATAACCGTGGTCTGTGCAGCGGATGCACAGACCTGGCTGGACGGTTACGAAAAATGCAGAAGCACGGGAGGAAATAAGTGTGAGGAAAAAAATGGCGGTAATTGGAATTACAGCTATCCTGGCGGCAGGAATGCTTGCGGGATGCAGTGGCGGAGCGGACGACAACGGACAGGAGTCGCAGAGTGCTCAGGCGGCGTCCGGAGATTCTGCGGCGCAGAGCAGCAGTGCGGCTTCCGAAGATGACGGAGCGTCCGGAGAAACCCAGTCCATTACGGTTTCTGCGGCTGCCAGCCTGACAGATGTGCTCAACGAGCTGGCGGAGAAATACAAAGAGCAGGATCCGGGCGTGGAAATTTCCTTTACCTTCGGCGGCAGCGGAGCGCTGCAGACACAGATCGAAGAGGGAGCGCCTGTGGATCTGTTTTTCTCCGCAGCGGAGGAAAATATGGATGCGCTGGAGGAGGAAGGCCTGATCGACACGGCGACCCGGAAGGATATTCTGAAAAATGAGATTGTGCTGATCGCTCCTCAGGGAGAGACGTCGGTGAGCAGTTTTGAAAATATTCTGGATTCCGATCCGCAGATTGCACTTGGCCAGGCGGAGAGCGTGCCTGCAGGAAAATATGCCCAGGAAATTTTTGAGAATCTTGGAATCTGGGAGGAGGTTCAATCTCATGCGGTGTTCGCAAGCAATGTTCGCGAGGTGCTTTCCTGGGTGGAAGCCGGGGAAGCCGACTGCGGCGTTGTCTACGCCACCGACGCGATGACCAGCGACCAGGTGCAGGTGGTGTGCAATGCTCCGGAGAACGGACCGGAGGTGCTGTATCCGGCTGCAGTGATCAAGGACTGCGCAAATCCGGACGGGGCAGAGAAATTTCTGGATTACCTGACCGGCGACGAGGCGAAGGCAGCTTTTGAGTCTTATGGATTTATCGTACTGGGAGAATAACATATGGAGGATTGGACACCCCTTTGGATCTCTGTTCAGGTGGCGTTCTGCGCGACGGTCTGCTCGGTGTTCTTCGGCACGCTTCTGGCTTACGGAGTGATGAAACTGAAACGGCTTCGTCCGGCAGCGGATGTTGTGCTGACGCTTCCGCTCGTCCTTCCGCCGACAGTGGTCGGATTCTTTCTGCTGGTTTTGCTTGGAAAAAACAGCGTGGTGGGACAGTTTTTCAACAGTATTGGACTTTCATTTATCTTTTCCATGCGCGGCGCTGTGGCCGCAGCTTTTGTTGTATCCTTCCCTCTGATGTACCGTTCGGCCAGAGGCGCGATGGAGCAGATGGACCGCCAGCTTCTGTATGCGGCGAGGACCCTGGGCGCAGGCGAGGGAAAAATATTTCTGCGGGTGATTCTTCCCAACTGCCGGAGCGGCATTTTCGCCGGGACGATCCTGGCGTTTGCGCGGGCGATGGGGGAATTCGGCGCGACGATTATGCTGGCCGGAAACATTCCCGGGAAAACACAGACGATGGCCCTGGCCGTCTACACGGCGGTACAGAGCGGAAATCGTGAGGAGGCGTTTCAGTGGGCGGTGATCATCGTGATTCTGTCCGCGGCCGCGATCCTCGGCGTAAATTTTTTTGAGCGGGGAAAGAATACGGGAAAGGACGAAGGGTTTTGAAACTTCAGGTAGAACTTGAAAAAAAAGTAAAAACCGGAACGATACAGGTGAAATTTTCTCTGGAAAATGAAGTGCTCGGTATTCTCGGACGAAGCGGGTGCGGGAAAAGTGTGACATTGAAGTGCATCGCGGGGATCCTGCAGCCGGAAAAAGGGAAAATTCAGCTGGACGATCGGGTGTTGTATGACAGCGGGAGAAATATCAGCCGGAAGGCCAGAGAGCGGCGGATCGGCTATCTGTTTCAGAATTATGCGCTGTTTCCCAATCTGACGGTTCTTGAGAATATCTGTTTTTCGCTGAAGCGGTCGGACAGGGAAGGCCAGGCCTATGCCAGAGAGCTTATGGAGCGCTTTTATCTGACGGAGGTGGCGGATTCCTACCCTGCAATTTTATCCGGGGGCCAGCAGCAGAGGACGGCGATGGCCCGGATGCTGGCGGCGCGGCCGGAGGTGCTGCTTCTGGATGAGCCGTTTTCAGCGCTGGACAGTTTTCTGCGCCGGGAAATGGAGCGGGAAGTCCGGGAAGTACTGAAAAGCTTTGGCGGCGTGTCGATTCTGGTGTCTCACAATAAAGAGGAGATCCGGCGGCTGACGCAGCGCTGTATGGTGATGGAGCAGGGGAAGATCGCCGAGTTAGGCAGGACGGAGGAAATTTTTGCCCGTCCCGGCTCGGCGGAAGGACAGCTGCTGATTGACGGAGGCTGACGGGAGAGAAAAGGTTTTGCAGCCATCCTCTGTCTGAACGGCTGCGAAAAGGACGACAGGAGGTTCGATGCAATGATATATCTGGACAGTGCGGCAACCAGCCTCCGCCGGCCGGAGGAAGTGATCCGGGCGGTCTGTGAGGCGATGCGGGTGATGGGAAATCCCGGGCGGGGCGCCTATGAGGCGTCTCTTCAGGCGGCGCGGACGGTCTATCAGGCGCGCAGAGAAGTCGGCCGCCTGTTTGGAATGAAGGATCCGTCCCGCGTCGTCTTCACAGCAAATGTGACGGAGGCGCTGAATCTGACGATCGGAAGTCTGTTTGGCGCAGGGAGTCATGTGATTACCACGTGTATGGAGCACAACAGTGTTCTGCGTCCGCTGTACCGGCAGGAGAAGAGAGGCGCTTCGCTGACCATTCTTCCCTGCGATGAAAAGGGAAGGCTGAAATACGAAGCGCTGGAGCAGGCGGTGCGCCCGGAAACGGCGGGAGTCATCTGCACCCATGCGTCCAATCTCACAGGGAATCTGACGGATATCCGCAGAATCGGGCGGTTCTGCCGGGAGCATGGTCTGCGCTTTGTCGTGGATGCGGCCCAGACTGCGGGGATTTTCCCGATTGATATGGAGGAGGACGGGATCGATGTGCTGTGCTTTACCGGACACAAAGGGCTTCTGGGGCCACAGGGGACCGGCGGACTGTGTGTGCGGGAGGGACTGGAGCTGGAGGGGCTCTGTGTGGGCGGCAGCGGAGTGCAGAGCTATCTGAAGGAGCAGCCTTCCCGGATGCCCGAGCGCCTGGAGGCGGGAACTGCGAATGTGCATGGGATCGCAGGTCTTCTGGCTGCAGTGAGATGGCTGGAGCGTACAGGGATTTCTGTGATCCGCGAGCGGGAAACGAAGCTGGCGCAGCAGTTTTACCTCGGGATCCGTTCGGCGGAAGGCGTTACCGTATACGGCGATGTGGAGGATACCCTGCCGGAAAATCATGCGCCGGTGATCGCATTGAATATCGAAGGTGCGGCCTCTGACGAAGTCTGTGACGAGCTGGCGCAGGAATACGGAATCGCAGTGCGGGGAGGCGCTCATTGCGCGCCGCTGATGCATGAAGCTCTGGGGACGGCGAAACAGGGCGCTGTGAGATTCAGTTTCAGCTTTTTTAACACAGAGGAAGAGATTGAACACGCGATCCGTGCAGTGAGAGAAATCGCAGAGGCCGTACTGCACAGCTGAGGACAGACGGATGCCTGCCGGGCGAGCCTCTGAACATACGGAGAAGTGAGAAAATCTGAATATACGGGGAAGTGGGAAAAGAAGCATGAGAAAAAAAGAGTTGCGAGTGATTGTGTCCTTCAGCACGACGACACAGGCGATTGCCATGGAGGAGGCCGCAGTCTCAGAAGGCCTGGAGGGAAGACTGATTCCGATTCCCCTGCAGATCACGGCGGACTGCGGGCTTGCCTGGAGCGAGCCTGTCCGTACCAAAGAGGTGCTGGAGAAGGTGCTGGAGGAAAAACATCTGGAATATGACAGGATGACAGAGTTGGTAATATGAAAGAACTATATTTTGACAGGTTGCTTCCTGCGCTTGGAATTCCGGAGTATGTCCGCTGTATCTGCGCGGCGGGAGCGGGAGGAAAGACAGGGCTGCTTGGCAGACTGGCTGCAGAATACCGGGACATGGGAAAACATGTGCTTCTCACGACGACAACGAAAATGTATCTTCCGGAGGCATACGGAGCGCTGGACTGTTCTGCCGGTGAGATTCTGGACAGGCTGGACAGGGATGGATTTGTCATTGCCGGAAGTACCGTCTGCGAAGGGGAAAAGATGGGACCTCTTCCGAAAGAGGTGTGGGACAGGGTTGTCCCGGAAGCGGAAATTGTTCTGGTGGAAGCGGACGGTTCCAGGCGTCTGCCGCTGAAGGTTCCCGGAGTCAATGAACCGGTGATTCCCAGAGCATGTGATTTTCTGATTGTTGTGGAAGGTATGTCCGGAATCGGCCGGCCGCTTCTGGAAGTCTGTCACCGGACAAAGCAGGCGGCCGCGCTTCTTGGCTGTCCGGAGAAGCGGAAGGTTACCGTGGAAATGACTGTCCGGATTGCGAGGGAAGGCTATCAGAGCCTGCTGAAGAGGGAGAACGACGGGGAAGGCAAAGGCAGCTGTGGCTGCTATTTTCTGAATCAGGCAGATTGCCTGGATCCGGAACAGAGAGCGGAGATTGCAGCGGCGATGGATGGGACGGAAACGGTAATCGGAAGCCTGAAAGAGGGATTCTTTCTGCGATATCAGTGAACAACGCAGCAGTGAAAGAAAATGCTCCTGTATAAAAAGGCAGAAAGCGAACCGGATCTGCACAAGTCATGTGCAGATCCGGTTCGCTTTCTGCCTTTTTATTCCCGCGGGCAACGAGCCAGGCGGACATGCTTGCATGTCCATTTGGCGGTGCCGCGTGCCGGTGGCACACAGCACCGCCTGAAACGAAGTGCGAGCATGCCAGTACGTCCATTTGGAAGCTGCCGTACAGTTATCAGAGAACGTCATCTCTGCGAATGTATCCGGGATGTCCGGGATCCGCAATAATCTCTTTTGCATGGATCAGTTTTGCATTTTTGTCGACAACATAATTATCAACATGAACGCCCTTTCCGATGACAGCGCCCGGAAGGATCACGCTGTTTTTCACGACAGCGCCGGGCTGAATGGTACATCCGCGTCCTATGATGGAGTTTTCTACAGTGCCCTCAATAATACATCCGTTGGAAACTACGGAATTCTTCACTTCAGAAGTCTCAAAATATTGGGTCGGACAGGAATCGTTGGTTCTTGTATAAATCGGCCAGTTTTCGTCAAACAGATTTCTGGCTGTCTTGAAATCAATCAGAGACATATTTGCCTCATAATAGCTTTCGAAGTCCGTGATGGAACCGAAATACCCACGATGGGCAACGCCGCGGATATCAAGTTCGCCGCACTCGCTGTTGACGATATCCGCCAGGGAGTAAGCGGAGGAAAGCTTATGCGCTTTGTTTACCAGTTCGATGAACAATTCTTTTTTCATGACATAGGTATCCATGAAAATATTTCTGTTCTTTGCGTTTCCATGATTCGGCTCAATGGCATTGACGCCCTTCTGGCGGTTCAGTTCCAGAATATTGCAGCTGAGATAGGAATCTTTCGCATTGTCTACGGAATGGTAAAGGAGCGTGATGTCAGCGCCGGATTCAATATGTGTGTGAAGCAAAGAGTCGTAATCCATGGAATAAACCATGTAGCTGGGAGCGATGATGACATAAGGATAATTCACCCGCTCGATACATCCCATGTTTTCGATGAAAGCAGCGATATCATTGTTATAGATGTCCCTGTCCATGCCGTTTTCTGAGAAAAGGATGTGAAGTTTTCCACGTTTTGAGTTAATGTTGTAATGACGTCCGGTTCCGAGATGTTCAATGAGAGAGCGGGGTTTCCTTCGGATATAGACCTGGATATGGTCAATTCCGCTGTTGGTCATGTTGGAAATCGGAAAATCGATGACACGGTATCTGCCGAGGAACGAAAACGCTCCGATGGGACGGTAGGGCTGCATCCCTTCCACCCAGATATTTCTTCCTGAGAAGTTGATAATGCCAAATGCGTTTGCCATTTTATTCGTCCCCCTTTACACGTTTCGAAATCAATTCAATATGTTCGCTGTTCGGATCGCCGACTACAGCATTTTTTCCTATTTTGACGCCGTCGGCGATGATTGCGCGGTGAACCACTGCCCCTTCGTCCACAAAAGCGCCCGGCATCAGCACACTGTCGTAAACCTTTGCGCCGGTCATAACGCTGGTACTTGTAAACAGTACGGAATTCTTTACTTCTCCGTCAATCACACAGCCCTGGGTAATGAAAGCACGTTTGATGTCTGCATTCGGTCCGACATAGTGAGGCGGCGTCGTTACATCTTCCGTATAAATCTTCCAGGAATTGTCGCTGAGATCCAGAGCGTTGTTCTTGTCCAGAAGATCCATGTTGGCTTCCCAAAGGGAATCGATCGTTCCCACATCTTTCCAGTAGCCCTGGAACTTGTAAGCGTACAGATTTCTTCCCTCACGGAGCATTTCCGGGATAATATCTTTTCCGAAATCATGATTGGAATCTGGATTCTTAATATCTGCGGTCAGCATTTTGCGCAGAAGCTTCCAGTCAAAGATATAGATACCCATAGACGCCAGATTGCTCTTCGGCTCTTTCGGTTTTTCCTCAAAATCAATAATGCGTCCTGTTTCGTTGGTGTTCATGATTCCAAAACGGCTTGCTTCCTTCATGGGAACTTCGATTACGGCGATGGTAGCGTCTGCTCCGCAGTCTTTGTGATAAGCCAGCATTTTGGAATAGTCCATTTTATAGATGTGGTCGCCGGACAGAATCAGCAGATAATCCGGAGAGTAGGAATCGATAAAGTCAATGTTCTGTGAGATGGCATCGGCGGTGCCGCGGTATACGTCCAGATTGGCGTCGGCTTTTTCACGGGGCGGAAGAACGAAGACTCCGCTGTCCTTTGCATCCAGTCCCCAGCGGCGGCCTGCAGCTACGTAGCTGTTCAGAAGAATAGACTCGTACTGCGTCAGAACGCCGACAATATCAATGCCGCTGTTTGCACAGTTGCTGAGCGGAAAATCAATGATGCGGTATTTGCCGCCGTAAGAAACGGCAGGTTTTGCAACTTTTTTTGTCAGTTCATGCAGACGGGTGCCGCGGCCGCCGGCAAGAATCATTGCTAACATATTATTCTGCTTCATAGCAATTCCTCACTTTCATTTGTTGCTACTATTATACATTTTTCTTTGGCGATTTTCCATGTTTTTGTGCAAAATTCTTATGAAAATTTCATGCATTGCCGGAAAGATATGGAAATACTGTCTGTATTTGAAAAAATCAGGGCAACTTTCTCCGGATCTGTGGGTTTTTCGAACGGAAAACCTGCAGGGAATGCACAGACAATGCACAGATCTGGCTGAACAGCAGTCAGGAAACCGTTTTTTGCCGAAGGACAGGTTGTGCTGCCTGCAAAAGTAAAGTATAATTAGTATCATTGAGACAGCAAAAAGATCCGGGATAACCGTTCCCGGCCGGGAAGGAGAAAAAAGTGGAGAATCTGTTTGACAGAATGGAAGAAATGATGAGGGAGGAGCCCTTTGTGGGAATGGGAATTTCTGTGGAAGGCCGGCATCAGGGAACGCAGATCCTGTGGAGCGGCGATACCTGCCTCTGTTCAGAAGGCGATGTTTCCGCTGCTGCATGGCTTCCGAAGCTGAAGGAGGCGCAGTCGGGAACCTGTATCCGGCTGGAAGAGGATCGTTTTTTTGTACAGCGGTATTCTCCACAGCAGGAACTGGTGATTTTTGGCGGCGGTCATATTTCCGGCGCGCTGGTTCCGCTGGGAAAAATGCTGGGATTTCAGGTGACGGTGACGGACGACAGGGAAGCGTTTGCTTCTGCGGAACGCTTTCCGGAGGCGGACAGGGTGCTCTGCGGAGAATATACGGAGATTTTCCGGGAACTGGAGGAAACACAGGCCGGGTACTATGTGGTCGTGACCAGGGGGCATCTGGGGGATAAGGAATGTGTCCGCAGAATTCTCCAAAGACCGTTTCGGTATGCGGGGATGATCGGAAGCAGGAAGAAGGTTGCCCAGACGAAGGAAGATCTGAGAAAAGAAGGTTTTGCCGACGGCCTGCTGGAGCAGCTCCATGCGCCGATCGGGCTGAAAATAGGAGCCGAGACGCCGGAAGAGATTGCGGTAAGCATTGCAGCGGAACTGATTCAGGTAAAAAATCAGGAGAAAACACAGGTGATGGATGAAAAGGTCCTGCAGGCGCTGACGGCGCCGGGAGATAAAGTTCTCGCAATGATTGTGGAAAAAAAAGGATCCGCCCCCCGGGGCGCAGGCACCTGCATGGTTGTCCGCAAAGACGCCGCCCCTGCGGGAACCATCGGAGGCGGGGCCATTGAATACGAAGTGCAGAGACATGCAGAGGAAATGCTGCGGAGAAATCTGGAAACTGACCGGAAAATGTATGAACTGAACAATATCCACAGCGCAGAGCTGGGAATGATCTGCGGAGGAAGCAACGAGGTGTTTTTTCTTCGGGTCGCAAAGTGAGTTGGCGTTCCGAAAAAGAGACAAAGAAAAAAGCGGACAGACAATCAAAATAGTAAGATTTTCCTGTACCGCTCCATTTTCTTATTATGCAATTATTAACTATTTTCGCTTTTACTTACTGCAGATGGCTCTGCCCTGATCGGATCGATTATCTGTTGAACGGGATGAAATCCGCGCCGGACACAATATAAGAGATGCCTTCGAAGTATTCCGCATTCTCCTGCATGAAAGTCAAAAGCTTTTCTTTCCAGGTTTTCTTTGTGTTGGACATTTGAAATGCCTCCTTTCAATCTCTCTGTGTTGTTCCTTTTTGTTTACGTGTATATCATAGCATGGAAGAAGACGTGAGATTAGTACAGTAATTGATTCGTTGTTGGATAATATTGACTTATTTAGACGGGAAATATAGGAAAAAGAAAGATGAATAATGTTATATATAAGCAAATCTACGATCTGGACAAAACCGGGATCAGCATTCACTATTACACACAGAGGGGCGAGTATACGCCTCCGCACTGGCATTCGGCACTGGAGCTGCATTACGCGCTGAACGGCACCGGCGAGATTATTTTTGAAAAGAAAAAACATGCTCTGGTCAGCGGGGAATTTCTGCTGGTGGATTCCAACGTGATTCACCATACCCAGTGCGCCAGAATTTCCATGGGAATTTCCATCTACGTTTCCCGGGAATTCCTGAAAAAATATATTCCGGATCTGGACGCCTACCGGCTGGAGTGTTCCCGGGAAACACTGGTCAGAGAGAAGCTTCAGAGTTATCTGAAAATCTGTGAGATGATAAAAGAACTGCCGCGGATGTATATTCTTCAGCCGCTGGGATATGAAATGCGGTGCGAGGCAATCGTTATGGATGTGATGTTTGTGCTCCTGAACAATTTTGCCGTCCGGGAGATCCGTGAGGAGAGCACCAAGGATGCGAGAGTGATGGAACGGCTGAATGAGATCAACGCATATGTGCGGGAACACTACAGGGAGCCGATTTCTCTGGAAGCGATCTCTTCGTCCCTCGGGCTGAGCCGGGAATATTTCTGCCGTTTTTTCAAGCAGCATATGGGAATCAATTATGCCCGCCATGTGAACCTGGTGCGGCTGGTGCATATTTATGACGATATCGTAAACACGCAGGATAATATTATGGTGATTGCCGAGAAACATGGATTTACCAATTATAAGCTGTTTACCAGGATGTTTCGTGAAATCTACGGCTGTACGCCCAGCAGCGTGAGAAAAGGAGAAAAGGGAAAACAGTAGATGCAGACCGTGGGAAGGAACAGAGCCTGCGGGCATCCGGCCCAAATCCCCGCGAAGCAGGCGGATCAGACTGGACTTTTTCCGGAAGCTGCTGTATGATAGAAGAAAAGGTAACGGTTCAACTGGCTGGACTGTTACAAGAAAAGTGGGAGAGCCGCACAGAGAAAAGGAGAAAAGCGTATGAAAGATCAGAACTGTGGATATTGTATGAGAGGCGAGCTGCTGGACGAGTTTGGAATTTTTATCTGTGATCTTGATGTCAGCAGTCTGATCCTTTTTAAGGAGCAGAGCCATCCGGGAAGATGTATTGTTGCATATAAGGACCACGTAAGTGAAATCGTGAACATCAGCGATGAGGACAGGAATGCGTTTTTCGCAGACGTAAACCGTGCGGCGAAGGCGATTCACGCGGCATTCCATCCGGACAAAGTAAATTATGGAGCTTACGGAGATACCGGCTGCCATCTGCATATGCATCTGGTTCCGAAGTATAAGGATCAGTATGAGTGGGGCGGCGTGTTCCAGATGAATCCGGGACAGAAGTATCTGACGGATGAAGAGTATGCGGAGATGATTGAGAAAATCAAAGCAAATCTCTGATCGGGAAAACAGTTGAGAGAAAGTTGAGAAAAGGCAACCGTTCAGCTGGCTGAACGGTTGCGGGAAAAGAGCACAGATCAGAGGTACTGCAGGGCTTCTGGTCTGCGTTTTGCCGGATTCCTGTATCCGCAAGCATACGTCGGTTCTGCATATGTTTCCTGTGAGAAAAAAAGATGCAGGAGAAACTCCTGCATCCGACCTTAGTAGCGAGAGGGGGATTTGAACCCTCGACACTGCGGGTATGAACCGCATGCTCTAGCCAACTGAGCTATCTCGCCATATAAAAACAAAAAGGGAAAAAGAAAATAGCGAGAGGGGGATTTGAACCCTCGACACTGCGGGTATGAACCGCATGCTCTAGCCAACTGAGCTATCTCGCCATAAGGTTAGCAGATTGTCTGACATAAATATGGGGCCTATAGGGCTCGAACCTATGACCCTCTGCTTGTAAGGCAGATGCTCTCCCAGCTGAGCTAAGACCCCATGTTTTTGTTGCTTTCCGCAACCTGCTTTGCTATTATATAATCAAATGACAGGATTTGTCAATAGAAAAATTAAAAAAATTATTTAAACAGGGTGACAGTTCGGCTCGCTGAACTGTTACCGCTTATAGTTTACAGTGGGGAAAAGGTATGCAGGAATTGTTCTTGAAAAATTTTACGGATTTTATTTTCCTGGAAGATGAGCCGCGCCCGGCGGATGTGATTTTTCTCCCGGGAAACGGATGGCCGCAGATGGCGCAGCAGGCGGCGGATCTCTGGAAAAAGGGAATGGCGCCCTGGATGCTTCCTTCCGGAAAGTACAGTATCGCGAAAGGCGCCTTCGGGAGCGTGCAGACACAGCAGGAGCGTTATCCCGGACCATACGCGACCGAGTGGGAGTTTTTGAGGGATGTGCTGAAAAAGGAGGGAGTGCCGGAAACAGTTATCCTGCGGGAGGATTGCGCTACATATACCTATGAAAATGCCATTTATTCCAGAAAAGTAACGGACGCGGCGGGAATCGTGGTAAAGCGTGGAATCATCTGCTGCCAGAGTCATCACGCGAGACGGTGCAGGATGTACTATCAGCTGCTTTACCCGGAGACGGAGTTTTTGACCGTACCCTCGGACACAGAGGTGAGCAGGGACAACTGGTATCGGTCCGAGCGGGGAATTCAGCTTGTTTTGGGCGAAATGGAACGGTGCGGCGGACAGTTTCACCAGATCCTTCGTGAAATTTTTCTATAAATTGTGGTAAAATTTCAAGGTTTATGGTATACTGTTTCTAACGTAAATTTTCACAGGAAGTGTCCGCAGCCGTCGCCGAAGAGACAGGGACCGGGTCTGAAACGGCGGGACAGTGCAGACAGTTACGTTCTATTAAACGAAAAGGTTGGTGGCGAACATGAACAAAATTGATGAATTGGTGGATATCCTGAAAAAAAGGGAAAGTGATGAAGAAAGACCCAAAAATATCATTTTGTGGGTTCTGGCAATCATCGGCGTGGTAGCTGCCGTTGCCGGTATTGCTTATGCAGTATATCGTTTCGTGACCCCGGATTATCTGGAGGACTTCGAGGACGATTTCGATGATGATTTTGATGATTACTTCGAAGACGAAGAAGGAGAAGAGTAAGTCGAAAGCAGGATGAATGAAAAAGCTTCGGCGCCTGAGGCTGCCGGAAGATCACAGATTGGATTTTCCGGCAGCTTCCAGTCTGCGCCGGAGCTTTTTTCAGGTATGGAAAGAGACCCGAAAGCGAAGGGCCGGAGGGAAGTAAACACGTGAGAAAGACGAGAGGGGAGAAGGTATGCAGAAGACAAATACAAAGGATATGACAAGCGGGAATCCGGCGAAGCTGCTGCTGTTCTTTGCAGTTCCGCTGATGCTGGGAAACCTGTTTCAGCAGATGTATACGATGGTGGATACGATCATCGTGGGAAAGGGCGTCGGCGTGGAGGCGCTTGCGTCACTGGGAGCCGCGGATTGGCTGAACTGGCTGTTTCTTGGGCTTGTCACAGGACTGACACAGGGATTTTCGATCCAGATGGCTCAGCTGTACGGAGCCGGACAGAAGGAAAGACTGAAGCAGACGATCGGAAATGCGGTGTTTCTTACGGCCGCCGCTGCGGTGCTGTTTGTGCTTGTGGGACAGGCAGGCCTGCGCTTCTTTCTGGATCTGATGCACACGCCGGAGAATATTTATGCGGGAGCCGAGATATACCTGAGAATCATGTTTGGAGGGATCCCGGTCATTCTTGCCTATAATCTTTCCGCGGCGATGCTGCGGGCGCTGGGAGACGGAAAAACGCCCCTGTATGCGATGATTCTTGCAGCCTGCATCAATGTGGTTCTGGATCTGCTGTTTGTCATGGTATTTCACTGGGGCATCCCGGGCGCGGCAGCGGCGACGGTGATTGCACAGGTATTTTCTTTCGTTTACTGCTTTGTGTCGATCCGGAAGATCGAGGCTTTCCGCATCCGGAGAGAGGATCTGCGGCTGCAGAGCGCGACGGTTTCGCGGCTGCTGATGCTGGGAATGCCGGTAATGTTCCAGAATATTATCATCAGCGTCGGCGGCATGGTACTGCAGTCGGTCATCAACGAGTTCGGTTTTATTTTCGTCGCCGGATTCACAGCGACCAACAAGCTTTACGGTCTGCTGGAGATGGCGGCTATCTCGTTCGGATACGCAGTGACGACATATACCGGACAGAACCTGGGAGCGGGACGTCTGGACCGTATCCGCACAGGAATGCGAAGCGCGATGATCATGGCGGCAGTGACCTCGGTGCTGGTGTCGGCGGTTATGCTGATCTTCGGCAGATCGATTCTGCAGCTGTTTGTATCGGGAGATCCGGATCAGATTGACGAGGTGGTGCGGATTGCCTATCACTATCTGTCGGTTATGAGTTATTTTCTTGTGATCCTGTATGCGCTGCATGTATACCGCTGTGCGCTGCAGGGACTGGGAGACACGGTGGTGCCGATGGTGTCCGGAGTCGCAGAGTTTGTGATGCGCGTCAGCGCTGTTCTGCTTCTGCCGATGGCGATCGGACGAAACGGTGTGTTTTATGCGGAAATTCTGGCCTGGACGGGCGCGGCGCTGATACTGATCACCGCGTATTATGTGAAAATGCACAGAATGGTCCGCAGGCAGAGGCAGGAATCCTGACTGCGGAGGCGGCGGTCCCTGTGACCGGATGGCCGTCTGAGAGACAGATCACCGTTCGTAACAGTTCGGCCAGCTGAACTGTTACCACCGTTCAGCTGGCTGAACGGCAACAAAAAACATACAGATATCCATGAAGGAGTAAAAGGTAAAATGAAAAAAGGTGAAATCTGCGAGGGAACCATCGAACGGGTGGAATTCCCAAACAAAGGAATTGTCCGGGTCGGCGATGAAAAGGTCATCGTGAAGAACGGGATTCCCGGGCAGAAAGTGAAATTTGTGATCAATAAAAAAAGAAAAAACAAGGCGGAGGGACGGCTGCTGGAGGTACTGGAAAAGTCTCCGCTGGAGACAAGAGAGCCTGTGTGCAGCCTGTTTCCCGCCTGCGGCGGCTGTATGTATCAGACCATGCCTTACGAGGAGCAGCTGAAAATGAAGGAAGCCCAGGTGCGGGGGCTGCTGGACGAGGCGATTGCCGCCGCGGGACAGACGGACGCACAGGGAGCGGCTGATTACTCCTTTGAGGGAATCAAGGGTAGTCCGAAGGAATTCGGGTACCGGAACAAGATGGAGTTTTCCTTTGGCGATGCGTATAAGGATGGGCCGCTGTCCTTGGGCCTGCACAGGAAAGGAAGCACCTATGATGTGCTGACGGCTTCTGACTGCAAGCTGGTGCATGAGGATATGACGAAAATTCTGAACTGTGTACTGGAATACTTTCAGGAGAGACAGACGCCCTATTACCGGAAGATGTCCCATGAGGGGTATCTGCGCCATCTGCTGCTGCGCCGTTCGGAGAGCAGCGGAGAGATTCTGGTCTGCCTGATCACATCCAGCCAGAGAGAAGAGCCGATCGAACCGCTGGTGGAGCGGGTACTGCAGCTCCCGCTGGAGGGAACGGTCGCAGGATTTCTTCATATTATTAATGATTCGCTGGCGGATGTGGTGCAGAGCGACGAGACGAGAATTCTGTATGGACGGGATTATTTCTATGAGACGATTCTGGGCCTGAAGTTTAAGATCACCCCGTTTTCCTTCTTCCAGACAAATTCCCTGGGCGCAGAGGTGCTGTATCAAACGGCCAGAGAATATCTCGGGGACACGAAGGATAAGACGGTATTTGACCTTTACAGCGGGACCGGAACCATCGCCCAGATCCTGGCGCCGGCGGCGAAGGAAGTTGTCGGTGTTGAGATCGTGGAGGAGGCCGTGGAGGCGGCAAAGGAGAATGCGGCAGGAAACGGACTGGAGAACTGCCGTTTTCTGGCAGGCGATGTGCTGAAGGTGCTGGACGATATCCCGGAGAAACCGGATCTGATCGTGCTGGATCCGCCGCGGGAAGGGATCCATCCCAAGGCGCTGCCGAAGATCATTGACTATGGAGTGGACCGGATTCTGTATATTTCCTGTAAACCGACCAGCCTTGCGAGGGATCTGGAGATGCTGATCGGTCGGGGGTATCGGGTGGAGAAGGTCTGTCTGGTGGATATGTTTTGTTCTACGGTGCATGTGGAGACGGTGTGCCTCTTGAGCAACCGAAAACCTGATACCACGGTAAAGATCGGTATAGATATGGGGGATTACCGTAGAATCAGAGATGAGGAAAAAGCGGAATAAAAGCCTATCTGCCATTGAAAATAGTATACGGAATCGGAGTTGAGAAGCTGTTGATGCGTTAGAGAACAACGTGTCAGCAGCTTTTTCGTTATGAGGTGCGTGGACATAACTTCGACGAGGTGCAGCCGTTACGCTCAATATTCGTTATGAGTTGGTTAATACGTTTGATTGTTTTTTGTCCTGAGTTTGCCAGTAGAGGTAGTCTTCTCAGGCATCATCGGACCAGATTTTTTCACGCATCTTCTACCTCAATCAGTTCGTGTGCGGTGCCCTTGCCCTCGCGCAGCTCTTGGACAGATTTTTTAACATAGGCCATGTTCTCTTCGGAGAAAAATGGGTCGGGAGCCTGGGCAATTTCAAACGGGATGCGTTTTTCGCGTAAAACTGCTTTCACAAAGAGATTGATAGCAGTGGATGTATTTAACCCGGCATTGGAACAAAATTTGTCAAAGTCGGCTTTATCTTTCTTTAAGATAATTTTGAATGCATGGAGTGATCCGGGCACTTTTTCAGTACCGGATGAATCGTTCGATCCGGATAGAAGGAGCCTTCGTTATGATTCGTTCCATCGCATGCAAATCACTTTCTCATTTCCTGGCAGTTATCCGGAAGGTTGTTTCCGTCATGGTTATCATCAGAAGAAAGAAAACTGCAAGAAATACGGGAAGAATATTGAAATTAAAATGGCTTCCTAAAAATCCGAACAAAGGGGACATAAAAGTAGAACCGATATAGGCGCTGGCCATCTGAATTCCAATGATTTTTCCGGAATTTTCCGCACCAAAATTATAAGGTGTGGAATGGATGATACAAGGATAAATCGGCGCGCAGCCCAGTCCTATAATGATAAAACCTGTGATCGGAACGACAGGGGTATTTATCGGAAGCAAGAGGGCTATAATTCCACAGAACAAAACAAAGGTGCCAAGCAGTATCATTTTTCTGTCACCGAGTTTATTCATAACAAAACCTCCGAGAAATCTTCCCAGAGTCATTCCTATATAAAACAAAGCGGCAAACTGCGCAGCTGTGTCCGCTGCAATATTTCTTACTTCCGTCATATAAGTACTTGCCCAGTTCATTGCTGTGGCTTCTGCAGCGCAGTATGCGAAAAATCCGATCAGAAGAAAAGGCACACCTTTTATTTTCAGAACGCCAATGAGCCCTTTCTGCTGGGAGGTATTCTCTGTTATTGTCCGATTGACTTTCCAGACAGGAAGCGTTACAAGAAGCAGTATGGCAATACCAAGCTGAATGAAACCGATCAGACGATATCCCATATACCAGGCTGTGTTTGCCAGGGAATAACTCATAACAAAGGGGCTTACGATTGTGCCGACGCCCCAGAAACAATGCAGCCAGCTCATATGTCTGGAGGAGTAGTGAAGTGCGACGTAATTGTTAAGTGCGGCATCAATTGCTCCGGCGCCTAATCCATAGGGAATCGAAAATACAATCATCATCCAAAAGTGGTTGGAAACAGAAAAGCCAAGCAAGGCAAGGGCAGTGAGAAAAACACTGACAACCGTTACGATCCTTGTCCCGAATTTTCTTGTCATTCTGTCTGAAAAGAGGCTGGCGATAACGGTACCGCCTGAAATAATCATCGAGAGAATTCCCATGAACGAGATGGGAACGTTTAAAGAGATGTGCATTACAGGCCATCCGGAACCGAGCAACGAATCAGGAAGGCCGAGACTGATAAAAGCGATATAAATCAGTGCCAGCAAAAGTGTGTACATACTTTTCTCCTTTTTAAAAATGAGATATTTTGTGGTTTTTTGAGTAACTGCAGCGCTTTATGGTACCTGCTTACGGAAAAACCTTGCGGGATTAGTATACTGTTGCAGACGGTTAAAGTCAACAGCGCAATCTGCCCCTTGCTCTGAAATCCCGCCCGTACAGTGGGACGAATCCCTGTTTCTGTATCCTGTTTATCGCTTTCAGGGTATCCATTTCATGTTTGCCTCACTTTTTTTTATATTCTGTGTTATACTTGAGTCAGCATTGATTGAACAATAGAAATTGAGAGGTAGAACTGCATGAAAACGAATGACAGACCACTTACAGATTTAATGAAAGCTGTGGATAATGGCGCGGCTCAGCTGCCTGATTTCCAGAGAGGGTGGGTATGGGATGATGGACGAATTAAGGCTCTGATACTCAGTGTAATACATAACTTTCCGGTCGGTGCAGCGATGTTTTTGGAATATGGAAATGAAAGCATCCATTTCAAACATAAACCTATCGAAGGATCGGACGCGAATCCTGACACTGAGCCGGACGAGCTGATCCTTGACGGGCAGCAGAGACTGACATCTCTTTACAATGCCCTTTACAGCAAGAAACCTGTGCATACAAAAACGGACAAAGGCAAAGAGATAGACAGGTATTATTATCTGAATATTGAAAAAGCCCTCGATCCGGGGGCTGACGATGAAGATGTTGTCATCTCTGTTCCTGCGACGAAAAAGGTGACGTCTGATTTCGGAAGGAAAGTTGAAATAGATCTCTCCACAAGGCAGGATGAATTTAAACTGAAAATGTTTCCTCTTAATATTATCCTTAATTCAGGAGAGGAGCAGGGATGGCAGAACGAGTATTACGCCTGGTACAATTATGATCCGGCGGTGATTCAACAGTTCACTGAGCTTTTCTCCAAAATCATCATGCCGACACAGAAATATGCAATGCCGGTTATTCTGTTAGATAAAGAGACTCCCAAAGAGGCGGTTTGCCAGGTTTTTGAAAACGTCAATACCGGCGGCGTTTCCCTGACGGTTTTTGAACTTGTCACAGCTATTTTCGCAATGGATGATTTTCCGCTGCGTGAGGACTGGGAGGAACGCAAGGAGAAATATTTCTCAGGAGATTTGCTGAACATCGTTACCGCCACTGACTTTTTAACTGCGCTCACTTTGCTGTCTTCGTTTCGGGCGGGCGGAACGGTAAGCTGCAAGAAGAAGGATGTGCTGGCTCTGCAGCTGACTGAATACAAAAAGTACGCAGATGACCTTTGCAAAGGATTCTCTGTGGCAGATAAGCTGCTGCAGGAGGAGCGGATTTTCTCAAGCCGTGACCTGCCGTACAGTACTCAGCTTATTCCGCTGGCTGCCATTTGTACCGTACTGATGGAGGGAAATAAGATTTATACCACAACTGTCAGGAATATGGTAAAGCAATGGTATTGGTGCGGTGTTTTCGGAGAATTGTATGGCTCCGCAAATGAAACGAGATATGCCAACGACATAACGCAGGTGATCAAATGGATTACGGATAGCGGCGATCTTCCAAAGACCGTCACAGACTTCTTTTTTAACCCGACGCGTCTGCTCGGCCTGCAATCGAGGCAGTCAGCGGCGTATAAAGGCATTATGGCATTGATACTGAAAAACCATGCCCGTGATTTTATCTCCGGCGCTGAGATGGATTTCTCGACTTACTCAAACGAGAAAATCGATATACACCACATCTTTCCGAAGGACTATTGCATCGGGCAGAGATATGATAAGGCAAAATGGAACAGTATCGTAAACAAAACACCGATTTCTGCAAGCAGCAATCGGGAGATTGGCGGCGCTGCGCCATCTGTTTATCTTGGAAAGCTTGAAAAAAAAGGCTCTGTGCTGCCGTCTGATCTGGATGATTATGTGGAGACACACTGGATTGACCATACCAGGCTGAGAAATAATGAATTTCAGGATTTCATTATTGATCGTGCAAAGAAACTTTTAAGGGCAATAGAGACGGCTACCGGCAGAACAATATCCGGCAAGGATTCCGATGAAGTGAGGCAGGCATTCGGCGGCACTCTGAATGAATCTTTTCAGCATCCTGAAGAAACAGAAAGGGGAAAGTAAGGTTATGCTTTATGCAGAACGTGTTGAAATCATCCTGCAGCAGCTGCAGCTGCGTTCTACAGTGAAGGTGACGGAGTTAAGCCAGCTGCTTCACGTATCTGTAGATACAGTCAGAAGAGATTTGAAGGCCATGGAGCAGGAAGGGCTGATCAGGTATATACATGGCGGAGCCTGTCTGCCGGAAATCATGTCTCCTTTTTCCGATTTTACCGGAAGAGAAATTATTAACAGCGAGTGGAAGCGGGAAGCTTCGAAAAAAGCAATTTCTTATATAAAGCAGGGAAATTTAATTGCACTGAATTCAGGAACCACAAACACAATACTGGCACAGGAACTGGTAAATACAGATAAAAAGATCACTGTTGTAACGAATAACTATGCGGCAATTCATATTCTGATGCAGAATGAGAAAATCCATCTGATCTCGATCGGAGGAGATATCGATTCGCTGGAACGGTCGTCGTACGGAACGGTCTGCGAGAGTGAGTTCGGACAATATTATCCGGATATTGCTTTTCTGTCGATCAATGCCGTGAACTGTGAAGACGGGTATACGGATTTCCGGTTCCATGAAATGGGAGTCCTCAGATTACTGGCAAAGCGGGCAAAACAGGTGATTGCGGTGATGGATTCCAGCAAACTGGATAAGCGTTCGAAGAAAAAAGTATTGTCCGCAGAAGAAATAGATCTCCTGGTGATGGATGATCAGGTCTCAGAGGAGACAAAGAAAAAGTATCGTGAGAAGGGGATTCTGATTATTTAATAAGAAGCACAGGCGGGCGTCCTGAAGTCATGAAAGACGGATGGACGCCCGCTTTTTATATAATATAGATTTTGTACGCCGTATTTAACCGGAACAGAACATGATATTACAAGAATTTCACAAAGGTTTTAAAGGGCTGTGATAGATAATGCTGTAAAATACGGTTTATAATTTGCTTACAAGCTTGAAATACAGCATAATACAGCAAAAAACAGTAAAATACAGCAAATGTAATATGAGGAGGTTCCGATGGAAGAGAAAAACAGGAAAAAAATTCAGATGATCGTATTCGACTGGGCGGGGACAACGGTGGACTACGGTTCCAGTGCGCCGAGCACAGTATTTGACCGGGTATTTACGGAAGAAGGAATTCATCTGACAAGAGAAGAAATAAATCGTCCGATGGGTATGGAAAAGAAAGCGCATATCAGAGAACTGTTATCCTGTGAATCCGGAAACCGGCAGTGGATGGAAATTCATCAGAAACCATGGACAGAAGAAGATGTGGAAGCGCTGTACCGGAAGTTTGAAAAAACCTTATACCAGGTGGTAGCGGAATACAGTATTCCGATTCCCGGCGTGGTTGATACTGTGAAAGAACTGAGAGCACAGGGACTGAAGATCGGTTCCACGACCGGTTATACATCAGAAATGATGGAACAGGTGATACCAGGGGCAAAACAAATGGGATATGAGGCGGACTGTGTGATCACACCGGATCTTACAGGAGCCAGCCGGCCGACGCCGTTCATGCTGTTTGAGTGTATGCGCCGCCTGAATATTTATCCGCCGTCCAGTGTTGTCAAGGTCGGGGATACTGTCGTTGATATTCTGGAAGGCAAAAATGCAGGGGCATGGAGCATTGGTATTCTTGAAGGTTCCAACCTTCTGGGGCTGTCAGAGGAAGAGTATGAGAAGATGGATGGGGAAGAGTTAGAGAAAAGAAAGCAGAAAACGGCAGAAATCTACAGACAGGCCGGTGCAGATCTTGTAATCAATTCCATCCGCGATCTTCCAGAAGCCATTGACGAAATCAATCATCGGATGATGAGCAGGGAGGAAGCGTAACATGATCAATTCTTACTATAATCCGGTAAAAACAATGGAAAGCGCGGGCGTTTTTCTGCAGCTTCCGGAGGTGATAAAATCCATGGGAAGTGAGAAAACCAGGGTGCTGGTCATCGCCTGGTGTGAAGATGTCTTTGCCCATGAAGTGTTCCAGAAAATGGGAGATTATTCGGTAGAAAAGCTTGTCTTTACCGAGTCCAATCCTACGGTGGAGCAGCTGTTCCAGGTCTATCTGGAAACAAAAGAATTTTCTCCTGAGGTTGTGGTCGCGGTTGGGGGAGGCAGCATCATGGATGTGGCGAAATCCCTTTGCTGCATGTATGAAAAGGAAATTGCAGACGAAGATGAACTCCGGATTCTGATTCAGGAGAAAAAGTTTGGCCCGCCGGCTGTGCGGTGGATCGGTGTTCCGACAACCGCCGGAACAGGAAGTGAAGTAACCTGCTGGGCGACAATCTGGGATCCGAAGAAGGATGCAAAACGGTCTCTGGAAAACCATGATAATTATGCCTATGCCGCTTTGGTAGATTCCGATCTCACGAAAAATATTCCGTTAAAACTGGCGGTATCTTCCGCTCTCGATGCGGCTGCCCATGCCGTTGAAAGTTATTGGGCAAAAGGAACCAATCTGGTGTCACGGGCGATGGCGCTGCAGGCAGTCAGCACCATTATGGAAAACATGGGCGAATTGCTTTCCGGAAAAGCAGAAGCCCATGAAGCGATGGCACAGGGGAGCATGCTGGCGGGTATGGCGTTCAGCAATACAAAGACGACAGCCTGCCATTCCATATCCTATCCGCTGACCATGCATTACGGGATTCCCCATGGCGTTGCGGTAAGCATGCTGCTTGCGCCGGTTCTGAAAATGAATGCGCCTGTGGTCGATGGTATGGAGGAATTGTTCCATGCGCTTCATATCAAAGACGCGGAAACTCTCCGGAAATACATTGGTTACTGTCTGAAGCAGTCGGGACACCCGAATTCCCTGAAAGAGTGGGGGGTAAAGAGAGAGGAGCTTTCCCATCTTGCGGAGCTTGGAATGACCAAAGGACGTGCGGATAATAATCCGGTGGAACTTACACAGGAAAAGGTACTGGGTATTCTGGAATCCATTTATGAAGAGGCAAATGAGGCGTACCGTTCAGCCATCTGAACTGTTACAGCCAGTCACACGATCTGAGAGGAGATAAATGATGAAAAAAAATATGAAAAGAATGATTGCTCTGGGACTTGTAATTACAACTACGGGAATTATGAGCGGTGGATGCGGAAGCGAAGAACGGAATGTTTCGAACAGTGCGGGAGGAGAAGACGGCGTCTTTACCATTGCTTACGCTCCGAATGAATCCACTACGGAAAGCGCGGATGCAAGAAAGGGACTTGCGGAGGATCTGAGTAAGGAGCTTGGATGTGATGTGGAAGAAATTCAGGCAAGTGACTATAATGCGATCATCGAAGCGCTCCGCACAGGAAAAGCAGACATGGCATATATGGGATCGCAGGCGCTGGCGCTGGGCGTGGAGCGGACGGATCTGGAGCCGATTGTAATGAAAGCAGAGGAAGGAGATCCGGAGAAGGCGATTTACCATTCGGTTCTTATTACAGGCAGCGGCAATGATGAGATCAATTCTATCGAAGACATCAAAGGAAAGACAATGGCTTTTGTGGATCCGGATTCCACATCGGGAAATCTGGTTCCGACGGCGGAGATTATCCAGGCATTCCCGGATGAAAATCTGACTTCTGACAATTTGCATACAAATGGAGATTTCTTTGAAGCGGTAAGCTTTTCCGGCTCTCATCAGGCAGGGCTCCAGGCCGTAATAAAAGGAGACGTGGATGTAGTCCCGATTTCTGACCAGATTCTTGAATCGGAAATCTCACATGGAAATGCGTCAGAAGGGGATGTAAAGGTGATCCATGAGTCCGGCGCAATTCCCGCGGAAGCCATGGTTGTCGGCGAGCATGTAACCCAGGAAACCAGAGATTTACTGACAGAATTTCTGACCTCTTATGACAATGAGCAGTATTTCACGGATGTCATCAAAGTTCCCGGCGCCCGTTTTGTGGAGTGCGATATGAGCGATTACGAGGAGATCATTGAACTGAACAAGATCATTAACGAGTTTTAAATGACAGGAGAAAAAGGATGAAACCAATTCTGAAATTCGACAAGGTATCAAAATATTATCCAAATGGAGTGCATGCGCTGAATCAGGTTTCTCTGGAAGTGATGGAAGGGGAATTCGTTTCTGTGATCGGTCCTTCCGGATCGGGAAAATCCACCTTGCTGAGAGCAATCAACCGTCTGATCCCGATCAGCGGCGGAACTGTCTGGCTTGACGGCCAGGCAGTGTCCGAACTGCATGGGAAAAAGCTCAGGGAGCAGAGAAGAAAGGTAGGGATGATTTTCCAGAATTATAATCTGGTATACAGCCTGTCTGTGCTTCAGAACGTTCTGCATGGCCGCCTGGGTTATATGAACGGATGGAAGGGCGTATTTGGAATTTACAGCGAGCCGGACAAGAGAAAGGCGCTGGATCTGCTGAAGGAGTTAGGTCTGGAGCAATTCAGCTATAACCGTACGTCAGATCTGTCCGGTGGACAGAAGCAGCGGGTTGGAATCGCCCGTGCGATCATGCAGAATCCGAAGCTGCTTTTATGCGATGAGCCGATTGCGTCTCTGGACCCGTCAAGCGCAAAGACGATTATGGAGCTTTTGCACGATATGACACAAAAGAGGAATATCGCCTGTATTGTCAATCTGCATCAGCTGGATGTTGCATTGAAGTATTCTACACGTATTATCGGTCTGTCCAAAGGAGAAATTGTCTTTGACGGTACGCCGGATCAGCTGACCGATGAGATGATAGAGAAGATATATGGGACCTCACGGGAAAATCTTATGATTGGAGGAAGTGATGATGAGGAAAAGGATACCGTTGATTGCGCGTGATTTCAAGCGATTATATACCGGATTTCTGATCCTTGCAGTCTTGCTGTTCGGCATATGCAGTTACCTTACAAACTTTAATCTTATCACACTGGTTTCCAATGGCGATGCATTCTGGGAGTTCATCACCGAAGATTTCCTGCCGCCGGCGCTCCCCAAATCCAGCCGGATTCCCGGAATTCTGTCCAGTGTTCTGGTAACGCTGGCGCTGGCGGTATCTGCCACTACAATTGCGGCGATTCTTGCGTTTTTTGTATCCCTGTTCGGAAGCGAGAAGGTGTCTCCGTTCCCGAAAGCGGCAAAATTTGTGCGTGGCTTTGCAACCTTTCTGCGGAATATTCCTGCTCTGGTATGGGCGTTTATTCTGTTTTCCTCGCTGGGAATAGGCACCGGCGTAGGGTTTGTTGCTCTCTGTATTACCAGTTTTGCATTTATGGTTCGCGCATTTGTGGAAACCATGGAAGACGTATCGCAGGACTGTGTGGAAAGCCTTCAGGCGGTTGGCGCGACATTTCCTCAGAGAGTTTCCCAGGCTATTCTGCCCTCCTGCCTGAGCGGATTTCTGTCATGGTTCCTGTACTGTGTGGAAATCAATATCCGCGCGTCAACGATCGTAGGTATGGTAGGCGGCGGAGGCGTTGGCCTGACCCTGTTTTCCTATATCAAAGGGTTCCAGTATGATATCGCATTGAGCATTATTCTGCTGATTGCTCTCATGGTAATCCTGGTGGATCAGATCACCGGCAAACTTCGAAAGGAGTTATTAAAATGAATTCGAATGCAAGAGGTAAAATAGTAGAAATGGAAGAGACGGTTGTCAGGGAAAGAAAAGCTTCACGTATTCCGGTGAAATGCAGGGAGACGAACAAATTTATTCCGGTGTTTCTGTGCGCGGTTGTGGTTCTGACTGTCATGAGTCTGATCTATCTGGAGATCGACTGGCTGAAAATGGCATCCCGAATCCCCGACGTGGGAATTGTTTTCTGGAATCTGGCGCATCTGGACTTTGCAAACATAGACCTGATTGTTTCCTCTCTGATAGAAACGATCTCTATTGCGGTGCTGTCTCTCCTGTACAGCATGATTCTTGGAATTTTATTTGGAATGCTTGCGGCGCGCAATGTGTTCCGCATTCCATTTTTATCAACGATTACACAGTCTTTCTTTACGTTCTTAAGAGCAGTTCCGACGCCGGTATGGGTTCTTCTGATGCTGGTGTGTCTTGGAATGGGACCGGAAGCCGGAGTGGCAGGTTTATGTGTTCACACGACTGCATTTTTTACAAAATCGTTTGCACAGAGCTTTGAAAGTATTCCGGATGAAACACTGGAAGCGCTGGAGGTTACAGGAACAGGCAGGCTGAGCATCTTCACAAATGCAATCCTGCCGGCCGCGTTGTCACAGATCGTCGCATGGGCAGGAATGCGTCTGGAAACCAACTTCTCTGAATGTGCAATTCTTGGTATGGTGGGCGCCGGAGGAATCGGCTATGTCATTTCAACCAGCCTGCAGGGATATGATTACGGAACGGCCGGAGTCGCTATCCTGCTGGTCTTTCTGGTTGCTTATTGTATCGAAAGAATCTTTGTAAGAATCAAGAAAAAATTTGCATAATAATTGAATGTATGGTTACAGTTCAGCCAGGTCTGCGCAGTGCATGTACAGATCTGTCTGAACTGTAACTGTACATCTTCAGAAAACGGATGATATCAAATGATGCTGATTTACGGTAACAGTTTACTCCATATAGTCGCTTCGTAATGCTTCCACCAGGCTGCATTTCAGGAGCTTTTTGCCTCCAGCATAATACGCCAGTGCAACAAATCCGAAAATTGCCATGATAAAAAGTACAACAGGAACAATCGGAGCCGCTGCAAGGAACTCTATCGGGTTCAGATTGCTTGCTGTTATCATGAATCCTGCAGATAATACGGTGACCGGCAGGGTAATCAGGACAGGACGGCCGGCAATCACAAGCGTCTCAATCATAAATATTTTCCGCATGCCATCCGGCGTCATGCCGATGGACATATATCGCGCAAACTCTCTTTTTCTTTGCCGGATAAATCCCAAAGTATTGGAAAATACATTGGCAATTCCGATCAGGGCAAGTAAGACACATACCGATCCGAGGATAAATTTATAACCATTCAGCATGGCATCATTGTCTGCCCTTTCCTGAACACGGTTTTCCATCTCAGGTGTAAACCTGTGTCCCAGGATATTTGTCAGTTCTGTTTCGATTGTGTTTAATTCGGTTAAGGTTCTGTCTTTCAGTGCCAGTACGCGGATATAAGTATCCTGTTCTGCATGTCCGAGGACTGCTTCGAGCTGTTTCCACGTAGAAAGTGAAAGGAATTGAACCAAAGTATAGTTATCATACTCTTCTCTTAAAACCGGCGGTTCCTGCGTATAGCCCAGAACAGGGAGAGTAACGGCAGCAGCCGTATCATCCTGATTCTGCAGGATAATGGTATTCTGTCCCTCAGATAAGAAGGGAACATATTCTTTGTATCTGAAATTGCTGTTTGTGCTGTCCCAGATACGGTTCAGAACAATACTCCCGGTTCTCGACGAATCTGCACCGGTCTGTTCACAGTATTTTGCGAAGCTGCTGTCATCCATAATGATGACAGGGGCCGGAACAGAATAATAACCGTCGGCAACACTGACAGCGGTTCCGGCTATTGCCTCCAGCCCTCCGAGATTTTTTACTTCCTCGCTGACGGCATCCGCCGGGATGAAGCAAAGAGCATTTGCTTTCTGATAGATTATGCTGTCTGTGTTATCCAGAGCACCGATCTCATCTTCATAAGCAAAAGCTTCTGCCTTTGCGTCCTTTACAGTGGCCATGACATCCCAGACATCCTGGTAGCGTTCGAAATAAGTATGGTTCGTGCTGATTTCTGAAAGAGTGAAGAAACACAGCATGAGCGTAAAGCCCAGGAAGGAAAGGGTCAATGACAGCGTAGAGGTGCGCAGGGCTTTCTTCTGTGCTTTCAGCGCATTGCCGGCCAGTTCCCCTTCTATCCCAAATAATCGTGAAAGAATACGGGAGTTCTTTTTTCGTTTCAGCTGCAGTTCGTCTGTATTTTTTATGGCGTCCAGCGGAGTCTGCCTGCTCAGTTTTCCGGCTGGCAGCCATGCAGAAATCAATACGGTCAGGACAGACGCCAGAATTGTGACAGCAAATACAAGAGGATGGTAAGTAAACACTGCCTCATGCCTGCCGGCAATGCCGTCCGCAAGAATATTGACAATCTGCAGAATACCTAAGCTCAGGGCAATCCCGACAAAACTTCCGGACAAAATCGGGATGACAGAAAGAACGGCTGCTTCCTGCAAAAGGCAGGCACGGATCTGTCCCGGCGTTGCCCCTATGCTGGAAAATATACCAAACTGATGAACACGGGCATTTATGGATACTGCAAAAGAGTTGTGAATAATTAAAATCAGAGATGCCGATATGATCAGAAGCACCAACAAATAAAAAGTCATCAATAAAGGAGGGGCTGTATCCTGCGGGTTATGAATAAAATATCCGGACAGAAGCGACTCATGATAAGATACTGCACGCTCGGAAACCCCCAGCTGCTGAGCGATCAGGGGCATATCCTGATAAATTGTCTTCATATTGTAAAAGCAGATATCAATCACAAGGGCCTGTCCGTCCGATAATTCTTCGTTGACTGCAGCGGTTTTTACATTGGCAAAGGCTGCAAGATCAGACACAATGCCTTCCTCGAAGGTTCCCGTGATGCGCCCCTGCCAGTTTCCTTCTTCCAGGAGAATGGATTCGATTTCATAATTCCAGAAATTGTAAAAGAAACTGCACAGCAAAGACAGAAATAATGCAGAAATAAATGATGCGGCAAGTACAGATAAGCTGGAAGCCCGATTCTTTTTCATATATCCTGTTGAATAGTCTTTCCACATGCTGTTACCTCCGTTTCTCCTCAGGGATACCTGTATGCCATTCGGCTGTATCACGGGAATGATCACTGATAACTTTTCCGTCCTCTATGGTGATGATGCGATCGGCCTCCAAAGCGATCTTTTCATCGTGGGTGACCAGAAGAACCGTCTGATTCAGGCTGTGGTTTGAAAGCTTCAGCAGGTCAATAATCTCTTCGCTGTTTTTCCGGTCAAGGTTTCCGGTAGGCTCATCGGCAAGCAGCAATGCGGGACGGTAAATCAAAGACCGGGCGATGGCTGTGCGCTGCTGCTGCCCTCCGGACAACTGACCGGGGAGAGCTTCCAGCTTGTCTTCGATCCCCAGTGACCGGACAATCCGGTCAAAATATTCCATATTGGGTTTCCGTCTGTCCAGCATAAGCGGCATGAGAATGTTTTTTCGGACAGTCAGCGTCGGGATCAGATTATAAAACTGATAAACCAGGCCGACCTTTCTGCGTCTGAAAATCGCCGCCTGCGTTCGGTTCATTGTGGACAGATCTGTTCCGTCTATTATAACTTTCCCGTCTGTCGGTTTATCAACGCTTCCCAGAATGTGCAGTAAGGTGGATTTCCCTGAACCGGAGGCTCCCACAATTGCCACAAATTCTCCTTTTTGTACGGATAAATCAACATGATCCAGAGCAATAACCTGATTGCTTCCGGAACCGTATACTTTTCGGACATTTTCACATCTCAGGATTTCCATGTCGCTTTCTCCTTTCTGTTATGCTGTTTCAAGTTACAGTATAACAAAGTAAAGTGACATCTCAGTGACGGTATATCCTTATTTTAAAACACGCACCGCCGTTTTGCAGATTATAGGCGGTAATGATTCCGTTCTGCAGTTCAAAAACAGATCGAGCAAGAGCCAGCCCGATTCCGATTCCATTTCCCACAGCACGTCTGCCCCGATAAAACCGTTCAAAAAGGTGCGGCAGATCCTCCGTATCAAAACCTGACCCGTCGTCCCATATCCGGATTTCAACATAGAGCGGATTCCCTGAATAGTCGCAGTGGACAATCCCTCCGGAATGTGAGTGATCCATGCAGTTTTTCATCAGATTGATCAAGGCTTCCATGGTCCATTCCAGGTCGCCGGAAAATTCAATACATCCGTTTTCAGGAATTTCGACAGAAACATGTTTTTTCCATAATAAATCATTCAGGTTTTCCGCTGCCAGATGCAGTGCTGTATAAAGGTCAACTTTTTCATGTTTCAACGGCAGTGTTCCGGCATCAATTCTGGAAAGTACGAGCAGAGATTCTTCCAGGCAGTTTAACCGTTCCAGCTGTTTTTCAACCTGATCGGTATATTCATCGGCGTTTTTCTTCTTCATAAGCTGCAGAGACAGGAATGCCGCTGTGATCGGTGTTTTCAGCTGGTGTGCGATATTTGCCAGATTTTCGGCAAAATTTTTCTTTGCGGCAACGGCCGCTTCTCTGGTCTGCCGGAGTGTCGTGACGGTTTTATATATTTCATCCTGCAGTTGAGAAAAATCATCTTCCTGTGTCTGCAGGAATGTTCCGCCGGACCCTGTGTTGACTTGTTCCAGATACCTGGTCAAGTCAGCAATACGTTTTTGATATCGCCGGCGGAAGATCGAATTTCCGGAGACAAAGGCGCCGGCAACCACAAGAAACAGCAGAAGGGGAAAGAGAAACGTATGAGCCGGAAATCCTTTGCAGAATTCATCCGCACGATACCCGTACCGGCTCAGATAATGATTTCCAGCTACTTCCTGTTCCGTCAGTAAATGATATTCTTTCAGGGCAGATAATAATTGAGGTTCCGCTTCAGGGATATGTTCCAGCATGACTTCGCTGAATGCAGAAATGTGTTCAAATGCGATCTGTTGATATGTGTGATAAAACATTCCCGATGTGAAAACCGCGCCCAGCAAGAGGACGAGAATGGGAAAAAACTGCAAGGTTCTTTGTTTTCTTTTTTCACTCATTTTGTATCCTCCATGCGATAGCCGAAACTTCGTATTGTTTTCAGACAGAGTGGGTGATGCAGCTTTTCTCTCAGCCGCTTCATAGTAACCGTCAATGTATTGTCATTGACATAGTTCCCGCTGTTATCCCAGACCTGTTCCAGAAGCTGCCTTCTGGTGACGGTCTTTCCTTTGTTTTCCAGTAACAGCAGGAGAAGCTGATATTCCGTCTGGCTTACGGGGATTTCTTTCTGCTGACAGCAGACAATGCTTTTTTCTTTGTCCAGCATCAGGTCATCACAAAACAGTTTTGTGCTTTTTTCGGCTTTTGTTCTGCGCAGCAATGCCAGAATACGGGAATACAGAACTGTGAGGTCGAATGGTTTTACAACATAATCATCTGCGCCGCTCTGGAATCCGGCAACAATATCATGGGAATCTCCACGAACTGTCAGATAGATAATGGGTAAGTCGTTCCATCTTTCCCGAATCCAGCGGCACAAGTCGTTTCCCTGGCCGTCCGGCATATTCCAGTCCAGCAAAACGACAGCGGGCAAATGATTGATCAGTGCTTTTCTGATATCCGCAATCGCCTCAAAAACTGTCACCTTACAATTCTGCTGTTCCAGATATTCTTTTACGGATTTTCCAATGACTTTATCATCTTCCGCATAATAAACTTCAATCATGATGTTCTCCTTCCCGCAGCCTGCACGCACCACAGTTTGCTTTCAGGTCATATTGTCTATATTGTATCTCTGTATTGTTAAATTATAATTCGCTTTCCCGGATAATACAAGTTGAGGAGAACGATAAAAATATAGTGCCTGTGGGTATCCGTCCTATCGTGAAGAGTCCTTTTCTCTATATCAGTGACGTTATATCATAACAGATCAAAAGGATACCGGCCAAACTGATCACAGCCGGTACAATGTATGATGATACTTTACCCAATACACGTTCCAGTTTTTTTATTCCCGATTTGACCGCATAAGGATTTTTTGTAGTTGTTGTAATTGTTCAGCTGGCCGAACGGTTACAAGAGCTTGCTGCAGCTTCGGCCCGGGAGGACAGGTTCTGATTGAAGCCGTACCGGGCATTTGCTATAATCAGGTCAGATCATTTAAGAAGAAAAGGCATCACGTTATAGTGGGAATGGCGCTTTTGACGGTATACAGGAACTCCGGAGGAGATTTTGATCTGAAAAGGGCGTTCTTATGGGAAGAGGAAACGGGAGGAATATGAGATGAGGTATGACAATATAAGCATGCTTCATGACACGATGCAGATCATGGAGCAGGGATACTATATGGTAAACGGAAAACGAGAGGACCTGAAGCTGTCCCGCAGCCGTATGGAGGAGGCCCGCGTATATCTGCCGGATGACGTGGAGGAGATCTGTCAGAAAACGGATGTCGTCCATACGACCGGTGCATGGAATCTGTGCTGCAGCTGTGAAAATATGGATTCCTTTGCTCTGGCTGTAAAGCGCTGCCCGGAAAGCGGATATTGGGATTGCGCTGCCCGGAGGATTCTTGTGCTGAACCTGGCGAATCCTGTGCATCCGGGCGGCGGCGTCCGAAGAGGGGCGAAAGCGCAGGAGGAGGATCTGTGCCGCAAAAGCTCCCTGCTCCTCTCGCTGGAAAGCGCCGCGGCCCGTCCTTATTATGAATACAATCGTTCTCTGAATACTTATATGGGATCAGATGCGATCATCATTACGCCGGAGGTCGAGGTGATCCGTGAGGAAAATGGAAAGCTTATGGAAGAATCCGTAGTTGTGTCGGTGATGACCTGCGCAGCGCCGATGGTCAGGTACGGAATGGAGGGAATGACGGACGCAGAGTATCAGGCGATGGTTTACCGGAGAATCACCGGTATGCTGAAAACGGCAGCGTACCTGGGATATCAGAGGCTGGTGCTTGGCGCCTTCGGCTGCGGAGCGTTCGGAAACGACGCCCGTATCATGTCGGATCTTTTTTTCAGGGCACTGAAAGAATTCAATTATGACGGCATGGAGGCGAAGGCGTTCTTTCGCCGTGTGGATTTTGCAGTTCTGGATCATTCTGCGGATCAGTATAATTACAGGGAATTTTCCAGAAACTTTTCTCATATCTGCAGAGAAGAGGAGGACGAGAAACGACGTGTTTCCGGAAGGATTAAAAAAACAGAGGTTTATCTGGACGCCATCCGGGGAAGTCTGATCGGCGGCGCCGTGGGGGATGCCCTTGGGTATGCGGTGGAATTCCGGACGGAAAAGGCAATTTTTGAATCCTATGGCCCGAATGGAATTACCTCCTATGCCCTTGATCCGGCAGCGGGGAAAGCCCTGATTTCAGACGATACACAGATGACATTGTTTACGGCGAATGGTCTTCTGGTTTGGGAAACCCGGGAAGCGATGAGCGAAATTTCCGCAAAACCGAGAATGTATGTAGATCTGGCTTACCGCGACTGGCTGAAGACCCAGAGGTGTCCCGGACAGAGAGGAGGCGGCTTCGAAAGTGATGCGGAGAGAGACGGACAGTCCTGGCTTCTGGACGTTCCGGAACTTTTTGAACGCCGGGCGCCGGGAAACACCTGTCTGTCGGCCCTGGCCGGGGACCGCGGGATATCGGCGGATTATCTGAAGCATCCTGTGAACCAGAGCAAGGGCTGCGGCGGTATCATGCGCGTTGCCCCTCTTGCGCTGAGATGCCGTCCGGGAGAGAGCTGGAGCGGCAGTCTGCGGGAACTGGATCTGGAGGGAGCGCAGCTGGCCGCCATCACCCACGGCCACTCTCTGGGGTATATGCCGGCGGCGGTTGTGACTCACGTGATCAGCAGAATTCTGACTTCCCGCGGGCAGGACGATCTGAAGGAAATTGTCCTTGAGGCGGCAGATACCATCGCCGGAATTTTTGCCGGGGACAGACATCTGGACGAGCTGATGCGGATCATTCATCTTGCGGTGGAGCTTTCTGAAAATGACCGGAGTGACCTGGACAACATTCATCAGCTGGGCGAAGGCTGGGTGGCGGAAGAGACGCTGGGGATTGCCCTGTACTGTTCGCTGAAATACAGAGAGGACTTTTCCGCCGGCGTGATTGCAGCGGTGAACCACAGAGGGGACAGCGACTCGACGGGAGCGGTAACCGGAAATATTCTCGGCGCACTGCTTGGTTTCCATGCCATCGAAGACAAATGGACGGATGATCTGGAGCTTTATGACGTGCTTCTGGAGATGGCGGAAGATCTCTGCCATGGCTGTCCGCTCAGTGCGTCCGGTTCTTTCAGGGATCCTGCGTGGGAGACCAAGTATGTACATATGCATCGCGCGTAATGTTTATTCCCGTGAGCAACGAGCCAAGCCGGACATGCTTGCATGTCCATTTGGCGGTGCTGTGTGCCGGCGGCACACGGTTAGCACCGACCGAAACGAAGTGCAGACCTGCCGCGAGGGTCAAAATGTGTGAAAACAAAGTGCCTGCCGGCATCCGGCCCATCGCGGAGCGAATTTCAGTTGACGGATGTTATAGCAGTTGAAAAATATGCAAGGTGTGGTATAATTATTAAATTGTGAAATCCGGCGGAAGTGAAAGGCGTCAGCGTCAGATCCTGGCCGGGTGGAGGAAAAAGAAAAAGAGGAGGAACATGAAGATGGGTGAGAAGAAGAAAAAATTCACCACACCGCACACGCTGGTAATCATTGTGTGTCTGATTATTCTGGCGGTTGCCGCCACTTATTTTGTGCCGGCAGGCGAGTTTGTGCGGTATACGGACGAAGCGACCGGAAGAGAACTGGTCGAGGCGGGAAGCTATACATCGTCCGGAACCAATCCGGTCAGCTTTCTGCAGGTTCCGGTTGTGATGTACCAGGGAATTCTGGAAGCGGCGGATATTATCGCGTTTCTGTTGATCATCGGAGGTGCGTTTGAGATTGTAAATGTCAGCGGCGCGATTCTGGCGCTCTGCAGAACCGTGTCCAAGCATTTGAAAGGCAGAGAATTTTTTGTGGTTCCGATCTTTCTGGCGCTGTTCGCACTGTTCGGGACTACAATGGGAATGTCCAACGAGGTGGCAATTTTTGTACCCATTGGAATTACAATGGCGCTGTCGCTGGGACTGGACAAAATCACCGGCGTGGCGATGGTAACGGTAGGCGCGGTTTCGGGATTTACGGCAGGACTGATGAATCCGTTTACAGTAGGAGTGGCGCAGGATATTGCAGGCGTCTCGCCACTGTTTTCCGGAATGGGATACCGCGGCGTGCTGTTGGCTGCAATGCTGGTTATCGATACGATTTATATTCTTCATTATGATAAGATGGTAAAAAAACATCCGGAGAAAAGCATTCTGTACGGTCTGGAGGATCAGGATGAGTTTCAGGCGGATGAAGGAAAAGACGAGAAAATGAATGGCCGCCAGAAAGCTGTTCTGGTCGTTCTGTTTGGAACTCTGGCGATTCTGATCTACGGTCTGATGGTGTATCAGTGGTATTTTCAGGAGATGGCCGGCCTGTTTCTTGCGATGGGCGTGATCTGCGGCCTGATTTCCGGGCTGTCTCCGAGCAAAATCGCGACTACGTTTACGGCCGGTGCAAAAGGAATTGCCGGAAGCGCCCTCACGGTCGGGTTTGCCAGAGGAATTCAGATTGTTCTGACTGACGCGATGGTCATTGACACCATCGCAAATGCGGTTGCAGGTGCAGTGAGCGCTCTGCCGGTTCCGGTTCAGAGCATCGGCTTTTTCCTGGCGCAGACCTGCGTCAGCTTTGTGATCACATCCGGTTCCGGAATGGCGGCAGTGACGATTCCGCTGATGGCTCCGGTGGCGGATCTGATCGGACTGAGCCGTCAGACGCTGGTACTTGCCTACCAGATGGGAGATGGCTTCTCGAATCTTCTTCTGCCGACCACTTCCAGTCTGCTGGGCACTCTGGCGGTGGCGAAGGTTCCTTATGGAAGATGGGTGAAGTTTATGTTCCCGCTGTTCCTGATCTGGACGGTTCTGGGATGCATCGTTATGGTCGGCGCGGTGGCGATCGGCTATTAAATCCGTCCGGCCAGGAGTGTATCTGCCGGATATGAAAGGACAGGAAAATGAAAGAAAAAATCAGAGAATACATAGATAGTATTTCTTCAGAACTTGAGGTAATGTCCGACCGGATTTTCGATCTGGCGGAAATCAGTTGTGAGGAATTTGAATCCTGCCGGATTCTGGAAGAATATCTGGAAGCTCATGGATTTCAGGTGGAACACGGAGTCGGCGGAATGGAGACCGCTTTCCGGGCGGTGTATGAACAGGGAGAGGGAGGACCGTCGTTCGGCCTGCTGGCTGAATACGATGCGCTGTCTATGGGACATGGCTGCGGACATCAGATGCAGGGACCGGCGGTTATCGGTGCGGCCCTGTGTATCCGGGAACTCTGCGGGGAGAAACCCTATAAGATTGTCGTCTATGGAACACCGGCGGAGGAAGCTCTGGGCGGAAAGATTATCATGCAGGAAAACGGATGCTTCCGGGATATTGATCTTGCGCTGATGATGCATGGAGCGCCGGAGACCTGCGTGGATGTGAAAACCATGGCGCTGGAAAATTTCCGGGTGACATTTCATGGAAAGGAAGCCCATGCGGCCATGTCTCCGGAAAAAGGAAGAAGCGCGCTGGACGGGATTCTGATTTCTTTCCAGGGGATTGAATTTATGCGGGAACATGTTCTGGAGGATACCAGAATGCATTATACGATTCTTGACGCCGGCGGTCCGACCAATGTTGTGCCGGGAAAGGCGGTGGCAGAATATACGCTGCGTTCCTACAATACACAGTATCTTTCCGAAGTTGTGAAATGGTTTATGGATATTCTGAAAGGCGCGGCGCTGATTACCGGAACCACGTATACCGTGGAGAGGGATCCTGCCTATAAGGCGAAGATCCCATGCATGCGCCTGAATGATCTGATTATGGAGAATGCAAAAGCGTTTGACGCTCCGCAGATAACGCCGCCGAGGGAAAAAACAGGTTCCACAGACTTCGGAAACGTGATGTACAAGGTGCCGGGCTCCTGTATTCGGCTGGCTTTTGTGCCTGCCGGAACTGCGGCTCATTCTGAGGGATATCTGAATGCCGGAAAATCAGAGGAAGCGCACCGGGCGGTGCGGCTCAGCGCGGAGATTCTGGCGGGAACCTGCCTGGATATTCTTGAAGATCCCCAGCTGATGACGGAAATTAAGGAGGATTTTGCCCGCCGAAAAGAGCAGATGGCGAAGAGTATTTAGCGCTCTCCTGATCTGCCGTGCGGATATTTATCATAACAGATTGCGGAAGCAGAGAGGTGACGGGCCATGCCGGCTCATATGAAAAATCTTATCTCCGCCAGACTCTGGGAGATGACGGAGTAATGAGCAGGAAAAATAAGAAGAATAGAAAGAGACCCCCGTCTCAAAGATAAGGAAGGATCTTTGAGACGGGGGTCTCTTTTTGCGAGGAGGAAATTATTCTGTATTTCCTGCTGCTATGACTGATTTCATTTATACCATAGCAGATAATATCCGGGATTCCCACTTATAATTAAAGGAATCTGTCCTTACAAAATCCGCAATCTGTTAACTTTTTTTACATTTTTGCGGGTTTGTCTATACATGGAAAAAATATTATCAGTGGTGCGATCCGGAGGAATCTGGTATAACAAAAATCAGCCGGAGGAAAGTTCTGTAACCGTTCGGAGGAATGAATAGCTGCAGGCTTTCTGCTGTGATATCAGATTTGCAAAGATACATGGAAAGGAGACATGTTTCGACATGAAGATAAACGAAGGAATGTTTGCGGTCAAGCTGTACGAACTGGAACGGCAGTATGGACGAATGCAGAGCCGCCTGCGTCTCTGTCAGCAGGATGACCATCAGAAAATCCGACAGGAGCTGCAGCGGGTCATGGAAGAGTACCAGGAAGATGAACTGCTGCTGCTGAATAATGTGGAGAACAGCCGCTCACCGGCAGTGGCGGCTCTGGCAGGCGCCCAGCTGGATTATTCCCGCAGAGCGGAGGAAATCCTGGAGCAGGAACTCCCCGAGTACCTACGGGATGAGGATGGCAGCGCTCCGGAAGAGGGGGCGAAACATCAGGCGGAAGCTGCTGCGCTCTATGCAGAGTATGCCATCGACTTTGCGGTACAGTCCATGCGTTATGCGCTGATGACTGCGCTGAAAGCGATGGACATGCAGATGGATTCGGAGGAGGCGAAGACAGAATAGTCCTTCCGGAGGCGCCGGCTGCGAAACGTTGTTCTGGCTCAGTAAAAATACAGGAGGTTCTTAGTAATGAATGAAGTAAAGCGTCCAAAAAAGCCATTGATTTATTATTATGTGATTGTACTGATGGTGCTTCTTCTGTTCAATTTTCTGGCGATGCCCTGGCTGGCAAGCCGCCGGATTCAGGAAGTTGATTACAGCACATTCATAGAAATGACAGAAAACAAAGAGATCGGTACGGTGGAGATTCAGGAGCAGGAAAACAGAATTCTTTTCACGGACCGGGAGAATACGAGAGTCTATGAGACCGGAATGGTGGGAGATCCGGATCTGATTTCCCGTCTTGATGCGTCCGGCGCGAAGTTTTCCGGGCAGATCATCGAGCAGATGTCGCCGATTCTCAGCTTTCTGCTGACATGGGTTCTGCCGATTGTAATTTTTATCGGCATCGGAGAATATATTTCAAGAAAACTGATGAAGCGGGCCGGCGGAGCTAACTCCATGGCCTTCGGAATGGGAAAAAGCAACGCAAAAATCTATGTGAAATCCTCCGAGGGCATCAAGTTCTCGGATGTGGCAGGCGAGGATGAGGCGAAGGAGAATCTGACGGAGATCGTTGATTATCTCCACAATCCTGCGAAATACAAGAAAATCGGAGCGGCTATGCCGAAAGGTATTCTGCTTGTGGGCCCTCCCGGAACCGGTAAAACAATGCTTGCCAAGGCGGTTGCCGGAGAAGCCGACGTGCCTTTCTTCTCCATGTCCGGTTCAGAGTTCGTGGAAATGCTTCCGGCGCGGAGCTTGCAAACATTGTCAATGAGGCGGCGCTTCGGGCGGTCAGAGACAAGCGCAGTGTGGTCACACAGGCGGATCTAGAAGAGAGCATAGAGGTTGTCATTGCCGGATACCAGAAAAAGAATGCAATCCTGACGGACAAGGAGAAAATGATTGTGTCCTACCACGAGATCGGACATGCGCTGGTGGCAGCGATGCAGAACCATTCGGCGCCTGTGCAGAAGATCACGATTGTTCCCCGTACCTCAGGCGCGCTGGGATATACCATGCAGGTGGACGAGGGCAACCATTATCTGATGACGAAAGAAGAGCTGGAAAACAAGGTTGCAACCCTGACCGGCGGCCGTGCGGCGGAGGAAGTGGTTTTCGGTTCGGTGACGACGGGAGCGTCCAACGACATCGAACAGGCGACGAAAGTGGCAAGATCCATGATCACCCGCTACGGTATGGATGAGAACTTTGACATGGTGGCAATGGAGACGGTAAGCAATCAGTATCTGGGCGGAGACACATCCCTGGCGTGCTCGGCGGAGACACAGACCCAGATCGACCAGCAGGTCGTGAAGCTTGTGAAGACACAGCATGAGAAAGCCCGTCAGATTCTGATGGAAAACAGGAAAAAACTGGATGAACTGGCGCAGTTCCTGTACGAGAAAGAAACCATTACCGGGGATGAATTCATGGAGATTCTCAATTCATAATAAAAAAATTTTTATGGACGACATCATCCGCCAGAGAAAAGAGCTTGGCGTTTATATATATATTTACACCGGCGGTGAACCGATGGTACGCAAAAAACCTGATCCGTCTCTGCGAGAAGCATGACGACTGTGTTTTTCTCTGCTTCACTAACGGAACGTTGATTGATGAGGCATTTGCCGACGATATGCTCCGCGTGGAAAATTTCATCCCGGCGATTTCTCTGGAAGAATTATATGCCGGTCGGAAACGACGCGTCTCCGGATCTGATGCCGACGCCGGAACAGAGAACGGAAACCTACCGCAGAATCCGCGATTATCGTGCGACGAAACCGCTGTTTGCGATGGACTTCCAGAATGATGCGGAATATGTGGGCGGATGTATCGCGGGAGGACGCCGCTATTTCCATATCAATGCCAACGGCGACGTGGATCCCTGCGTGCGAAGTGTGACAGATATGCAAAAGAATGGCAGCCGGTGGCGGAAAAACTCTGGGAAGAGCGCATTGAGGAAAAAGCAAATTAACTGTTCCGCTTGCACCGTTCGGAAATACTGTGACAGTTCAGACAGCTGAACAGAACAGAAATACTCAGCACAGGAAACTGCGCTGAGTATTTTTATACAACAGGAAACTGCGTTTCATCCGGTTCATTGTGAAGCGATTTTCCCGTGCTGTATCTTGTACCACGTTTTTCCTGAATATGCGCGTCTGTAAAGAAAATCGAGTTTATAAATTGTTTAACTGATCTCAGAGGAATATTTAGAGGCGCCTGTTACTATCAATGAACAAGGAAAACAAGTACAGGAGGCGGAAAAAATGGAAGAAAATCTGACTGGATTATCTGCCGGCGAGGTGGAGGCCTTTAAGAATCAGGGGAAATGCGGAACCGGAGCGGCACAGATTACGAGAAGCCGGGGACAGATTGTGAAGGACAATCTCTTTACGTTGTTCAATTTTCTGAATTTCGCGATTGCGGCGCTGCTGTTCACTGTGGGAGCGTATTCCAATATGCTCTTTCTTGCGATCATTCTGCTCAATATCGTCATAGGCATCGCCCAGGAATTCAAGGCGAAGAAACTGGTGGATGAACTTTCGATTCTGAACCGGCCCACGGTCTGTGTGCGCAGGGATGGAAAGGATATCCGCGTAGGCCTGGAGGAAGTCATCCGGGGAGATTTGACCGTGCTGGAAAGCGGCAGCCAGATCTGCAGCGACGCAGTGGTCGTGTCCGGAGCGCTGGAAGTCAATGAGTCGCTGCTGACCGGCGAAAGCGATGCAGTGGTCAAGGAAAAAGGGAGTAAGCTTTATTCCGGAAGCTCTGTCATTGCCGGAAAAGCCTGTGCGAAGGTGACGCATGTGGGCGGCGAAAATTACGCGGCAAGGCTTGCCAATGAGGTGAAGAAGGAAAAAAAGGTACAGTCGGAGCTGCTGAGATCCATGCGCCGGGTGACGAATTTCACCAGCTTTCTGATCGTACCGCTGGGAATTGCCCTGTTTCTGGAGGCTTTTCTTCTGTGCCGGTCACCGGTGGAGGAGGCTGTCGTTTCCTCGGCGGCCGCGCTTCTGGGGATGCTGCCTAAAGGTCTGGTTCTGCTGATTTCCGTGTCGCTGGCCGCGGGAGTGATTCGTCTGGCGAGAATGAAAATCCTTGTGCAGAATATTTATTCTCTGGAAACTCTGGCCCATGTAGATACGCTCTGTCTGGACAAGACGGGAACGATCACGGACGGAAAACTGAAGGTCTGCAGAGTGATTCCCATGTCTTCGCTGCCTCAGGGAGATACGGACCGGATGGTATGTGCCTATATGGCGGCCTGCGAGGATAATAACGCGACGTTTCAGGCATTGAAAGAAAAATTTCCTCCCAGGGAAGGCGACCGCCCGGTTCATACCATTCCGTTTTCTTCCAAACGCAAATGGGGCTGTGTCAGCTTTGACCAGATGGGAACTGTTTTCGTAGGCGCGCCGGAAAAACTGATCGGCACATTGCCGGAGAATCTGGAGCGGGAGATGGAAAAAGGGAGACGGGCCGTTGTTGTGGGATTTTCAGGTCAGCTCTGGACCGATGCGGAACGGCTTACGGCGGGAATTGTTCCCTGGTACAGTATTGTGCTGGAGGATACCATACGCCCCAACGCGGAAAAGACACTGAAGTTTTTCCGCAGGGAAGGGGTGGACGTCAAAGTGATCTCCGGCGATCACATAAAAACTGTGTCGATGATTGCAAAGCGGGCCGGACTGGAGCGATGGATGGACGGGGTGGATATGTCTCTGCAGGGAGAAACGCCGGATTATGATATGCTCTGCCGGAAGTATTCTGTTTTTGCCAGGGTAACGCCGGGGCAGAAGAGAGAACTGGTCCGTGCGCTGAAGCGGCAGGGCCATCAGGTGGCGATGACAGGGGACGGAGTGAACGACCTGCTGGCCCTTCGGGAGGCGGACTGTTCCATTGCTGTGGCGGATGGCAGCGATGCCAGCCGTCAGATTTCCCAGGTGGTACTTCTGGATTCCGATTTTACCAATCTGCCCCAGGTGGTACTGGAAGGACGGAAGGTTGTACACAATGTGACGCGAACCGCACAGGTATTTTTTATCAAGACGATCTATTCTGTCCTGGTGTCTCTGTTCTGTCTGCTGACCAATCAGCCGTTTCCTTTCATACCGATTCAGATCACTCTGGTAGATGCATGTATTGAAGCGTACCCGTCGTTCCTGACGATTCTGGAATCGGACACACGCAGAATCCGCGGAAAATTTCTTCCGACGGCGTTGTCCCATGCGGCGCCCTTCGGGATCACTGTCACGGCAATGATTATGATGCTTTCTCTGAGCGCTCCGTTTTCCGAGCCGGAGCGAAAAACGGTGATGTATCTCCTTCTGATTCTGATTTCCATGGCGGCGGTGGTCAGAAGCTGCCTTCCGTTTACCGGACTGCGGGCGTTTATCTGTGTCACGATGGCTGTGGGAACGTTCGCGGCGCTGAGACTTCTGCCGACCCTGTTTGAGGTTACGGCGGTCACCTCTCAGATGGCGGTTACCCTTTTGTTCGGTGTTGTGATCTCCGGGCTGATTCTGTTTCTCACAGAGCAGATTCTTGCCGCGGCGGGAGCCCGCTGTAATTTCAGTGGAAAAATGAAGCATTTTGAGATATGATAGAGGAAAGTATAGTGCCTGTAGGCGTCCGGTCCATCGCGAAGCGATTTTCAATGGCCGGAGGAAGGAACCGCTCAGCTGGCTGAACGGTTCCTTCTCACCGAAGATGCTGTCAGATGACGCAGCAGGTGCGTCTATCATTATTGACGCAGTAAATGCGTCGGAAAGAGGTAAAAATGTCTCTGAAAAAGACGAATATTTCGTTCAAAAGGAACGGGATACTGGCTGCTGGAAATCGGCGGGGAATAATTTCAAATGGAAAGAAGGAATCGTGATGTGGCTTATCTATGCTGTCGGGTCTGCTTTTTTTGCAGGCCTTACGTCGATACTTGCAAAATGTGGGATTCGGAAAACGGATTCCACGGTGGCGACGGCCGTGCGGACGGTCGTGATCCTGGTTTTCTCCTGGCTGATCGTCGGGCTCGTCGGATCGGCGAACCAGATTTCCTTGATCAGCGGACGGACGCTGGTGTTTCTGATTCTCTCCGGCGCGGCAACCGGCGCGTCCTGGCTGTGCTATTTCCGGGCGCTGCAGCTTGGGGATATCAACAAGGTTGTCCCGATTGACAAATCCAGCACGGTGCTGACGATTCTGCTGGCGCTGATTTTTCTCCAGGAGGGCGTCAGCGTTCCGAAGGCTGCGGCGGTGTTGGCGATTGCCGTTGGCATCCTGCTGATGATCGAGAAGAAGGATGTGCAGGACACAAAAAGTGCCGGAAAGGGCGGATGGATGCTGTATGCTGTCGGATCTGCCTTTTTTGCGAGTCTGACGGCGATTCTTGGGAAAATCGGGATTTCCGGAGTGGAATCCAACCTCGGCACAGCGATTCGGACCTGTGTAGTGCTCGTCATGGCGTGGATCATGGTGTTTGTGACGGGAAAACAGAAGGAAGTGCGGAAGATTGAGCGGAAGGAGCTGATGTTTATCTGCCTTTCCGGAATTGCAACCGGTGCGTCCTGGCTCTGCTATTACCGGGCACTTCAGGAGGGACCGGCCAGTGTGGTGGCGCCTGTGGACAAGCTGAGCGTTCTGGTCACGGTTGTATTTTCCTATTTTGTGTTCGGCGAAAAGCTGAGCAGAAAAGCGCTGGCCGGTCTGGCGTTTCTGACGGCAGGCACAGTGGCTATGGCAATTCTCTAATACATCAGAAAATAGACAAGTCAAATGGCTGGGTATTTATCCATCAGAAAGGGTCTGTGAAAAAACGAAGGCATGTTTTTTCACAGACCCTTTCTGATGTACTGGATGACAGGGTGCCTGTCATGGGTTTACTCTTCGACGGGAATCAGATTGCTGACGTATGGGCGCTTTCCGGACAGCACTTCATCGTAAAAGTTCTGTTTCCAGTCGATATAAGCGATGCTGTCCTCCAGGTCTCGGACGGAGGCGCGCAGAGCCTCCTGCTTCAGGATGAGCATTTTCACGCTGAACATTGGGAATCAGGCCTTCGTTACAGTAGAATTTCAGTGTCTGATAGGTCAGATCTGCTTCTTTGTATACCTGCATCATTGTATACATCATAAATTCCTCCAAAAGTTTAGTAACAAAGTTTATAGTTTTTTTCAAAAAACTTCTTGACCGGTTGTAACAACCGGAAACTGGAATACAGTAAGCCACAGGCTCCGGTTCCGTCGGATGCCGTGACAGAAACGGACATAATATTGACTTTACAGGCCGCAGTTGTTATATTTTTAGTAATTACTGCAGGTAATCGCCTTGCCCCATTCCGACAGGCTTTTGCAGGGATGGGACAGGGCGTATTTTTTTCTGTGGAAATGTCCTTCGGACGTCCCCTGCAGAAGAAAAAGTTTTCAGGAGGAAAAATTATGTTTCGTGAAATGAGAAGAAAAAAACAGGCTCTGTCTCCGGAGGCGTGCGCCGAAGTGCTGAACCGGGGAACGTCAGGCGTTCTGGCACTGCAGGGAGACGAGGAATATCCCTACGCGGTTCCGCTCAGCTATGTATACGATGGAGACCGGTTATATTTTCACTGTGCAAAATCCGGCCATAAACTGGATGCGATCCGCAGGGATCCGAAGGCGTCCTTCTGCGTGATTGACCAGGATCAGATTGTTCCGGAGGAGTATACCACATATTTCCGGAGCGTTATCGTGTTCGGGACTGTGCGGATCATGGAAGAGGAGTCAGAAAAGCGGGCGGCCATTGAAAAACTGGCGCTGAAGTATGCGCCGAAGGACTCCGGGGAAAACCGCCGGAAGGCGATTGAGCGGGAATGGGCGCCGCTGTGTATGCTGGAGATGACAGTCAGCCATCTGTCCGGAAAAGAGGCAGTGGAGCTGGTTCGGGAAAGAAGGGGAGCGGGGAAATGATCAGTATTCTGCTGATACAGAAGATTGCGGAACTGTTTCTGATGATGTTTCTTGGCTTTGCCATTGTCCGGGCCGGGGTTCTGCGTTCCGGAGACAGTGTGGTTCTGTCAAAAATCTGTCTGTATCTGATTATCCCCTGTGTAATTATCGGGGCGTTTCAGGTGGATTTTGAGAAGAAGGTTCAGGCCGGTCTGCTGCTTGCCTTTGGAGCGGCGCTGGTGTTTCATGTCTTTCTGATGATACTTTGCAGAGTGCTTCGAAAAACATTCCGTATGACGGATGTGGAGCTGGGATCAGTGGTATATTCCAACGCGGGAAATCTCATCATCCCCATCGTCACAGGTGTTCTCGGCCCGGAATGGGTGGTGTATTCCAGCGCATTTCTTGTGGTTCAGCTTGTGTTTATCTGGACCCACGGCAAACTGCTGTTTACGGGAAATGAAAAAATACAGCCTGCAAAGATTCTTCTGAATCCGAGTATGATTGCTGTATATATAGGTTTTTTTCTGATGTTTTCCGGCGTGCGGCTTCCGGGAATCCTGGACGGTGGGGTTTCGTCCGTGGGGGATATGGTGGGCCCGGTGTCTATGATGATCACCGGAATGCTGGTGGCCGGGATGCCGTTTCGCAGACTGTTTGCCCATAAAAAGATCTGGCTGGTTGTCTTTCTGCGGATGATTTTCTGTCCGGCGGTAGCACTGCTGCTGATCAGACTGAGCCATGCGGCGGATCTGGTTCCCAACGGCGAGCAGGTGCTGCTGATCACACTGCTGGCGACAATGACTCCTGCTGCCTCCACAATCACCCAGTTCGCTCAGCTGTTTCACAGCGATGCGGAGTATGCGGGTTCCATCAACATTCTCACGACGCTGGTCTGCATTGTAACGATGCCTTTGTTTGTCGCCCTGTATTATCTGTAACGTGAGACGCGGATACGTCTCTGTCTGATGCCGTTTTGATGCCGGAAGGATGTAAAATAGACATGTCCGTTGAGAAAGCGGAAACCGTCTGCAGGGATCTGCAGAGGAAACTGCCGTGAGTGAAGACAGAAAGGGGAGTTTTGAGTGATCAGGATACTGATAGTGGAGGATGAGGCGCCTATCTCGAATCTGATGAGCCTGAGTCTGAGAAAGGCGGGATATTTCTGTGACTGTGCCTGGGATGGAGAGGAGGCGCTGGAAAAGATCGGCGGCGGAAAGTATGATCTGATTCTTCTGGATGTGATGCTGCCGAAAATCGACGGGTTTGAACTGATGGATTATATCCGGCCGCTGGAAATTCCGGTGATTTTTATCACGGCAAAGAATTCGGTCAGCGACAGGGTGCGTGGTCTGCGGATGGGAGCGGAGGACTATATTGTGAAGCCATTCGAGGTCATTGAACTGCTGGCCCGGGTGGACGTGGTTCTCAGGCGGTACAAAAAGACGGAAGAAGTTCTGGAAGTCTGCGGACTCCGTATCGATCCCCGCTCCATGCGGGTGCGGAGGGACGGACAGGACATCCCGCTTACGAGAAAAGAGTATGAGCTGCTTCTGCTGTTTGTGCGGAATCCCAACACGGCGCTCTATCGGGAGACGATCTATGAGAGAGTGTGGGGCGGTGAGTTTGAGTATGGAAGCAAAACGGTGGATCTGCATGTTCAGAGACTGAGAAAGAAGACAGGCTGGACCAGAGAACTGCAGGCTGTCAACAAGGTGGGATACCGCCTGGAGGTTCATGAATGAAGTTTCGACTGAAAATCACGTTCTGTATGCTGTGTCTGATGGCTGTGCTGTTCGGGATCGGCAGCAGCGCACTGATTGCGATTTCTTTCCAGAATGGTCTGGAGAGAGAGCGGGAATCGGCCCGGAATTCTTACCAGATGCTGATGTATACCCTGCAGATGACCGGGGAACTGGAGACCTGGTCCAGCATGGAGGAGATACAGAATCTTTTTCGCCGGCTTTCCGGGCAGGGGAATTCCTGGGAGGCGATCACTCTGTATTCCGAGGAAGAGGAACTGTACAGCAGCGGAGATGCGGCGGCATATTTTACTGACTCCGGAAATAAGGTGGATACACAGCATTGTGTGATCACCTGCTTCGAGGACGGGGAAGGCTGCCAGTATCTTCAGCTCTCCGGCGCATTTCTGGCAGGGGACAGGACGCTGTATCTGGATATGGCTCACAATATCTCCATGCTCTATCAGACCAGAGAACAGCAGCAGGCGGCTTACCGGAGGATTTTTCTGGGAATGACGGCTCTGTGCGCAGTGCTGGCGTACACGATGGCGCTGTTTCTGACCAGATCGCTGTCGAGACTTTCCCGGGGAGCCAGGGAGATCGCCCAGGGAAATTTCAGCTTTCGCTCCAATATCCGTTCCGGTGATGAGATCGGCAGGCTGTCGGAGGATTTCGACCGGATGGCCGGACAGGTGGAGCAGAATATTCTGGAGCTGAAGGAGTCGGTGGAACGGCAGGAACGGTTTGTCAGCAACTTTACCCATGAACTGAAGACGCCGATGACGGCGGTACTCGGATATGCAGATCTTCTGCGCAGCCAGGATCTGACGGAGGAAGAGCGGAGAGATGCGGCCAATTATATTTTTTCGGAGGGGAAACGGCTGGAGCGGCTGTCTCTGAAACTGCTCGACATCTATGTGGCCGGGCAGGAGGAACTTGCCCTGTCAGGACACAGCCCCGGACGGATCGTCTGTGATGTGACGGAACATCTGGAACCGGGGTACCAGGCACAGGGAATTGCTCTGTCCTGCCGCTGTGAAGAGGGGAAATGTCTGCTGGAGCCGGATCTGTTCCGTTCTCTGCTGGTAAATCTTCTGGACAATGCGAGGAAAGCGCTGACCGGCGGCGGGACGATTCTGGTATCTCTGGAGCTGACGGGAGAAGGCTGCAGACTGACGGTGCAGGATGACGGGCCGGGGATTCCGGAAGAATCGCTGGCGCGTCTGACGGAAGCTTTTTACCGGGTGGATAAATCAAGATCACGGCGCCAGGGAGGAGCTGGGCTCGGCCTGACCCTCTGCGCAAAGATTGCGGAACTCCACAAAGGCTCTCTGCATTTTGAGAGCCGGGAAGGCAGGGGAACGAAAGTGACCGCAGAGCTGAAGGGAGGACGCCTATGAAAGCAGGGAGACTGATTGCCGCCACAGTGATGACGGCGGGGATTCTGGCGGTCGGTTTTCTGGCTCCGGAGGCGGTGACGGAGGTGATGGACCGGAGGCTGAAGACAGAGACTGCGGAGTTTGAGACGGAGAGCATTCAGGTGGAATCCATGGAGGAAATGCCTGATATTCTCCAGCTGGTGAGCCGCGGATACTACGGTTTTGAACTGGGATACGGCGTGGTCAGAGAAAAGTCCGACATGAAAGATCTGGAGCAGAAAGCGCTGGAGAGCCTTTCAGACGTCGAACTTGTGGAAATGCGCTCGTTTTCCTACCATGACGAGTATCCGATCCTTGCGATTTCCGAATCTGCCGGATACGATGAAGCATATGGCCTGGAACCCGAAAACAGATCCGTAAGCGGGGAATGGGAAGACGGACAGACAGATGTGTGGACGGAAAATTTTTCCGATTCCCTGGACCAGGCAGCGAAAGGGAGCACGGCGGCCATCCTGTGGGAATGCCAGCTTTCCAACGCGCAGGAAGACATTCTGAACATGATCATCGATGACAGAAGCGGGAAAGTTGTAGGCTTCTCCTGGCAGAAAGGAATGACGGAGGAGATGGAAGAGCAGCGAATCGAGCGCTTTTTTTTCGATGAGGAGGTTCTGTATCAGACAGGCAGAGATTTTCTGGATGAGATGATGCGGAAGGCGGGAAGCTTCTGTGAAGAGTACTATGAACTGAAACTGACGGACACGGAGTATGAAACGGCTGTTGAGGATTCTTATAACACCCGGCTGATCGGACGAATGTATTTTGAGGACAGTCAGGGGAAGGGGATAACCATTACTCTGCAGACGATGCTGGACGGAACCTGGTACAGCGTCAATCAGGCATATTAATCAGCAAAACTTAATTGTTATGATGGCGTTTGTATGCCGGAAAAATGCTGTTTGTAAGAAAGAATTTGCTAAAATATGGGCATAACGTAAATAGTGTAATTGTTCAGTTCTCTGAACGGTTACCGGATAACATCTCAGTTCCGTGGAAAAGACGGGCGTCGGGTTACCGTTCCGTCAGGCCGGGAACGGAGATGAATTTACAGAAAATAAGAGGTGAAGGTTATGCCCGAGGGACAGAGGACACCGTCAGAATGTGCAAGGGAGGAGGCATTACGGCGGAGACTGAGAAAAAAGAGAAGAAGGGAAATCTGGTATTTCAGACTGACTGTCATAATTTTTCTGTTGGTTTTGCTTTTTGTTGTAGGGGTTGATAAGATCATGAGCATGCAGAAACAACGCGCCGAAACAGAGCGCTGGGAGCAGACGGAAGCCGAAACCGGAAATGCTGCGGGGACAGCCGGCGGTACGGCGGTGGGAAAGCAGGCGGATCCGCAGAACGAAGATCCGGATCACGCAGCGGCCGGGGGAATCGGAGACGAGGGGATTTCACATATACGTTCCTGTTCGGAAGAATGGAACCTGATTCTTGTCAATCCATGGAATGCGATTCCGGAGAATTATCAGGTGGAGCTGGAACAACTGGACAATGGGCAGGCGGTTGACAGAAGGTGTTATCCGATGCTTCAGCAGATGATGGATGACTGCCGCGGGGAGGGGCTGGATCCTGTCATCTGTTCGTCCTGGCGTTCCAGGGAGAAACAGGAAGCGCTGATTGCCAATAAAGAGTACCGGCTGATGCAGGCAGGCGTGTCGGAAAAAGAAGCGGCTACAGAAGCGGCAAAGACAGTGGCTGTTCCGGGGACCAGCGAGCATGAGCTGGGGCTGGCGCTGGATATTGTGGACAGCGGTTATCCGGAGCTGGAGACGGAGCAGGAGGATACGCCGGTACAGAGATGGCTGATGGAAAACAGCTGGAAATATGGTTTTGTTCTGCGATATCCGTCGGACAAAAGTAAACTGACAGGAATCATTTACGAGCCGTGGCATTACCGCTATGTTGGAATGGAAGCGGCGAAGATCATGTATGAAGAAAATCTGTGTCTGGAGGAATATCTGGAAAAATACTGCTGAACTGTCACGAAATTTAAGGTTTTCTTTCGGGAGTTATAGAGGATCTTACGTAAATTATAAGAAAAAAGAAAGAATATGACGGAAAATTTGAGCAACTCTTAATGTTTTTTGAAGATATTCTCCGAACTCTTGTAACAGGAGAATCCCCCTGCTATACTGACCGTGTTAAAAAATACCGGGCCCGGTCAGTGGATCAGGGGGATTTTTCTGTGGAGAGGATTATGAGTGAAAAGAAAACAAAACCGGCGGCTCTGATGCCCCGGTACAGTTATTTTGCGGTGATTTTCGCATTTCTGTTTAATACGCTGGTTTACACAGGCTCCAGATGGATTGCCGGGAAATGGCCGCACCATAATATTGAGACGGCGGCTGACCGGATGATTCCTTTTTTCGCGCCGTCAGCGGCAGTCTATCTGGGATGTTATCTTTTCTGGGCGGTCAATTATATCCTGATTGCCCGACAGGAAAAGGAAGAAGTCTGCCGCTTTTTTGCCGGTGATTTTATTTCCAGGGTGGTCTGCTTTGTTTTTTTCCTTGCATTTCCGACGACGAATGTGCGGCCGGAGCTGCCGCCTGACGGATTTTGGAATCAGGTGATGCTGTGGGTGTATTCCGTTGATGCGGCGGATAACCTTTTTCCGTCGATTCACTGTCTGGTCAGTTGGTTCTGTTATATCGGAATCAGAGACAGAGAGGAGATCCCGGTATGGTACCGGAGATTTTCTTTTGTGATGGCGTTGCTGGTATGTGTGTCGACTCTGACAACAAAGCAGCACGTTCTTGTGGATGTGGCGGGAGGAATTCTCCTTGCAGAGCTCTGTTTCAGGATCGGAAAGCGCCCGGAGGTGTCGGGTGCTTACCGGAAAATTCTGGATAAAGTCAATGACCGGATGTACCGGTACGTCAGAAAATAAATACCCGGCCATTTGACTTGTCTGTTTTCCGATGCAGGAAAGGAGTACTACATGATGACAAAGAAGAAAGCGCTGTTTCAGGTGATTTTTCTGCTTGCTGTGTTCGGGCTTACGGTATACGGTGTATTTCACGGAGAAGACCTGGGAGAGATGATGGAGGCTATTCACAGTGCAAGCATCGGATGGCTGATTCCGGGCGTCTTCCTGGTGATTTTCTTCATCTGGGGGGAATCTATCATCATCTGGTATATGATGCGGTCCTTTGGAATCCATCTGAAAAAAAGAATCTGTTTTCTTTTTTCTTCCGTGGGATTTTTTTTCAGCTGTATCACGCCTTCTGCCAGCGGCGGGCAGCCGATGCAGATTTATTATATGAAGAAAGAAAAGATACCGATCCCGGTATCTACCGTGATCCTCATGGTGGTCACGATTACATACAAACTGGTGTTGGTGGTGATCGGTCTCGGGATCATGCTTTTCGGAAGAGGATTCCTTCACCGGTATCTGGAGGGAATTCTTCCGGTCTTTTATCTCGGACTTGCGCTGAATGTGCTTTGCATCACATTTATGACGGTTCTGGTTTTTCATCCGGTAATGGCGGAAGAAATGCTTCTGAAAGGAATGGATCTTCTGGAACGTATCCATCTGATGAAAAAGAAAGAAGCGCGCAGACAGAAGCTCAGAGAGTCCATGGGGGTTTACCGTGAGACTGCCCTGTATCTGAAAGAACACAAAAAAGTACTGTTTCATGTGATTATTATCACATTTCTTCAGAGAATGGCGCTTTTTTCCGTCACATGGTTTGTTTACCGGGCGTTCCGGATGCATGGTACTCCTGCGGCAGATGTGATTTTCCTGCAGGCAGTGATTTCGATTGCCGTGGATATGCTGCCGCTGCCCGGGGGAATGGGGATCAGCGAGACTCTGTTTCTTACGATTTTTGCGCCTGTGTTTCAGAACGTTCTGCTGCCCGCCATGGTGCTTTCCAGGGGGCTGGGATATTACAGTCAGCTGCTGATCAGTGCACTGTTTACCGTTGTGACACAGCTTCACTATTTTTGTAAAAGTTTGGTCAGCTGAACGGTTATGGCATCCGTCCATGAAAATTGATCTGTAACCTGTTTTTCTGTTTCGAAGAAGAGGCGGCAGGTTTTGGCACAAATGAGGAGGAGTATCTATGATAGGTTTTTATGACTATACAGTGATTCTTACGTATATCAGCTTTGCTTCGTCGGTTTCCGGAATTTTCTGCGCGACTACAGGGCATCTGCGCTGGGCAATTTTCTTTCTTGCTTTTTCGGGGCTGTGCGATATGTTTGACGGAAAAATTGCGAGAACAAAGAAGAACAGGACGGAGGACGAAAAGAGTTTCGGGATCCAGATTGATTCGCTCTGTGATATAGTCTGTTTCGGAGTCTTTCCGATTGTGCTGTGTTATCAGCTGGGAATGCGTTCTGTGGGAGGTATGGTTCTGCTGATCTTTTACGGGCTGGCAGGTGTGATCCGCCTGGGATATTTCAATGTAATGGAGGCCAGACGTCAGATGGAGACGGACGAGGCGCGAAAGTATTATCAAGGCCTGCCGATCACATCGATGGCTATTGCCCTTCCCCTGCTTTTTGTGGTTTCCCCGCTGCTGCACAGCCCGCTTGCATTTAAAGTGATCCTGCATCTTCTTGTGGCCGTTGTGGGAGCGTTGTTTATCACAAATTTCAGACTGCGCAAGCCGTCCGTCCGGGAAGTGATTCTCCTGGTTGGAGTGACAGCGGCTGCGGTGCTGGTGATTTTGTTTGCCTGGCAGGGATGGTGGAAACTGGTTCGCGGCATGTGAGCAGGCGGAAAGGGAGGAAAGATATGTATCGGATTGCTAACAGGAAAGGGAACGTTCGGGAGCAGGATTCGGCACAGGACCGGCTTCTGGAATGGATGTATGGACATATGGCGGGGAGACTGTTGCTTCGCCCGCTGATTTCTCCGGCGGTTTCAAAACTCGGAGGCAGGATTCTGTCTTCGGGAGCTTCACGCCTTCTGATTCGCCCGTTTGTCCGTGCCGGTGGGATTGACATGGCCGGCTATGAGCAGGGACCGTTTCGGTCCTACAATGATTTCTTTCAGAGAAAAGCTGCCCCGGGTGCGCGGCCGGTGGAGATGGCGCCGGAATGTTTCGTCAGTCCCTGTGACGGAAAAGTAAGTGTTTCGAAGATCGATCGGCGATCGGCGGTTCAGATCAAGCATACGAGGTATACGGTGGAACGGCTGCTCCGGAACCGTAAGCTGGCAGAACTGTATGCTGGCGGATATCTGTGGGTGTTTCGTCTGAGCGTGGAGGATTACCATCGTTACATTTATATTGACCGGGGCGTGGAGTCGAAGCCCGTCCGGATTCCGGGAGTTTACCATACGGTAAATCCGGTGGCGAACGATGAGGTTCCGGTTTATAAGGAAAATACGAGAGAGTACTCTCTGCTGCGCACGGAAAATTTCGGCACGGTGCTTCAGATGGAAGTGGGGGCTCTGCTTGTGGGAAAGATTGTAAACCACCGGCGAGGAAACGTGGTAAGACGGGGACAGGAAAAAGGAATGTTTGCGTTCGGCGGATCAACGATTCTTCTGATGACCCAGAAGGGGAAGGTATCCCCTGACCGGGATCTTATGGAATATTCCCGTCAGGGAATTGAGACGATGGTACGTCAGGGAGAGACCGTCGGCCGGGCAGCGGGGAAGCGTTCCGCCGGATGAGCGGTTACGGAAGAGAAAGGACAGGCAAAACGGGTATTGTTTTTCGGAAGAAATTAGTGCATACTATATAGTATGCTGACGGCGCCGCAAGGCAGACGGCTCTGTCCTGCGGGGAAGAAAAACAAAGGAGAGAAGATAAGATGGATCTGCTGCGGAAAATATTCGATAAAACATTCTGGAAATTTATTATGGTAGGAGTGATAAATACCCTGTTCGGAACGGCGGTCATGTTTGCCTGTTACAATCTGCTGCATTTCAGCTATTGGGTGTCCTCTGCGGCGAACTATATTTTCGGAAGTATTTTAAGCTATTTTCTGAACAAACATTTCACCTTCCAGAACAAGAGCCGGAGCTGGAAGACCGTACTGAAATTTGTCGTGAACATATCCGTATGCTACCTCATCGCTTACGGTGTCGCAAAACCGGCGGTCTCCGCACTCCTGTCGGATGCAAGCGTCACGATCCAGGAAAACGGAGCGATGCTGGTAGGAATGTGTCTGTTTGTTGTGCTGAACTATTTCGGACAGAGATTTTTTGCTTTTAAAAAAGAGTGAGAAATCATGTGAAAGTATGCTTCGGATAAAAAGGAGGAAAACAATATGTGCCTGATCTGCGAAAGAATCCGGCAAATCAAAAACGGAACAAATTCCTGTTTCGTCCAGGAACTTCAAACCGGTTATGCAGTTATCGGGGATTACCAGTATTTTGAGGGATACACACTGTTCCTGTGCAAGGAACATAAAACAGAACTCTTTGAACTTGAGCCTGCTTTCAGAAGCAGATTTCTGGAAGAAATGTCGCTGGTTGCCGAAGCTGCTTATTATGCCTTTGGAGCAGAAAAAATGAATTACGAGCTTCTTGGAAACGGAGACACCCATCTGCACTGGCATCTTTTCCCAAGAAAGGAAAACGATCTTGGTGAATACGGCAACCACGGAAAAGGTCCTGTCTGGTGGTACCCAATGGAAAAAATGTACGCCGAAACCAACCGCCCCACTCCGGAAAAACTGGAAGAAATGAAAGCAGCCCTGAAAAAAGAACTGAACAAAAGAATCAGAGCGTAAACCAGTTCTTTTTCATTCACTCTTCAAAAACTACAGACTGTACATCCCCTCCGCCGCCACGACCAGAAAGCAGCCCTGCTCCCCGGCCAGCCGCCCGCGGGCCGGGGAGCAGGGCTGCTTTCGTCCCCCTACATAATTTGCAGCTGGTAAAGTTTCTTGTAAATTCCATTCTGTTCCAGCAGTTCCTGATGGGTTCCGCTTTCGCGGATTCTCCCCTTGTGCATGACAATAATTTTATCTGCATGCTGAATCGTGGAAAGGCGATGGGCCACCATAATCGTCGTCCTTCCGTTCATCAGCTTTCCGAGCGCATCCTGAATCCACTGCTCCGTCTCTGTGTCGATGTTTGCGGTCGCCTCATCCAGAATCAGGATGGTCGGATCAAATGCCAGCGTTCTGGCGAAGGACAGAAGCTGTCTCTGGCCGGCGGAGAATGTGGCGCCTCTCTCGGAAACATGTTCGTGATACTGTCCCGGCAGCTTCCGGATAAAGCGGTCGGCGTTGACTTCGTGAGCGGCTTCCCTTACGGCCTCGTCGCTGATCTCCTCGTTGCGCAGCCGGATATTGCTGGAAATATCTCCGGTAAACAGGAACACGTCCTGCTGGACCTGGCCGATGGCGGCGCGCAGCTGCTCTTTTTTCAGCTTCCGGATATCCACACCGTCCAGAAGGATTTCTCCTTTCTGAATATCGTAATAACGTCCGATCAGGTTCAGAATCGACGATTTGCCTGCGCCGGTGGCGCCCACAAAGGCCACTCTCTGGCCGGGCTCGATGGTGAAGCTTACGTCTTTCAGGATATAGTCTTCCCCGTCATAGGCGAACCACACATGTTTAAATTCAATGCGGCCCTTGATCTCTTTCAGTTCCACAGGATTTTCCGGCTCCTCCACGACAGGCTTCACATCCAGCAGAGTAAAAATTTTTTCCGCGGAGGCGATGGCCGACTGCAGCGTGGAAAGCTGTTCCGCCAGTTCCTGAATCGGCTCAAAAAAGGTATTGATATACTGAAGAAAAATATACAGCGTTCCGATGGAAAGCGTGTCGGAAAGCACGCCGCTGCTTCCGCCTGCCAGTACAATGACAAGGGCCAGTACCGACAGCATATAAATCATGGGCCGGAAGATGGCGAAGACCATCAGCTCCCGGTAATTGGCCCGGTACAGTTCTTCACTCTTCTCCTCAAACTCTTCTTTTTTCTTTTCCTCGCGGTGAAAGATCTGGATGATCTTCATGCCGGAAAGATTTTCAGACAGAAAGGTGTTCAGCGCAGTGATCTTCGTCCTTGTAATCTGGTAGGTTCTGCGGGAGATCCGTTTGAAAATGACCGTCAGCACCACGATTGCCGGAACCAGCACAAAGGACAGCAGCGCCATCCGGACGTTCAGCATCAGCATCACCGCGGCCAGCCCCAGGATCTTGATCAGATTCTTGAACAGCTTGATCAGGATGTTGGAATACATATCGTTGAGCGCTTCCACATCATTGGTGATGCGGGTGACAATTTTTCCTACAGGAGTCAGATCAAAGAACCGCATGGACAGACTCTCCACATGGGCAAAAAGTTCGTTGCGGATCTCGTAGATGATTTTCTGGCCGGTGGACTGCAGGAGAACATACTGAATACGGTTGCAGATGAACAGCAGAAGCAGTACGCCCACATACCGGGCGGATGCCCGGAGAACACCGCTGAACCGTTCCTGTACCATCTCTCCGGGCGCGTAGTCTCCGGTGATAAAATTGTCGATGGCGTCGCCGATCAGGATCGGTTTGTACAATTCCAGGACAGTAATGATTATGACAAGAAGAAAACAAAACGCCACAGTTCCCAGATAGGGCTTCATATAGGACATCATCCGGATGACCGCATTGCCTTCATAATTCAGATCCTCCTGGTCATCCTTTTTTGTTTGAAACAGTTTCATCTTCCGCCTCCTCACTGAGTTGTTTCTCCAACTGCTGTTTTTCATAAATGCTGCGGTACAGACCATTCTGCTCCATCAGCTCTTCGTGGGTTCCGTATTCAGCGATCTTTCCGTCGTCCAGCACCAGGATGTGGTCGGCGTTCTGGATCGTGGAGATCCGGTGCGCGATGATCAGCGTGGTCTTTCCCCGGCGGTTGATCTTAAGATTCCGGAGAATCTGTTCCTCCGTGTCCGTGTCGACCGCTGAGAGGGCATCGTCCAGGATCAGAATCGGTGAATCCTTCAGCAGCGCCCGGGCGATGGAGCTTCGCTGTTTCTGTCCGCCGGAAAGAGTCACTCCCCGTTCTCCCACCATCGTCTGATATTGCTCCGGAAATTCCATGATATTGTCATGGATACACGCGTCCCGGGCCGCCTGCCGTACCGCCTCCGGATCTTTTTCTGTCACGCCGAAAGCGATGTTGTTCTCCAGCGTGTCGGAAAAAAGGAAGTTATCCTGGGGTACGTAGGCGATCTCCTCACGCAGTACCTGAAGAGGAATCTGTTTCAGCGCGTGGCCGTCGATGCGGATCATTCCCGGTTTGACGTCGTAGAGACGCATCAGCAGATTGGCGAGGGTAGTTTTGCCGCTGCCGGTCCGGCCGAGAACAGCCAGAGTGCTTCCTTTTTCAATATGAACACTGATATCGTTGAGTGCCGGTGCTTTTTTTTCGCCGGGATAGGAAAATGTCAGATGATCGAAGACAATGTCTCCCTCCAGATGATCCACCGGCTTCACCTCCGGACCGTCTGTGATATCCGGACGTTCCTCAGAGATCACCATAATACGTTTCAGGGAGGCCAGTCCCTGAGATACATAGGTGATACAGTCGCCGGCTGCGATCATCGGCCACACCAGCATGCCGATATAGGAATTGAACGCCACAAACTGCCCAAGGCTGATCGTACCGTTGATGGCAAGGTATCCGCCGTAGAGCAGGGTCAGCAGACTGCTGACGCCGACAATCAGATCCAGAACCGGCACAAACAGGGCCTGCAGCCGTACGACGCTTAAGTTTTTTTCCTGGTTGACTTTGTTTGTCACGGCAAAAGCGGCCAGTTCCTTGTGTTCCTGCACGAACGCCTTGATCACGCGAATGCCGGAAACTGCTTCCTGCACCTGATCGGTCAGGTCAGAGAAGGCTTTCTGCTTGCGGATAAAGCGCCGGTGCATGAGTTTTCCGTAAAAGTAGTCGCCGAAGATAATCAGGATCAGCGGCAGGACGGCGACCAGCGTCAGCTTCATGTCCACATAGAGAATCATCTGCCCCAGGACGAGGACCAGCATGACGGTGGCGTCAAAAGCGGTGATGACCGTCGGTCCCAGAAACATACGGATCGACTGCAGATCGTTGGTAAAATGCGCCATCAGATCGCCGGTTTTGTGTTCATTGTAGTAGCGCATGGACAGCTTTTCCAGATGGGCAAAGAGATCGTTGCGCATTTCCTTTTCGATGGAGCGGGAGGCGCCGAAAATAAAATAACGCCAGAAAAAGCGCCCCAGTGCAACGATGGCTCCCAGAATCAGAATCCGGAGAATCAGTCGTATCACTCCGTCCATTTCCAGGGTACGGGCTTCCAGGCCGTCGGTGATCTCTCCGGTATACTGCGGAATATAGACATTCATCAGATCCACGGCAAACAGCGCCGCAATTCCCAGTATGTACTGGAGACCGTGCCGCTTTACGTAGCGGCTGACAAACTTCAGTTCCTTCATGTTTTCCTCCTCCTGACGCACCTGCTGCGTCATCAGGGCAGAGTCGGAAATCTGTTTCCGATTTCTTCCGGATTCTCTCCCCTGAATTTCAGCGGCAGCTTTTGTCGTCTGCCGACAGTCTAAGAAAAATTATATACCTTCCTGACGCAACAGGCAACCGGTAAATGAAGCGTTTCTTTGCAAATGAAAACTCCAGTATTTAAAATTTCCGGGTTACAGTTTAGGAAAACAGAAATCCGGAGTCAGCGTGCTGATATCGGGAAGGGCGAAAAACGCTGAAAGAACGATTTGTCGACAGACATCCGTTTCTGTGATATGATTAAGAAGATGCAATGACAAAAGAGAAAGGGGTATTTTCATGGAAAATACGTCTGAAAATAAAGAAGACATAATGAAAAAAAGACCGTCAAACCATATCAGTGCGGGTCTGCTGGCCCATGTGGACGCGGGAAAGACGACGCTTGCGGAGAGCATTCTCTATCTGACAGGAGCAATCCGAAAGCTTGGACGGGTGGATCACAGGGATGCGTTCCTCGACACGGATGAGCTGGAACGGGCCAGAGGCATTACGATTTTTTCCAAGCAGGCAGAATTTTCCCTCGGAGAAAAACAGTATACGCTGCTGGACACTCCGGGCCATGTGGATTTCTCCGCGGAAATGGAGCGGACGCTGCAGGTTCTGGATTATGGGATACTGATTGTCAGCGGCGCCGACGGTGTGCAGGGGCATGTGGAAACCCTGTGGCGCCTGCTGAGACAGTATAAAATCCCAGTGTTCCTGTTCATCAACAAGATGGATCAGCCGGGGACAGACCGGGAGGCTCTGATGGAGGAGCTGCACCGCCGTCTGGATGACAGGTGCATGGATTTCGGGGAGCTGGACTCAGATGCGTTCTATGAGAATCTGGCCATGTGCAGTGAACGTGCCCTGGACAGTTATCTGGAGCACGGCAGCCTTTCCACAGAAGAAATCTCTGCACTGATTGTCGGGCGAAAGGTATTTCCCTGTTTCTTTGGCTCCGCGCTGAAGCTGGAAGGTGTGAAGGAATTTCTGGAAGGGTTTCAGAAATATACCGTATGTCCGGAGTATCCGGAAGAATTCGGCGCCCGGGTATTTAAGATCAGCCGGGACGAGCAGGGAAACCGCCTGACCTGGATGAAAATTACCGGAGGAAGCCTGAAGGTGAAGACGGTTCTGCACGGACAGGGAGAAAACAGCTGGGAAGAGAAAGCGGATCAGCTGCGCGTTTACTCCGGAACCGGGTACCGGATGATTCCGGAAGCGCCGGCAGGAACCGTCACAGCCGTAACCGGTCTGACAAAGACGAAAACCGGAGAAGGGCTGGGGCGGGAACACCTGATCCACGCCCCGCTGCTGGAACCGGTGCTGAATTATCAGATCCTGCTTCCAGAGGGATGCGATGTTTACCGGATGTTCCTGAAACTCAGGGAACTGGAGGAAGAGATTCCGGAACTGCATATTGTGTGGGAAAAACAGTCCGACGAGATCCATGCCCAGGTGATGGGGGAGGTTCAGATTGAGATTCTGAAAAGCCTGATTCAGAAACGATTTGGCACGGCGGTGGAATTCGGTTCCGGCAGCATTGTCTACAAGGAAACCATCGCCTCCGTGACCGAGGGCGTCGGACATTTTGAGCCGCTGCGCCATTATGCGGAAGTACATCTGCTGATGGAGCCTCTGGAGCCGGGCAGCGGACTTGTCTTTGACACGATCTGCAGCGAGGACGACCTGGACAGAAACTGGCAGCGCCTGATCCTGACCCATCTGGAAGAGCGGAAGCATCCGGGGGTTCTGACAGGCTCGGAGATCACAGACATGAAGATTACGCTGGCAGCCGGAAAAGCCCATTTGAAGCACACAGAGGGAGGAGATTTCCGCCAGGCCACGTACCGGGCCGTGCGCCAGGGGCTGAAAAAGGCAGAATGCATTCTGCTGGAACCGGTCTACGAATTCCGGCTGGAGCTTCCCAGCGAGCTGATCGGCCGCGGAATGACAGATATACAGAAAATGCACGGTACGTTTCAGCCGCCGGAGACGGAAGGGGAACTTTCCGTCCTGACCGGAAGCGTGCCGGCGGCCACGATGCGGGACTACCAGAAGGAAGTGACTGCCTACAGCCGCGGCCGCGGGCGTCTGGTCTGTTCCCTGAAAGGATACGAACCCTGCCACAACACAGAAGAGGTAGTGGCGGCAATCGGCTATGACAGCGAAAAAGACACGGAAAACCCTACCGGGTCAGTGTTCTGCGCCCATGGGGCGGGATTCAATGTCCCCTGGGATCAGGTGGAGAACTATATGCATCTGGAAAGCTGTCTCAGGCCGGAGCAAAAGCGGAAGAGCAGTCTGCAGACCTCCGGGCGGGAGACTGCTTTGGAGGCTTCCTCTGTACGGGCGGGAAGTTCGCTGGAAATGGATAAGGAACTGCAGGAAATTTTTGAACGGACCTATGGCAGGAATAAAAGAGAACGCCGGTCCTTCGGCTATACCACTGCGCCGGGAAACGAATCTCACCGCCCGCGGCCTGAGAAAAAACCGAAAAAAGAATATCTGCTGGTGGACGGTTATAATATTATCTTTGTATGGGATGAGCTGAAGGAGCTGGCGAAAGGAAATATCGAGAGCGCGCGGAACAAGCTGATGGATATTCTGTCCAATTACCAGGGCTATCGGAATATGACGCTGATTCTTGTGTTTGACGCCTATAAAGTTCCGGGAAATCCCGGAGAACAGACGAAGTACCATAATATTCATGTGGTTTACACGAAAGAAGCCGAAACCGCCGATCAGTACATAGAAAAGACTGTCCACGAGATCGGCCGTCAATACAAGGTGACTGTCGCCACCTCCGACGCGACGGAGCAGGTGATTGTGCTGAGTCAGGGCGCTGTCCGTATGTCCGCCCGGGAGCTGGCCGAGGAGATCCGACAGACCAATCAGGAAATCCGGACAAACTGGCTGGAACGCCATCCGAACAGCAAAGACTATCTCCTGGATCACATTCCCGAAGAGATGACGGATCTTTTTGAAGACGTCCGCCTGGGGAAAAAGAAGCTGTAGCCGGATGGGGACATATGCAGATGATGAAACCGGACAACGGCGAAAGAAAGGAGGAAGAGAGCATGAAGATCATCCGGATGCTCCGGGGACCGTTTCTGGATCCGGAGCAGGAATGCCGATTTGAGGAAATGATGGAAAAGCGGTGCTGGAAATACTTTCTTCCCATTGGCCTTTCTATCCTGGTCTTCCAGATTTACAATATATTATATGCGCTTCAATATACAGGATTCCGCCTGGACACGGCGGCGAGCCGTATTTATGTGATCTTATACCTGTTCCTGCTGCTTGTATCCGGGACTGCGCTGATGTTCCGGAAGTTTGTGCTGGCCAGAAAGAAAGAGAAAAGTCATCTTGCGCTGAGCATGTATCAGTGTTACGGGGTGATTCTCCTGCTGTGGTCCGTCTGCGTCACGGTTTACGATCAGAGAGTTTCCGACAATCTGAACGTCTATACGGTGGTGGCGCTCGGAACTGCGATGCTGGTTTATATGAAGCCGGTAATCTCCATTCCCGGATTTCTGGCCGCGGAGCTGTTGGTGTTGTTAGGGATGCCAAGGTTCCAACCGGGAGGGGTGGCGGAGCATTACGGCACGTATCTCAATTCAGTAGTTCTGGCGGCGACTGCGATTGCAGTCAGCGTCTATCGTTACGGTACCGTCCGGTCGGAGTTTCAGAAGCAGGAACTGATTGAAAGTCAGAATCAGGAAATACTCAGGAAGAGCGAAGAGCTGAATTACATGGCGAATCACGACGCACTGACAGGGCTTTGGAACCGAAGATTTCTGGAATTTTTTCTGGACGGTCTGTTTTGCCAGAAGAACGAGACAGAGATGGCTGTGCTGATGATTGATGTGGATTATTTCAAGCAGTATAACGACACCTATGGCCACCAGAAGGGAGACGAGTGCCTGAAACGGATAGCCGGTGCAATGAAACTTGTCGTGTCCAGAGGGCGTCTGTTCCGTTACGGGGGAGAAGAGTTTGTCTGCGTCGTTCCGGGATACGGAAGAGAAGATGGAAAAAAGCTCGGGGAAGAGCTGTGCAGATGTGTGAGGCGGCTGGGAATAGAGGCTTCAGATCCGGGAAAATATGTGACGGTAAGCGTCGGCATTACAGCCGGAACGGTGAAACAGAGAGAAGATTTCGACCGCCTGCTGGGAAAAGCTGACAGCGCCCTGTATCAGGCGAAAATCAACGGGAGAAACCGTGCGGCGGAACAGTAGCCATTCTTCCTCCGGGGCTCTGTATTTCCTGTACTGACCGCAGGAAAACGTGCGCCTGCGGGCATCCGGCCCATCTCGAAGTGGTTTGCAATGGGCGGGTGCCGTCAATCGTTCCGCATACAGGATGATTGACAGCCTGGCGGCAGTGTGATAGAATGACTTGAAGTTCAAAAAATGAACAAACAGGAGCATTCAATGGAAAAGTATTATAAAATTCTGTATTATCTGAATCAGCATCCCTTTGAAAACCAGCGGAGTCTGGCAAAGGGAGTGGAGATGTCCCTGGGACAGGTCAACGGACTGATGCGCCAGCTGCAGGAAGAGGGATATCTGGAAAAGCGGGACGGAGCGTTTCGGCTGACGGCAAAGGCGGAGGAATTCCTGGAGCATATGACCCGACAGAACCAGACCGGCCGTCTGATTTTTGAGAAGCGCAGGGAAAAAATACACACTGCCGTGATTCTGGCGGCAGGGAGAAACCCGAATTTTGACTGTCCGGTAGGTCTGCTGAAGCTGGAAGGAGTTCCACTGATTGAACGTACGCTGCGGATGCTCACTGCAAACGGAATCGACGATGTTTACCTGGTGACCGGTTCCCAGAAGGAACAGTATGAGGAATATCTGAAGGGGCGGGGAGTTACACTGGTAAACAATCCCCGCTATAAGTGGAACGGAACCATGGAATCTCTGTCGATGGTCCGTGACCTTGTGAAGGACGATTTTCTTCTTTTGGAAAGCAATCTGATTTTTGAGGAGACGGCGATTACCGCCCTTCTGGAGGGAGACGACGCCAACCGTCTGGTTCTGACTGCGCCCAGCGGTTCAAAGGACGAGGCGTTTGTGGAGCTGGACAGCCGCCAGAATCTGTTTCGTATTTCGAAAGATATTCATCAGCTGAACCGCATTGACGGAGAGATGATCGGCCTGAGCAGGATTTCTCTGGCGCTGTACCGGAAAATGCTGGAGTATTTCAGCGACAATCAGAATCCGATGCTCAATTATGAGTATGTGATTGAAAATATCGGAAGGATCTATCAGATCCGGGGAATCATGATCGACGATATGGCCTGGACGGTCATCGAGGATCAGGAACTCTGGCGGAAAGCCCGGGAGCTGGTTTATCCGAAAATACAGAAGAGAGAACGGCTCAGAAGAGAAAACCGGGCCCGGGAAACCTTCAGCCGCTGCATGAAAATTCCGGAGGAACACATAGAGAAATTCGGAATCAGCGGAGGAATGACAAATACAAACTTTTATGTGAAGGCGGAAGGAAAAGAGTATATTCTGCGGATTCCCGGCGCCTGTACAGATATCATGATCGACCGGAAGAGTGAGCGTCATAACGGAGCGCTGGCTTCCGACTGCGGCATCAACGTGCCGACCCTGTACTTCGACGCGGACACAGGAGTCAAGGTGACCCGGTATATTCCCGACGCGGTAACCCTCAATGGAAAAAGCGCCCGACTGGAGACCAATATCCGGAAAACCACACGGCTCCTCCGCGAACTGCACCGGTCGGAACTTCCGCTGTATCAGGAGTTTTCGGTGCAGAGGGAATATGAAAAATATAAAAAACTGATTGAAAAAGCGCAGGCTTCGGTCTATCCGGAATTTCAGGAAATGGACCAGGCTTTCTACCGCCTTCTGGAGCGGCTGGAGGAGATCGGCACAGACCGTCTTCCCTGCCACAATGATCTGGTTCCGGAGAACCTGATTCTGGACGCTGACGGAAGGCTGTATCTGATTGACTGGGAATACTCCGGATACAACGATCCCATGTGGGATCTGGCGTCTCACCTTCTGGAGAGTGAGTTTCAGCCGCTGGAGGAGGAACTGTTTCTGCAGTATTACTTTGAGGGAGACGCGCCGGAAGCGTCCAGGGAAAAGATACGCATCTTTGAGATCCTGCAGGATATTCTCTGGGCCGCATGGACAATTGCAAAGGAAGCGCAGGGGGAAGATTTTGGGTCTTACGGGAGAGACAGACTGAGGAGAGGAAAGCAGGCATATGAAAAGCTTTTTGAAATTCGCTAAGACCTCCGGAATCTATTTTTTCGGGACAGTACTGGCCAAACTGGTCACCATGCTTCTGCTCCGGGTGTATACGGAATACATTCCTGCCGGAGATATGGGAACTTACAACGTTTCCATCAATTACATCACTTTTCTGTGTTCGGTGCTGTATCTGGATATCTGGAGCGGCATCCTGCGGTATTTTTATGATTATCACACACCGGAAGGCCAGAAAAAGCCGATCAACTGCGGATTTGCAATTTTCGGCATCTCAACGCTCCTTTATACGGTGATCATCGTTGCGTTCGGCCAGTTTGTGCAGGTACAGTATCTGCCGCTGATCTATCTGTACGGCCTGATGATGAACCTGCAGAATCTGCTGGGGTACGTGGCGAGAGCCTACGGAAAAAACGTGCTGTATGCGTCGGCGGGGCTTCTGAATTCCTTTGTGACCGCGGTGATGAATATTGTTCTGATCGTCGGCCTCCATATGGATTACAGCGCTCTGTATCTTGCAGGATGCCTGGGTTATCTGAGCAATATTATTCTGATCGGCATCGGAGTACGGCTGTGGACGCTGATCCGGCCTTCTGCCTTTGAGAAGGCGCTGTTTCTCCGGATGTTCCGTTTTTCCCTTCCCCTGTGTGTGAACTCCGCCGCCTATTGGTTTCTGACCAGCTACAACAGTGTGGCGGTCAGCCGTATGCTGGGGATGGAGGCCAACGGACTGTATGCGGTAGCGACCCGTTTCGGCTCCTTTGTGTCACTGTTTACGTCCTGCTTTACAATGGCGTGGCAGGAAGTGTCCTATGCGGAGGAGGCGGACGGACGGGATTCCCGAAGTCAGTTCTACAGCAATGCGGTCAATGCCTATCTGCGGTTCATGGGGATGGGCGCGGCGGTCCTGATGCCGTTTATCTGGCTGATTTTTCCGCTGATGATCGCCGACGGTTATTCCGCGTCGCGGGATATGGTTCCGCTGTATCTTCTGGCAACGATTGCATCGTCCGTTTCGGGATTTCTCGGAAACATCTTCACCGCGATGAAGAAAAACGGCATGCTGTTCTATACAACGGCGGCCGGAAGTATTGTAAACATTCTCGGAGTTCATTTCCTGATTCCCAGGTTCGGGGTGCAGGGGGCAAGCGCCGCCCTGTTTCTGGGATTTCTGACGATTATTGTGTTTCGGATTATTCTGCTGTGGAATGAAGTCGCGATTCGCATCGACGTTCGTTTCCTTGTGATGCTGGCTGTCGTGCTGGCAGTATCCTGCGGAATTTATTTCCGGGGAGATTTCCGGATGAATGCCGTCTTTTTCCCGGTGTCGATTGTGCTGTTTCTCCTGTCTTTCCGGGAAATGATCGGAAATCTGTTCCGTAAGGTAAGGCACAGAGGCGGCGAATGATGCGCAGAATAATTTTCACTACAGGAAGAGAGTAATGGCTATGAAAAAGATAGAAACAGTGGAAGAAATGCAGAAGATCGCCCTGGATATCCTGATTTTCATCGACGCCTTCTGCAGGGAACATGACCTGAAATACTTTATAGTAGACGGAACCCTGCTGGGTGCGGTGCGGCATCATGGGTTTATTCCCTGGGACGATGATATCGATATCTGGATGCCCCGGGAGGATTACGACAAAATCACGGAACTTCTCGGACCTGACAGCGGCAGCCGCTATCAGATGGTGAATCTAAAAAATGCTTCATGGTACAGATACGCATTCGGAAAAATCATTGATACCAGGACGAGACTGGTGGAGGACAACGGATACAGCGGAGAGCTCGGCGTCTTTGTGGACGTCTTTCCCTACGACGGTCTGCCGGGGGAAAAGGAGGAGGATTATGCTCCGCTGGTAAACCGCATGATCGCTCTGGAAACACATCGTGGGTTTTCCTGCCGGACTTACCGGGATTATCTTTCTTATGGCGACGGCAAAGGCAATCCGCTGAAATTTGCGAAATGGCTGGTAAGAAAGCTGTACGGACCACGAAGAATTCTGAAAAAGATGGATCGGTTCGCGCGGAGCTGCCCGGTGGAAGGCGCCGCAATGGTCGGATGCATCAGTGACGGTTACCGTCTGAGCGATATGATGCCTGCCGATGTGGTCCGGGAGACAACGGAACTGGAATTTGAAGGGCATCTGTTTCGGGCTCCGGCGGGATATGAATACTACCTGAAAAAAATCTACGGGGATTATATGAAACTTCCGCCGGAAGAGCAGCGTGTGACGAACCACCTGTTCCAGGCGTGGTGGAAAGAGCCGGAGATATAAAAGGGAACAAGCACAGAAAGGAACAGAAAGAATGGATCAGAAAACAGCGGCTCTTTATCTGGCGCGCGCATGCATGCATGTGCTTCGGATTTTCCCGGTAAAAGAGAAAAAGATACTGTTCTGCTCTTTTACCGGAAAAAGCATAAACTGTAATCCCATGTACTTTAACCGGTTTCTGCTGGAATATGCATCGGCGGAATATGAATATGTCTGGGTAGTCAATGATCCGGAACGTATCTTTGTGCCGGAAGATCTGAAAGGAAAGATCCGCCTGGTGAAAGCAGGGAGTCCGGCTTACTTCAGAGAACTGGCAACAGCCGGAATCGTCATCTATAACGTAGGTCTTCCGTCAGGAAGCCTTGTTCCAAAGAGAAAAACACAGATCTGGGTCGATACCTGGCATGGGGGCGGCGCCTTTAAGGCCGCGGATATGAACGCAGAGAAAACGCCTGTGCGGCAGGCGATCGACCGGATGATCGGCAGGCAGATTGATATCTTTCTGTCCAGCAACAGGGTATTCACAGAGCAGGTTTCCAGGGCCATGCAGGTGAAGCTTTCGCATTTTCAGCCCACAGGGCTTCCGCGGAACGATCTTTTTTTCAGAGATTTTTCGATGTGCAGAGATAAGGTGCGGAAGGCTCTGGGAATCCCGGAGGAGCAGAAGCTGTTTCTCTATGCACCCACATTCCGGGGAAACTTCCTTCACGCAAAGGAGGCGGAGGCCATAGATTACGAAGCGGTGAAGGAAGCGCTTGAGGAACGCTTCGGCGGAAACTTCGCGGTTCTGGAAAGAAAGCATCACGCGGTGCAGGCGACAGAGACAAAGGGAACGTATTCGGCGTCGGACTACCCGGATATGCAGGAGTTATTGGCCGCGGCTGACGTGCTGATTACGGACTATTCTTCCTGTATGTGGGATTTTGCACTGACAGACAAGCCCGGATTTCTGTATTTCCCGGATGTGAGGCAGTTTGACAGAAACAAGGATTTTTATACGCAGCCGGAGGAATGGCCTTATGAATATGCGGAGAGCACAGAGGCGCTTCGGCAGCTGATTCTTTCCTATGATCCGGAAAAAGCCGAAAAACGGAGAAATGCCTTTTTTGAAAAGGTGGGAAATTATGAGAAGGGCACGGCGTGTGCACAGCTGGCGGAGCTTCTGGAAATCAAGAAAAAGGAAAACAGATAAGGAATAATTATCCCAAAGAACCTCCCGGAAGTCGTTTTGCAGGCTTCCGGGAGGTTCTTTTATTTTAATTTGTCGAAGGCATTGGAACGTGTCTGCATCTGATAAAGAATCGAGGAAAAGAGAAGATTCAGCCACGGACAGTGCGACTTGAACACAAAATTGCATACAATCTCCTGACGGGAGTGGCCCCGTGCCAGAGAAGCGGCTTCTTTTGCAGATTCACTGTTCAGGACGCTGCGGATCCGGCGAAGGCGGTCGCTTCGTGTGTAGCCGCTCTTGTCGGAGCAGTCGCGGATCATTCCTGCAAGCAGGTGTTTGATGTGAACGTTGGCAAGCTGCTCGCTGATCTCACCGTGAAAAAGTCCGTTTTCGGCGATGAGAGATCGGATGTTCTGATAGCGCAGATCTATAATCTCGTAATAATCCGGCAGAAATTTCTGGGTAAGCGCGTCTGAGGAGGCCTTGATATAGTGGTATCCGGTTGAATCCAGAATCGTCAGTTTCCGGATAAGATTCCAGAACTGACAGTTGAAAATGAAATCCTCGATCAGTGTCTGCCTGGGAAAGGACAGTCCGTGATCCACAATCAGCTGCCTGCGGTACAGTTTCGTACAGGAGTAAGCAAAAAGCTTATGGGTATCGCTGACGGCGGCGGCTTTTATGATCTCTTCTTTTGTGCAGAGAGTTTGCTCTTTCATGAACACTTTCCGGCTTACCGAAATACGGGTGCGGCCGGCGTCCATCGTGTCATGGGAATAGCCGAAAAGAATTAAGTCGGAGTTCTGCCGGATGCCTTTGGAGTAGACGGTTTCCAGAAGCGTTGGTTCGATCCAGTCGTCTGCGTCAAGAAATCCGAGATATGTTCCGACAGCGGCCCGGATTCCGGAATTTCTTCCGGCGCTCAGTCCCTCGTTTTTGTCTTTGTATATAACGCGGATACGGGAATCGGATGCTTCCAGTTTCTTCAGAATTTCACGGGTATGGTCCGTACTGCCGTCTTCAATAATAATCGCTTCAAAATCGGTAAAGGTCTGCGCCAGAAGACTTTTCACAGCCGTTTCCACTGTCTTCTCTGCGTTGTAGGCAGGGATAATGATGGTAACGGCGGGAGGCGTCTGTTTATTCATAATTAATCACCTGTGTCATTTTTTGTTTTATAGTGTACCATGAATTGGGATTCTTCACAACATGACTTTTTTTTTCTCTGCAGATATGGTATAGTAAGAGAAATTGCTGTGACGGTTCAGATTCTCTGAATGGTTGCAGTCTGTCAGTCGTATAAAGCAGGAACGGAGGTTCGGAAACGAATGGAAGAAAAGAAGGCGGAAAAGAACGTTGCGGTGATCATAGCGGGCGGCGTGGGCAGCAGAACGGGCCAGGAGATACCGAAACAGTTTATCAATGTTTATGATAAGCCCGTGATCATCTATACGCTGGAAAAATTTCAGAGACATCCGCTGATTGATGCGATTGAGGTGGTATGTATCGACGGATGGCAGGAGATTCTGAGAGCATATGCGGCCCAGTATCAGATTACGAAACTGAAATGGATTGTGACAGGAGGAGCTACCGGTCAGGAGTCGATCCGGAACGGAGTTTTTTTTCTGAAGGATATCTGCGCGCCGGATGACATTGTTGTGATTCACGACGGGATTCGGCCCATGGTGGACAGCAGCGTGCTTACGGATGTGCTTAAAGTTGCGCGGCAGTATGGAAACGGTGTGGCGTCTCTTCCGTATAATGAACAGATTTTTGTCATTGACCGTGAGGATGAGGGATCTACGACAGAGTATATTCCCAGAGAAACGCTCCGCAGGGTGCAGACGCCCCAGGCCTATCGGTATGGAGAACTGTATGAAGCCTATCAGGAAGCGTTCGAGAAGCAAAAAGGGATCTATGGCTCCGCCTATGCCAACACAATGATGGTTGAGCTCGGGCATCGTCTCTATTTTGCAAAGGGATCCGATAAAAATTTCAAAATCACTACAAAGGATGATCTGGATCTGCTGAAAGCATACTTGAAACTGGAACAGGAGGAATGAATCCATGCGGTATTCGGAACGTTATATGGAAACATTGAAAAAAGTGACGGAACAGATTAATTTTGGCGATACCCTGAAAGACCGGAGCTTTCTGGTTACCGGCGCGACAGGGATGATCGGTTCCGCATTTACGGACATGCTGCTGTATCTGAATCGTGAGAAGCAGCTGAATCTGCATGTCTTTGCCGCGGTAAGGAACGTGAACAGAGCAGAAAAAAGATTCGATGGGTTTTGGAGTTCCGATGAGCTTTCGTTCGTTCCGTACCGCGCAGGCGAGGAAATAAAAGCGGAGATCCGTCCGGATTATATCATCCACTGTGCCGGAAACGCCCATCCGACGGTGTATGCGGAGCAGCCGGCAGAAACTCTGATGACAAATATTCAGGGAACCTACGGTCTTCTGGAATTTGCCCGGAACACGGACAGTGTAAAAAGGGTTCTTTACGTTTCCTCCAGCGAGGTCTACGGCCAGATGCCGGGGGAACGCCTGTACCGGGAGGGGGACTGCGGAACGGTCGATTTTCTGTCTGCGAGATCCTGCTGTTCATCGGGCAAAAGAGCGGCGGAAACCCTGTGTGTCTGTTTCGCGAAGGAATATGGCACAGAAAGCGTGATCGTGCGTCCGGGGCATATTTACGGCCCCACAATGACGGAACAGGATTCAAGAGCCGCCTCGGCGTTCCTTCGGAACGCTGTGCAGGGAGAGCCGATTCTCATGAAGAGCGCAGGCCTTCAGAAACGTTCTTACTGTTATGTATTTGACTGTGCAACCGCTATGCTCACGGTTCTACTGAAAGGCATTGCAGGGGAGGCGTATAATATCTCCAACAGAGATGCGATTGTCACAATCCGTCAGTTTGCCGAAATTCTTGCGGAAGAGGCAGGTACGGAGGTGATCTTTGAAAAAGCGACAGATAAAGAGGCCGCCGGTTATAATCCGATGACCTGCTCGGCGCTGGATGCGGAAAAACTGGAAGCCCTGGGCTGGACCGGGCAGTATCCGGTCAGAGAAGGGATCGGCGATACCCTTCAGATTCTGGAAAGCGTGAGGGAAAAATGAAAATGCGGATCAGTGTGATTGTTCCGGTTTATCAGGTGGAAAAATATCTCAGCCGGTGTATCGAAAGTCTTCTTGCACAGAGTTATTCTGATTATGAAATCATACTCGTAGATGACGGCTCCCGGGATGGGAGCGGACAGATCTGTGACGATTATGCAGGGAGAGAAGCTCGGATCCGTGTGATCCATCAGGAAAATCAGGGACTTGGTCCGGCGAGAAATGCGGGAGTCCGCCAGGCGTCCGGCGACTATGTGGTCTTCGTGGATTCCGACGATTATGTGGCGGAGGATTATCTGGAATATCTGGCAGAGCTGGTGGAACGTTATCAGGTGAAACTCGCGGTCACGGGAGCCGCTCTGGTCTGGGAAAAAGGCGGAACAAAGCGGGTGGTCAGTCTGGCCTGCGATAAGGAAGAGAGACTGTCCTGTGTGGAAGCGCTGACGGAGATGTGTTATGGAAAGAAATTCGGAGTTTCTGCGTGGGCAAAAATCTACGAGAAGAGTCTTGTGGAAAAGTATCCTTATCCTGCCTGTGTTCATGAAGATCTGGCGACCACCTATCGGATGATTAGCGAGTGCCCCGCGGTTGCCGTAGGCAACAGGGTAGGGTATTATTATGTTCAGCGGGAAGGCAGTCTTATGAATCAGAAGCTGGAAGAACGGCATCTTGCCGGGCTGACAGCGGCCCGGGAGGAACTGGAATATATGCGGAAATATTATCCGGAGGCAGTTCCGGCGGCGGAATTTCGCTGCGGACTGAAGATTGTGGAATATATTCCGAGACTGTTGGGCGGAAGCAGGGACGATAAAGCGATGTTTCGCCGTTTAAGGACGGAAATGAGGCGGCATCTGTGGAAGATTCTCAGAAATGATCGGGTGGAAAAATTTTTCAGATTCCGGTGTCTGATCATCTGCGCAGGATATGAGCCGACGCGCTGCGTCTGGAAGAGCGTGCATTGGCTGAAACAGAAGAAAGGAAAAGAAGGGTACTGAAGCGGTTGTAACAGCTCAGCCCGAGAAACCGTTACAATTGGTTTCCTGCGGTCTGCACAGGAGAGTTGCGGACCGGAAGGAACTGTCACAGGAATGGAACGGCAAGAATGAAAAGAAACAGAAAATCAAAAAAGAATTACCTTATGATATATACGCTGTGCTTTCTCTGCACGGCGGCTCTTGTTTTTTCCGCTTTTTATCTTAATGGAAAAACGTTTGTGTGGGACAGCGACGGGGTGACGCAGCATTTTAATGCCCTTCTGTATTACAGGTCCTGGCTCAGAGATATTCTGCGCACTCTGTTTGTGGAACATCGGCTTGAGATTCCTCTCTGGGATCTGAAGATCGGGTACGGATCCGATATTCTCACAACGCTGCATTATTACGCCTACGGGGATCCGCTGAATCTTCTCTCTGTATTTGTGCCGAAGGAAGCATGGATGGATGAGTTTTACTCTTTTCTGATTCTGCTGAGAATTTATCTTGCAGGCCTGTCTTTTTCCTTTTTCTGTTTTCAGAGACAGGAGAAGAAAATGGCGGTTCTGATGGGGGCATTGCTGTATGCATTTTCCTTCTGGACGATCTTTGCGGCGGTCAGACATCCGTATTTTATGAATCCGATGATTTATTTTCCGCTGGTGCTGGCAGGAGCGGACAGGATTTTTCGTAAGAAGCGTCCGTTTCTCTATATTTTTTCGCTGGCAGCGGCAGTGATGAGCAACTTCTATTTTGGCTATATGATCTGCCTTCTGGTGATGCTCTATTGCATCTTCCGCTACAAAGCTGTTTTCGGGACGTTTCGTCTGAAACAGCTGGCGGGATGGGGTGGAAGGTTTCTGGGATATTCGGTGATTGCCCTGCTGCTGTCGTCTGTGATTCTGCTTCCGGTGGCTCTCTGTGCGCTTCAGTCAGGAAGGATTTCCACAGATCACTGGATTTCGCTTCTGTATCCGCTGTCTTACTATAAGAAATTTATCACTGCGTTTCTGTCCGGGGAAGCGGGATACTGGAGCGAAATGGGCTATACGGCCTATGGAGTGCTCGGTGTGTTTCTGCTGTTTCTGCAGAAAAAGAAAAATACTCTGCTGAAGATCGGTTTCTGTCTGATGACAGCGTTTATGCTTCTGCCCTTTGCCGGATATGCGTTGAACGGGTTTGCCTATGTGGCCAATCGGTATGCGTGGGCTTACGGCATGGTTGTCGCCTATATTTTTGTGCGCACCTGGCCGGATCTTGCGGAACTTACGGAGCGGCAGAAAAAGGGAATGGTGCTGCTCGGGATCGGATATGGAGGGATCTTTCTTCTGACGGAAGAGGGAAGGACAGAAGCGAGGCTTTCTGCGCTGGTTCTTCTGTTTGTACTGATTCTGTGGCTGCTGACCATCGGAATGGAGTGGATGAGACAGAAAAAATCCACGGTATTTCAATGGTGCGCGCTTTTTGGGCTGGTTTTGTGTCTGGTATCTCAGGCCTTGTTCAAATATGCGCCCTCCCAGGGAAATTATGTGGGGGAATTTACGGAAAATAACGGCGCGCTGCTGAACCTGACTGCGTATTCTCCAAGCACTGCGGCCGTGGAGACAGGAGACGATTCCTTCTGGCGCTATGACCAGTATGGAACAGAGACCTGGCAGTATCACAACGCAAATCTGGCCCTGGGTCTGAATAGTGTTACTTATTACTGGAGCCTTGCGGACTCTTACATTTTTCAGTTTCAGAAAGAGATGTATCTGAACCTGCAGCGTGATTTCCTGTACCAGAATCTGGACAGCCGAAGTTTTCTTGATGCTCTGACAGGGGTAAAATATTTTGTCGTCGCGGCAGGCGGAGAAGGGTATGTCCCCTATGGATTTACGGAACATACTGTGAGCCAGTGGGTGGGAAAAGACGCGGAGACTGCCCGGCAGGAGGAAGCGGAAGGCCGGGATACTTCCGGACTGAATGCTGTGAAAAGCAACGTCTATGGAACGCAGAATTTCCTGCCGCTGGGATATACGTACGATTCCTGGATATCCCGGGAAGATTATGAATCCCTCTCGGTGACGGAGAAGCAGCAGGCGCTGCTGCAGGGCATCGTTCTGGAGGACAGCGAACTGCCGAAAGCCGCGCCGGTGTTCGACGATCAGACACAGGAATATACGGTGCAGTATTCCGACGGGATTGAGCAGGAGGACGGCGGACTTCTGGTGAGAAAAGCGGGGGCTTCCATGACGCTGACTTTTGCAGGCGCGCCGGAAAGTGAAACGTATCTGATCCTTCAGGGACTGGATTATGAAGGGATTCGTCCGTCGGACGGCTACACAGAGGAAGAGTGGGAACGCCTGACAGATTATCAAAAAAATCAGATCAGAAAACAGGATTCCGAGTGGACGCCGCCGGATGCGGCGACATTGAGCGTCCAGGGAAACGGCGTAAAGAATATCAGTTATCTGAATCGCCGGCACAGTTTCTATGCGGGGATTCATGATTATCTGGTGAATGCCGGTTACAGCGCGGAGGGTCTGCAGACGATTACCGTGGTGTTTCAGCAGGCGGGTCATTATTCCTTTGACAGCTGCTCGGTGGTATGTCAGCCGGTGGAAAATCTGAACAGCTACGTGGAGGACAGAAAACAGGAGAGTCTGGAGCATGTGAAAATCGGAACAAACAGAATTTCAGGGGAAATTGAGCTGAGTGAGGCGAAGGCGCTTTGTCTTACGATTCCTTACAGCGAAGGATGGACCGCTCAGGTGGATGGAGTAGAGACAGAACTGAAACGGGCAAATACCATGTTTCTTGCATTGGAACTTGAGCCGGGGAGACATGAGATTGTACTGACCTATCGGACGCCGGGAATTACGGCAGGGCTGTTCCTGTCTTTGGGGACAGCGGCCGGCTGTGTGATCTGGTGGAGCGTCTGCAGAATTCTGAGGCGCAGAAGACATAGAACGCGGCGTCCGCGGTCTTCCGATTCCCCGTAAAGTGATTTTTAATGGCCAGATGCCGGACCGCGTTGCGGCTGCTCATCTGACGGAGCAGTTACGGCGCTGTCCGGCTTTGTTACAGTTCAGCCATCTGAACGGTTACCCGGCTTTCTGTCTGCCCGCATTTTCCTCTTTTATTTTCCGGGCAAATATGATATGATATCTCTGTTACAGAAAAGAAAAGTCCGGGGGAGAAAATTGTAAAAATTCAGTTACCGTTTAGCCAGGCCTGTGCATTCACTGTACAGAACGTATGAAAATATAGTGCTTGCGGGCAATCCGACTTATCGCGAAACGATTTTTAGTGGTCGGATACTGTAACAGTTCAGCTGGCTGAAGTGTTACAGATTCTGGCATATTGAAGAAACGGGATAAACAGTTTAGACAATAAGGAACAGGGATAAAATATGGAACTGAGATATGAAAAATTCAAGAAAATGTTTAAATTCCTGGCGGCTTTTTTTCTTCAGTGTGTATATTCGCTGAGTTTTGCGTTCGTCTGGTACAATGACTTGAATCGATTAATGGACAGGGCATTTGAGAATAAAGGAAACTGGCTGGTGATCGCCAGTTATTTTCTCGTTGTCCTTATTTTTATGCAGATTTACGGGGGATTTAAGATTGGTTATCTGAGCAAGTGGAATGTGGTGTTTTCCCAGTGGCTTGCGTTGTTTATCGCCAATCTGGTCATCTGCATGCAGTGCATTCTGATGATCGGAAGGCTGGCGCACATACCGAGAATTATAGGACACATTGCAGAGATGACGGTAGTGCAGTGGATGCTTTCAGTGGTTCTTACACTGCTGATTACTTTGCTGTTTGAACGAATCTATCCGCCGAAAAGACTGCTGCTGATCTATGAAACCTATTCTCCGGAAGATTTTATCAGCAAAATTTCGGAGAGAAAAGACAAGTATTACATTGAAAAATGCGTGAATATCAGCGACGGATGGGAGAATGTGCGGGAGGAAATTCTAAATTACCAGTCTGTTCTCCTGTATGATATATCGGCGCAGAACAGGAATCTGATCCTGAAATACTGCTATCAGAAGGACAAGGAAATTTATATGACGTCCAAAATCTCGGATGTCATACTCAGAAGCTCGAAGGACATTCTGCTTTTTGATACGCCGCTTCTTCTGGCACAGAACAGCGGGTTGTCCTGGTTCCAGAAAGCGGTCAAGCGGCTGGTGGATCTGGTGATTGCGGTTCTCGGACTGGTCATCACCTCTCCGATCCTGCTGATTGTAGCCGTCTGCATTAAGGTGTGCGACGGCGGTCCGGTCTTCTTTTTCCAGGAAAGGTGTACCCTGGGAGGAAAGGTTTTCAGAATCTGCAAGTTCAGAAGCATGATCGTTGATGCGGAAAAAGATGGAAAATCCAGACCGGCGACAGACGATGACGACCGAATCACACCTGTGGGAAAGGTTATAAGGAAAACAAGGATTGATGAGCTTCCGCAGCTGTTCAATGTCCTGAAAGGTGACATGAGTATTGTCGGTCCCCGTCCGGAGCGAGTGGAACACGTGGAAATCTATACGAAAGAAATCCCCGAATTCGTTTACCGGATGAAGGTGAAAGGCGGGCTTACGGGCTATGCTCAGGTGTACGGGAAGTATAATACAACTGCCTATGACAAATTGAAAATGGATCTGATGTATATTGAAAACTATTCTTTTCTGCTGGACGTTAAGCTGATTCTGATGACGATAAAGGTAATGTTCATGAAAGCGAGCACAGAGGGATTTTCGGAAAAACAGCAGAAAGATATCAGTGACGGCGGCGACAGGCCGTGGACGGAAAAGACGAACGATGGAGCAGGAAATGAACGAAGTTAAGATTTCAGTAATTATGCCGGTTTACCGTGTGGAAGATTACGTGGGCCGGGCGATTGAAAGTATGCAGAAGCAAACGCTTCAGGAGTTTGAATTTCTGATTGTGGACGACGGGAGTCCGGACCGAAGCGGAGAAATCTGTGACGCATATGCAAAGAAAGATGCAAGGATCCGTGTCTTTCACCGGAAGAACCAGGGGGCGCCGGCGGCGAGAAACGCGGCGATGGATCTGGCAAAAGGAAAATATCTGTATTTTCTGGATTCGGACGACTGGGCGGAGCCGGAGATGCTCGAGGAGATGTACCGGCTTGCGGAGAAATACTGTGCGGAGCTTGTCGTTGCAGGCTTTTATATCGACACGTACTATGGGGAAAATCAGTTCCGCACGGATGACTTTGTGCCGGAGGACGCCGTCTATTTGACAAAGGGAGAGTTTCGAAGAAATTCTTACCGGCTGTTTGACAGAAATATGCTGTACACGCCCTGGAATAAGCTGTATCTGAGGGAGTATATCGAAAAGCACAGGCTCCGCTTCCCGAAAACCATGTGGGATGACTTTCCGTTTAACCTGTCAGTGATTGATCAGGTGGAACGGGTGGCGGTGACTTCCCGTCAGTATTACCACTTTATCCGTGCGCGTGCAGAGTCCGAGACGGCGGCTTACCGCCCGGGAATGTATGAAAAGAGGGAAGAGGAGCACGGATGGCTTCTGGATCTCTACAGGCGCTGGAACATCAGGACGCCGGAGACGGCGGAGTTTATCGCACGTCGGTATATTGAACGGTTTATCGGCTGTGTGGAGAATCTGACAAATCCCAACTGTCGGATGAATTATCGTCAGAAACGCAGAGAAGTCCGGAAAATGCTGAAGAACGAACGGGTGGCAAAGAGCCTTCGGCTTGCGAAACCCCGTTCCTTCTATATGAAAGTCATGCTGATTCCGGTAAGGATGAGGAATGTGACATTGCTTCTGCTGGAGGCGTCTGTGATTACGTTTGTAAAGACGAAGAATACAAGGCTTTTTGCCAGGCTGAAGGCCGGGAGGTAAGATGACGGAATTATTTATGGCAGGAATCTGCTTTGGCCTTTTGTTTTTTATTATGTTTTGCTTCGGGCATTTTGTTTTCCTGTTTGCAGGATCAGAAGAAGGAATGTCGATACAGCATCTTCTCATCAGCGGTTTCATTATTTACTTTTTTCTGTTTGAGTTTTTTGCGTTTCCGATGATGATTTTAAAGCTTCCGTTAAACATTCTTTCTGCCGTGTGGGGAGTTACGGTTGCAGTACTTGTACTTCTTGTCTGCCTGAAGTTTGGAAAACGCTGGATACAGGTATGGAAAAAGAGAAAAAAGCAGGGGCATTCTTTCAGTTTCTATCTTATGCTGCTTTTGATTGGATTACAGTGCGTTTTTGTTGCGCTGTGGTCTGACAATAGTGCGGACGCCGCTTATTATGTGGCGAATGTATCTGCAAATGTTGCCACAAATACCATTAATATCTACGAGCCGTTTACGGGAGTTCAGATGGACAGATTTTATACCCGATATCTCTTCGGTATGTATCCGGTACACAACTCTGTAGTCTGCCAGTTGACGGGAATCCATCCGTTGCTGTATACCAAAACGGTGACGAGTGTTGTCACAGTCTTTTTATCCTATACGGTGTATGCGCAGATTGGCAGAAAACTCTTTTCCGGCTGTCGGGAGAATGTCTGGAAGTTTCTTTGTTTTTTATCGGTGATACAATTCTTTTTTCATACCGTATATTCCAATGCATCCTTTTTGCTGATGCGTGGGTATGAAGGAAAAGCTATTCTGGCGAATGTGGTGCTGCCATTTGTGCTGTACCTTGGCCTGTGTTTGTATGACGACATACAGAATAAGAGAATCTGGCTGATGGTGTTCTGTGCGGGAATTGCAGGAGTCGATATTTCCATGTCGGCATTGTCAATCGTACCGGTTGCAGTGACTGCGGTATGTATTTCTGTAATTATTGCCCGCCGGGCGTGGCGCTGTCTGAAATATTATATCGTCTGCGTTCTTCCGTCAGTTGGGTTTATTATCGTATATCTTTTGGTAAGCAGAGGATACCTGGTTTTGGCTATATGACAGAAGACATAAGAAAGGAAATGATATGGGAACTGTAAGCTTTGCAGAAAAAGGTCTGACATTTGTATATGCCTGCTTGAAGGAGTATGGCGGGCAGACATATTTTATAGGATTTTTCCTTGTCGGCCTGCTGTATGTTCTGCTGTATGGTACCCGAAAAGAGCGATATTTTTTCTGTGGAATTCCCGCTGTTCTCGCGCTGACAATCTATAATCCGTTTTTTGCGAATCCGCTGATTAAAATAATGAATATGTCACTGGAATATTATCGTTTTTTCTGGATCCTGCCTGTCTGCGCTATGCTGGCATGGATTTGTGTTAAACAGATGGAAACGCAGAAAGCTATGTGGAAAAAGAGTGCGGTGGCAGGCTTTATTGTCCTGGTTCTGATTTTTTCCGGAACCCCTGCAGTATCAGATTTTGCAGCATTGCAGATTCCACAGAACAAATATAAGGTGCCGGATGAACTTATTGCAGCCTGTGAACTGATTCACCAGGATGCAAAAGAAAATCCCTATCCGAAAAGTGTTTTTGAATACGAATATAATACTCTTGTTCGCCAGTACGACGGCTCCATGCTCCTGACCTTGGACAGAGATGTGTATTTGTTGGCTTTAGGTTCCAATACAGTCTCTACGCGTAATCTGACAGAGGAAGAAATTGCTCAGCAGAATTTTATTATCAATGTTATACAGAATCAGGATGTGACGGCAGATCCTTCAGAGCTGGCCACTGTACTGGAGGCAACGAAGACGGATTATCTTGTGATTTCAAAAAGTTCAGAGGCTGTTTTGGCATATCTTACATCCGCGGGCTGTGAATCTTTTGCCGATACGGGCAGTTACATTATTTTCAGATATGAAGGGCAGGTAAAATGATATGAAAAAAGCCGGGAATTATATTCAGCTGCACCTGAATATTCTGCTCTTCTCGCTGACCAGTGTATTTTCGAAGTGCGCCTCTGTACAATTTAATCATGGCGGAATAAAAAATCCTCTGTTGTACTTGTTTCTGTTTCTTATGATTGCAAACTGCGGCGTTTATGCGATTGCCTGGCAGAAGGTGATAAAAAAATTCTCGTTGTCTACAGCATATGCGAACAGAAGCGTATATCTGATCTGGTCTCAGGTGTGGGCGGTTTTGATTTTTCATGAGAGTCTGAGCGTCAGGAATATCATCGGTCTTCTGGTGGTGCTGATAGGAGTGATGGTGGTGCAGAAATATGAATAAATATATGTTGCTGATGCTGGCCTGCACAGTGTTTTCGGCGTTGTCTCAGATTCTGCTGAAACAGAGTGCGAACAGGCAGCATGCCAGCCCTTTGAAGGAATACCTGAACTGGCGGGTGATTCTCGCATATTTGATCTTTGGAACGGTTCTTCTGGTAAATACTTATGCATACACAAACGTCGACTTGAAGTACGGACCTGTTCTTGATACGTTTACTTATGTATTCGTTTTGCTTTTTTCCTGGCTGGTGCTGAGGGAGAAGATTACAAAAGGAAAACTGATTGGCAATCTCATTATTGTGGTCGGTGTATTGATTTATACGATGCCGTAAAAAATAGGATAGGGTGTGTAGAAATGAGCGAAAATAGTCAAAGTGTGAAAAAGGGAAAAGGGAAAAAAATAGCGATTGGTATCTTTACTGTTCTGGTGATCGTTGTGGCGACAGTCGCGGTGTTGCTGTCGCGGTCCTGTCAGTGGATGCTCAGGACATGGACAGGACTTACGATGGAAGAACTGGTGTATCATCTGAATACCAGTCTGGAAGGAACCAATACGGATATGATATGGGATTTCGTACATTCCTGTGTCCTGATTACCGGAATTGTATGTCTGCTGCTGGTTTTTGCATGTGTATTTCTCAGAAGAAGACGGAGAATTTACGGTTCATTTCTGTCATTGATCATGGTTCTTTCTATTATAATGGCGACGGTAAGCGTTTCCAATGTGTGGACGACTCTGGATGTATCCGCTTATGCCAATAATCAGTCAGAGTATTCCACATTTATTGATGACAATTACGTGGATCCCAGAGATGTGACGCTGACATTTCCTGAACAGAAAAGAAATCTGATCTATATATTCCTGGAGTCAATGGAGATGACTTACAGCGACACGGCCAGCGGCGGAGCGTTTGATACGGATGTCATTCCGGAGCTTACGGAACTGTCCAAACAGAATGAAAGCTTTTCGGGCGACAACCAGACGCTGAACGGAGGCTATGCAATGCCTGGCGCAACATGGACGATCGGAGCGATGTTTGCGCAGAGTACGGGGCTGCCTCTGAATATTCCGATTGAACAGAATTCCATGAATACCCAGGATTCTTTCTTCCCGGACATTATCTCCATCGGGGATATTCTCGAGAGCGCCGGTTACAGCCAGACGCTGATGATTGGTTCCGATGCAGAATTCGGAGGAAGAAAGCTGTTTTATGAAAGCCATGGGGATTATGATATTTTTGACTATAACTATGCGGCAGAAAACAGTTTGATTCCTGAAGGGTATCGTGTCTGGTGGGGATTCGAGGATAAGCGTCTGTTTGAGTTCGCAAAGGACAAACTGACAGAACTGGCCGCACAGGATCAGCCGTTTAACCTGACCATGCTTACGGTTGACACTCATTTTGAGGATGGATACCAGTGTGAGGACTGTCCGGATTTATATGGAGACAATGTTTACGCCAATGTAATGGCATGCTCCAGCCGTCAGGTATCTGAGTTTGTGCAGTGGATTCAGCAGCAGCCGTTTTATGAGAATACTACGATTGTGATTTCGGGTGATCATCCGACGATGGACAGTGATTTCTGCGAGGATGTGCCGGAGGATTACACAAGAAAAGTATATACTACCTATATTAATGCCGGTACAGAGAAGGAATGGAATACATACCGAACCTATACAACCTTTGACAATTTCCCTACAACGCTGGCAAGTCTTGGAGTGTCTATTGAAGGCGAGAGGCTTGGGCTTGGAACAAATCTGTTTTCCAGCAAGGAAACTTTATCGGAAGTCTTCGGATATGAGAGGGAAAGCCAGGAGATTTCAAAACGCTCTGCTCTGATAGATACACTTACTTCTGATATCACGACAGAACAGGATCTGCAGGTGGAGGACGACACTTCGCAGACGGATGCAGGAGAAGAAGAACTTCAGGCACAGATTACAGCAGACATTACGGCGGATGCTTACAGCTATGAAATAGGTAAGTTTACCGTTTATATTTCAAACCTTCAGTCGAACAGAGAGATCCAGTCGATTCTTTGCGCTGTATGGCCGGATGGAGACCAGTCGAAGCTGATATGGTATGAAACAAATCCGGCAGGAGACGGAAGTTATCAATGCAATGTATTTGCAAGTGATTTTGGTTATCAGAGAGGAATCTATGATATTCATGTTTACGCGATAGACGCGGAAGGAAATCCGTATTTGATCAGTGGAATTAATCAGTCGATCTGATAATGGATGGATATTGAGAGGGAGAAAAAGAGGAATGGCAAAGAAAGAGACAGGTATGCTGAAGGGCTTTATAAAATTCTGTAATGAGAGACGTAACCTTGTGATCTTTTCAATTGTTATGACAGCGTTGGTTTATGGATGCAGGATTTTCAGCCAGTCGGTTACTGTGGACACGGATTATATGATTAATATGCCGGGGTATATGTATAACTGGCTGGACATTGGCCGATACGGATTGATTGTCACTGAAAAAATTTTCGGAGTGCGCTGGTATAATCCTTATGTAAATTCAGCGTTTGCATATGTGACAATTAATCTGTTCCTGCTTGTGTTCTGCTATGTGTTTGAAGATATCAGTGAGTGGAAGAACAGCAATAACTACTATATATTTTGTGTAATAGTTATTACACATCCAATTTGGGTGAGTCAATGGATTTTTAAGCTGCAGAATTTTCAGATTGCATTTTCCATTCTTTTGATTGCTGTAGCACTTGGAATGCTTTTTCAATGGATAAAGGGTGGAAGCATTTTTTGGATGCTTTTTTCAGTAATCCTCATGGTATGGAGTTTTGGAAGCTATCAGACGAATATAGAGCTTTTTATAGCCGTTGGAGCTGCAGCGTTGTTTTTATACAAGGAAAGAGATTTTAAACGACTTTTTTTAGTATGTCTCAAAGTAGTCCTTCCTTTTCTTGGCGCATTCATTATAAACCAAATCATTGTAAAACTTTTTTTCTCCTCGGCGACATACCTGACTGATCAGATTATGTGGGGGAAAGCACCGGTTCAGACGTGTCTGGATAATATTATTACAAATTTCAGGCAGGTTTTTGGCTTTGAAAAGATTAACTTTTTTGATATAACCTACAGCATTTTGTGCCTGGTGATCGCGGTGTTTGTCCTTTTTAATTTAAAAAAGGTTCTTAAAGTATGTATCTGGAAATGGTTGGCAGCTTTTTTTGTTTTGCTTGCTCCCTTTATGATGACGATTGCTACTGGTGCAATTCCGGTATTCAGAAGTCAGTATGTTGTTCCGTTTTGTTGTGGCTGTATACTTATGTACCTGACTTCGCGTGAAATTCAGATGGGAATATTTGAACAGCTGGTTCATGTAAAAAAGGGGATTCACGTTTTGTTAGTATTGCTGGCTCTTTGGATCGGCTTAAATCAGACAGGGACGACCTTAAGACTTTGGTATACGGATGATGTCCGATATGAACAGGATGTTACTATGCTGAATGAAATTATGTATCGGATTGATAATCTGGGATATTCTTTAGAGGATTATCATATTGCAGTCATAGGGCGAAAAAGTGCTCCTTTGAATAACTCCTGTTTTCCGGCGGTTGAGTTTATCGGAACATCTTATTTTGATATGTTTGTTGATACGGAACCGCAGTACTTTTTTTCAACAGCTAAAGTCAGGGATTTCGCTGCCACTAGAGGAATTACAATGACGATATCAACAGAGGCAGAAATTGCGGTAGCGAAAGAACACGCGGCTTCAATGCCAAGCTGGCCGGCAGAAGGATGTATCGATGTAATCGACAATATTCTCGTAATAAAATTATCAGATGTTTAGAACGTTGCTTTTTCATAGCTATAATGCTATAATAGACCAGACAATAACCGAAAAATGGTAAAACGGAGGAATTAAAATGCGTACTTACCTGGTAACCGGAGGAGCGGGATTTATCGGCTCCAACTATATCCATTATATGTTCAAAAAATATGGTGACGAAATTCAGATTATTAATGTAGACAAACTGACTTATGCGGGAAATCTTGAGAACCTGAAAGACATTGAAAACAGACCGAATTATACCTTTGTAAAGGCAGATATCTGTGACAGTCAGGCGATCAACGCACTGTTCGAAAAATATGATATCCAGAGAGTGGTTCATTTTGCGGCGGAGAGCCATGTGGACCGAAGCATCAAGGATCCGGAAGTGTTTGTAAAGACAAACGTGCTTGGAACACTGGTGATGCTGAACGCAGCAAAAGCAGCCTGGGAGCTGGAAGACGGTACATTCAAGCCGGATCATAAATTCCTGCATGTGTCGACGGATGAGGTGTACGGTTCTCTGGATGAGGACGGAGGATATTTTTATGAGACGACTCCTTACGATCCGCACAGCCCGTATTCCGCGAGCAAGGCGTCTTCAGACATGCTGGTAAAAGCGTATATGGACACTTACAGATTCCCTGCCAATATTACCAACTGCAGCAACAATTACGGACCGTATCAGTTCCCTGAAAAACTGATTCCGCTGATCATCAATAATGCGCTGCACGGAAAGAAACTTCCGGTTTACGGCGACGGAAAGAATGTCCGTGACTGGCTGTATGTGGAAGATCACTGCAAGGGTATCGATATGGTTCAGGAAAAGGGCCGGCTGTTTGAAACGTATAACATCGGCGGACACAATGAAAAGCAGAATATCCAGATTATCCATATTATTCTGGATACTCTTCAGGAAATGCTCGCAGATGATGATCCGAGAAAAGCGCTGGTGAGTGAAGATCTGATCACCTATGTGGAGGACCGCAAAGGACATGACCGCCGGTACGCGATTGCGCCGGATAAGATCAAAGCGGAAGTGGGCTGGTACCCGGAAACCTGTTTTGAGGAAGGTATCCGCAAAACCATTGCATGGTTCTTTGAGCATGAAGAATGGATGAAGAATGTGACAAGCGGAGATTATCAGAAATATTACGCTGAGATGTATAAGGACAAATAAAGAATGAGTGGGGCAAAAATTGCAGTGGCTTGAGGTACACTGCATTTTTGCGTAAATGCCGGCAATAGATAATAATACAGAAAGAGGTAATTGATATGGGAAAGATAACAGTAGAAACATGTGAGATCGAAGGCCTGAAAGTTATTACGCCAACTGTGTTCGGCGATGAGCGCGGGTATTTTATGGAAACTTATAATTACAATGATTATAAAGAGGCCGGAATTGATATGGAATTCGTTCAGGACAACCAGTCGGCTTCGAAGAAAGGCGTGCTGCGTGGCCTGCATTTTCAGATTAATTATCCTCAGGATAAACTGGTGCGTGTAGTCAGCGGAGAGGTATTTGATGTGGCAGTGGATCTTCGTCCGGGCTCTGCGACTTACGGAAAGTGGTATGGAGTTCTGCTTTCGGCGGAAAATAAGAAACAGTTTTTTATTCCTAAAAATTTCGCGCATGGATTTATTGTGCTTTCTGATTATGCGGAGTTTGCATACAAATGTACAGATTTTTATCATCCGAATGATGAAGGCGGTCTGTTCTGGGCGGATCCTCAGATCGGTGTGGAGTGGCCGATGCCGGAGGGAATGACTCGTGAGGATCTGATAATTTCTGAAAAAGATCAGAAGTGGGGAGGTATCCAGGAGTATACAGAAAACCGGGAGTCATAATATGTCGAACAAGAAAAAAATTTTTACGGTTGTGCTGGCGGTTCTGGTGGTGCTGCTGAATTTCTATATTTTCAACTATCGGACGCCGGTTTCGGGGGTATTTAGCTTTTTTATTGAAATGAAGGCGGATCATGAGGATGTGATTCAGCTTTATTATGGAGAAAATACAGACTTTCAGGAAACGAGCAGTGAGAAGATCGCTTATACAGAAGCGGATGAATATCAGAAGATGGAATTTCATATTACATCTTCAGCGACAATGGTTCGGCTTGATCTTGGAACGAAACCGGGAGAGTTTGAAATCCGGAATATGTATCTGCAGTATGGAGATACGGTTGTTGAACTTTCCCCCGAAATTCTTACAGATTCCCTGGCCAGCCAGCAGCTTGTGGAGGTTCAGTCGACAGATGGTCATGTTGTGATAGAAACATCGGGAACCGATCCTTTTCTGGCAGTCACTGTAGATTCCTCTGCTTTGATGGAAGAGCTTACAAGAGATATGGCGCAGAGCCAGATGGTGAAAAATATTGCCGTGCTGGCGGTTCTGGATATTGGACTGATCGTGCTGTTTCTGCTGAGAAAAAGGCTTCTGGTTTTGCCGAAAGAGCTTTTGCAGAACAGAAAGCTGATTCTCAAGCTTTCTGTCAATGACTTTAAAACGAAATATGCCGGTTCGTATCTCGGAATTGTCTGGGCGTTTGTTCAGCCGATTGTTACAATTCTGGTTTATTGGTTTGTGTTTTCTGTCGGTCTGAGGTCCGGAAATGTTGACAATTATCCGTTTGTCCTCTATCTGACGACGGGTATTATTCCGTGGTTCTTTTTCCAGGATGCCCTGAACGGCGGCACGAATGCGCTTTTGGAGTATAATTATCTCGTAAAAAAGGTTGTATTTAAGATCAGTATTCTGCCAATTGTAAAAATAATATCAGCCGGTTTTGTCCATGTCTTTTTCGTTGGATTTGCCCTGGTTCTGTGCAGCGGATACGGTTATTTTCCGTCTCCGTATGTGCTGCAGCTGGTGTACTATGCGTTCTGCGGATTTTGTTTTGTGCTGGCGCTTGTCTATGCAACAAGTGCGATTGTTGTTTTCTTCCGTGATTTGACACAGATTATCAGTATCGTGCTTCAGGTGGGCGTCTGGCTGACGCCGATTATGTGGGATATTAATTCTGTGATGGCGGATCATCCGTTTGTGATAAAGCTGTTTAAGCTCAATCCAATGTATTATATTGTCACAGGATACAGAGATTCCATGCTTGGACATGTCAGTGTGATGGCGCATGTGAGCTGGGGGCTTTATTTCTGGGTTGTAACGGCAGTGCTTTTTGGAATAGGAGCCTTTATTTTCAAACGTTTGAAACCCCACTTTGCTGATGTACTGTAACCGTTCAGCTGGCTGAGCTGTTACATGGAAGGTGGAGTAAGCGGGCGTCCGGTTTACTGTCGGGCGCTGAAACAGTTTGATCGGCTGAATTGCTGCGAGGTACGATAAAACAGGAAGGAAAAGGCGATGGCAGAGATTGCAATTTCAGTAGAGCATCTGGATAAGATGTATAAATTATATGACAAACCAATGGATCGGTTAAAAGAGTCGTTGGGACTGACGAGAAAGAAAAAATATCGGGAACATTATGCGCTTCGTGATGTGTCCTTTGAGGTGCACCGTGGAGAGACGGTGGGAATTATCGGTACCAATGGTTCGGGGAAGTCAACCATCCTTAAGATTATAACGGGCGTTCTGAATCCAACAGCGGGGGAGGTCCGTGTGAACGGAAGAATTTCTGCGCTGCTGGAATTAGGCGCAGGATTCAATATGGAATATTCCGGTCTGGAAAATGTATATCTGAACGGAACAATGATAGGATTTTCCAAGGAAGAGATTGACGCAAAGCTTGACGACATTCTTTCCTTTGCAGATATCGGAGACTTTATCCATCAACCGGTAAAAACATATTCCAGCGGAATGTTTGTTCGTCTGGCATTTGCAGTTGCAATCAATATCGATCCGGAGATTCTGATTGTTGACGAAGCCCTTTCCGTAGGCGATGTGTTCTTTCAGGCGAAATGTTACCGGAAATTTGAGGAGTTCAAAAAAGAAGGAAAGACCATATTGTTTGTGAGCCATGATCTGGGCAGTGTCAGCAAATACTGTGACCGGGTTGTGCTTCTGAACCAGGGAGTGAAACGGGCGGAAGGATCGGCGAAGGAGATGGTGGATCTCTACAAAAAACTTCTTGTGGGACAGGACGCCGATGAAAAAGATGGCGCGGAACAGAATACAGTGCCTGAAAAGAATTCGGAAGATACACAAAGCTGGGACAGACCCTTCTCTTTGAATCCGCAGGTTCTGGAGTATGGAAACAAGGATGGGGAAATCGTCGACTTTACGATCCGCGATGAAAACAATGTGTCAACAAACACAATTGAAAAGGGAACCGATTTTACAATTCATATGAGAATCAGGTTTTCCAACCGAGTGGAATCACCGATTTTTGCATACAGTATAAAAGATCTGAAAGGAACTGAGATTACCGGAACGAATACAATGTATGAAGAAGCAGATGTGAAACCGCAGAATCCCGGAGACGTCGTGGAAGTTTCCTTCCGGCAGAATATGTCTCTGCAGGGAGGGGAATATCTTCTGTCGCTGGGCTGTACCGGTTACAAGGACGGAGATTTTCAGGTGTTTCATCGTCTGTATGATGTATGCAGTATTACAGTGCTTTCCACGAAAAATACCGTTGGTTTTTATGATATGAATTCGAAAGTGGAAGTTCACTGATATGGAGGGGCTATGCAGGAGAAGATAGGGAATGTTGTATTGGACTATGAATACTATCCGGGGGAAGATCTTTACAGTGACGGCCCGATAGAGGAGGAACTTCTGGAACTGGCCAGACTGCATCTGGATGACTACAGCGCGTTGATTTCACAGAAAAGCAGCTGGCCGGTTGTGTATCATTTTTCGAAGATCCGGCAGAATATTATTGAGTGGATTCCGATTGAACCAGATCATCACGTATTGGAAATCGGAGCCGGATGCGGGGCGATTACCGGCGCTCTGGCCGAAAAAGCGGAAGCGGTGACCTGTATTGAACTGTCGAAAAAGCGGAGCTATATTAACGCTCACAGAAATCATCGGTATGCAAATATTCGGATTCAGGTAGGTAATTTTCAGGATATCGAACCTAATCTCACAGAAAGCTATGATTACATTACATTAATCGGAGTGTTTGAATATTCCAGAATGTATATCAGCAGTGACAGGCCGTTTCGTGATATGCTTCGAAAAATACGAAGCCATCTGAAACCTGGAGGAAAAATTGTACTGGCGATTGAAAATCGTCTTGGCATGAAATACTGGGCCGGCTGTACAGAAGATCATAACGGACGATTTTTTGAAGGCATCGAGGGATATTCTCATGTTTCCGGAGCCCGAACATTTTCCAGAAAAGAATTGGAGCGTCTGTTTCTCGAGGCGGGAGGATTGAAAGCAGAATTTTTTTACCCTTATCCGGACTATAAATTTCCTCTTATGGTTTATTCGGACGATTATCTGCCGAAAAGAGGGGAACTGCATAATAATCTGTGCAATATGGACCGGCAGAGGCTGCTGCTTTTTGATGAAACCCGTGCATATGATTCCCTTGTGGAAGAAGGGCAGTTTCCGGAATTCTCCAATTCATTTCTGGTCATTCTGGAGAGGGTGGAACTATGAGAAAGACAATTTTTGTAAAGTATTCGAATGAACGTTCCGAGGAGTTTTCCATACGAACCGTTATCTGTATGGAAAACGCAGAGAAAAAGGTGATCAAAACACCGTGCAGCGAAAAAGCGGAGAAACATGTAAAAAATATATATCGCTGGTTCCAAAGCCTGGAGCAAATCTATGCGGAGAACGGGCTGAAGATTAATCGGTGCAGACTGCTCAATGACGGCGTGGAGATGGAGTATCTGGAAGGCCAGACGCTGGAAGAACTTCTGGATCACTGTATAGAGCGCAAGGAATATGATAAGCTGGAAGAGATCCTTGACAGATATCTCTCGATCATTCGGAATTCAGCAGGAGAAGAGTTTCATCCGACAGAAGAATTTTGTAATGTGTTTGGCGCCGCTCCGGAATTTGAAAATATGAAATCTGCTCCTGTTACGGACATTGATATGGTTTTGAATAATATTATTGTCTGCGATGGATGGAATCTGATCGATTATGAGTGGACGTTTGATTTTCCAATACCGGTAGAATATGTGCTGTACAGAATTCTTCACTATTACTTTGAAACAACGGGAGCAAGGAATGAAGTCCTGCTGGAGCGAAAGATTTATGAGCGTTTTGGCATTTCGAAAGAAAAGCGGGCCGTGTATGCAGGTATGGAGAATAACTTTCAGCAATACATTATTCAGGGATATGAGCCGCTGCGCATGCTGTATCACAGAATTACCCCTGGCGTTATATCTGTGGGAGAGGCTCTGGAAGCGTATCGCTGTCAGACATGGGGAAAGCTGCAGGTTTTCTGGAGCTGCGACGGTGTGATCCGGGAGAAAGATTCCAGATTTTTTTCGCCTGCAGACGGAAAAAATGTGGTATGCAGTATGGAATTTGAAGCTGCCGGCAGTATCCGCCTTGACCCGGGGGAAAGACCATGCATGGTGAAGATTCGCAGATTTTGCGTTAACGGAAAGCAGATTGCACCGGAAATGTGTACGATTAACGGGAAAAATCTTGGAAACGGTCTTTTGATTTTTGAA
>DWWU01000035.1 GCA_019119555.1 Candidatus Fusicatenibacter intestinigallinarum | reverse complement strand
AGAGGAATTTACTCGTACGGACATACTGCAGTTAAGTGTGAGTACCGATGATTTAATCGAATTATGATTAAGGAGGGAAGTAACGTGCCACGTAAAGGACATACTCAGAAAAGAGATGTTTTAGCAGATCCGTTATACAATAACAAAGTGGTAACCAAGCTGATCAACAATATCATGCTGGACGGCAAGAAAGGCGTTGCCCAGAAGATTGTATACGGCGCATTTGCTAAAGTAGAAGCTAAGACTGGTAAGCCAGCAGTAGAAGTATTTGAAGAAGCAATGAACAATATCATGCCGGTTCTTGAAGTAAAAGCAAGACGTATCGGCGGTGCTACCTATCAGGTGCCGATCGAGGTAAGACCGGACAGACGTCAGGCGCTGGCGCTCCGCTGGCTGACCATGTTCTCCCGCAAGAGAGGCGAGAAGACCATGGAAGACAGACTGGCGAACGAAATCATGGATGCAGCAAACAATACTGGTGCAGCCGTGAAGAGAAAAGAAGATATGCATAAGATGGCAGAGGCTAACAAGGCATTTGCTCATTACAGATTCTAAAGGAGGAAAATCCGTTGGCTGGAAGAGAATATCCATTAGAGAGAACCAGAAACATTGGTATTATGGCACATATCGATGCTGGTAAGACCACTCTTACCGAGCGTATTCTGTACTATACCGGTGTTAACTATAAAATTGGTGATACTCACGAAGGAACTGCTACCATGGACTGGATGGAACAGGAGCAGGAACGTGGTATTACTATCACTTCAGCCGCAACCACCTGCCACTGGACTCTGCAGGAAAACTGCAAAGCAAAACCGGGCGCACTGGAGCACCGTATCAACATCATCGACACTCCGGGTCACGTTGACTTCACCGTAGAAGTTGAGCGTTCTCTGCGTGTTCTGGATGGCGCGGTCGGCGTTTTCTGTGCAAAGGGTGGCGTTGAACCTCAGTCTGAAAATGTATGGCGTCAGGCAGATACCTACAATGTACCTCGTATGGCCTTCATTAATAAGATGGACATTCTTGGTGCCAACTTCTATAACGCAGTAGAGCAGATCAAAACCCGTCTGGGCAAAAATGCGATCTGCCTGCAGCTGCCGATCGGCAAGGAGGATGAGTTCAAAGGTATCATCGACCTGTTCGAGATGAAAGCTTACATCTACAACGATGACAAGGGCGAAGATATCTCCATCGTCGACATTCCGGAAGACATGGCTGAAGAAGCAGAACTGTATCACACAGAGCTGATCGAAAAAGTCTGCGAGCTGGACGACGATCTGATGATGCGTTACCTGGACGATGATATCCCGTCAGTGGACGAGATGAAAGCCGTTCTGCGCAAAGCTACCTGTGAATGTACAGCTGTTCCGGTATGCTGCGGCTCTGCTTACAGAAACAAAGGCGTTCAGAAACTGCTGGATGCAATCCTTGAGTACATGCCGGCTCCGACCGACATTCCGCCGATTGCAGGCGTTGACCTGGACGGAAATGAAGTGGTAAGACACTCTTCTGACGAAGAGCCGTTCTCCGCTCTGGTATTCAAGATCATGACCGACCCGTTTGTCGGAAAACTTGCATATTTCCGCGTTTACTCCGGTACGATGAACTCCGGTTCCTACGTGCTGAACGCGACAAAAGATAAAAAAGAACGTGTTGGACGTATCCTTCAGATGCATGCCAACAAGCGTATGGAGCTTGACAAGGTTTACTCCGGTGACATCGCTGCGGCGATCGGATTCAAGTTCTCCACAACCGGCGATACCATCTGCGACGATCAGCATCCGGTTATCCTCGAGTCTATGGAGTTCCCGGAGCCGGTTATCGAGCTGGCGATTGAGCCGAAGACCAAAGCAGGCCAGGGCAAACTGGGCGAGTCTCTTGCAAAACTTGCAGAGGAAGACCCGACCTTCCGTGCTCATACCAACCAGGAGACAGGCCAGACCATCATCGCGGGTATGGGCGAGCTTCATCTGGAGATCATCGTTGACCGTCTGCTCCGTGAGTTCAAGGTAGAGGCAAACGTCGGAGCGCCTCAGGTTGCTTACAAAGAGACCATCACAAAACCGGCAGATGTGGACAGCAAGTATGCGAAACAGTCCGGTGGACGTGGACAGTACGGTCACTGTAAAGTTAAATTTGAGCCGATGGATGCGAACGGCGAGGAAACCTATAAGTTCGAGTCTACCGTTGTCGGCGGTGCGATTCCGAAGGAATACATCCCGGCAGTCGGCGAGGGTATCGAGGAAGCTATGAAAGCCGGTATCCTGGGCGGATTCCCGGTTGTAGGTATTCATGCAAACGTATATGACGGTTCTTACCATGAGGTCGACTCTTCCGAGATGGCATTCCATATTGCCGGATCACTGGCATTCAAGGAAGCAATGCAGAAAGGTGCGCCGGTACTGCTGGAGCCGATTATGAAGGTGGAGGTTTCCACTCCGGAAGACTACATGGGTGATGTTATCGGTGATATTAACTCCCGTCGTGGACGTATCGAAGGTATGGATGATATCGGCGGCGGTAAGATGATCCGCGGATATGTGCCGCTGGCTGAGATGTTCGGTTATGCGACCGACCTTCGTTCCAGAACACAGGGACGCGGTAACTACTCCATGTTCTTCGACAGATATGAGCAGGTTCCGAAATCTGTACAGGAAAAGGTACTGTCTGCAAAAGGCAAATAAATAAGATGAGCTCAGATCCGGCCTGACAAATGGACGGATGAGTAAAATTTCGCTTGCAAATGCAGGTAAAATGCAATATAATCAACAATAGCAGGTTCGGGGTAAAACGGCGGGTTTTTCCCGCCTGCTTACCTGACGATTTAGTTTCAAAAAGCTCACGCGTGAGCGCAGATTTTAAGGAGGACATTTTAAAATGGCTAAAGCTAAATTTGAAAGAACAAAACCGCATTGTAACATTGGTACCATTGGCCACGTTGACCATGGTAAAACAACCCTGACAGCAGCTATCACAAAAGTACTGGCTGCAAGAGTTGCAGGAAACGTTGCAGAGAACTTCGAAGATATCGATAAAGCTCCGGAAGAGAGAGAGCGTGGTATCACAATCTCTACCGCACATGTTGAGTATCAGACTGAGAAAAGACACTATGCACACGTTGACTGCCCAGGCCATGCTGACTATGTAAAGAACATGATCACCGGTGCTGCTCAGATGGATGGCGCTATCCTGGTTGTAGCTGCTACAGACGGTGTTATGGCTCAGACAAAAGAGCACATCCTGCTGTCCCGTCAGGTAGGTGTACCTTACATCGTAGTATTCATGAACAAATGTGATATGGTTGACGACGAAGAGCTGCTCGAGCTGGTAGACATGGAAATCCGTGAGCTGCTGAACGAGTACGACTTCCCGGGCGATGACACTCCGATCATCCAGGGATCCGCTCTGAAAGCTCTGGAAGATCCGAGCAGCGAGTGGGGAGACAAGATCATGGAGCTGATGGATGCTGTTGATACCTGGATTCCGGATCCGAAGCGTGATGTTGACAAACCGTTCATCATGCCGGTAGAGGACGTATTCACCATCACCGGACGTGGTACTGTAGCTACAGGCCGTGTTGAGGCTGGTGTTCTGCATCTGAATGAGGAAGTTGAAATCGCAGGTCTGAAAGAGGAGTCCAGAAAGACCGTTGTAACTGGTATCGAGATGTTCCGTAAGCTGCTGGATGAGGCTCAGGCTGGTGATAACATCGGTGCTCTGCTTCGTGGTGTTCAGAGAACTGAAATCGAAAGAGGACAGGTTCTGGCTAAACCGGGTACTGTACACTGCCACACCAAATTCACCGCACAGGTTTACGTTCTGACCAAAGACGAGGGTGGACGTCATACTCCGTTCTTCAACAACTATCGTCCGCAGTTCTACTTCCGTACAACTGACGTAACAGGCGTTATCACTCTGCCGGAAGGCACCGAGATGTGCATGCCGGGAGATAACGTAGAGATGACCATCGAGCTGATTCACCCGATCGCTATGGATCAGGGTCTTACCTTCGCTATCCGTGAAGGTGGACGTACTGTTGGATCAGGACGTGTTGCTTCCCTGTTAGACTAATTTTCAGTCGAAACCGAATATCTAAATAAAATAGATTGTATCCAAGCATAGAAGCCTCCGGGGACCCTGCGGTCTCCGGAGGTTTTCCGCATATAGCCGTCTCGCCGGCGGAATGGTTACGGCATCCGGCCATTGAAAATCGCTTTGCGATGGGCCGGATGCCTGTATGATCCGATACCGCTGGACGGAAAACAGAAAAAGGTATATGATAGAGAAAAGAAAACTGTTTTCCGTGCGACGGAAGGCAAAAACAGGAGGTATGGTATATGAAGACATATGAGATGATCAAAGAACTGTTTGACAGCTGTCATGGGAAATCCAACAGTACCGTGGAAGAAATTGAGACGGATAATCTGGACGAGTATATGAAAAAGTATATTACGAAAGTGAGCGAATACTCAAAGGTGGAACTGGATGACGGCAGTGTATGCTATGAGGTGGTGACCAGTGGACTGAAGAGCAAGTATACGTTTACGGAGATCTGAAAGCCGCAGAGCTGTGATGTACCAGGAAAAGATCCAGCGGAAAACCGCAGCCGGACCATCCTATGATTGGTCCGGCTGCGGTTTTCAGGTAAAAGTTCAGTGGACCGAAGGGTTACGCTTTCAGGGACTCTCCGTCTTTTTGCTGACATTTGCAGCGTTTTTCCCCGTAGATGCAGGATTTCAGCTTTTTTTCATCGGTAATCGTCACGGTGCCGCGGGAGAGGGATACAATCCCTTCTTTTTCAAAGTATTTCAGCATCCGCGAGACGACTTCCCGCGCGCTTCCCAGATTCCGTGCAATCTGTTCATGGGTTGTGTGAAGCGTGGCGGAGTGCGTGCGGATGGAATCGTCCAGCAGGTATCCGGCAAGCCTCTTGTCAAAGCTGGAAAACAGAATCTGATTCATCGCCCACATGACATCGGAAAAATGCTCGGTGGTCTCTTTATAAATGTAATTTTCCACATAAATGTTCCGGTTTATCAGGGTGCGGAAACAGGAGACGTTCGTAACGATCAGCTCGGTATCCTCGTCCGCCTCAATCTGAATGTCAAAGGTGATTTCCTGAATGATACAGGAGGCGGAGAGGGTGCAGACCTGGCCGTCACTGACCCGAAAGAGTGTGATTTCTCTTGTATCGCCCGACTGAATAAAGACGCGCAGCTGGCCTTTCAGAACAAGAAGGATTCCGAGACAGTCATCGTCGTTGGAATAGAGAAAATCTCCTTTCCGACAGGTCTGGAGCTGAGAACAGGTACACAGCAGTTTCTGCTCCTCATGATTCAGATGCTCCCAAAACGGGTAGTGTTTTTTCAGATAATCCTGCATATTCAAAGACTGTTCAGCCATTCCGTACCTCCAACAGAAAAATATCATATTCCATTATCAGTGTAATAGAAAAAACGGGATTTGGCAATAAGGATCTGCGTTTTCCTGTTATATAAAATCCCGGGCACTTCAAACGCTGATCCGTTTGATTGCCCGGGATTTTTTGCAGTCGACGAATAGCCGTTCAGCTTGCGAACAGTTACACTGCTTATTTGCAGGTGTTGATAAAGCCTTCCAGATCATCCTGTGAAATCAGGCCGATGGATTTTTTCACAACTTCCCCGTTCTTGAAGAACAGCAGAGTGGGAACGCTCATAATCTGGTATTCGGTCGCCAGAGACATCTCCTCGTCGATATCCACCTTGCAGAAAGTCACATCTCCATATTCGGAAGCAGTCTCTTCCAGGATCGGTGCCAGCATTTTGCACGGTCCGCACCAGGTTGCGAAGAAATCCACAACGGTCAGTCCGGAATTGTTTTTTACTTTTTCATTGAAGTTCTGAGCAGTTACTTTTTCAATTGCCATGATAAATACCTCCATATATCATCTGATAATTTGTAGCGGCAGTTCAGCCGACTGAGCTGCTGCGATTTGTTATTGCTGTTTCCTGATGCACTTAATTTAACATAAAATGCAGGAAAGTTCTGTGAGCAGGTCACATATCGTAACAGTTCAGCAAGCTGAACTGTTACCACATATCAGTGTGTGCAAAGAAAACCTGCTTTACATACAGACAGTATCTGCGGTAAAATGAATTCATATTCGTACGAAGGAAGCGGGGATAGAATGATAACGCGGTCAGATATCAGACAGGAAACGAATTCCATAACATACAGCCGGGGCCAGCAGGTCTGGCAGAATGGAAAAGTTCATGACCTGAAGGTGGAAACGGATCAGACAAAAACGGAAGAGAGTGTGACGAAAATTACCGCGCGGGTGGAAGGAAGCAGCGGGGAGTTCTATGACGTCGCGATTTCAGTGGATGAGAAGGGGAGCGAAATCCTGTCAGACGCATGTACCTGTCCGGCTTATCAGAAATACTGGGGACTGTGCAAACACTGTGTTGCAGTTCTGCTTGCCTATATCGAATGGAGAAAGGCGCGCAGAATGGAGAAGGAGCGCCAAATCGCTCAGGAACAGAAGGAAACGGCGGATGCGCTGGAGAAGCTGCTGCTGGAAATGGGAGTGAAAAAGGGAGGGAGCGACCTGACGCCGCCATCTCACAAAAAGGTGACCGGAAAGAAAAAGCCGAAGACAAGTCCGGGTCTTTCCGAGCTGATGGCAAACTATGCGATGCGGGACAAGGCGGTCTATCTCCCGGGGGCAAAGAACGGACAGGTACGTCTGGAGGCGAAGCTTCAATATGCCTATAACAGCTTTCAGGTGGAATTCCGGATTGGTATTCAGAGAATGTATGTGTTAAAGAGCATCTCGAATTTTGCCGGCGCAATTTTGAATCTGGAGCAGGTTACCTATGGCGCCAGTCTCTCGTTTCTTCACTGTATGGAAGCATTTACGCCGGAGTGCCGCCCGATGGTCAGGTATCTGATTGAGCAGTCCAGAGAGAAGAGAACTCTGTACCAGACGCCCTACGGACGGTGGTATTCTTACGAGGCGGACCGCTATCTGAATCTGGAAAGCTGGATGGTGGATTCTTTTATGGAAGCGCTGGAACAAGTGGCATTTACCGTGCAGTATCTGGACAGACGGGAACATGCGGGCACGCTCCGGGACGGACTGCCGCCGCTGGAGATTCGGCTGGAGGGCGGGAAGAGCGCCATGAAGCTGACAATCTCCGATTTCCTTTTCTGTGAGGGGCGTGACTTTACTTACTTTTTTGAGAAAGGGACGATTTACCGGGAGAAAAACGAGGATCTGTCCGGGATTATGATTTTCCTGCGGTATCTCGCGGAACGTGCCGGAAACAGCTGCACCATCGGAGAGGAGGACTATCCCGTATTCTGCCAGAATATCCTGCCGATTCTGGAACGGCTGTTTCGGGTAAAACAGGAAAGTCTGCAGCTGGCCGAATATCAGCCGCCGGAAGTGAAATTCAGTATTTACCTGGATCTCCCGGAGAAAACAACCATCAGCTGCGGGCTTTTTGCGGTGTACGGGGAAAACAGATTCAATGTTTTCAGAGATATCAATAACATCTGGCAGCTGGCAAAGGGACGGGATGTGAAAAGGGAGATGGAGGTTTACGCCAGGCTGATTTCCTATTTTACCGCCTACGATGAAAAGCGGGAAGAGATGGTGGTGCAGGGGGAAGAGGAGATTTACGAGCTTCTGACCCGCGGAGTGGAAGAGATGCAGGAGCTGGGAGAGGTGTTTCTCTCAGACGCCCTGAAATCCATTCATGTGCTTGCTGCGCCGAGAGTTTCCGCGGGCGTGTCTCTGAAAGGAAATCTGCTGGAAATGGATCTGAGTTCCAATGACTTTTCGCCGGAGGAGCTGGCGGGCATCCTTTCCAGATATGACCGGAAGAAAAAATATTACCGGATGAAAAACGGAGATTTTGTCAGTATGGACGAAGATGGGATCCGCGTACTCGCCGGACTGCAGGATCAGCTGAAACTGACGGAAGCCCAGCTGCGAAGCGGAAAAGTCTTTCTGCCCAAATACAGAGCCCTTTATGTGGACAGCTGTCTCAGGGATCAGGAGTCGATCCTTTTTGAAAAAAACCGGGAATTCCGCGCGCTGATCCGCAATATGAAAACCATCGAGGAAAACGATTTTGATCTTCCCCGGGGAATTCACGCAAAACTGAGACCCTACCAGGAGCTGGGCTTCCGCTGGCTGAAGACCCTGTGCAAAAACGGATTTGGCGGAATTCTGGCAGACGACATGGGACTGGGAAAGACGCTTCAGGTGATCACCTTCCTTCTCTCGGAACTTTCCGGGGCGGGGCCGGAGGAGGAGAAACTGACGCTTATTGTGGCTCCGGCCTCTCTGGTATATAACTGGAAAAGCGAGATTGAGCGGTTTGCGCCGGAACTGTCGGTCTGCATGATTACCGGAAACGGAGCGGAACGGAAGGAGAAAATCCAAAGCCTCAGGGGAAAGGAGATCGCGGTGACCTCTTACGATCTGCTGAAGCGTGATATCACGGCATATGAGGGGATTCACTTTTTCTGCCAGGTGATCGATGAAGCGCAGTTTATCAAAAACCATACGACACAGGGAGCCAAAGCGGTCAAGGAGATTCAGGCGGATTTTCATATTGCACTGACGGGAACGCCGGTGGAAAACCGGCTGAGCGAACTGTGGAGCATTTTTGACTATCTGATGCCGGGCTTCCTTTACGGCTACCAGCAGTTCCGGAAGCAGATAGAGAGTCCCATTGTCCGGGAACAGGATAAGGACGCTCTGAAAAAACTTCAGACGATGATCCGGCCGTTTGTGCTCAGAAGACTGAAGAAAGATGTGCTGAAAGATCTGCCGGACAAGATCGAGAAAAATATGTTCGCAGAGCTGGAAGGGGAACAAAGCGAGCTGTACCGGGCGAGGGCTCAACGGCTGGCAATGCAGCTTGCCCGCCAGACGGAGGACGAATTCAGAGACAGCCGTCTGCAGGTACTGTCGGAGATCACGCGGCTGCGGCAGCTCTGCTGTGATCCCGGCCTGCTTTACGAGGGCTACCATTCGCCTGCGGCGAAGGTGGAGCTGTGTATGGAACTGCTGAAAAATGCCCTGGAGGGCGGACATCGGGTTCTTGTGTTTTCTCAGTTTACGTCGATGCTGGAGATTCTCGTGCAGAGAATGCAGCAGGAGAACATTTCCTGCTGTGTGCTGAACGGATCGACCAGCAAGGAGGACCGGGCAAAGCTTGTGGAGCGTTTCCAGAAAGAAGAGGTTCCGGTATTCTGCATTTCCCTGAAGGCAGGCGGCACAGGCCTGAACCTGACCGCTGCGGATATGGTGATTCATTTTGATCCCTGGTGGAATGCGGCGGTAGAGAATCAGGCGACAGACCGGGCGCACCGAATCGGACAGAAACAGGTGGTAACGGTTTACCGTCTGATCGCAAAGAATACGATAGAGGAAAAAATCCTGAAGCTTCAGGAAGCAAAAAAGGAACTTGCGCAGCAGGTGCTGTCCGGCGACGAGCTGAAAAGCGCTTCCTTTACGAGAGAGGAGCTTCTGGAACTTCTGGAATATGTCTGAGTGGTATCCGTTCAGCCGGCGGAACGGTTGCGGGAACACAGTTTTTCAGAGAAGAGGCGTAAATGAAGATCGGCATCCTGTGAGAGCCCGGCAGGGCTTTTACAGGATGCCGATGCTGCATCACGAAAATGACGGGCGCTGCTTACAGAAGCTGAATGCCCATGGCGTCGGTGACTTCCAGAGACTCTTTCGGCCAGATGGAACACTGTACTTCTCCGATGTGCGCCTTGCGCAGGAAGAACATACACAGGCGTGACTGTCCGATTCCGCCGCCGATCGTCAGCGGCAGGGTTCCGTCCAGGATGGATTTCTGAAACGGCAGTCTGGCGCGGTCTTCGCAGTGACTTTTCTTCAGCTGTGTTTTCAGACTCTCCGCATCCACGCGGATTCCCATGGAGGAAAGTTCCAGCGCGATATCGAGAACCGGATAATATACGATGATATCCCCGTTCAGCGTCCAGTCGTCATAATCCGGAGAGCGGCCGTCATGGGGAACGCCGGAATTCAGAAGATCGCCGATCTGCATCAGAAATACGGCGCCTTTCTCACGTACGATTTCATATTCCCTCTCCTTCGGAGACAGGTTCGGATAGAGATCTTCCAGTTCCTGGGAGGTGATAAAAAAGATGGAGTCGGGAAGAATTTCCTGGATATAGTCGTACTGAATCGACATGTATTTTTCTGTGTGCTTCAGCGTTTTGTAAATGGATGTTACAACTTTGCGCAGAGTCTCCTCGTTCCGCTCTTCTCTTGTTATGATTTTTTCCCAGTCCCACTGGTCCACATAGATGGAGTGGATGTTATCGGTCTCTTCATCGCGCCGGATCGCATTCATATCCGTGTAAATGCCTTCCCCGGGACCAAAGCCGTATTTTTTCAGCGCATACCGCTTCCATTTGGCGAGGGAATGCACGATTTCCGCCGGTGTGTGATCCATATCCTTCAGTTCAAAGGCAACCGGGCGTTCCACTCCGTTCAGATTGTCGTTCATACCGGTTTCCGGGTTTACGAACAAAGGAGCGGTGACACGGAGCAGATTCAGACGTTTTGTCAGTTCCTGCTGGAAAAAGTCCTTGACGGTTTTGATTGCCACCTGAGTGTCGTGAAGATTGAGTGCAGAGACATATCCCTGCGGAATAATAATTTCTCCCATACTTATATGTCCTCTTCTCTTTGATTGTTTCGGCCGGCTTTCTTTCCGATGTATCACAGTCTGGTCAGGGGAACCGTTACCTTTTATCATACGCTGCGCAGTTCATTGACTATGCCATGCAGGAAAATGAAACGGTTACGTTGGATTCCGGCTGCAGTATGAAACGGTATTGCATTACATTGGTAAAGCGGACGATACTATTAATAGTTTACCATGTTTTTGCAGGAAAACAAGAAAAATCGATGCAGTTCGGCCAGGTCTGTGCATTCGCTGCACAGACCGTAGGAAAACGCAGAGCCTGTGGGCGTCCGGCCATGAAAAATCAGATCACGGGTTCGGGGGAAGCCTGATAATCAGCACCGGGATCGGCGGATGCTTCGGACGGTTGACATATTCTGACTGGATCACAAGATATTTTCTGCTGTCCAGAGTCCTCACAAAGGAGAGGACGGCGTCGCGTTCTTCGAAGCCTGTGTCCCGGCCGCTGTAGATGCAGACAGTCATAAGCCCGCCGGGTTTCAGCAGGGAGAGCCCCGATGCCAAAGCGCGGAGAGTGGAAGCCGCATGGGTGGAAGTTCTGTGATCGCTGCCGGGCAGATATCCCAGGTTGAAGGTAATGCAGCTGACACTTTCAGGAGCTGCATAATTTCCCATAAATTCATGGGAATCCAGGATCAGACGGCAGTTGTCGGAAAGTCCCAGCGCATCCAGCCGGCGCCGGGCGGAGGAAAGGGCCTTCTCCTGGATGTCAAAGGCCAGAACCTGGCCGGTGGGGCCGGTGAGCTGACACAGAAGGGCAGTGTCGTTTCCATTTCCTGCTGTGGCGTCAATGCAGAGATCCCCGGGCTGTACCTGAGTCCGGACAAACTGGCGGTACCAGTCGGTGACAGTGAGGTTCTTCATACGTACTCCTCTTTTCCTAAAATTTCTGAAAACGATATGGGTTCAGCCGATGGAACGGTTTCCCATACCGTGTTGTCTGCTGCGCGGACAAGGGACAAAAGCGTGCGGCAGACAGATCTGTGCAACAGTTCAGCTGGGTGGACTGTTACAGAATTATTATAAGAAAGGCGTAGGAAATTTACAAGAAAGAAACATCGATGATTTTCAGTGGCCGGATGTTTTTGAAACCTTGACAGCAGAATACATTTTGTCTATAGTAAAGAAGAAATTTTAAATGGAAGGATGTGCGCAGCAGTTCAGTGGACCAGCTGCTGTTACGACACGAAAGAAGGTTACTATGAAGAAAAAATATGAGAATTGGGAAGAGGAGGGGGAACTTCAGGTGAATTCTTCCCAAAAGGCTCCCGCAGCGACAGGTTCCGGCAAAAAGAAGAAAAGTAAAAAATGGGTGAATGTACTGACGATTGTCATGCTCGTTATTGTGGTGATTCTTCTCGGCGTCTATGCGGTAATCAATCACTATTACGGAAAAAGCAACTATGTGGACGACAGTGAAGTCGGGATGAACAGCAATGTGGAGACGGAGAGCACCGGGCTCACAGACGAGGAAACGGAACAGCTTCAGACAGAGATCATCGATCAGACCGGAGACATTACGCTTCCCAACGATGAAAATGTCTATAATCTGCTTCTGATCGGTGTGGACCGGAGGGACAAGACCTGGTATGGAAATTCAGACTCCATGATTCTGATGTCCATTAACAAGGATACGAAGAAGGTTCACATGACCTCATTTATGAGGGATCTGTATGCGAATATTCCTGATGTGGGAGTGAAAAAACTGAATGCGGCCTGTGCTTATGGCGGCGGCCCGCTGGTGGTGAAGACGATCGAGGAGAACTATAAGATTCCCATTGATAATTATGCCAGTGTGGATTTTGACGCAATGATTGATATTGTGGATCTGGTAGGAGGCGTTGAGATTGATATCAGCGCCGAGGAAATGCGGGTGGCAAACGGTTACATCAATGAGATGTGCGGTCTGGCAGGCGTGGACGCTGCAGCGCATCAGCTGACGCAGAGCGGTCCGCAGCTGATGGACGGATATCAGGCGGTCGCCTATGCCCGGATCCGTTATGTGGGAAATGCCGATTATCAGAGGACAGAGCGTCAGAGAGAGGTTCTGGAGAAGATCATGCAGAAATGCAGCAGCCTGAGCGTCACGGAGCTGAGTTCCCTGGCAGACGCCGTGCTGCCGGCGGTTACCCACAATATTGATCAGAGCACGCTGCTTTCCCTGATCGGTCAGCTTCCGACAATTTTATCCTATGAGATTGTTCAGAGCCGTGTTCCCTACGACGGAATGTTCACCAACAGGGGAGAAATGCTGGTTCCGGATTTCACTGCCACAATCCAGAAACTGCAGACAGATATTTACGGAAGTTCGACGGTAGGGCAGTAAAGGATATCGAAAAAATGCTTCATTGTCCGGCCGGATGAAAGGTTGCAATATGTTTTTAAAACAGAGGCCCCGCCCATGAAGAAGGAAATGGGTGGGGCCTCTGTTTTTGTATGTAACAGGAAACTGTGTTCCCTGTTATACGAAAACGCTCCGCGGAATGCGCACTCGCGCGGAGCAGAAATGTTATTTCGGAAGAGAGTCCCGGTAGGCGTTCCAGGAAGGATCAAAGAGACAAAGGTCTTCCAGGGTATCAAATTCATAGATGACGCCGGAGGGATACCGGCGGATATACATGGGAAGTTCCGTGAGATGTTTCATATAGATTTTTTCCCACAGCAGATCTCTGGTTTCCGGCAGATCGTATTCCCTTTCCAGAATTTCCAGAAATTTCCGGGAAAATGCACGGTCGAAATAGACATGTCCGAGCATATACCAGGAATCATGGCCGCCGACCACAACATCTGTGATTTTTCCGCTCTCATCGGTTGTCAGACAGTATTCCTCGGTGGGGCCGTCCGCATAGAGGGCGGAATAGCAGGCGTGGTACTGATAGGGGCAGAACACATTCTCGGTAAAATAATTGTCGGCGGAACAGATATAGCTGTTTCCGAGGTACTCTCTGGCTGCGTAGACCGAGGAATGATTGTTGCGGACTGCGTACTCCGGATTGTAAAGAAGCTCCACAGGATATTTATCCGCGAGATAGCGGAACTTTTCCTGCTGGTATCCTGTGACGATATAGATCTTTGGAATACCTGCTTCGAGAAGCTGTGAAATCTGCCGCTCAATCAGAATCTCGCCCCGCACCCGCAGCAGCGCTTTCGGGGTCGTGTAAGAGAGCGGTGCGAAACGAGAGGCGAATCCGGCTGCCAGAATGACCGCATTTTCCACCCGGTAAGGCTCCAGCCGGCTGTATTCCTTTTTTTTCAGGTATTTAAGAAAAGTGTTCTGATTCATATGCGAGAAATCTCCCTTTTAGCAATGACAGGTAACCGTTCCGCTGGCAGAACGGTTATCTGCGATAAATTTATTCTATTGAATAAGACGGTTCCTGTCAAGCGGAGGTGGACGTTTTGCCGTAACCGTTCGTAACGGTTCCGCTGGCTGAACGATTACATAATAAGAAAATTGTAAGGTATTTTTGGATGTTCTACTATTGAAAACCACTCCAAAATGTAGTAAGGTAGTAAATGAAAAAGTGAATAATGGGAGGAAACGATATGAAGAGAAAGTTTTTAGCGGCTATGGCTCTTGCTGTATCGATCAGCGCTGTGCCGTTGACTGCTTATGCATCTGCAACAGTTTCCAGTTCCTCATCTGTGAATACACAGTCTCAGGTACAAAGTGAATCTGAGAGTGCGGAGGTGCCTGCAACGCCTGAGTCGACGGCTACGCCGACACCGACGCCGGATGTCAGTGTGACGCCGGAACCCTCAACGACGCCTGAGCCTACAACAACTCCGGGTGCCTCTGAGGATGAGAACGATCAATATGCTGACGGCTGGAATCAGGTGACTGGTGAGGATGGAAAGACTTACTGGGTATTTTACGATGCCGGGAGCAGTGCGGTGAAAAAGAATTCCCTCTTTGAGGATGGCCAGAAGACGTATCTTACGGATGAAAACGGCTATCTTCTGACCGGTGAGCAGCAATACACCGATGAGGAGGGAGTGGTACATACTTTCTATTTCTCCGAGGACGGCGAGAAGCCTGGCGAAAACAGCGAGTACGGCGTACGGATCACCGGTTTTGCAGCGAACGGAAAATATTATGGACCGGAGCTTGTGACGAATCAGAAGTTCGAGGCAGACGGAGACGAGTACTACGCCGGCGAGGACGGAACGATTTCCAGAGACAGCTTTGTTACCGTGGACGGAATCATTTACTATTTCGGTGAGGACGGAAAGCGTGTGACGGAAGAGGGCTGGATTACCGTAGGTGACGCGTCCTATTATCTGATGGACAGCGATTCCGACGGCAAAGGCGAGGTATGTGTAGACGGAAACTACGCCTCCAACCAGGATGAGAATTCCAAGTGGCTGATCGTCGACGGCGGCTGGTATCTGCTGGATGCTCAGGACGGACACCGCATGAGCGGACTGCAGAAAAACGGAAACGACCTCTACTATCTGGACCCGGAGCAGAACGACAAAATGTTCTGCAGCACCAACGACACGGACGGCTGGAAACAGCTGGACGGCACCTGGTATTTCTTCCGCAGCTGGGGCGGAGCGTACAACAACGGCTGGAACAAGCTGGGAATTGACTGGTACTGGTTCAACGAGGATTGTTCGATGGCCAGCGACGAATGGAT
>DWWU01000034.1 GCA_019119555.1 Candidatus Fusicatenibacter intestinigallinarum | reverse complement strand
TTACAAGCAGAGGGTCATAGGTTCGAGCCCTATAGGTTCCATTAAGCCGTAGTGGCGGAACAGGCAGACGCCCGGGACTTAAAATCCCGTGGGTAGCGATACCCGTGCCGGTTCGATTCCGGCCTGCGGCATCGGATAAAGTCTTGGAAACCCTTGTAGTACAAGGGTTCTGAGGCTTTTTTGCATTGCTATGGGGCAAATTTACAGAAAGGAATCAGGGAAAATGCAGACAAAACTGAATCATGAAACAGCATTGGAAATTTTGAAGAAATATAACAGGGAACCATTTCATATCCGGCATGGTCTGACGGTGGAAGGATGTATGAAGTGGTTTGCCGGGCAGCTGGGATACGGGGAGGAAAAAGATTTCTGGGGAATCTGCGGCCTGTTGCATGACGTTGACTTTGAACAGTATCCGGAGGAACACTGCAAAAAGGCAGTGGAACTTCTTCAGCAGGAAAACGTGGAACCGGAAGTGATTCACGCGGTCTGCAGCCATGGCTTCGGTCACTGCAGCGATGTGGAACCGGAACACGAGATGGAAAAGGTATTGTTTGCCTGCGATGAACTGACAGGCCTGATCTGGGCGGCTGCGAAAATGCGTCCCTCCGGAAGCGTTTCGGATATGGAGCTAAAAAGCCTGAAAAAGAAATTCAAGGATAAGCGTTTTGCGGCGGGCTGTTCCAGAGAAATTATTACAGAAGGCGCGGAGAAACTGGGATGGCCGCTGGAGGATCTGATGGAACGTACGATTCTGGCGATGCGTTCCTGTGAGACGGAGGTCAACGAGGAAATGCAGGATCTGGAACGCGTGTCAGAATAATCTGCGTAACAGTTCAGCTGTTACTGATCTGCATAAAAAATAAGTTGCTCACCGGAATAAAAGACGCCGCCAGATTGTCAGGCAAAGACAGTTTGGCGGCGTCTTCTTTCTTTATCACCTTTCGGACAGAGAATCCGGCGGAACTCAGTCAGCAAGCGTTCCCATTGGATCCCACGGGGAAAGATGCGTCGGCTCCTGCGCAGCTTCTTTCAGCTGTTCTTCCGACAGGTATTTTTTGTTGATTACAGCCTGATATACGAACTGGTCAAACCAGTCGGCATTCATCAGATAATATCCTTTGTTGCCGTGCTCATCGCTCCAGCTGTTTTCGATTTTCCATTTGGTCGGCTGGCCGTTTTCATCCAGATTGACGCCGGTGATTACCATTGCATGATTCATTGCACTCTCCCGGTAATCCAGACGATCTTCTTTCGTCATTTCGAAATCCATTCCGAAGGTTCCGGCGTAATCATAGCAGTCTGTACTCCAGATTCCCTTCTCTCTGTCACCCATATGACCGACATCACTTCCGAACCACACAGGCTCGCCGTCGGAAAGTTGGCGTACGATCAGAGAACGAAGGGTATCCATCGGAAGATTATAGTAGCGGATCGGCGCTCCCTCTGCAACATTTCCGATATAGTCTACCGTATATGTTTTTCCGAACGGTTTGTCAGCGGTAGGGGAATTAATCAGGCTCACGTAGTCTTCGCGGAGATTTAATCCCACATATTCCTGATAGAAGGTCTGCGGCGTCAGATTATGTACAATATGATACTGTTTGTCTTTATCTACATACTCAAAATCAAAGGTTTTGGGCGGGCAGCCAAAGCACATGCAGAGAAGTTTATAGACATCCTTTAAAATTTCGGATTTCATTGCCTGGACGTCTTTTCCCTGAGCCGCCGCTTTTTTCAGGATTGCAGCGCCTTTGCGAAGCTTTGTGTTAAGAAGTTTGTTCATTGCCCGTGTATTGCTGCTCTGGAATGTCTCCTCCATTGCGGTTTTCGGAATGACGCCGTATTTTTCCACCAGATTGACAAACATATCCCACTGTCCTCCGTCCTGTACGCCGGTGCTCAGCACCTGGCAGAGAACACGGTCGTCCGTCGGGCGGTCAGCCAGAGAGATAACGCTTTCCAGCATATAGTTTGCTTTTTCGAATTTGTCCCAGAATGCCATGTAGTTCTGGGAAAGCTCAAACTTCTCAAGTCCGCATTTTTTTGCAGTCATTTCCCGGAGAACATTCAGCGCAGCGAAGATCCAGCAACGTCCGCTGGATTTCTGGTTGGTAACCGGAAGCGTCGCAAGATCAATAGAAAATGCATGCTGCGACTGCGCAAGACCCGCATGGCAGAAGGCAGCGTCATTGACCGACGTATTGAAAAGCGCGTTTGTCATGGCACGGCAGAGAGGGCTGGAGTTATAGCTTTCTTCATAGCCCTGCAGCTGTTCCGTAGTTACACCCTGAAAAGAATCCATAGTAATTCATCCTTTCTGTGAAAATAAAATAATCATGAAGATAAAATTTTTCCATTGTATCGGCGGAAACTGTTACAATTTTTTCGGTTTTATCTCCATGTTTCAGCAATAGTTTAGCACAGTTGTCCGGGAACTGCAAATAATTTTCCGAATATTTCCTTTGCAGCAGTTATTGTACAGCCAGCCTGACGGTAATCTGCGGCGTAAATATCCGGCCGGCTGAACAGTTACCGCATCCGGTCATTGAAAATCGCTTCGCGATAAGCCGGATGTCCGCGACACTATGCTTTCATATGCTCTGCGGTCGGATTCCGGTAATAACGGTTGTATTTTACATGATCGTAGATCACCTGGGCGACGGCTTCGGTTTCTTCTGCCATTCCGTCGCGAATCCAGTGCATGAAGATGTTGTACAGCGCTCCCGAATAATAATAAAGTTCGCTTTTTTCCAGGAAGGATTTATCAGTGGTTTCCGTGACTGTGAGCATATACATATCCAGACCATGAAGCACAATTTCTGCGCGGTTGGCTTTCTGGAGGCACAGGACATAATCCTTATATTTCCGGAGATATTTCAGACTGTGGAGAATATGATCGTAAGTCTGAAAGCCGGAGCGAATATCGGCGGTGTCCAGTTCCCGGACGTATTCTTCGATAATCTGATACATATAGTCACGAAGAATTTCATCTTTTGAACTGTAGTTTCTGTAATAGGACATGCGGGAAACTCCTGCACGCCGGGTAATGTCTGTGATCGAAATGTCGTTATATTCCTGTGTGTGCATGAGCTGAAGAAGTGCTTCCATGATACACTGTTTGGTAAACTGGTTGGCCGACCGGGATTTTTTTCGGATAGGCATGAACAAAAACCTCCTTTTTGTCACAGTTTGTCCGGCAGGACTTGCTTTTTTATCTGTTTAGTGATACTATTGTAACATTTTCTATGATGATTTAAAAGCGGCTTTTGTGTGCAGAGCATAGCGGTTCAGAGGGAAGACGAAAGACCGGGAGAAGACCGGAAAGGCTCCTGCAGGCAGTGGGTGACGCAGCGACAGGCTCGCGCACGAAAGCGGGAAAGGGCTGTATGATGAAATTTGGAATTGTGAGTGACAGTTCCTGTGATCTGGCGCAGGAATATACGGAGAAGGAGAAGGTCACGATTGTGCCGTTTTACGTATCCTTTGACGGAGAAAATTATTACCGGGAGGGAAAGGAAATCCCGGTGACAGAATTTTACAGAAAAATGGAAGCGCAGACGGGCTGCTATCCCAAAACCTCCATGCCGTCGGTGCAGGATTACAGGGATGCTTTCCTTCCGTATGTCATGCAGGGATGTCCTGTTCTGTGCATCTGTCTGACAAAAACTTTCAGCGGTTCCATGCAGGCGGCGTTGAATGCAAAACAGGAGCTGGCAGAAGAATATCCGGACGCTGTCATCGAAGTTATGGATTCTCAGCTGGTCACTGTGCTTCAGGGAATGCTTGTGAAAGAGGCCGTCAAACTGAGAAATCAGGGCAGGTCGCTGGAAGAGGCGATGGAGGCGCTCGCGCCGATCCGAAGCACCGGTCATATTTTTTTTACAACGAAAGATCTGAAGTATCTGGAGCACGGCGGAAGAATCGGAAAAGCAGCGTCCATTGCGGGAAGCGTTCTGAATATCAAGCCGCTTCTTCAGTACTATGACGGCGAGCTGGCGTCTCCGGAGATCTGCAGAGGAAGAAAAAAGTCGCTGCAGAAAATGATTGAAATGTTTTTTTCCTACATTGAAAAACACCAGATCCGGCTGGAGGAGTATCATCTGGCAACGGGAGTGGGGCTTCCTGTGGCGGAATATGAGACGTTCAAACAGCAGCTTCGCGAGGGATTACAGAAGCGCGGATACCATGTCACAGAGTGGGAAGAGATCCAGATCGGAGCGACGATCGGCGTACATACGGGGCCGTATCCGATGGGCGTCGGTTTTCTGAAACGGTGTCAGTGATTTAACGTTTTCACACGGTCGTGCAGTGAATGCACAGACCTGTTTGAACTGTAACGCGGATTCTCATGATTTTTCAGAAGAGTATTGTCAGAGGTCGTGTTTAATGATAAAGTAAGGGTATGTTCAGGAAAAGGCTGTGCAGCGCGCGGCCTTTTTCTGCGCCGGGAGTATCGGAAAATGGAATTCTCATGGCGCAGATCATTTTTCATGGAATTTGGAGTTGTCAGATGGAAAGCTTATATATTGTGATACCGGCATACAATGAAGAAGAAAACATAAAGCATGTGATACAGGACTGGTATCCGGTTGTGGAACGGCATGCAGCAGGCGGGGTGTCGCGGCTGCTTGTGATTGATGACGGGAGCAGGGACAGAACCTATGAGATTCTGCAGGAATTCTGCGAAAGTTACCCGCTGCTGGAAGTGGTGACGAAACCAAATGCAGGCCACGGAGCGACACTTCTCTTCGGGTATCATTATGCGCTGAAACATGGGGCTGATTATATTTTTCAGACGGATTCGGACGGCCAGACTCTGCCGGAAGAGTTTGAGCCGTTCTGGGAGCAGAGGAAGCAGTGGGATTTTCTCATTGGCAGGCGGTGGCACCGACAGGATGGAAAAGGAAGAATTTTTGTCACCCGTGTGCTGAGACTGGTGATCTGGCTGACATTCAGAGTGTGGACAGAAGATGCAAATACGCCCTACCGCCTGATGCATGCAGATACTCTGAGAAAAGTGCTTCGCTGGGTTCCGGAAGATTTTCATCTGTCCAATGTGCTGATCTCTGTACTGTACTGCAAGGGGCCCTATCGTGTGAAGTATCTGCCGATCACCTTTCGGCCGCGGCAGGGAGGAGTCAATTCGATCAATTTCAAAAAGATATTCAGGATTGGCCTGCAGGCGCTGAGAGAGTTCAGAAATATTGAAAAGGCGCTGGAACGAGTTGGAAATATTCGCCAGTAAAATCGGTATCTTCTTTTCCGTCGGTCCGGCAGAAAAGAAACGAAAGCAGTCCGGGACAGGATGTGGCTGTGCGTACATTCTGTCCCGGACTGCTTTCGTTATCGGGCAGGCAATAAGTCTGTTATACAGCCGGATCCTGACAGAGTTCCTGCATCAGGTCGTGAACGGTTGTCATCTCCGTCAGCCTCCAGGCGTTTTCTCCGCAGAACAAAAGCGAGTCATCCACCTGTCCTTCCGCTGCGCGGGTCAGCGCGGTTGTGATACAGTATGGAATCGACGCGCGGTCGCATTTTTTCAGACATTGATAGCAATGGGTGATTTTTTCCGGCTCCTGCTCGTGGAGGGTCAGGAATCTGTTGCGGATGGCACGTCCCGGCATTCCCACCGGGCTTTTCATCAGGGTGATATCCTCTTTTCGGGCATCAAGGTATGCCTGCTTGTAGCGGGGGTCTGCGTCACATTCCTCTGTGACGACGAAACGGGTTGCCATCTGTACGCCGGAACATCCCAGGCTGAGGTAGTGATCGATGTCGCTGCGGTCAAAAACACCACCGGCAAATACAACGGGAATTTTTCGCTGATATTTTTTCTCATATCCGTGAACGATGTCCAGAATCTCAAGGATCTGACGGTCGTATCCTTCCGTTTCCAGGCGGGCAACATCCTCCGGAGTATAGCCCAGATGCCCTCCGGCTTTTGGCCCTTCGATCACCACCAGATCCGGAACCCGGTGATAGTGCATATCCCACAGCTTCAGAAGTACTTTGGCGGTTTTCGGCGGGGAGACAATGGGCGCAAGCTTGATGGAACTGTCTTTCGTGTAGCGGGGCAGATCACTGGGCAGGCCGGCTCCGGATATGATCAGATCCGCTCCGTTTTCGATACAGCATCTGACGTATTCTTCATAGTGGGTCAGCGCGCACATAATATTTACGCCGATGATACCTCCGTTGGAAATTTCTTTTGCGCGCCGGATATGGAAGGACAGAGCGCGGAGGTTGGCTGTCAGCGGGTCGTTGAAAAAGTCCGGCTCACGGAAGCCAGGCTGTGCTGCGGAGATAACGCCGATGCCTCCTTCCTTTGCCACTGCGCCGGCCAGCGAAGAAAGACTGATGCCGACGCCCATCCCTCCCTGAATAATCGGCACGGAGGCCGTGAGATTGCCTATTTGTAATGCTGGTAAAGACATATGAACTTCTCCTTTGACTTTTTTATCGTCAGCATTGGCGTTGTCTGAACGCATTTCTGCTGTGCGGAAGAATTTCTCAGAATAAAAAGTGGTATTCGGAGAAACAACAAGTGGTTTTGAAAACTATATATAGAATACTTTGAAAGTCAAAGAAAGTCAAGAGATTTCAGGCTAATTTTAACGCAAAAGAAGGACCCTGGGCTTATTCTTTCCCCATGGTCCTTCTTTATTTTCGGGCTATTCTGTTTTCACGGTCTCTGCCGCAGAGACCGAAAGGTTCTGCGGACAGGATCAGTCAGTCACCACAGCGGTGCCGGAGGCTGTAACCATCAGCATGCCGTTATTGGTGCCGAGCACCTCATAATCGATATCTACTCCTACAATGGCATTGGCACCGAGCTGGGAAGCGCGGGAGATCATCTCATCCATCGCCTGATTTCTGGCATGCACCAGTTCTTCCTCATATCCCTGGGAGCGTCCTCCGAAGAAATTCCGCATTCCGGCTGCAAAATCGCGGACAAAATCGACGCCGGTGATTACTTCTCCAAACACGACCATTTTATACTCCAGAATCCGTTTTCCCTCAATGCTGTTCGTTGTCGTCACAATCATAAATCCACCCTCCTGTAAGTCTGCGCACAAATTGTAACAGTTCAGCCAGCGGAACTGCTACGGCATCCGGCCATTGAAAACCGTTTTGATTCTTTCTCATCATAGCATAAAATGATAATTTTGTATATGAAAATCCACAGAGCCGGGATTGATGCCATAAAAATCGCTTCGCGATGGGCCGGATGCCCGCAGGCACCATGCTTTCATACGGTCTGTGCAGTGAATGCACAGACCTGGCGGAACTGTTACTTGATGCCGAAAGGCATTCTCAGCTATAATAAAAAAAACTGTAACAAAAAAGGTTCAGCGCCGGCTCTGTCCCGGCAGAAAGGAGAACAGAATGTTAAAAGATCTGGTATTGAAAAACAGAAGCTACCGAGGGTATGACGAGAGTGTCCCTGTCTCAAGGGAGACACTGATGGAATTTGTGGAGTGTGCAAGGCTTTGTCCTTCGAGCGTAAACCGGCAGCCGCTGAAATACTGTCTGGTGTACAGGAAGGAGATGGTGGAGAAAGTGCGGCCTCTGACACGCTGGGCGCGGGCGCTGCAGCCGATGGAGCTTCCCCATCCGGGACACTGGCCGACGGCGTTTATTGTCATCTGCCAGGATTCGGAGATCGATCCCAATCTGAGCCGTTATATGAAGGATGTGGGAATTGTGGCCCAGACGATGCTTCTTGCCGCTGTGGAGCAGGGACTGGGCGGCTGTATGATCGGAAATTTTACAGCAGGAGAGGTGAGTCAGGCGCTGGGACTGAAGGAAAACTATCATCCCCTTCTGGTGGTGGCGTTTGGAAAGCCCCAGGAGAAGATTGTGCTGACGGAAGTTCCGGAAAACGGGGACACCAATTATTACAGAGACGAGAATGACGTGCATTATGTTCCGAAGCGAAAGCTGGAGGATGAAGTGATAGAAGTATGACAGGTCTGGCTGAAGGATAATACAACAGTTCAGTTGGCTGATCTGTTACAGGGCAATGAAACAAAACATAGTATTCCTATTGACAAAGTAGGAAATAAGGAATAAGATACCTGTTAAGCAGGCAGCGGAACGATGCGGAGAAATCCGGAAAGGGGAGAAACGATGGCAAAGATTTATCAGAATGTCAGTGAACTGATCGGGAACACACCGCTTCTGGAACTGAAAGGGATGGAGAAAAAGTATCATCTGAAGTCCCGGCTTCTTGCGAAGCTGGAATATCTGAATCCATCCGGAAGCGTCAAAGACCGGGCGGCGCTGGGAATGATCAGGGATGCGATGGAAACAGGAAGACTTGCCCCGGGAGCGACCATTGTGGAGCCGACCTCGGGAAATACGGGAATCGGCCTGGCAGCGCTGGCGGCCTCCATGGGCTTCCGGCTGATTCTGACGATGCCGGAGACCATGAGCGTTGAGAGGAGAAAGATTCTGAAAGCCTACGGGGCGGAGATTGTTCTGACGGACGGGGCCAGAGGCATGGCAGGTGCGATTGAAAAGGCAAAGGAACTGGTGGACGGGATTCCGGGAAGCTTTCTTCCCGGGCAGTTTGAAAATCCTGCCAACGCCAGGGCGCATTTTGAGACGACAGGCCCTGAGCTGTGGAAAGATACGGATGGAAAGCTGGATATCTTCGTCGCGTCGGTGGGAAGCGGCGGCACAATTACCGGCGCCGGACGCTATCTGAAAGAGCAGAATCCGGAAATTTATATCATTGCCGTGGAGCCGGAAACCTCGCCGGTGCTGTCCGGGGGAACGGCAGGCGCGCATGCGATTCAGGGCATCGGCGCCGGTTTTGTTCCGGAGGTTCTGGATACGGAGATTTACGATGAAATCCTGACGGCAGACAATGAGGCGCCGTTTCTTATGGGACAGGAGCTGGCGAAAACGGAAGGAATTCTGGTGGGAATTTCCTCCGGAGCCGCGCTGCATGCTGCCATTCGGGTTGCCGCAAGGCCGGAGAATGAAGGAAAAACCATAGTTGTTTTGCTTCCGGACAGCGCGGACCGCTATTATTCCACAGATTTGTTTCCCCAGGTGGAAGACTGACAACAGACAGGCGAAACCGTACTGTAGCGTAACCGTTGTTACAGTTCAGCCAGATGAACGGTTACGCTGTACATGGCTGCAAGGCTGACAATACACAAAAAGGAAGGAATCGGGAACCGTTCAGCCTGCGGAACGGTTGCGAAAGGAGAACAGAATATGAACAGAACAACAAGGGCGGAACGGAAATTACACTTTGAGACACTGCAGCTTCATGCAGGCCAGGAGCAGCCGGATCCGGCAACGGACGCGAGGGCGGTTCCGATTTATGCGACCTCTTCCTATGTATTTCACGACTGCGACCATGCGGCAGCGAGATTTGCCCTGGAAGATGCAGGAAATATCTACGGAAGGCTGACGAACCCGACCCAGGAGGTCTTTGAGCGGCGTATGGCGGCGCTGGAAGGGGGAAGCGCAGCGCTGGCGGTGGCTTCGGGAGCTGCGGCGCTTGCCTATACTTTTGAGAATCTTGCGTCCGCCGGGGATCACTTTGTCTCCGCATGCAATATTTACGGAGGAACTTACAATCTGCTGGCTCACACGCTGCCGGAATATGGTATTACAACCACTTTTGTGGATATTTTTCAGCCGGAACAGGTGGAGGCTGCGATCCGGCCGGAGACGAAGGCGATATTTGTCGAGACGCTGGGAAATCCCCGCTCGGAGGTCGTGGATCTGGAGCAGGCGGCAGAGATTGCGCACAGACACGGCATTCCGCTGGTGGTTGACAATACGTTCGGAACGCCGTATCTGATCCGCCCGCTGGAGCATGGGGCGGATATCGTGGTACATTCGGCGACAAAATTCATCGGCGGTCACGGTACGGCGATCGGAGGAGTGATTGTGGAGGGCGGAACCTTCGACTGGGAAGCCTCCGGAAAATTTCCGTCGCTGACGGAGCCGAATCCCAGCTACCATGGGGTCAGTTTTGTCAAAGCGGCCGGTCCGGCAGCGTTTGTGACGAAGATCCGGGCGATTCTTCTTCGGGATATGGGAGCTACGCTGTCGCCGTTTCATGCGTTCCTGTTTCTGCAGGGGCTGGAGACGTTCTCCCTGCGCGTGGAACGTCATGTGGAGAATGCAGAGAAGGTGGCCAGATACCTCAGCAGCCATCCCCAGGTGGCAGCGGTACATCACCCTTCGGTGACGGAAGATCCCCGTCAGAGAGAGCTGTACCGGAAGTATTTCCCCAGAGGAGGCGGTTCGATTTTTACATTTGAAATCAAAGGAGACGAGAGAAAGGCAAAAAATTTCATCGATCATCTGAAACTCTTCTCCCTGCTGGCAAATGTGGCGGACGTAAAATCGCTGGTGATTCATCCGGCCTCCACAACCCATGCCCAGCTGAACGAGGAAGAGCTGAGGGAGCAGGGAATCGCGCCGAATACCATCCGGCTTTCTGTGGGAACAGAGCATATCGATGATATTCTGGAAGATCTGGAGACAGCATTTCGCAGCTGTTCGGAATAACGGTCGCCCTGCGGAAAGAATGGACCGTCCGGAGACGGCGGGAGGATCAGAAGAAATGGAGACAGATGCATGAAGATTTCAACGAAGGGCAGATACGCGCTGAGAATGATGGTGGACATTGCACAGCAGGGACGGGAATGTCCGGTTGCGCTGCGGGAGATTGCGCAGAGGCAGGGAATTTCCGTGAAATATCTGGAGCAGATTGCAGCAGTTCTGACCCGGGCGGGTTATTTGAAAAGCGTCCGGGGCGCGCAGGGAGGATATATTCTTACGAGGGAACCGAAGGAGTATACGGCAGGTGAAATTCTGCGTCTGACGGAGGGAAATCTGGCTCCGGTGGAATGTCTGGAGGCCGAAAAGAATCTTTGTCCGCGGGCAGAACACTGTACGACCCTGCGGCTGTGGGAAGAGCTGAACCAGGCAGTGCGCCAGGTGGTGGACGGCCGGACGCTTGAAGATCTGGCAGATGAGAAGAGAATGTAACAATACAGAAAAATTGTGACAGTTCAGCCTGCTGAACTGTCACGAAACATCGACATCCTCAGAGGCGGAAACGCACGCGTAGGGTGTCGATATTTTTTATAAATTCTTTGTTTATGCCATCAGCATTTCTCCGGTTCCGGATACTCTGTGCCGAAAGTCTCCACGGTTACGGATGCCATCTTCTGGTCTTCCAGAGGACGATCACGGAAGTCAGTGGCGGTCTCCGCAATTGCATTGACGACGTCCATACCTTCAATTACCTTTCCGAAAGCGGCATAGGCGCCGTCCAGATGCGGAGAGGTTTTGTGCATGATAAAGAACTGGGAACCTGCGGAGTCCGGATCCATTGCCCGTGCCATGGAAAGGACGCCTTCGGTGTGCGCCAGATTGTTGGTCAGAAAGCCGTTCTGAGCGAATTCTCCGGGAATCGAATAACCGGGGCCGCCGATTCCCGTGCCCTGCGGATCTCCGCCCTGAATCATAAACCCGCGGATGACACGGTGAAAGATCAGGCCGTCGTAGAATCCTTTCTGCACAAGGCTGATAAAATTATTGACGGTATTGGGCGCGATCTCCGGATAAAGTTCCGCTTTGATTACGCCGCCGTTCTGCATCGTAAATGTAACGATAGGATTTGCCATATTCTTTTTTCTCCTTTTGTTTTTATAGTTCGATTATAAGTGTTTTGCATTCTCAGGGCAAGCAGAATTTTATTTCCATTGTATCGTTCTGACGGGTATGTTAAAATAATTTCGTGGCAAAAAGTCCCGGGGCGGTTCCGGTCTGTGAACCGCCCCGGAGAAAACAGACAACAGGAGAAAAATTATGATCATAGAGACAACGAACACCCGCGAAACCCGGGCGCTGGGGGAATTTCTCGGCAGCCAGGCGCGGCCCGGTCAGATTTATACGATGGTCGGAGATCTGGGAGTGGGAAAGACGGTTTTCACTCAGGGGTTCGCCCGGGGGCTTGGAATCCGGGAAGCGGTAAACAGCCCGACCTTTACGATCGTCCAGGTATATGAGGAAGGACGCCTGCCGTTTTATCATTTTGATGTGTACCGGATCGGAGACATTGAAGAGATGGAAGAAATCGGATACGATGATTATTTCTTCGGGGAAGGCGTCTGCCTGATCGAGTGGGCGGATCTGATCCGTGAGCTCCTTCCGGAGCATGTGATTTCAGTAAAGATTGAAAAAGAACTGGAAAAAGGTTTTGACCATCGCAGAATCACACTGGAAGGACTGGATGCGGAAACAGAGCAGAAGATAAAAAACAGGGAGAACCGTCCGGCAGACGGTTCTGAGATCTGCCGGGATGACGCGGCGGATGTGTCGGAAGGAGGTAAAAAATGAAACTACTTGCGCTTGACAGTTCCGGACTGGTGGCATCGGCAGCGGTGCTGGAGGATGATACGCTGCTGGGAGAATATACGATCAATCATAAAAAAACGCATTCGCAGACGCTTCTTCCGATGTTGGATGCGGTGGTGCAGATGCTGGAACTGGATTTACAGACTATTGATGCGATAGCGGTTGCTGCGGGACCCGGGTCGTTTACCGGACTGCGGATCGGCGCTGCAACGGCAAAGGGACTGGGACTGGCGCTGAGAAAGCCCCTGATCGCGGTTCCGACTGTGGATGCGCTGGCATATAATATCGGAGTGACGGACCGGCTGATCTGCCCTCTGATGGACGCGCGGCGCAGTCAGGTATATACGGGCATTTATTGCTATACAGACGGGATGCTGGATGTGATACAGCCGCAGGAGGCGGTCAGTGTCGCTGATCTGGCGCAGACGCTGAATGAGCTCGGCCAGGAGGTGATTCTGCTGGGGGATGGCGTGCCCGTCTATCAAGAGCAGCTGGAGCAGATGCTGCAGATTTCCTATTCCTTTGCGCCTGCCCATCTGAACCGGCAGAGGGCTGCGGCCGTGGGCGCTCTGGCGGAGCGTTACTACAGAGAGGGGAAATGCCAGCCGGCGGAAGAGATGGCGCCGGAGTATCTGAGAAAATCTCAGGCGGAAAGAGAACGCGAGGAACGGGAAAAACAGAAGACAGAGGACAGAGAAAGCAGCGGAGAGCAGAAGGAGAACGTATAATGATTATCATACGACAGATGGAGATTACAGATCTGGATCAGGTACTGCCGATTGAGGAGGCAAACTTTTCCGTTCCCTGGACAGCCAATGGCTTTTTTACGTTTCTGATCAGAGAGGATGCTCTGTTTCTGGTAGCGGAGGAAGAGGAAACCAGTGAGATTCTCGGCTACTGTGGAATCATTCTCAGCCTGGACGAGGGCGATATCACAAATGTATGCGTCAGGGAGGCTGACCGGCGAAAGGGCATCGGCAGGAAACTGGTGGAACGGCTGATAGGAGAGACAGCGAAAAGAGGGGTTTCCACCTGGCATCTGGAGGTGCGGCAGAGCAATGAGAGCGCGATCCGGCTTTACGAATCCCTCGGATTTGTGCAGGACGGGCTGAGAAAAGGGTATTATGAGGAGCCAAAGGAGGATGCTGTTCTGATGAGCCGGCGGGCGGCGTAACCGTTCAGCCGGCTGAACGGCAGCTGAGCGGCTGCGCAGGAAATGATTCCCGCTTGGAAAGCAGAAAAAACTATGGTAAAATGACAACTGTTCAGCGAGGCCGGTGCTTTTTTGTACCGGTCCCGGGAAACGCAGCGCCTGCGGGCATCTGCGGTACAGTTATTTACGGGACAACCGGTTTTACAGAGGAGCCGTAAGTCTTTCGGGAGTTCTGCCGGACATAGAGCCGCGGACTTCCGGAAGACTTCCGGGCGGATTCAAGGGAGGAAAGATATGCGTCGCTATCAGAAACAGACAGGAGAACTGAAACAGGTTATCTGCAACTGCTGCGGCAGGGAACTGAACGTGGATCAGGGAATTCTGAAAGAGGGAGCCTGCCATCTGGAACCCAGGTGGGGGTACTTCTCCGGCAAGGATATGGAAAAGCATTCGTTTGATCTCTGTGAAGCATGTTATGATAAAATCATTTCCGGATTTTCCGTGCCGGTGGATGTGACGGAGGAGACGGAATTTTTTCCGATGGAAGATGGAGAAACAGAATGAGTGAGAAAAGAGGATGTATAAAAATGCAGTGGAACATGCAAACAGCCGTTCAGTCACCTGAACGGCTGTAAGTGTTTCCTGGATTTTATTTGTTTTTCTCCAACTCCTGCATTTTCATGGCTCTTACTTTCAGCGGGAGGCCGAACAGAGTGATGAATCCGTCCGCGTCGTGGTGATCGTACAGATCGCCGGTGGTAAAGGAAGCAAGAGATTCATTGTAGAGGCTGTACGGGGAGGTGGTGCCTGCTTTTATGATGTTGCCTTTGTACAGCTTGAATTTTACTTCTCCGGTTACATATTTCTGGGTGGATTCCACGAATGCCTGAAGCGCCTCTCTCAGAGGAGTGAACCATTTGCCTTCGTAAACCACCTGAGCGAACTGGCTGCCCAGTTTCTTTTTCATCTCCATGGTATCACGGTCGAGGATCAGCTCTTCCAGCTGCTCGTGGGCTTCCATCAGAATCGTTCCTCCCGGAGTCTCATAGACACCTCTGGATTTCATTCCTACCACACGGTTTTCCACGATGTCGACGATACCGATACCGTTTCTGCCGCCCATTTTGTTCAGCTCGGTGATGATCTCGGATACTTTCATGGCTTTTCCGTTCAGTGTTTTCGGAACGCCCTGCTCAAAAGTCATTGTAACCAGTTCTTCCTGATCCGGAGCTTTCTGAGGCGTCACGCTGAGAACGAGCATGTCGTCATAATTCGGCGCGTTGGACGGATCCTCCAGCTCCAGTCCCTCATGGCTGATGTGCCACAGGTTTCTGTCGCGGCTGTAGCTGTGGCTGGCGTCGAACGGAAGGTCGATGCCATGTTTGTGGCAGTATTCAATTTCATCTTCGCGGGACTGCATGGTCCATACGTCAGTCATTCTCCACGGAGCGATGATTTTCAGATCCGGAGCCAGCGCTTTGATGGCAAGCTCAAAGCGGATCTGGTCGTTTCCTTTACCGGTTGCACCGTGACAGATTGCAGATGCGCCTTCTTTTCTCGCGATCTCCACCAGTTTTTTCGCGATGACCGGACGCGCCATTGAAGTTCCCAGCAGATATTTGTGCTCGTACACAGCGCCTGCCTGTACACAGGGCATAATGTACTCGTCACAGAACTCGTCGATAATGTCTTCAATATACAGTTTGGATGCGCCGGAGAGCTTTGCGCGTTCCTCCAGACCCTCCAGCTCGTTTCCCTGGCCGCAGTTGACGCAGCAACAGATGACCTCATAGTCAAAATTTTCCTTCAGCCACGGAATGACCGCAGTGGTGTCAAGGCCGCCGGAATAAGCAAGTACTACCTTTTCTTTCATAATAATTCCTCCCTGAATCTTTCCGTCTGTTTTGCGCATATCTGTCCGTTGCCAGTACGCTGCGGAAGACGGATTATCCTTCTGTCTGAACGGCGGCGCCGGAGAGCCGGCGGTACCGTTGAATCAAGTCTGGATTAAATATACATCATTTTTGATTATTATGCAAGCCTTTTGTTACAGTTCAGCCAGGTCTCTGTATTCCCTGCACAGATTGTGGGAAAGTATGGTGTCTGCGGCATACGTCCCATCACAAAGCGATTTTCCATAGACAGATGCCGTAACCGTCCCACTGGCGGAAGGGTTACGGCATTTTTTAAATCCTCCGAAAAAAACTTGCATAATATTCAAAGATGATGTATACTTATGCACATTGAGCCGGTATGTGTGGGAAACCATGTACTGGAAAGGCGATGGGAACTGTGATATGATAAAAATCATAACGGTTACGATGACGCAGCAGATGCGTCGGGGAGGAGGAAAAAATGATCAAAGTAGGTATTATCGGAGCGACAGGCTATGCCGGAGGGGAACTGGTCCGGCTTCTTCTCGGACACAGAGAAGCGAAAATCGTATGGTATGGCTCCAGAAGTTATATAGATAAGAAATACGCGGACGTTTATCAGAATATGTTCCGTCTGGTGGAAGATGTGTGCAGAGACGACAATATGGAACAGCTTGCCGGCGAGGCAGATGTGATTTTTACCGCAACGCCTCAGGGCCTGTGTGCGTCTCTGGTGAATGAGGAAATTCTCTCAAAAACAAAGGTCATCGACCTGAGTGCGGATTTCCGCATCAAGGATGTGAAGGTTTACGAAGAGTGGTATAAACTGGAGCACAAAGCGCCGCAGTTTATCAACGAAGCGGTTTACGGCCTCTGCGAGATCAACCGTAAGGCAGTAAAGAAGGCGCGGCTGGTGGCAAATCCGGGATGCTATCCCACCTGTTCCACGCTGTCCATTTATCCGCTTCTGAAAGAAGGCATTATCGACGGCAACACGGTGATTATCGACGCGAAGTCAGGTACCTCCGGAGCGGGAAGAGGGGCGAAAGTAGACAATCTGTTCTGCGAAGTCAATGAAAATATCAAAGCCTATGGCGTTGCAACTCATCGCCACACCCCGGAAATCGAGGAACAGCTGACTTATGCGGCGGGATATCCGGTATGCATCAATTTCACGCCCCATCTTGTGCCGATGAACCGTGGAATTCTTGTGACTGCCTATGCCAGCCTGAAACGGAAGGTAACTCCGGAGGAAGTGCGCGCGGTTTATGAGAAATATTATGCGGATGAAACGTTTGTCCGGGTTCTGGAGGACGGCGTCTGTCCGCAGACCAGATGGGTGGAGGGCAGCAATTTCGTTGATGTGAATTTCAGGATCGACCCGAGAACCAACCGTATCATTATGATGGGAGCGATGGATAATCTGGTCAAAGGCGCTGCCGGCCAGGCCGTACAGAATATGAACCTGATGTTCGGCCTTCCGGAGGAAGAAGGACTGCGGATGGCTCCGGTATTTCCGTAAAATCTGAAAAACAGCGGTTTTTCAGTCAGCGAAACTGTTACGAAAAAACAGCCGGATGACGCGGCGAGCGCGTCGGGAAGGAGAAGAATATGAAGAAAGTGGAAGGCGGCGTTACCGCGGCGAAAGGATTTCAGGCGGCGGGCTGCGCGGCAGGAATAAAAAAAGAAGGAATCATGGATATGGCGATGATTTACAGTGAGACCCCGTGTCATACGGCCGGAACCTTTACGACGAATGTGGTGAAGGCGGCGCCGGTGAAATGGGATCAGGACATTGTCCATCATCATGACGGAGCGCAGGTGGTCGTCTGCAACAGCGGGATCGCCAACGCGTGTACGGGAGAGGAAGGCATGGGCTACTGCAGGGCCACTGCAGAAGAGGCTGCCAGGATGCTCCATGTGCCTGAGACCGCGGTGCTCGTGGCGTCCACAGGAGTGATCGGAAAACAGCTTCCGATGGACAGGATCAAAGGCGGTATCGCAAAACTGGCACTGATGCTGGAGGATACCAGAGAGGCGGCTGCGCTGGCTGCGCGGGCGATTATGACCACGGACACCCATCCGAAGGAGACGGCGGTCTCTCTGGAGCTGGGAGGAAAGACGGTGACCATCGGCAGCATGTGCAAAGGCTCCGGGATGATCCATCCCAATATGTGTACGATGCTGAGCTTTGTGACAACGGATGTGAAGATCTCCGGCGAGCTTCTCCAGGAGGCGCTGAGCGAGGTGGTGCAGGATACCTATAATATGGTCTCCGTGGACGGAGACACTTCCACCAACGATACCGTGCTTCTGCTGGCCAACGGTATGGCGGGAAATCCGGAGATCACCGAGAAGAATGAAGAATATGAAGCGTTCAAGGCGGCGCTTTTTGAGGTAAATAAGATTCAGGCGATGAACATTGCCGGGGACGGCGAAGGTGCGACGGCGCTTTTTGAGGTAAAGGTCGTTGGAGCCGAGAGCAAGGAGCAGGCGGTGACGCTGAGCAAATCGATCATCACCTCCAACCTGACAAAGGCGGCGATTTTCGGACATGACGCAAACTGGGGACGGATCCTCTGCGCAATGGGATACTCCGGCGCTTCCTTTGACCCGGAAAAGGTGGACCTGTACTTTGAGAGCGAGGCAGGAAAGCTTCAGATTATCAAAGACGGCGTTGCGACAGATTACAGCGAGGAGGAAGCGACCAGGATTCTGTCGGAGAAAAAGGTGACGGCTGTCGCGGATATTCATATGGGAGAGGCGCAGGCTACGGCCTGGGGCTGTGATCTGACCTATGATTACGTAAAGATTAACGCAGATTACCGGTCATAAAGGCGGGGAAGCGGCAGAGCGCCAGGAAGGAGAAAAAGATGGTAAATAAAATGTATCTTGATAAAGCGGAGGTGCTGATCGAGGCGCTTCCCTATATCCGCCGGTTCAATCGGAAGGTCATCATTGTCAAATACGGCGGAAGCGCGATGGTGGACGAGGAACTGAAACGGAATGTGATCAAGGATGTGGTTCTTCTGAAGCTGGTAGGATTCAAGCCGATTATCGTTCACGGCGGCGGCAAGGAGATCAGCCGCTGGGTGGGAAAAGTCGGAATGGAGCCGAAATTTATCAATGGACTTCGGGTGACTGACGAGGCGACGATGGAGGTCGCGGAGATGGTGCTGAACAAGGTTAACAAGGAACTGGTGACGATGATTGAATCCCTGGGAGTAAAAGCGATCGGCATCAGCGGAAAAGACGGGGCACTGCTTCACGTGCAGAAAAAGCTGTCTGACGGACAGGATATCGGATTTGTCGGAGACATTGATGCGGTGGAGCCGGGAATGCTGTGGAAGCTTCTTGAGAATGATTTCCTTCCTGTTGTCTGCCCGGTGGGATTTGACGATGAGTTCCATACCTATAATATCAACGCGGACGACGCGGCATGTGCGATCGCGAAAGCGATGAGCGCGGAGAAACTGGCGTTCCTGACGGACATTGAGGGAGTCTACCGGGATTACTCCGACGCGGACAGCCTGATCTCGGAACTGCATATCAGCGAGGCGAAACAGCTGATCGCCGACGGAAATGTGGGCGGAGGAATGATTCCAAAGCTGCAGAACTGCATTGACGCCATTGAGAACGGGGTATCCAGAGTGCATATCCTGGACGGAAGGATTCCTCACTGTCTGCTTCTGGAGATCTTTACCAATAAAGGAATCGGAACGGCGATTCTGGATGAAAGTGAGGAGAAATACTATCATGAAAGCGAATGAAATCATGGAGAAATCGGAACAGTATGTGCTCCATACTTATAACAGATACCCGGTTGTACTGGATCACGGCAAGGGAGTGCGGCTGTACGATGTGGATGGCAGGGAATATCTGGATTTTGCGGCCGGCATCGCTGTCTTTGCCCTGGGATATGGAAACGAGACTTACAACCAGGCACTGAAAGATCAGATCGACAAGCTGATCCACACGTCCAACCTGTATTACAACGAGCCGATGGGAGAGGCGGCCGAGAAGCTGATCAAGGCCAGCGGAATGGACAAGGTGTTCTTTACCAACAGCGGAACGGAGGCCATCGAAGGCGCTCTGAAGGCGGCGAGAAAATATGCTTATCTGAAAGACGGAAACACCGATCATGAGATTATCGCCATGAACCATTCCTTTCATGGCAGAAGCATGGGTGCGCTTTCCGTGACAGGAAATACCCATTATCAGGACCCGTTCCGCCCGCTGATCGGCGGAATCCGGTTTGCCGAGTTCAATAATCTGGACAGCGTGAAGGCGCAGGTGACGGAGAAGACCTGTGCGGTGATTATGGAGACTGTTCAGGGGGAAGGCGGTATCTACCCGGCGGACCCGGAATTTCTCAGGGGAGTCAAGGCGCTCTGCGAGGAGAAGGACATTCTGCTGATTCTGGACGAGATTCAGTGCGGCATGGGACGGACCGGGAGCATGTTCGCATGGCAGGAATACGGCGTGGAGCCGGATATCATGACCTGCGCCAAGGCGCTGGGATGCGGAATTCCAGTGGGCGCGTTTGTGCTGAACAAAAAGACCGCGGAGCATTCTCTGGTGCCGGGAGATCACGGCACGACCTACGGAGGCAATCCTCTGGCTTGCGCGGCAGTCCGCACGGTTTTCGATATTTTTGAGAAGGAAAAGATTGTGGAACATGTGCAGGAGGTTGGCGCGTATCTGGAACAGCGGCTGAATGCATTGGTGGAGAAGTATGATTTTCTCGCCCAGCGCCGCGGCAAGGGCCTGATTCAGGGCCTGGTAGTCACCGGCCGGCCGGTGGGAGAGATCGTTCTGAAGGCGATGGAAAACGGACTTCTGGTGATCACCGCGGGAACCGATGTGCTGCGCATGGTTCCGCCGCTGGTAATCAGCAAGGCGGATGTGGATGAGATGATTGAGAAACTGGAGAAGAGTTTTTAGCATATGTCCGAAGACTCCTTCCGGTACAGAGAAAGGGAAAGGTTCAGCTGGCTGAACGGTTGCACACAGGGGATGGCCCGGAGCAGAAAAAGTGCTCCGGGTTTCTCTGTTCCCAGAACGGTTACATAGAATTTCCTTTTTCTGCATAATCTAATGTAAAATTCAGTACTGCAGATGGAGGAAAAAGATGACAGGAATTATCATTGCACTGGTATCGGGAATTCTGATGAGCGTTCAGGGAGTGTTCAACACACAGGTGACCAGACAGACGAGCCTGTGGGTATCCGCCGGCTGGGTACAGCTTACGGCGCTGGCCGTCTGTATCGCCGCGTGGATTTTTACCGGGAGACAGGAGCTTACGGCCTTGTTTCAGGTAACGCCGCGGTATGTTCTGCTGGGAGGAGTGATCGGGGCTGCGATTACGGTCACGGTTATCCAGAGTATGAACAGCCTGGGGCCGGCCCAGTCGGCGCTACTGATCGTGATCGCGCAGCTGATTGCGGCGTGGCTGATTGAACTGTTCGGGCTGTTCGGAATGGAGAAAACCAGCTTCGAGTGGCGCAAGTTGATTGGAATGGCGGTGGCGATTGCAGGAATCATTCTTTTTAAATGGGAAAAATAAAGGCGGCGGCAGGAAGCTCCGGAGCCTGCGGCATCCGGCCATGGAACATCGCTTCGCGATGGGCCGGATGTCCACAGGCTCTGCGTTTTCCTACGGTTTGTGCAGCATATGCACAGACCTGGCGGAACTGTAACTCCAGGTCTTTCGTCTGCTAAAAAAATCTTGTATTTTCGCAGAAACTCCGCTACAATATGTAATAAGTTATGCATACGCAAGGGACCTTTACGCATGAGCGAAAAGGAGTTATGCTGATGAGAAAAAAACGAAGATGTCCCGTAGCTCTGGCGCCGGCAGTTCTGGTGATTTTTCTGCTGTCCGGGTGTGGGAGTGAGGAAGTGTCTTATTCTGTCGGCGGAGAATCCTGTGAATGGTCGGAATCGGCGGAGACTGTGTCCCGGGCAGAGTTCTCTGACCAGGCGAAATCTTCGTCTTCAGATTCCGGGACGGCGGAGGATTTTTCGTCTTCTTCTGTTTCAGAAAGCGGACAGGAAGAAGGGAGCGAAGGCGGTTCGCAGCCGGTGCAGATTCAGGTGTATGTCTGCGGTGCCGTGGTTTGTCCGGGCGTGTATACGCTGCCGGAGGGAAGCCGCGTTTATGAGGTAGTGGCAATGGCCGGCGGGCTTCTGGAGACTGCGGAGCCGAGGGCGCTGAATCAGGCCAGGCTGCTGTCAGACGGAGAGCAGATTACCGTACTCACCGTCGAAGAGGTGCAGAGCGGAGAAATCCCTGTTCAGGAGAATCCCGGCGGAAATTCTGGTGAAGGCGGAGCACTGTCCGTCTCCGCAGGAAAAAAGGTCAATCTCAATACGGCGGACGAGGCGGAACTGATGACGCTTTCCGGGATCGGAGAGAGCCGTGCGAAAGCGATTATTGCCTACCGGGAAGAGAACGGGAAGTTTCAGTCAATTGAGGAAATCATGAAAATCGACGGTATTAAGGAAAAAATGTTTGAAAAGATTAAGGATTCCATTACAGTGTAATGCTGTCCGGCAGATTTGCGCTTTTAGTTATATATGAGGAGAGAGTTATGGCGAAAAAGGTATTGGTAGTAGATGACGAGAAACTGATTGTGAAAGGAATCCGCTTCAGCCTGGAGCAGGACGGGATGGAAGTGGACTGTGCCTATGACGGCGAAGAGGCGCTGAATATGGCGCGGGAGCATGAGTACGATATGATCCTGCTGGATATTATGCTTCCGAAGATGGACGGCATGCAGGTATGCCAGCAGATTCGGGAATTTTCCAGTGTGCCGATTATCATGCTGACTGCGAAAGGCGAGGATATGGATAAGATCCTCGGTCTGGAATACGGAGCGGACGATTATATCACAAAGCCGTTCAATATTCTGGAGGTAAAGGCGCGGATCAAGGCAATCATGCGCCGCACGACCAAACCTGCCGCCAAAGAGGAAAAAGCGAAGGTGATTCAGGCCGGGGATCTGAAGCTGGACTGCGAAGGCCGCCGCGTATTTATCAAGGATAAAGAAATCAACCTGACGGCAAAGGAATTTGACGTCCTGGAACTTCTGGTGTTTAATCCGAACAAGGTGTACAGCAGAGAAAATCTGCTGAATATTGTATGGGGATACGAATATCCGGGCGATGTCCGTACGGTTGACGTTCACATCCGGAGGCTGAGAGAAAAGATCGAGCCGAATCCGAGTGAACCGAAATATGTACATACGAAGTGGGGAGTGGGTTATTATTTCCAGGCTTAGTTTCAGGAAAAAAGGAAGATGGAAATTTCTGCGGAGTCTTCGGTTCCGCATCACCGTTATTCTTGTGGTGATCGGAATTGTTCCGATGATTATTGTGGAAAACGGGATCGTTGACAGCTATGAAGACCGGGCGGTCACGGTCCGCAGCATTACGGTAAAAAACCAGTGCGACATTATCTGCGATCAGATGGTGCAGCAGAATTACCTGCAGGATCAGAGCTCAACGGTGATCAACGGAGAGCTGAGCATCCTGAATAATATATACGGCGGACGGATCCTGATTATCGACAGGGATTTTAAGATCGTCAAGGATACCTATGATCTGGACCGTGGAAAGACGATGGTCTCCCCGGAGGTGATCGACAGTTATAACGGAAAGGATACCAGCCGCTACGATTCCAAGAGCAGTTACATTGAAATGACGATCCGGATTCAGGATAAGGAAAACGGGGAGACGCTGGGCGTCATGCTAGCCAGCGTGTCCACGGACGAGATCAAGGCGAATATGCAGATTCTGGAGCGGAAAGGTACCATGTTGCTGCTTATCATCATGGTGTTTGTGGTTGCCCTGGGATATTTTCTGTCCGGCATTCTTGTGCGCCCGTTCCAGAAGGTGACCCGTTCCATCGAGGACATCACGGACGGATATCTGGACGAGAATATTTCGGTTCCCGATTATCTGGAGACAGAGCTGATCACGGATGCGTTCAACAAGATGCTGGCGCGGGTGCGCACGCTGGATGAGTCCCGCCAGGAGTTTGTCTCCAACGTGTCCCATGAGCTGAAAACGCCGCTGGCGTCGATGAAGGTGCTGGCGGATTCCCTGAATGCTCAGGAAGACGTACCTGTGGAGCTCTATAAGGAGTTTATGCAGGACATCACGGAGGAGATTGACCGGGAAAATCAGATTATTACAGATCTGCTTTCCCTGGTGAAACTGGATAAGAAGGCCGCGGATCTGAATATCACATCGATGAATATCAATGATCTGCTGGAGCTGATTCTGAAACGGCTCCGCCCGATTGCTGCAGCAAAAAAGGTGGAACTGATTCTTGACAGCTTCCGACCGGTAAATGCGGAAGTGGATGAGACGAAGCTGACGCTGGCGATCTCGAATCTGGTAGAGAATGCAATCAAATATAATGTGGAGGGCGGATGGGTGCGAGTTTCCCTGAATGCCGACCACAAGTATTTTTATGTGACGGTGGCGGACTCGGGAATCGGTATTCCCAAGGAATCGCTGGATCATATTTTTGAGAGATTCTACCGGGTGGACAAGTCTCATTCCAGAGAAATCGGAGGTACCGGTCTCGGGCTGGCCATAGCGAGAAGCGCGATTGTCATGCATCGCGGGGCCATCAAGGTTTACAGCAAGGAAAACGAGGGAACCACGTTTTCCGTTCGTATTCCGCTCACATATCTGGCATAGCGCAACAATCAGGAGGAGAAAAACATGAGACGTTGGTTTTCGGTCCTGGCAGTTCTTATCCTTCTCGCCGGCTGCAGTCGCAGCGAGAGTGAAGAGAAGACGGCGGATTATTTTATGTATTATCTGTCGCTGGACGGAAATCAGGTGGTGGAAAATGCCTGTGAACCGGAAGCTTCCCAGGGAGAGGAACTGATTCAGGAATTTGCAGAGAAATTCAATGAGACGCCCGAGAAGGAGGATTATCAGCGCCTGATGGCGAAGGATGTGGAGATTGAAGGCTGGACGCTGGAGGACAGCACGCTGACGCTGAAGATCCGGGGACCTTATGAATCCATGAGCCGTCCGCGCGAGGTGCTTGTCCGGGCAGGACTGGTGCGGGGTTTTACCCAGATCCCGGAGGTGGAGCGGGTACAGATCACAACGGAGGACGGAGAGCTGAAAGACTCGTCGGGAAATGTGATCGGGCCGATGACACGGGAAAGCTTCGTGGAAAACGCAGGCAAGGAAATCAATAATTACCAGTACACAACACTGACCCTGTATTTTGCCAATGAAACAGGGGATAAGCTGGTGTCTGAGACGCGGTCCGTCTATTACAGCACCAGTATGCCGCTGGAGCGGGTGGTTGTGGAGCAGCTGGTAAAAGGACCGTCGGAGGAGGGGCATTACGCAGTCCTTTCGCCGGATACGAATATTCTGAGCGTTACGACCTCGGATAATATTGCGTACGTCAATTTTGACGAGACGTTTGTAAACGGAACGATCAGCGTTGCACAGGAAATTCCGATCTATGCGCTGGTGAACTCCATCACCACCAACTGCCCGGTGCAGAGAGTGCAGTTCTCCATCAACGGAGAGAGTGATGTGACGTTCCGTGAAAGTATGAAACTGAATCAATTTTATGAAAAAGACCTGTCATATCTGGAGGAAAACAGTGAATGAAAAAACGGCCGATGTGCCTGGTGTGTCTCGGACTCGCACTGGGAATCTGGCTGATACGCCTTTTGGGGCTTCCCGTTTTCGGGGAGCCCGAAAAAGAGCGGCTGGAGCCCCTGGTTCAGTCAGAAGAAACCGTACAGGTCCGGGGACAGGTTCAGGATTATGAAAGAAAAGACAATTCTAAGAGTTATCTGATCACATCTTGTGTTCTCAAGGTTCAGGAGAACGAAATTCCAGTAAAAAAATTATATCTGATTACACAGCAGGAAGAAATGTTTGCCATCGGAAGCATCATAGAGACGGAAGGAACGCTGGAGAAACCGGAGGCGCCGACAAATCCGGGACAGTTTGACACTGCCGGCTGGTATGCGTCCCAGGGAATCTTTTACACCATGTGGGCGGAGGAGCTTCGGGCAGTGCGGATGGCGGAACCGGGGATTCGGGAAGGAATGAAACAGCTTCGCACGCAGATGTCAGAGCGGCTTTCGCTTATGCTGCCGGAATCCCGGGCAGGAATCCTCTCGGCGATGCTGATCGGAGACAAATCCCTTCTGGATCCGGAGATTCGTGCGGTTTATCAGGCGGGAGGCGTGCTCCACGTACTCAGCATCTCAGGTTTACACTTATCCATGCTTGGCATGGGTCTGTTCCGTCTGCTTCAGAGACTCGGATGCCATCGCTTTCTGAGCTCGGGGCTGGCGATTGCGGGAATGGCCGCCTACACAGTGTTTACCGGAAATGGCGTTGCCACCCGGCGGGCATTTTACATGTTTGTCATTCTGACCGCTGCCGGTCTGGTGGGGCGCACCTACGATTCTCTGAGCGCTCTGGCGCTGGCGGCAGTGATTACGCTGATCGGTCAGCCGGAAACTCTCAGCTACAGCGGTTTTCTCCTCTCTTACACTGCAGTGCTCGGCACGTCGCTTGTGTGGCCGGTGTGGAAAAAGGGAATGTTTTGCAGGGAACATGTGGAAAAAGCAGAGGAAAAGAAAAGGAAAAACCCGAAAAGGAAAACTTCAAAAAGGGAAACCCGAAAAAGAGAAGGAAGAAAGAAGGAGACGCCGGCTCAGAAGTGGAAGGAAAGGGAAAGCGAATGGGGAAAGAGCCTGAAACAGAATGCCGCCTCCTGTATGCTCATCACCCTCACCACCCTTCCCCTGACGACATACTTCTTTTATGAGATTCCGGTTTTTTCGATTGTTCCGAATCTGATTCTATTGCCTACGATGGCGTGGGTGATGGGCTCCGGAATTCTGGGATGCTGTCTGGGTCTTTTTTCTGTTCCCCTGGGAAAACTGGCCCTGCTTCCGGCCTCCCTTCTGCTTGGCCTGTATGAGGCTGTGATGAAAGGGATTCAGAGAATTCCGGGGGCGGTCTGGATCTGCGGGCAGCCGACGCCGGTAGGGATTCTGGTGTTCTACATGCTCCTGACCGCGGTCCTCCTTGCAATTTCCCGGATATCGCGGGAGGAAAATATGGAGAAACCGCCGGCCAGGTTCTGGAGGTCGCCCAGAGGAACTGCGCTTTGCGCTGCCATTCTGGTGCTGGCGACAGCCTGTCTCCTGGTTCGGCGGAATCCGCCGCTGTCCGTTACCGCGCTGGACGTGGGTCAGGGAGACGCGTTGGTGGTCCGGAAAGGCGGCGGGATCACCTGGCTGATCGACGGCGGAAGCAGCGATGAAAAGAATGTGGGAAACTACAGGATTCTTCCTTACCTGAAGAGTCAGGGGATCCGCACGCTGGACGCAGTGATTGTGACCCATTCCGATGAGGACCACGTCAACGGAATCCGTGAACTGCTTGAGATGAGCGGAAAGGGAATGACGGCGCTGCGCATCCGCCGGCTGCTCCTGCCTCTGTGGATGCAGGGCGGGGAGTGCGCGGCAGAACTGGAGGAGCTGGCCGGGAAAGCCGGGGCTGCCGTCGCCTATCTCAGAAAGGGAGACAGGATCACCGCCGGGGAACTGACATTGAAGGTTCTGCACCCGGATGATGAATCCTATGAGGAGGAACCAAACGCCGGCAGCGTTGTCCTGTCGCTGCACTATAAAGAATTTGACGCCCTTCTGACCGGAGATGTGCAGGGGGAAGGAGAGGAAAAACTCTGGCGGCAGCTGGAAGAGAATCCCTTCCAGTATGATTATCTGAAAGTCGCGCACCACGGGTCGAGAAACTCTACGCCGGAAGAACTTCTCGCGATTGTGCAGCCGGAGATTTCGGTGATCTCCTGTTCCTCCTCCGGCCGCTACGGACACCCGCATCAGGAGCTTCTGCAGAGACTGGAGGATGTGGGAACCGATTACTATGTGACCGCTGACGCGGGAGCGCTGATCTGCACCACAGATGGCCTCCGCTGCACGATGATCGGTTACCGTAACCGTTCAGCGGGCTGAATTGCTGTATTATTACCCATTATTTTGGATTGGCGGGAATAAAACTCTTGACAAACGCCCGCGGATATCATAAAATAATAAAGCATGTTTCGAAGGAACGCCCGTGTCTGTTCCCGAAACACAGAACTCGAATTCAGAAAAAGATCAAATGAAAATTTAGTTTGGAGGTGTACAGTTTGGCTAACATTAAATCCGCAAAGAAAAGAATCCTTGTAAATCAGACAAAGGCTGCGCGCAACAAATCCATCCGTTCCGCAGTTAAGACTTCTATGAAAAAGGTAGAGGCTGCAGTGGCTGCGAACGACAAGGCAGCAGCAAATGCCGCATTGACAGATGCGATTTCTACGATCAGCAAGGCTGCTTCGAAAGGCGTTTATCACAAGAACAACGCTGCAAGAAAGGTTTCCCGCCTGAGCAAAGCTGTAAACTCAATCGCATAAATAAATCATAAAGGAAAACTCCCGGCTATACCGTCATGTGGCCGGGAGTTTTTCCTTTTCATGGCCGGATGCGTAGCCGTTCAGCTGTCTGAACGGTTGCAGCTGTACCGGATAATCAGCAGTTCCACGCTCATCACATCCGTCAGACGCCCTGTCTTCACCGCTTCTTCTGTGTCTACACAGTCCTCCACCGCTTTCTTCAGAGCGTCCCGTTCGTATTTCCGCGCCATTGGCAGATAATTTCTCACCACAAAACTCTGGAGACCGGTGCGCTTGGCAATGGTTGACTGGTCGCAGCCTTCCGCCGCCAGTTCTTTCACCTGCAGGAGCAGATTAAACTGTCTTGCGAGAAGGAAGAGAATTCTCATGGGAGGTTCTTTGAGCGCGAGGAGATCATAGTACAGATCCAGCGCTCTGCGCTGCCGCTTTTCCGTGACTGCCCGGATCATGTCAAAAATCCGATTCGTGATCTGTGTGGTGCATACGGCCTCGATATCGGAGGAGGTGATCACTTCCCTCCCCATGGTATAGGCCAGCAGTTTGTCCAGCTCCTTTTCAATATTTCCCATATCCGTTCCGGTTTTTCCAAGAAAAAGCTCCATATCCGGACGGGTAATCTTTTTGTTTTCCTTTTTCAGTATGCTGAGCACCCAGGTCATCAGCGTTTTTTCGTCCTGGGTGGAAAATTCCACCGCTCGCCCGTATTTCTGAACGGCCTTGTACATACGGTTTCTCTTGTCAATTTCATCTTCCACAAAGAGAAAACAGATATAGTCCGGGAGCGTGGACATGTATTCCGCCAGCTCCTCGGACTTGGTTTTGAAAAAACCTGTGTTTTCCATCAGAATCACACGGCGGTCAGAGAAAAACGGCATTGTCTCCGCAAGATCGATCACCTCGCGTACATTGATGCCTTTTCCCTCAAAGCGGGAAAAATTCATTGTGTCTTCTTCGGAAACCAGCGCCTGGAGCAGCCTGTGTTTGTACTGCTGCTTCAGATAAGCCTCATCTCCGTAAAGCAGGTAAACTTTCTTATAATCCTGATTTTTTATATCTTCTAAGATACTTTTCATAAATAAGCTCCTTTGGGGACAGTTTGTAACCGGTAATCGTTGTAACTGTAACCGTACATTTATTCTAAGCTATTTTTTCATGCAAAACAAGGAATATCTGCGAATTCCAATGAATGGATGTCATAACAGTTCCGCTGGCTGAACGGTTACGATTCCAGACGGCCGGAATAATTTATAACAAAAAGTGAGTAAAAAAAAGTTATATGGAAATGCTTATGTCAGAAGTTACCGTTGGTCTGCGGCAGCACAAAGACCGGAGCTGCTGCGCGGCAGCCGGAGTGAGAAGGGAAAGGAGATTCTTATGATTGGAAGGTTCAGAGTCCGCACAGATCTTGCGATGGAAAACGGAGAAAAATTTGAAAAAGATCAGGTGGAAATTCCGGGTGTGGAGATAAAAAAACGCTATAACAGAGGACGGGATCTGTGGACAACGCTGGTAAAAATCGAGACAGAGCAGGGGGCAAGGCTGATGGAAAAGCCTGTGGGAACTTATGTGACGATGGAAGCTCCCAATCTGGCGGTGCCTGACGATGAATACCATCGGGAGATTTCGGAGGAGATTGCCCGCTGTCTGAAAAAAATGCTGCCAAAGGATCAGGACTGTTCCGTGCTGGTGGTGGGGCTTGGCAACCGGGACATTACGGCGGATGCGCTTGGTCCGATGGTTGTGGATAATCTCCAGATCACCAGGCATATTGTCAACGAGTACGGCGTGGCGGCAATGGGAGAGGAGCACGTGATCCGGGTCAGCGCGCTGGTTCCCGGGGTGATGGCTCAGACCGGGATGGAGACGCAGGAAATTGTCCAGGGAGTGATTGCTGAGACGAAACCGGATGTTCTGGTGGTCATCGACGCGCTTGCTGCGAGAAGCATCCGCCGTCTGAACTGTACAATACAGCTGACGGATACCGGAATCAGTCCGGGCTCCGGCGTGGGAAATTACAGAACGGGACTGAATCGGGAGACAATGAAGATTCCTGTGATCGGTATCGGAGTTCCGACGGTCGTGGATGCGGCGACGATCCTTCATGACGCGGTGGCGGAGCTTCTGGAATCTCTGGAGGAATCGGAGATGGATGAATTTTTGTCGGAACTGATCAGCCCGTCGCTGACAAGCATGTATGTGACGCCGAAGGATATTGACGAGACAGTGAAGCGTCTGAGCTTCACTATCTCAGAAGGGCTGAATATGGCTTTTTCCTGAGGTCTTTCCGGACGAGACCAGACATATCATAGTTAAAGGTGATGATATGAATGATCTGGAAAAGAAGGTGCGCGGGATACTGATCCTGTGTGTGATTCTCGTGGGGATTTATCTGGCAGGAAAATGCTATTCGATGTGGGAGCAGAAGAGCGGCGGTCAGGGCGGGAGGATTCTTGGAAAGGCCTACGCCCAGGCGGGCGCCTGCGCAGCGGAATTGTTTCTGCCCGGGATGGATTATGGGCAGGAGGAACTGCCGGATGATTTGTTTTCGGCGGTTCTGCAGACGGTAAGAGAACAGTTTCCCATTCTGTCTTTTCAGGAGACGGACTGCGGGGAGGAGGCCATCATAGAAGATTCCGAGACCGCGGAGGCGATCCGTGAGGAAAATGAGAAGCTGATCGCACAGAAAAGCCAGGAAGAAAATCAGGCGCAGGCTGTCACAGAGGAGAATCAGCAGGCGCAGGAAGGTCAGAGCACAGACCAGGAAGGTCAGAGCACGGATCAGGAAAGTCAGAGCAGCCCGGAAGGTGGACCGAACAGTGAGACGGCGGAAGCGGACAGCGGGGCGCAGACAGACGAGGCCATGGAGGCGGCGCAGATCCCGGAGGGCACGGCGCTTCAGAAACAGGTGGAGATTCCCAGAGAACAGCTGGCGGATTTCAACTATCTGCTGAACAATTTTTTCGTGGTGGATCCGACGACGACAGCGCTGGAATCCCAGATCAACGCGGAGGCGCTGCTGGGAAAAGATATGAAGCTGGAAAAGGATCCGGAAAATCCTCAGATTCTTATTTACCACACGCATTCCCAGGAGGGGTTTGCGAATTCTGTAGAGGGAGATACCTCCACCACAGTGATCGGAGTCGGCGATTATCTTGCGGAACTATTGCAGGAACGGTATGGGTACCAGGTCCTGCATATTACGGACACGTTCGACATTGTGGATGGTCAGCTGGACCGCAGCGCCGCCTATAATTATGCCGAGCCGGTGATCAGCCAGGCTTTGCAGGAGCATCCGACGATAGAGATCGTGATTGACCTGCACAGGGATGGCGTGGATGCGTCCAAGCATCTGGTTACGGAGGTGAACGGGAAACAGACGGCTCAGGTGATGTTTTTCAACGGACTGAGCAGAACCAATCAGAACGGGGAAATCTCCTATCTCCCGAATCCGTATATTCAGGATAATCTGGCCTTCTCGTTTCAGCTGGAATATCTGGCGAAGCAGTATTATCCCGGCTACACCCGGTGCATTTATCTGAAAGGCTACCGGTACAATCTGCACCTGAGACCCCGGTCGCTGCTGCTGGAGGTGGGCGCGCAGACGAACACGGTGGAGGAGGCAAAAAATGCGATGGAACCGTTTGCGGATCTGCTTTATAAAGTATTGAACGGGGAAGGGAACGGATAACTGGCGAAGCCATGAGGCGGAATGTTCAGAAAGATAATATCGACGTATTTTTTCACAGGATACGACCTGTTTTCACAGCGAGAAATGTGATACATTTGGAGTATCGGAAAAGCGGCCGTTCAGGATGCTGAACCGCTGCTGAGGAAAGACAGAGACATCGGTGTGAAAGGAGAATATCGTATGAAATTTACGGAAGGTTACTGGCTGCCAAGCGAGAAGGCGAATGCATCCTACGCAATGCAGGCGTATGAAGTGGAAAAGATTCCGGGAGGTATGAGGATTCTGGCGACGACGAAAAAGATCGAGAGCCGTGGGGCAACGCTGAATCTGCCGACGATTACCATTGAGTTTGTGGCGCATACGCCGGATACGATTTCCATGGAGGCATGGCATTATGAGGCATATGACAACGGCGTTCCCAGCTTTGAGAAGGAAGAGGGAATCTATGAAAATGTCCGTGTGACCGTAGATGAGGCTGAGGCGGTTCTGGACACGGGAAAGGTACAGGTTCGCGTGCAGAGAGAGAATTTTGCCTATACATTTGAGGCGGACGGAAAAGTTCTGACCGGCAGCGGATTCCGTAATCTCGGCTATATGAGATGGAACCGCAAGGAGAGTACAATGCTTCCGGCAAACAACTATATGTGCGAGGAGTATGAGCCGTATATGGTCAGCGAGCTGTCCCTGCAGGTGGGCGAGTGTGTATACGGTCTTGGCGAGCGGTTTACAGCCTTTGTCAAAAACGGGCAGACGGTGGATACCTGGAATGAGGACGGAGGCACGGCCTCCCAGGTTTCCTATAAGTGCGTGCCGTTCTATATGACGAATAACGGGTATGGCGTTCTCGTGGACAGCACGGACCGGGTATCTTTTGAGGTTGCCAGCGAGAAGGTTGAGTACGTAGGATTTTCTGTTCCGGGCGAGAGAATCAAATACTATCTGTTCCACGGACCGGACCCGAAGGATGTTATGAGAGAATATACGAAGCTGACCGGCCGCCCGGCGCTGCCTCCGGCGTGGTCCTTCGGACTCTGGCTGTCTACCTCTTTTACGACCAATTACGACGAGGAGACGACGACCTCTTTCATCGAGGGCATGGAGGAGAGAGAGATTCCGCTCAGCGTGTTCCATTTTGACTGCTTCTGGATGCATGAGTTTCACTGGTGTGATTTTGAGTGGGACAAGAAGTGTTTCCCGGATATCCGCGCGACCCTGAAAAAATATCATGACAAGGGACTGCATATCTGCGTGTGGATCAACCCGTACATTGCCCAGGGAACAGAGTTTTTCCGGGAGGGTGTGAAAAACGGATATCTCCTGAAGCGCGCGGACGGACGCGGTGTATGGCAGACGGATAACTGGCAGGCAGGCATGGGGCTTGTGGATTTCACGAATCCGGATGCTGTGAAATGGTATACCGACAAGCTGCAGACGCTTCTGGACTGCGGTGTAGACTGCTTCAAGACAGATTTCGGCGAGCGCATTCCGGTGGATGTGGTCTACCATGACGGCAGTGATCCGCAGGCAATGCATAATTTCTATACATATCTCTATAACAAGGCGGTGTTTGAGCTTCTGGAGAAAAACCGCGGCAAAAATGAGGCGGTGCTGTTTGCGAGAAGCGCGACAGTCGGCGGACAGAAATTCCCGGTTCACTGGGGCGGCGACTGCTCTGCAAATTATCCGTCTATGGCAGAGACCCTGCGCGGTGGGCTTTCTTTCGCGATGAGCGGCTTTTCTTTCTGGAGCCATGATATCTCCGGATTTGAGAACACGGCGACGCCGGATCTGTACAAGAGATGGGCGGCGTTCGGCCTGATGTCCACCCACAGCCGTCTGCATGGTTCTCAGAGTTACCGTGTGCCGTGGGTATTTGACGATGAGGCCAGCGAAGTTGTCAGATTCTTCACGAATCTGAAATGTCGGCTGATGCCGTATGTCTACCAGAAATCTGTGGAAGCCCATGAGGAAGGCATCCCGGTGATGCGTCCGATGGTATTTGAATATCCGCAGGATCCGGCGGCAAGGTATCTGGATCAGCAGTATATGCTGGGTGATGCGCTTCTGGTCGCGCCGGTATTCCGTGAGGATCATGTGGCGGAGTACTATCTTCCGGAGGGAACGTGGACCGATCTGCTGACCGGACAGTGCAGGGAAGGCGGCAGATGGTATCAGGGAACTTATGATTATTTCTCCATGCCGCTGTATGTGAGGGAAGCTTCCATCCTTGTCATGGGACAGGACGAGACACGTCCGGATTATGACTACAGTGCAAACGCGACGATCCGGATTTATCAGCCGAAGGAAGGCGTCCGGATGACAGCGAAAATTCCGGATCTTCTCGGAAATACGGTAAATACGATTTCTGCTGTGAAGAAAGACGGACAGCTTCAGATTACCGTGGAGGGAAGCCATACGGATCTTATCGTGGAGATTTACGAAGGAAATGAGAAAAAAGAGATGGTTCTGAAGGCGGGAGAGACACAGATATAACAGACCGCCGGCGAAACGGCTGAACTGTAACCGGGAACCAACTGAAAAAACCTGCCGCGGCAGAAGGCTGTTGAAATACAGCGCTTCGCCGCGGCAGGTTTTTTGCAACCGTTCCGCCGGCGGAACAGTAACTACAGTTTTTCGGATTTTCAGATCTGAACGCCGTTTTTGGTCAGAAGTTCTCTGGCGGTATCTACGGAGTCCACGCCCTCTCTGTTCTTGACAGGAGCGAATTCTTTCTCTCTCACAATCTCATAGGGCAGACAGCTGTCCATCATGTGGATCATGTCGAGAACCAGATCTTCGAATTTATAGCCGTTGGGAGCTTCCGGTTTCACTTCGTTTCCATTTTCATCGATATAGGGAATTTTCTTCTCCACAATATGGACCGGCAGTTTCTTCTCGCGGATTTCTTCCAGGCGTTTCAGGCGGAACAGGTAGTTTAACGTGACGCCGAAGTTGTACAGAAGATTTCCGTTTTCATCCCGGAGACTGCGCATATCGTCGGTCATTTCATAATATTCGACAATTGCCGGTTTTCCGCTCTCCCTGCAGAGCACGCCCACGCGCTCGTTCGGGGAAGCTTTCCGGACCACCTTTCCGCCGCAGTCGCAGCCGGAAGAGATGACGGCGCCTACATAGACTGGATCATTGATGCGCTGCAGGACATTGTCCACGGAGAAGACAGAGAGCCATTCGATCCCCCGCTCCTGCATTTCTTTCAGGTATCCTGCGCGGCACAGGGAAGAGAACCATCCGCCGTTGCCGTTGGGAGACATACTGATTCGGTCTTTGGCTTCCAGAAGCACCTTTCCGTCATAACCGACAGAGGGAGCCATATCCTGCTGGAAGAAACGGATTTCCTCCGGATTGTAGCCAAAATAGTTGTGTTCCCGGAAAAAAGAGGTTGTCTCCTCGTGATTTTTTCTGCTGGTCATAATGTACAGAGGAATCCAGGTGCCGGCCTGCTTTACAACGTCCATCAGATTGTTGATCAGACATTCAAAGATATACAGCGGTCTGGTGACTCCGATGTTAAACATTCCTTTCGGTTTGTCGAAGCCGAGACGGGTTCCCTGGCCGCCTGCGAGAAGAACGGCGCCTGTTTTCTGCGCGCGCAGAGCTTCCAGGCCGATCGCTTCAAATTCGTCATGGCGCTTTTCGATTTCCGTCAGTTCCATCGCGCCGAGGGGTTCGATTTGTTTTCCGGCCTTTTCGTCGGAGGCCGGCTTCTGACCTGCCATATGGATCAGGTTCCAGTCGATTGTGCTGATCTGCTCCAGCAGGGACGCCTGCCGGTCCGGAGTCAGTTCATTGTAATATTTCAGCAGATGCAGCTGATCCTGTTCTTTCAATGTGGTATAGATTTGTTCATAGGTTGGTGTTGACATGAGCAAATACTCCTTTTACTCTTTTTTTCTTGATCTGAAGCATAGATGAAAGTATGAGTCGCCTGCCGCCATGCTTCTGTTTTTCAGGCACATTCCAGTGCTTCAATTATACACAAAGACAGAGAGAAATGCAATATGTGGACAGAAATGCACAGACCTGGCCGAACTGTTACATGCGGCGAAAAAGGCAAAGAATTGCAGATTGTTTCCCCTGATATTCTGTGCTATACTGTTAGCCAGAGAATAACCGTTCCGTGTTGCTGAACGGTTATGTCGGAGATGCTGTGGGAAGTCAGATCTGCCCACAGGAGGAAAAAGACAGGGAAACGCCTGGGGAGAGGAAGTTTTTATGCGGAAGATATCGTTGATTGTGCCCTGCTATAATGAGGAAGAGGCACTGCCGATTTTTTACGAAGAGGTGGCGAAGGTGAGCGCATCCATGCCGGAATACGAATTTGAATTTCTGTTTGTGGATGACGGATCGAAGGATCGTACGCTGGAATTGCTGCAGGAAATTTCAGCGCGGGACGAGAGGGTATTCTACTACTCGTTTTCGAGAAATTTTGGAAAAGAGGCTGCGATGTATGCCGGTTTCTGCAACGCCAGAGGAGATTATGTGGCTGTGATGGATGCGGATATGCAGGATCCGCCGTCGCTGCTCCCGGAAATGGTGGAAGCGCTGGAGAGCGGAGAATATGACAGTGTGGCGACGAGGCGTGTTTCCAGAACAGGAGAACCTCCGATCCGTTCTTTTTTTGCCAGACTGTTTTATAAAATTATCAATAAAATCTCAGATGCGGATATCGTGGACGGAGCCAGGGATTTCCGCCTGATGCGGCGGGATATGGTGGACGCCATTGTGGAAATGGGGGAATACAACCGGTTTTCCAAGGGAATCTTCGGCTGGATCGGGTTTAAGACAAAATGGCTTCCCTATGAAAATGCAGAGCGCGTGGCCGGGGAGACCAAGTGGAATTTCTGGAAACTTCTGAAATACAGCATAGACGGTATTGTGAATTTCTCTCAGACGCCGCTGATGATTGCTTCCTGGTCAGGAATCCTGTTCACCTTCCTGGCGTTTTGCATGATTATCGTAATCTGTGCCCGGAAGCTGATCTTCGGAGATCCGGTGGACGGATGGCCGTCTCTTGTCTGTATTATCATGTTCATCGGAGGCATTCAGCTGTTCTGTATGGGAATCATGGGACAGTATGTGTCCAAAACATATATGGAGGTTAAAAAGAGACCTCACTATATTATCAAGGAAACCAACCGGACGGATAAGATTCAGAAAGTGCAGTGATGCGCCGGCTGTCCGGAAAAAATGAATTTGTATACGAGGAACATGCACACATGGCTGTGCGCAGCAAAATCTGCCGCGGGCGCCGCCGTGTGTGCTGTTTATATATGGAGAGGAAAACAGAATGGAAAAGCAGACAATTGTAGTGAAAGTCGGCACCAGCTCGCTGACGAAAGAGGACGGCAGCCTGAATCCGGAGCAGATTATGAACATTACGTCTCAGATGGCGGAGCTGTACCATGCAGGGAACCGGATCATTCTGGTCTCTTCCGGCGCGGTGGCGGCCGGATTCCGAAGACTGGGATTTCATAAACGGCCCGTTCGTATTGCCGACAAGCAGGCGGCCGCGGCGGTGGGCCAGGGGCTGTTGATGGAGGAATATACCAGAGAGTTTCATCAGTATCAGATCCCATGCGCGCAGATTCTGCTGAACCGGAGTGATTTTGAGGATCGCAGACGATATAAGAATATTTTCAGTTCAATTTCCGTGCTCCTGAACCGGGGAGCGGTTCCGGTGATCAATGAAAATGATACGATCGCCATCGAAGAGCTGAAGCTGGGAGACAATGACACGCTGTCGGCGCAGGTGGCGGCGATGATGCATGCGGATCTCCTGGTTCTGCTGACGGATATCGACGGGCTCTATACGGCGAATCCTTCCAGGGATGCGACGGCGCGCCATATCGACGTGGTGGAAAAGGTCACGGACGAGCTGATCCGGGGAGCGGGCGGAGCCGGGAGCAGCAATGGAACCGGCGGAATGCGGACCAAGCTGACGGCGGCCAGACTGGCCACCCGCGCGGGCGTTCCTGTTTTTATCTGCTCGTCGAGGGAAAAGGGATCGCTTGTGGGAGCTGTGAACGGAACGGCCCACGGCACCTATTTCAAAGCGCCGCTTCGCAGCATGAGGACCCGTCTTCAGTGGATGGCGTTTTATGCGCAGAGTATGGGAAATCTCTATGTGGACGAAGGGGCGGCGGACGCCCTGCAGAAGTATGAGAAGAGTCTTCTGCCCAAGGGAATTGTTGCGATGGAAGGAGATTTCCAGAAAGGAGATGTGGTCAGCGTGTTCTGCCGGGGAACCCACGAGTATCTCGGGAAAGGGATCGTCAATTATTCCAGACCGGATCTCCAGGTGATCATCCGGGAAAACCGGAGCCAGATGGAAGCGATCAACCGGGATAACTGGATCGGGGAAAAGGGCTGAATTGTAACCTGAAGTTCCATCGAAGTTCAGATCAGGAGGAAGGAAAATGAGAGAAGAGAAGCGCAGCTGTATGACAACGCTCTGCTACCTGGAAAAAGACGGAAAGTACCTGATGCTGCACCGGACGGCCAGGGAGCAGGACGTCAATAAGGATAAATGGATCGGTGTCGGCGGTCATTTTGAAGAAGGAGAGTCTCCGGAAGAGTGTCTGCTCAGGGAAGTAAAAGAAGAGACGGGATATACACTGACGTCCTGGAGATTCCGCGGAATCGTAACCTTCTGCACGGAAACGCTGTGTGAGTATATGTGCCTGTATACCGCCGACGGGTTTGAGGGAACGCCGGCGGCGTGTGACGAAGGAACCCTGGAATGGGTTCCCAAAGAAAAGGCACTGGCGCTGAATATCTGGGAGGGTGACAAGATCTTTTTCTATCTTCTGAGTGAGGAACATCCTTTCTTCAGCCTGAAGCTTGTCTATTGGTACGACAGGCTGGAAGAAGCCGTACTGGACGGAAAACCGCTGGAGCTGTTTGACGAGAGGCGGGAGGACGGCAGCAAGACCGGCGTTGTGATGGAGCGAAGCGTAGCGCATCGGGATGGAAGACTGCACGGGACAGTACATGTCTGGCTGACCCGGAAGACGGCGGACGGACAGCCGGAGGTACTGCTCCAGAAGCGGAGCAGGGAAAAAGAGTCTTATCCGGGCTGTTGGGATATTTCCTGTGCGGGGCATCTGCAGACCGGCGATGAATATGAAGAGGGGGCGCTGAGAGAGCTGGAGGAAGAGCTTGGAATTACGGCTGAAAAAAATCAGCTGAAATTTGTCGGATGGAACCGCGATCTGACGAAAGAAAACTTCCGCGGCAGACCTTACCTGGACGACGAGCTGGCGAAAGTCTATGTGTTGCCGATGGACACGGAACCGGAGCAGCTGAAGCTTCAGCAGGAGGAAGTGGAAGAAGTCCGGTGGATGCCGTTGAAACTCTGCATGGAAAAAATGCAGGATCCCCGGTGGAAGCATTGCCTGAGAAGCGATGAGATGGAGATGCTCAGAACGTATCTGGAAACGGAGGAATAAACGGGAAGCGCGGAGGTATATGTTTCGAACATCCTCCAGATAGAACAATTGCCGGAAAAAAACGGAACTGTCAATAGAAAACGCAGCAAAGCAGCATGAGAAAATGCACTTTGCTGCGTTTTTTTCGTGGAAACAGAGCGAAAAATGAAAATGTTTCGCAGAAGATAATATTCTGCGAAAAATCAGGGTTCAGGACAAGAAAGAAACAGCTTGTCCATGTTTTTCTTTTTCATTTCCCAGGAGGAATGAACATAGCGGTTCAGTGTGATATTTACGCTGGAATGTCCGAGAATTTCGCCAGACTCTTCAGCTCAAAATTCATCTCCACGCACTGCGTCGCAAACGTATGGCGGAGCGCATGGAAATTGAGAGATCGGATACCACATTCCTTCGTATATCTCAAGAAACGATACTGCATTACCCGGGGTTCCACCAATTTATCTGTTCTTCCGGTCAGAAAAAAAGCTTCTTTTTCTTTACATGAAAACTTCCGGACCATCTGAAGCAGAAATTCAGGGAGCGGGATTTCCCGTTTGGAGCAGGGGGTTTTCGGCTCAGTGATAATGATTTTCGTTCGGGGAGAAACGGAATCCGTTGTGGAAAGCCGTTGCATTGTATGGGAAATTTTCAGCAGTTTGTCGTCCATACAAATATCTTCCCATTTTAAGGCGCAGAGTTCTCCCAACCGCATTCCAGTATAAAAACAGAGCAGAATTCCCATTTTTGACCGATCCATGTCCTTCAGAAGATAAGAAACCAGGCGGGTAGATTCTTCATGAGAAAAAACTGCGCATTCCCGCTTTTCCACTTTCTGAGAAAGATAATGGAAATCACATGGAAACGGGCATCCCCTGGCTGCACTGTAATAGGAAGTTTCCCGAAACACCGTCAGAATACTGTTGATATACTGGGGCGATAATCTTCCCCCTTTTCTGTTCAGATCCGTCACTCTCAGATGCTTCAGAAATTCTCCGACGCAACTCGTTGTCAGCTGTGAAATCTGATAGACTCCAAAAGCAGGAAGCAGATATTTGTTCATAATTCCCCGATATTTCTGATAGCTGGATTCTTTTAAGCGAAATTCACTGTATTCCAGCCATTCCTGCGCCATTTCATGATAATAGATGGTACTTGCTGTTTTCCCGGTAGCCTGTGAGTTCTTCATAGCTCTCCTCCTGATTGTTTATACGAAAATTTATCCGACATTGCCATAACTTCCGGATATATGAAAATCGGCATATAAAAATCTCCGGTTCAGCGGCTTGACAAACCTGATGAGCAACGTTAAAATTATTCCAAGATAGTTTCGCAGAATATTATCTTCTGCGAAAGTCTGCAGTTATCATTATATATAATATCATTCCCGAAAATCCAGACTTGAAACTGTAAAAATCTACAGGCAGACATTATGATTTCCTGCAGCCTATACAGGAAACGCACAGATCTGGCTGACTGTAACACAGGTCAATCATGGTTGGCATGGTATCTGAAAACTGAAGAAATTACCGGGAGAAGAAGAAAAGCATGTGTAAAAACGAGGTGCTCAAAGTACAGATGCTCGGTGGTTTTTCCATAATGTATGGTGACAGGCTGATTACATTTAAAAAAAACCCGGCATCCAAGTTGATGCAGCTGCTTCAACTGTTGCTGTATAAGAAAGAGACCGGCATACCGCGGAAAGAACTGATCGAGATTTTATACGGACGCGGCGGATTGTCGGATCCGTCCAACAATCTTCGGGTGTCGATACACCGTCTGAGAAAACAGCTGGCAGAAGCGGGCCTTCCTGAAGAAGAATATATAAAAATTGTGAACGGCGTGTATATCTGGAGTAGTTCTGTCCCGACGATCATCGATGTGCTGGAGTTCCAGTCTCTGACGGAAAAAGCAAAAGATGAAAAAAACCCGGAAAAGAAAGCGGAGCTTCAGACGAAAGCGCTGGAACTGTATCAGGGAGATTTTCTCCCGAAACTGTCCGGTGAAGACTGGGTATTGCTGGAAGCGGTAAAATACAAAAACGAATATGAAGAAACGCTTCAGGAAGTACTGGAATATCTGGAGCGCTGCGAAAACTTTGAGGAAATGCTTCGATTATCGGCCGATACCAGCGATCTGTATCCGTTTGATGAGTGGCAATGCTATAAGATTGAAGCCCTGATGGGAATGGAACGGGATGAAGAGGCAATGCAGGTTTATCAGGATACCTCCCGCCTGTTCTTCGAGGAACTGGGAATCCAGCCTTCGGAGCGCATGATTCATCAGTTCCGGGAAATGAGCAAACGGATCAGGAATGTTCCGAAAGCGATGCCCGATATCAAAGGAGGCCTTCAGGAGAAAGGAGAAGAGACCGGCGCTTACTACTGCAGTCTGCCAAGCTTTATCGACGGTTACCGGCTGATTCGTCGGATGATTGAGCGGAATGGGCAGTCGGTATATTTGATGCTCTGTACGCTGACGGATGGAAACGGGAATCCGATGGAAAGCGGAAGCAAGCTGGAACGTATGTCCGGGGAGCTGAAGCTTGCGATCAAACGCAGTCTTCGGAAGGGAGATTCCTATACGCAGTACAGCGTGAATCAGTTTCTGATTCTGCTGATCGGCACAAATGAAGAGAACTGCAGCCTGGTTTCTGACCGTATTACCACAAACTTCGCGGAAGAACACAAATACTGGAAAAACTGTATTGAATATTATGTTTCATCTGTAATTGATGTGGAATGCGGAGCGCCGAAGATCAGCTTTCGGGCGTAAGGCTCCGGCAGAACGGCTTTTTTCACAATGGATCCGTCTTGCTGAACGGCTGTGATTCTTCAATACATAAACGGGAACTTATACAAGGCTTTCCCAAACCATAAGCTTTTAACGCTATGGTTTGGGAAAGCCTTTTTTGCGCCATAATGCGCTATAAGCCCGACAGGCGGATGCCGTACGTGCGCAAAGTCCCGGCGGAAGAATGCCGGGCGTCAGGGTGCAGAGCGCAATTACATGGCGCAGAAAATAGGATGAAATGTAACGCATGGTGTTAATGGATGACCGTGTAGAATGAACCTATCAAGGCGGGGGACTGCCGGAAGACGGGAAGGTTGAGCTTGTGGGAGAGAAATTTTTCTATTATGAGGCGCCGAATCTGGTGACGATTTGCGCGGACAGTAAAAAAAATGAAGATTACAGCGGACGTTTATATCACTGCTGCAGTGAAAAGTCGATCCGGTTTGAAAATACGCTGCAGATGATTAAGCGAATGGAAGAACTGTATGACATGCTCAACAATCCGCAGGCGTCCACCCAGGCACGATGTTTTACAGAAAAGAAGAAAAAAGTACGACGGGAGGCAGCAGAGGTGACAGACAAAAGAAAAAATCAGAGGCAGAAAGGAATGTTGGGAACCTTCGTTGTTCGGGTACAGTACCGGCAGAATGCCACCTGGCAGGGGCAGGTCACCTGGGCGGAAGGGCAGGAAACACGGGCCTTTCGGAGCGCGCTGGAACTTCTGAAGCTGATCGATAACGCGCTTGATGTAGAAGACAATACGGAACAGAGGGAGGACGACAGCTGCGGCCATATACCGGAAGCAGAGATACAGAGGCAGTGTGCGGATGAAAATCCCAATTCGGAGGAACGGTTGCTGACGGAAAAAGAGGAGTGAGAAGATGGCGCAGACGGAATTCAGAAAGCTGAAGCGTCTTGAACTGGTAGACATCATATATAAGCTCCAGGAAGGACTGGAGGACCAGAAGAAAGAGACGGAAGAACTGAAGAAAAAGCTGGCTGACAGAGAACTGAAGATGGAGAAAGCCGGGTCCATTGCCCAGGCTGCAGTCGCACTGAATGAACTGATGGAGACGGCGCAGCGGACGGCAGATCAGTATCTTATAAGCGTCCGGGGAGCGGTTCGCAGGGAGGAACTGGAGGCGAGCCAGAGGACAGCGGAAGCGGCTTTTACGGCGGAACGGCTCATCAGGGAAGCAAAGTCCGGTGCAGAAGAACTCCGGAAGAAGGCGGAAACCGAGGCAAAGGCGGTTCGTGAGAAAGCGGAAGCTGAGGCGAAGGAGCTCCGGAAAACAATGGAAACCGAAGAGGAAAAGCTCCGGGAGAGAATGGAGGCCGAGAGGAATGTGATGCTGGAAAAAGCAGAAACTGAGGCAAAAGAAATCCTGGAGAAAGCGGAAAACGAGGCGAAAGAACTCCGTGAGAAAGCAGAAGCTGACGCGGCACAGATCCGCAGGAATGCACATGACGAGGCGGAAGAGATGAAGAAAAAAATCTCAGACGCCGCGGATGAGATAAGACAGAAAATATCAGCCGGTGCGGAAAAGACAGAGGAAGAAGAACATCAGCCGGAAGGAGACAGGAATGAGCAGGAGCGAACAGCGTGAAATCCGGATCCCGTCAAGGGAAGAGGTAGCGAAAGAGAGGGAGAAGCTGAAGTATCGGCAGAGATTCCGCAGAACTCTCCTGAGCACCGTCGGATTTCTGATTGTGGTGGCGGCGGTGTCAGTACTTATATCGACCCAGTTTTTCCCGGTCGTACAAGTATCCGGGGACAGCATGGAGCCGGTGCTGAAGGACGGAGAGATCCTGGTGCTTCAGAAGACGGATGACTTCGAAACAGGCGACCCGATTGCATTTTATTACCAGAGCAGGATACTCCTGAAGCGTGTCATCGGCACCGCGGGAGATTACATAGATATCGATGAAGAAGGAAATGTATACGTGAACGGAGAACTTCTCGACGAACCATATGTCACAGACAAATCCCTGGGGGAATGTGATATCCAGCTTCCGTGCCAGGTGCCGGATGGAAAACTCTTTGTGATGGGGGATCATCGTTCCGTATCCATAGACAGCAGAAGCAGTGAGGTGGGCTTCGTAGGACAGGAACAGATAGTTGGCAGAGTGGCGTTCCGTGTATGGCCGCTCAACAGACTGGGATTTGTGAGTTAAAAGTGAGGCAGAGTTATGCAGGAAAATGTTAGAAAACAGGTCAGAAATGCGAGAGAGAAAAAAAGAAGAAGGAGAAAGCTGTATGCGGTCATCGCCTGCTTCAGTATCCTTGTGGCGGGTATCGTATCCTGGCAGCTCATTGTGCCCGGGATTGCCATGAGCGGAGCGACATACTGCGGCAAAGAGGAGCATACACACAGCGAAGCGTGCTATGGGCAGGCTGTTGTCTGCGGCCAGGAGGAGGGGGCGGGGGCCCATACGCACACGGAGGCGTGTTACACCCAGGTGCGGACGGAAGAACGAATCTGCGGTCAGGAAGAGAGCGCAGGGCATGTCCATGCAGATGCATGCTACGGTCTGGTCTGCGGCCAGGAGGAGAGCGAGGAGCATCAGCATACAGATGGATGTTACGGACTGACCTGTGGTCAGGAGGAAGGCGCAGGAGCACATACACATACTGACGAATGTTATGCCACAGAGAAACGACTGACCTGCGGTCAGGAAGAGAGTGCAGGGCATGTTCATACAGATACCTGCTACGGCACAGGGACAGAACTGATCTGCGGTATGGAAGAGCATACCCATACAACAGCATGTTACTCCAATCCGGCAGCAGTCGAGACAGAGGATGAGTGGAAAGCTGCATTCGCAGACTGTGAGCTCACCGGCCAGTGGGGAACTGACGCGGCTGCGATCGCAGAGAGCCAGATTGGTTACAGAGAAAGTACTGAAAACTATAGCGTGACGGAAGATGGTTCCACAAAAGGCTATACCCGCTATGCGGACTGGGCAGGCGATGACATATACGGAGACTGGGATACATACTTTGCAGCGTTCGTCCTGAACTACGCAGGTGTGCCGACGGACAAGTTCCCGGTGAACACAGACAGCCTGAATGAGTGGATCACGGATATGGAGGGCAGCGGATATTACACAACAGATAAGGCGGCGGATATCCAGGCAGGCGATCTTGTTATTCTCAATAAACAGGATCAGGACAGAGAGCAGCAGATTGGAATCATCCGTGAAGTAAAGACAGACAACGACGGGAACGTGACGTCCATTCAGGTGGTTGAAGGAAATGTTGATAATGAGGTAGTAAAGAATGAGTACGGCGCGGACAGCAGCGATATCGTGGGATATGGGCTGGTGAGTAAGGCGTATGTGGCGTGTGCAGGAGTGACAGACCAACAGGGGGCGTCCGGAGAAAACGAGGGTAATAATATAGAAAAGAGATCCGGGGAAAATGGCGATATTTTATCTGGTATGATTACTTTCTTTTCAGATCTTACAAAAAACGGAAATAACAGTGGTGGAGTTAATCAGCGCCTTACGATTAACACATTTCTGACCTCTGGAGAGTTATCTGCATCTACGGAGACCGGTGAGCCTCTGACTATGTATGTGAATGCAACATATTCCGGTGCAAACCAGGATGGAGACGCAGATGTATGGATCAGTCTTGGAACGTTGCCGGAAGGGCTCAGTCTGCAGGGATTTGATGCGAATGGCGAACATAGGGTTGTTTCCGGAAATGAGACTATCATCCTGCATCTGGAAACGATAGATGGAGAATGTTACGTACATTTTACACTTCCCCAGGGGGCAACGGCCAATTTTGATCTGGAATTTGAGAGTGAAAACGGTATCATGCCTAAGAAAACAGGTATTACAGTCGAGGCGGATAAAGAACGAACAACGATCGGAGGCGGCGGATGGGACAACACTAAAGATACAGCGTCTTCGGGCGTAACGCTTACATGGACGGCCGATAATGAATGGGATCCGGTTATGAAAAAAGTAAATGGAGTAGACAGCAATACCATTGCGGTTCATGCGGATACAAATAATCTTTCCGGAACTCTGATTTATACGATTACCGCTATTGGACACAATCACGATGATACCGGAGCAATCTGGACAGATCATATTGAGATTACGGATACGCTGACCTTTGAAAATAATATCTGGTTTCCAGATGATGCAGTGATCGAGGGAGGCCAGGTCAAGACGGTATCAGGCGAAGTAATCATGGAATTTACCAAGCTTCAGGGCGGTACGGTATCCAGTCTTGAGTGGAAAACTGATCCTGAATCAGGAAAGCGAATCGGAATTACCTATGAACTGAACATTCCAAACCAGAATCTGAATGACACATCTCTGACAGACCGGGAACAGTCAAACTTGGATCTGGAGATGCGGGTATATTCTCAGTATCTGAAACTGACAGATAATTATTATCAGGTCAGCAGTAACGATGATATTATCCGGAATCATGTGGATTTTACTGCAGTTCCGTATAAAAATTATGATGATATAACTAAAAGTGAGGATGAAGTAACGACGATCCCACAGGTTTCCGATGAGGAGGCGGAATTTACAAAGGAGGCGAACAAGAGTACTGTACAGGCCGGAGAGACCATCCAGTATACGATTACATTTAAAAACACGGGTGATCATCCTATCGATAATATGGATGATGAGGGTAAGTTATATACTGTAACGGATACGCTTCCTGTATATCTGACATTGACGCAGGAGCAGATTCGCTTGCTTCCGTCGAACGCTGTGTATAATGCTGAAACAAATACCATTACCTGGACGATGACCCATGAAGAAGAGATTGCAGTGGGGAAAGAGTTTCAACTGGTATTTAATGCAACAGTGAAGGATGCGGATGACCCTGTTATGGCAGGTCTGGGTAACGGCAGTACAATTCGAAACACTGCAAATTATAAAGGATTCACAACAGATGAAGATATAGAGTATGCAAAAGTAGTGATTGATGTTGAAAAGACCAGTGAAGGAACGCAGGTTGAAAACGGTGGACAGATCACCTACAGAATCGAAGTGACAAATCCGAGTTCCGTGGATGCAACAGAGCAGTCTGTATTTACAGATACACTGCCCAGCGGACTTACCTTTGCGTATGCACAGTTTTCAGAAGGTGGCGATCACGTAACCGAGAATAGAACCTATCAAGTGACATCTGAGAAGGGTAATAACTATGATGTGGCATTTTCTGTGGAAAACGACACTCTTTCCTGGACAGTAGATCCAGTGAAGTCAGGTGATGCTTTGGTATTTTTCTACACCTGTAATGTAAATACCGACGAGATAGAAGGGGGGACGCTGACTAATAGAATTACTGGAGATGACGGATCAGAAGACAGTGATGTAAAACCGGTGAAATATCCAATTACAGTAGATAAATCAGTTGAGCAGGATACCAGTATTGTATATGGGGACGAATCGATCTTTGATTATACACTGACAATCAACAATGATATGGAGAATCCCAGCCTGAAGGAAAATTTGGAGATTGTGGATACCCTGCCCAGCGGCATGCTGCCTTACGGATATGAGTTGTTGGTCAATGGTCAGAATACCGGTCTGACTTGGGAGGAATTTGTAAACGGTTATATAGATCAAAGCGCTGAATATACAACGGTTATTAACAATGAAACAGTGAAGGTGACCAGAGATAACGGACGGGTAGTGTTGACATGGACAATCAATGGAACAATTCCAGCGGGTGGATCCATAGTAAAGACCTATCAGGCGCAGATTAAGCTGACCGAAGATCAGAAAAACGGGACAGCGGTATCCTTTACCAATACAGTTCGTGTAGATCAGGCGGAAGATTCTGTAACCGTATACGGAGGAGACGGAAGCAGGATTGCCATTGCGAAAAACATCTATGTAAATATTAATAACAGCGATCTGTTTGCTTCATACAATGTAAGCCAGATTGGAGAAGATAATTGGACACAGATGCAGAATGTTAAGTTCACGATTGAAAGAGTGGACGGACAGCCGATTGTTGCTTCAGTTGATGATATACCGGAGGGAGAACGAGCTAATATTTCTGTATCCGAAGATTGTAAGACACTCACGGTAAATTATCTGACACAGTTTACGTGGAACGCAGATCAGTTCTATACTATTCCAATTACTTTGGAAGCAGGAAAGTACACAATCAAGGAAATTATACCTACAGTAAGTGACTATACTCTTTACAACTCCCAGTACCGACTGAACGGTTCTTCCAGCGCAACGGATTACACTCCGGATGAAGGATTCACAGTGACAATTGGAGATGGTCAGACCACGCAGATCTCTCTGGATAACAGATACCGCCAGAGCGGTGAGGCATCGGTGGATCTACAGAAGAGTGTGTGGGGAATTGCAAAAAAAGCATTATATAACAATTATCCTACACTCAGCAGTAAGAATTTATTCGCCATAGATTTGGACGATCCAAACCAGGAAGACTACATGGTAGCATACAGTATTAGTATAGTAAACACTGGTATAAGTGATGTGACAATTTATGAATTGACGGATGAACTTCCGGAGGGATTAACGTTTGTATCCTTAAGAAGTGGAACAGGAAACGAATTTTCAGGAGCTCCTTTAAACGAAATCGCAGATTATCATGTGGGAAATGCTCAGACCGAGCTTGAATACAATTCACTTGCAGATGTTTTTATCAAGAAGACTTCTGAAAACGACACGGGAAGGATAACCTTCAGCGTTAGGGATAGGAGTAATGAGAATCCGCTGGTACTTCAAAGTGGTCAGGCAACATCCTTTCTTATAGTATGTTCCATTGATGACAATGTGACAGAAGACGTTTCGCTGACAAATACGGCCAGTATCAAGGTGGATGCCAATGTACAGCAGGTGGATTATCCGGAAATAAAAACGAAGAATACGCCTTACGATGCAATCCAGAATAACGGATCTGCTACCGATGAAGGTGTGGGAACAGACGGATACAGAGTGATTTCCTCATCCGTGGATATTACACCGACGAAAGGTATCGTTCCGGGAATTACGAAAGAGGCAGTTTCTTATTTTAACTATACGGATACGGTGATGGATGCAAAGGATGTTCCGGACAATAAGATAATAGCGTCTGATTCCATTGTGAAATGGGAAATACGGCTTTATAACGACGGGACCATAGACATGGAGAATTACAGTGTAGAGGATGCTGTAACAGCCCCCTTTGTACTGATCACAGAAGAACAGGCAGAAAAAGCAAGAATCATCCAGCGATTTACACTTCAGAAATATGATGACCGGGGGAATAAAGATGGAATCCTTCTGGACGTATCAGGACCATATGAGGAAATAAATGGCGAAGATGGGAAGAACACATATCGCTTTGAACTGAATGGTGGAGATTACGCGATCAAGGCCGGCGGGTATGCGGTGTTGACGATCTACACCTTCTATGACGCGACAAATTATCAGACATATGTAAATAACGCGGCAATCTATCCGGAACAGGAATTTGATGCCCACAAAGTAGAGGACGGACATGGCGAACTGGTAAGAGACGAAAACGGCATTTTTACCGGAGTACAGTCTTCCGCTTATGTATATGCTCTTGGTGCTCACGGATCGGTTTCCTGGAAGGAGATCGAGGAAAAAGAGGATTCATTCAACTGGGCGACAGGGACACCTTCGACAGGTGAAAGAAATTATATTACCGTAGAAACCGCGGATGATATCGTTACTTACACAAATAATATTACTAATGTGAGTTCAAGCTATTTCGACGACATGGTTATTGTAGATCGGCTGCCTGGCATTAATGACCGGGGTGCCGTAAATTGGCAGGATCAAAGAGGTAGTGAATTCTCGGTGGCTTATATAATGGCGACACTACAGATCAAGGTCATTAGCAGCGATGGAATTGAAACAGTACTTGACTCGGCAAGCTATACCATTGAGTTTTCTGACATCCCGGTTGATGAAGCATATAGCGATGCAGATTTTAATGGAATAAACAGTAACAGATGGCATGATACATGGCAGGAAGGGGATACTTCCTTCAGAATCGTGATGGCAGATAACTTCCAGCTGGCTCCGGGAGCAACATTGGAGATTATCTACGACGGAAAAATTTCTGACGATGCAAATCCTGGACAAATTGCATGGAACAGCTTTGGCTACCGCTATACAGTGGGAACAATTACTTTGACTGCTGAACCTCCTAAGGTTGGCGTTATGATACAGGCAGATGCCGTTATAAGAAAGGTTGTGGTAGATTCAGAAAATAATGACCTTGGAGCGGATACTGATATTAAATTTGATTTCGAATTATACAAAGAAAGCAATTCAGAAGAGGGTGAATTATTAGCATCATTTGAAGTGGCACAGGGAGGTTACGTACGATTTTCTGAAATAACGGATAATGATGGCAATGCGATCAACCTTAAAAGAGGACAGAGTTATACATTGAAAGAAGTGTTGAGTGATGATTCCTGCTATCAGCTGAAGGGGATAGGGCTCGACGGTGGACAGACAACAACCGGGGAGTACACATTTACATACAACGGAGATGAAAATCTTATCATTGTAGCGAGAAATCAGATGGATACCTACGAACTCCCCGAAACTGGAGGAATCGGAACTACAGGTTACCTTACAGGTGGCGCAATATTGATGATGTCATCCTGTTTGCTGGGCGGCTATCGGATGAGACGCAAGAGGGAAAGGAGGGATGGATAAAAGTCTCTTCGGCGACAACCTTTTGCGTCGAAGCCGAAACCGCTTCAAAATAAAAAGTAACAAGGAAAAGAAAGTAAAGAAAAAGGAGAAAAAAGAATGAAGAAGTTAAAACGAATTTTTTCATTAATGATCGCTGCGGTCATGGTACTGGCGATGAATGTGACGGTGTTTGCGGCGGATACAACGCAGTATATCATTACGATTAATAATAACGTTGCAAACGATAACGAGAGTCATACATATGAGGCATATCAGGTATTTTCTGGAACTTTGACAACACAGGAAAATACAAAAATTCTTACAGATATTCAGTGGGGAACTGGTGTAAATGGAGAGGCTCTGCTGGCAGCATTAAAGGATGAAAACAGCACTTTAAACAGCTATTTTGAGGATGTAACGACTGCAGCGGGTGTAGCAGAAAAGCTGGCAGATACCAATGTGTTTTCTGATAATAACGAAAATGCGAAGGCATTTGCTAAGATTGTCAATGCAAATGTAACAACAACTAAAGCTACTTCTACAGTATCACAGTCAAACTCTAAGCAGTACACGATTACTGTAACAGGTGCTGGTTATTATATGATTAAAGATCAGGATAACAGCCTTGATAATGACGATTCTGCATATACTCGTCTGATCCTTAAGGTTGTAAGTAATGTAACAGTTAATCCAAAAGCTTCTGTTCCAATCGTAGAGAAAAAGGTAAAAGATGTAAATGACAGCGATGCCGATTTGGATGATGTTGAGACTGCACCCTGGCAGGATTCTGCAGACTGGGATATTGGTGACACAGTACCATTCCAGCTGAAAGGAACAATGCCGTCCACGCTGGCAGACTATACGACATATAATTATAAGTTCACAGATACTTTATCCAAGGGATTTTCTTATAATTCAGATAGCATAACAGTAAACGTCGTAAAGTCTGATGGAACAAAAGTTGAAATAACGAGGCAGAGTAAAATCACTGCCAGTACTTATGATGATGCAAACGGAACCACGATTACCGTAGAAATTACTGACGTTAAAAAACTGACAGGCGTTACGGTTGAAACAACAGACAAAATCGTTGTAGAATACACGGCACAGCTTACAACAAATGCAGTAATAGGTTCTTTAGGAAACCCAAATAAAGTATATCTGGAGTATTCCAACAACCCGAATGGTGCAGGAACCGGTAAGACACCGGAAGATGGAGTTATCGTATTTACTTATAAGGTAGAAGTAAATAAAGTAGATGAAGCAGGTGATCCGCTGGAAGGCGCAGAGTTTACACTTGAAAAATACAATGCTACAAATGCCACCTGGGAATCTAAAACAGTTGTAAAAGGCGACAAAGATGAGGATAAAGGTGTTGTATTTACTGCAACTGGTATTGATGATGGATGGTATCGTTTGGTAGAGACAAAGACTCCTCAGGGATTTAATAGTATTGATCCAATTTATTTTGTAGTAGAAGCAACTCACGTAACAAGTGGTGATTTAGATAATCTTGTTTTAAGTGCTTTAGAAGCATCTCAGACAGAATCAGAGAATCAGAATAAATTAACTGGAAACGATGTTACAGCACAATTTACTTCAATAACTGAAAATGGAAGCAATATAACAGGAGTTACAACAAACGTTGAAAACCGGCAGGGTACCACCCTCCCCGAAACCGGCGGAATCGGAACCCGCATCTTCTACGCAGTCGGTGCGATCCTGATGATCGGTGCGGCAGTGGTTCTCATCTCGAGAAAACGTACTTCTGAGAGATAAGTTTGATTTAGGCTTCCATGTGCAGCAGATGCACATACATAAGACTTCGGGTCCGGATTCCGGGAGGGGCTTCCCCTCCCGGGGCCGAAGGCCCGGTACAGAGACAGCATTAGGGAGAGATTTATGAAGAAAGACAGGACGAATCTTATACTTGTACTTATTTTTATCATAGGGCTCTCCGTGATGCTGTATCCCACCGTGAGCGACTACTGGAATTCCCGGACGCAGTCCCGGGCGGTTGCGACATACAGTGAGACGGTGGCATCCATGTCGGAGCAGGATTACGATGAGATGTTCGCGGAGGCGGAAGCTTACAACAGAAAGCTCGCCCAGGTGAACATGCCCTTCGTCAACTACGATCAGGTGGAGGACTACGAGGATATACTGGATATCTCCGGCACCGGCATCATGGGTTATGTGACAATTGAGAAAATCAGAGTGGAGCTTCCCATTTATCACGGGACGGAGGATTCTATCCTTCAGGTTGCTGCAGGGCATCTCCGGGGATCCAGTTTTCCCGTCGGGGGAAAAGGGACCCACAGTGTGATCTCGGCTCACAGGGGACTTCCCTCTGCGAAGCTCTTTACCGAACTGGATGAGATCGAGGAGGGCGATACCTTTACGGTGACGGTCCTCAACAGGCGGATGACCTACCAGGTGGATCAGATCCGGATTGTGGAGCCTCAGGAGATTGAGGATCTTGAGATCGATCCGGAAGAGGATTACTGTACATTGATGACCTGTACACCTTACGGAATCAATTCCCACCGGCTTCTTGTGCGGGGCGTCCGCACAGCAGGCAATGCTACAGGAGATTATGTGCCGGCGGATGCTTATCAGGTCAACAGTACGGTTGTGGCGATCGTGATTGCAATTATCCTGCTGATCATTCTCCTTCCGGTGACGGCGCTGATCCGGCGCAGGTTCAGACGGGGAAGAGCAGGGAGGCGGACAGAATGAAGAAACATCTTTCGACTATCTTTCTGGTTCTGATTTTCCTTGTGGGTGCAGGAATCTTTGCTTATCCGACGATTGCGGACCAGTGGAACAGCCTCCATCAGAGCCGTGCCATCGCGACCTATCAGGAAGCGGTCGGAGACATGAACGCGGAGGATTATGAAGCCGCATGGCAGGCTGCGGAGGAGTATAACCGCTCCATACAGGAGAACACATTCAACCACGATGCATTTTCTCAGGAAGAGGAAAATCTGCGTGATACAGAGTACTGGAATCTGCTGAACCTGGGCGGTACGGGAATTATGGGATATCTCTCAATCCCGGAGATCGACGTCAGGATGCCGATCTATCACGGGACGTCGGATCCGGTGCTGCAGATCGGCGCGGGACATATGTACGGGACCGCACTTCCCATCGGGGGAGAAGGAACCCACAGTGTAATTGCAGGACACAGAGGACTGCCCAGCTCCCGGCTGTTTACCGATCTGGATCAGCTGGAGGAGGGGGACAAGTTCTATCTCCATATCCTTGACAAGGTGCTTGCCTATCAGGTGGATCATATCAGCGACATGGTCGACAAGGACGATACGGAGACGCTGACATCCCTGATGCAGAAGGAGGAAGGGGAGGACCTGGTCACACTCTTCACCTGTACGCCTTACGGGATTAACAGCCACCGGCTCCTGATCCGGGGACGCCAGGTTGAGTATCATGGGGAGGACGATGAGACAGAGGCAGACGACAGTATGCTGAAGTCACTGAGAGATTATTATATGTTGTACGCATTGCTTGCCATAGCGGTGGTTCTGCTGTTGGCAGTGATCATCAGACTGATCAGAAGCAGGAAAATTTTGAAACGCCCGGGGAGGAAGAGAGATGAATAAAATGAAACTAAGAAAGAAATATCTTGCCGGATTCCTGGCTGCGGCGGCAGTGGTGACAGGGGTGGCTGCCGTGCCGGCTTATGCGGCGCGGGATGTGGAGGTCGACAGAATGTGCTCCCTGACGGTCAGCATCGGGGAGGAAGGTTCCTACATCGAAGATCTGGAGAGAACCCGGTGGGAGGTAAGGCTTTACCGGATCGCATCGGTGGATGCGAAGGGAGAATATACCGCGACAGAAGGCTTTGAATCCCTGGAGGATGGGATTGACGGAGTGACTGCTGCTGCGGACTGGGATACGGTGGCGGCAGGAGCGCAGGAGATTATTCTTTCCGCGGAAGGGGAGGACGCCGGATCAGAGGCAGATGCGGTGATCACGATGGCAGACGGCGAGGGAACTGTGCAGGATCTCAGCACCGGACTGTATATCCTTCTTTCCGAAACAGCGGAAACGGCTCTTTACGAATATACCTTCCAGCCGGCGGTGGCACTTCTTCCGGGGCCGGAGTATGAAGGAAATGAAACCACATCTCAGGGGGACTGGATCTACGACCAGACAACCGTTCTCAAATACGAGCAGGAGCCCAGATACGGAAGCCTGCGCGTAGTGAAGACGCTGGATAACTATAATGCAGCCCTTGGCCCGGTGACATTCGTCTTCCAGATCGAAGGGGTGGATGAGCATGGTGAGACAGTATACAGCAATGTGCTGGCGACGACCCACAGCGCGGCGGGAACCCAGAGCGCGGTGGCGGAGCAGATCCCGGCGGGAACTCATGTCACAGTCACAGAGGTCTACAGCGGAGCCAGCTATGAACTGGTGTCCGAAGGGACGCAGACAGGCGTGATTGCAGCGGATGAAGAACTTTCGATGGAATTCTCAAATACGTATGACAACGAGCTTGTACCGGGATACGGAGCAGTCAATAATTTCCAATACGACGAGAACAGCGGCTGGCAGTGGAACCGGACGGACGGGAACGCCGCGCAGAGTGAGTGAGGAGGCTGGAGATGAGAGAGAGACGGATCAGAAAGAGGACGTTATGTCTGGCGGCGGCTGCCCTTGTCCTGACGGGAACTGCCGGTCTCGGCCAGGCGATGGCGTACTTTACCACTTATGTTACGGCGGCTGGCGGTTATCCGGTAACCCTCGGTTATGAGACGGAGATTGAGGAGGAAGTCAACGACATGACAAAGCACATCGTCATATCCAATACCGGCGACAGTGACTGTTATGTGAGGGTAAAGGTATTCAGCGGCAGTCAGTTTGAGATCAGTTTCAGCAATGGAGGAGGCTGGTCACAGTCGGATGACGGTTACTGGTATTATGAGGAAATTCTTCCTGTGGGGGAATCTACTTCCGAACTGCTGGCAGCAATTACCGTGCCGGAGGATTACACGGATACCTTTAATATCGTAGTGGTGCAGGAATGTACCCCGGTACTCTACCATGAATCGGGAGAGCCGTACGCGGACTGGGAGAGAGAAGTGGACACGACGACGGATATCGGAACGGCTGACGGGGAGGAGTTGACGCAATGAGACGACCAGAGCAGAAAACAGGCAGATCACAGAGCAGAAAAGTGACCGCTTTTCTGCTGGCAGCGGCGCTGGTTCTGCTGGCGGCCAGCGGAATTGGAAGCTCCAGGGCGGCGCTCACCTATTTCAGTGAGAACTATACCACGGAGTACGCTATGTATGATATCGGCGTGACGTTGGTGGAGACGTCGGCGTCGGGGACGAAGGACATCAGCAGCAGGGATTATACGGGAAGCGGGGACGTCTGGGATGAGACCCAGGGCGAGCTTCTTGAGAATATGCTGGATGAGACGGGGGGTAAGCTGCAGCTCGGAAGAAACTACAGAGAAGAATTGGCAGTAAAGAACAGCGGAAATATTGATGAGTATGTGAGAGTCCGCATTTACCGTTACTGGACCAGGGAGGACGGAAGCAAAGAGCTGGGACTGGCTCCGGATCTGATCGACCTGAACCTGACCGGAAACGGATGGATTCTGGACGAGAATGCGTCCACGGAGGAGAGAACCGTACTTTACTGGCCCCGGATTCTGACCGTGGGCGAGACGACGGCAGCTCTTTCCGACACTCTGCGGATCGATCGTTCCATCGCTTCCAAGGTGACCACGGAGACTACGGTGGAAGACGGTGTGACGAGAACCGTAACCACATTTAATTATGATGGAGCAATGTTTCATCTCGAGGCGGAGGTGGACGCGGTTCAGACACACAATGCACAGGATGCGGTCAAGAGTGCCTGGGGCGTTGACGTAAACGTGGGATCCGACGGAACTCTGAGTCTGGCACAGTAGGGAGGGGAAGATAGATGAGAAAAAGACTTACAGCATTCGCTGCGCTGCTCCTGGCTATGTCTGTTCCGATGAGCGTCTGCGCGGAGACATTTTTCGGCGGCGATGGATGGGGCGTTGTTTTCGACGGGACGCAGATGGACAGTACCTTCACAAATGCACAGATCGAAGACGCGATCTACCTGATGCAGCCGGGGGACACAGCAGAGATTCATCTGTCCCTGCGCAATGACTATGACGGCGATACAGACTGGTATATGACGAACCAGGTTCTGCAGAGTCTTGAGGATTCGCAGAGTGTTGCGGAGGGAGGAGCCTATTCCTATATCCTTACATATATTGATCCCGAGGGGCAGTCAGATCTTCTCTACAGCAGTGAAGAGGTCGGCGGTGAGACCGTCAATGAGAGCGGTGAGGGCCTTCATCAGGCGACAGATTCCCTGGAAGATTATTTTTATCTGGATACGCTCGCAGGAGGGGAATCCGGCGAGATTACGCTTCGTGTGCATCTCGAGGGAGAAACTCAGGGCAATGAGTATCAGGACACGCTGGCAAGACTGCAGATGAATTTCGCAGTGGAGCTTCCGGCGTCGGCGCCTGCAGGCGGAGACGCCGAGGGCGGCGGACAGACCGGGACTTCGGTCCGGGGGCATGCAGTGAAGACGGGAGATACAAGCAATATCATGCTGTTTTCCATACTGACGCTTTCGGCAGGAATTCTGTGCCTGATCCTTGCAGCGTTTGGGATCCGGAGCCGGAACATGCAGGAGGCAGAAGCAGAGGAGCCTGGAAGAGATACACGTCATAGAAGAAGGAGGATGAGATAAGATGAGGCCAGGAAGAGCATTGAGCCGGCTGCTGACGGCAGTATGTATGGCAGTTCTTCTCTCTTCCACGACAGTATTCGCTGCCATGGGAGGCAATGATGAGAGCTATACTTATACAGTCACCCTTTATGCCGGAAATCAGGGAAGTTTTACCGGTACGGACGGAATTTCCGTCAGTGGAAGCGGGCAGATCGCCTATGCGGACGGGAATCGGATACAGATCACAGGACTTGTGTACGGCGCCCGCGTTACAGTGGACGTCCGGTCGGGCATGGTAGCTCTGAACGAGGACTCAAAATATTATGTAAAGGGAATACGTGAGAGCGGTCGCGACAATAATACGGTCGGGAATCCTTCCTTTGCCGTTACATCGGACCGGGAGTATGTGATTGCATACGGAATCCGCGGCAATATGGTTTCCTATCAGGTAAATTATGTGGATGCTCAGGGAAATACTCTGGCGCCGGGCCAGACTTTCTACGGTGTTGTTGGGGACCGCCCGGTAGTGGCTTTCCAGTATATCGAAGGGTACCGGCCGCAGGCGTATAACCTGACGGGTACGCTTCAGAGCAATGAGGCAGACAATGTGTTTACCTTCGTATACAGCCCGGTACAGCAGCCGGAGGCACAGCAGGAGACAGGTGACAACAGCCAGAACAATACGGCGGACGGGACCGCAGAAACCACAGATGCGACAGCAGGAACCGGGGAAGGATCAGCTGGAAGTACGACAGCAGGAACCACCGGCACGGCAGGAACAGGAACTGCCGACACGGATGCGGACACTGCCATAACGGACGGCACAGATACAGGCGCTCCGGCAGGCGATGAGGATACAGGAGCGGATGCAGGAACCGATGACAGCACTGCGGAAAACGATGGAACTCCGGAGGATCTGATCGATATTGACGAAGACGAGACGCCTCTCGGCAATCTCGACGCCACACAGGAGAGTGCGGCGAGACCGGCGGGCAATATGCCGCTGTTTATCGCTATTGCAATTGTGGCAGCGGCAGGGATCGCTGCGATCGCTTTCCTTGTGGTGAAGAATGGCAGGAAGCATAAATAATGCTGAAGGGAAAAAAGATTAACAGAGCGAAGAAAAATACGGAAGAGAACCGAAGAAAAGAGAACACAAAAAACAGAAACAGGGCAGCGGCAGCTGCCCTTGATGTGTTCGGGGGAATTCTCCTGGCTGCCGTGCTCCTGTGCTGTATTCCGCTGACACTGCCTCGTCTTGCGGGCTATGAGATCTATGAGGTGATCAGCGGAAGCATGGAGCCTGCAATCCCTACGGGAAGTCTGGTCTACGTTGAGCGGACGGAGCCGGCGGAGGTGGAGGAGGATGACGTGATCGTCTTTTACAGCACCATGGAAACCGGCGGAGTGATTACTCATCGGGTGGTGCAGAATCAGGTTGTGTCCGGGCAGTTTATTACAAAAGGGGACGCAAATGAACAGGAGGATCTGGCGCCGGTGGAGTATGACCGGTATATCGGAAGGGTCCGCGTGCATATTCCGTATCTCGGGGCCGTTCTCGGCAGAGTGGTGACGGTACCGGGGCGGATCGCCGCCGGGTGTGCGGTGCTCGCTGCTGCCCTGATGATTCTGGCGGCGGGGCGTCTCAGATCTGCCGGATCCTGATTCGTCCTGCACAGATCCGCCGGAGCCTTACTATACCGCGGATGTTTTTTCGAGAGTGCGGGTGCAAAAGCGCAGGCGCAGCGGGCCGGGAACAAAAACTCCCGGCCCGCTGTCTTTGCGTTTTTAGTATTTTCAAATATAAAAAACCCTGAGATTTGCGGCGATAGAATTGATTTTGCCTGGAAAATAGAATATACTAATAAAATAAGAAATATAAGGTCTGATTTTTGCGCTTTTATAAAAAATCAGACAGACTCATACGAATAGTATGACTATGATACTGATGGATTCTGTATACTTTATATTTTTTCACCTATACTGACTGTATAAGACTAATACAGCAGGAGGTAGTAATCCATGGTGTCGTTGGGGCGGCAAATAGCCAAGTTCCGCAAAAACCGCGGTTTGAAGCAGGAGGAACTGGCGGAAATGGTTTCGCTGAGCACAAGCTATATCAGTGCGATTGAACGTGGAGTAAAGAATCCGACGCTGGAGAATTTTATTGCGATTGCAAATGTGCTGAAGGTTTCTTCGGATGAATTGCTCAGAGAGGAACTGGAAGTTCGCTTTGATATTCAGATGACTCAGCTGGGAGCTATGCTGGAGAGTCTGGATGACAATGAAAAGGAACGTATTCTCCATGTTGTAGCAGTGATGATAAAAGATGCGGCAAAGTAAGAGACAGACATAAGATTCGGGCAATTATGTCTGTCTCTTTTCGAGTTTACGGGCAAATGAGAAAGGGAAGGAAGTACAGTGAAAGGCAGGAAAGACAGGTTCGATATCTATTACGACAAATATAATGAGTTTGTGACAAAAAGCCTGTTGAAGATCACGGAAGTGAACGAAGCACTGACGGACGATTTATCACAGGAAGTCTGGATCGCCTTTTATCTGGAAATGGATGAAGTAGAAAAGTATGAGGATGAAGGAATCCGCGGCTGGCTGTATGCGGTGGCCAAACACAGATTTCTGGATTTCATCAAACAGTCTTATGAAGCAACGAAAGCCAGTGGACAACAGCTGGCGGAATACCGCCGCGCAACCAGGAGAATAGAAGAGGGAGTGATTACCCGGCTGATGTTTGAAGAGTATGTGGCGGGTCTTTCGGAAGTTGAGCGGACGCTTGTTCTTTGCAGAATCTGCGGCATCTCTCCGAGAGAAGCACTTCCGGATCTCGACTGCACAGATAATGCGTTGAATGTGAGATGCACAAGAGCTATGAAGAAGCTGAAGGAGTATATGAACAGTGAATAAAAGCAACCGTTCCGTCAGGTCTGCACATTCCCTGCACAGACCGTATGAAAGTATAGTAACGCCGGCGTTTGTACATGTCCGGGCGGAAGATACCGGAAAACGAAACGATTCTGCAGAATGAACTGTTATTAAAATATAATAAAGATTCTCTTAAAACCCTATATTTTTCAGAGAATTTCAGTTATACTATCTGTAAGACAAAGGGTCACATCGTTTATGACGGTTACCGTCCGACTGGCGGGACCGTAACTGTGAATGCGAAATAAGGATCGGTATCCGATCGCTTTATTTCTGGCAGAAAGGATGGTTTTTATGGATTTGGGAGAAGGATTGAAAAAAGTTTTTCTGGCGGGTGTGGGAGCGGTAGCGACTACTGCAGAGACTGCGAAGGAAATCGTTGATGATCTTGTGACTAAAGGGGAACTGACGGTTGAACAGGGCAAGGTTCTGAACGAGGAACTGAAGCGAAATACAAAGCAGAAAATCAAGGATCATGTGACGGTCAATGTCACACGGGAATATAAGGACGCGTTTTCGGCCGTGGAACATATGAACGCCGAAGAGCTTGCCGCTCTGAAGGAGGAGATCCGGAAGGCAGAGGAGAGAGCAGAAAAAGAGGCGCAGGAAAAAGCGGAGGAGGAAGCGCAGAAGGCCGCGCAGGAAGGCGCAGCTGCCGCTGAGACAGCCTGCGGTCAGGACGGCACTGAAGAAGGCTGCGGCGCGTCGGAGGAAGAAAGCGACGGTCAGAAGACTGACACAGGAGAAGCAGATGAAAACGACAAAACAGCCGGAAACGATACAGACAAATAAAGAACGCGCCGGCTCCAGACTCGGTGAGATTCTGCAGGTCCTGCGAAAGCATCAGATTTCCAAAGGCCTTACGCCGGTCAGACTGCGTGAGATTCTGGAGGATCTGGGTCCGACTTATGTGAAGCTGGGGCAGATCATGTCGATGCGTTCGGATGTGCTTCCGGAGGAGTACTGCAGAGAACTGACCAGTCTTCGGACACAGGTAAAGCCTGTGGAGTTTCATCAGATGAAAGACCTGCTGGAGAAGGAGTTAGGAGCTCCGGTCTCCCAGGTCTTTTCCTGTCTGGACGAAACGCCGCTGGGCTCTGCGTCCATCGCTCAGGTACACCGGGGCCGTCTGCTGAGCGGAGAAGAGGTGGTGGTTAAAATCCAGCGCCCGAACATCCGGGAAATCATGTCAGAGGACATTGTGCTGATGCGGAAAGCCGCCGGCATTCTGAATCTTGCGATGCACACGAAGGATATTGTGGATTTTCGCTCGATCATAGAGGAAATGTGGAAGACGACGCAGGAAGAGATGGATTTTCAGAAAGAGGCGGAAAATCTGAAGCTTTTCGCTGAGAATCAGAAAGACATCGCCTATATTACAAGCCCGAAAGTCTATGAAGAATTCACCACGTCGAAGGTCCTGACTATGAGTTATATCGGGGGCATTCAGATTGACCGGCTGGAGGAACTGCGTACCCTGGGATATGACAATACGGAGATCGGACAGAAAGCCGCGGAAAATTACTGCAAGCAGATACTGGACGACGGCTTTTTCCATGCGGATCCCCATCCGGGAAATCTCTGGATCGACGGAGGAAAGATCGCATGGCTTGATTTCGGAATGACCGGACGGCTTTCGGAGGGGATGAAACATATTCTGAAAAACGCGATCATGGCTATTCTGCAGAACGATATGTATTCCCTGAAAAATACATTTCTGGCGCTGGGAACGCCGAGAAGCCCGGTCAACCACGCGCAGCTGTATACAGATCTGGATGATATTGTCCGCCGTTATCTGAGCATGGATTTCGGAAGCATGAACCTGGGGAAACTGCTGGAGGAACTGCTGGACATGCTGAAGACCCACGAGATTTCAATTCCGGCGGATATCACAATGCTGTGCCGGAGTATGATGACGATGGAAGGAACACTGAAGGTCTGTTCTCCGAATGTCAGCCTGATTCAGATACTGTCGGTGCATATGTCCCAGAGCATATGGAAAGAATTCGACCTGAAACATGAACTGAAGCATAATGCCCGGCTGATTTATATGTCTTCCGAAAAGGCTCTGGAGATTCCCGCCCAGCTGTCGGATCTTCTGAACATTGTAAAGAACGGTCAGGTCCGTGTGAATCTTCAGGAAAATGAAGGGCGCCAGTGGAGAAAAAGTATCTATGCCATTGCCAACCGGCTGACGCTGGCCCTTCTGACGGCAGCGATGCTTCTGACCTCGGCGATTTTCAGCTTTACCGACATACATCCTGAAATTGTGGGAATCCCCTGGATTTCCTTCCTGTTTCTGATAGTATCCGGCCTTCTGGCTGTTTATCTGCTGCTGACGATTTTTCTGAAGCGGTGATGCTTGTGCGGAGGATCAAAGATACTGCAGACAGCGTTCCTAATATATAGGAAAAAACAGAAAGACCAATAAAGATATTTCCTCCTTACGTTCGGTGAGTTACAGTTCATCCAGGTCTGTGCAGTAAATGCACAGACCGTATGAAAGCATAGTGCTTGCAGGCATCCGGCCCATCGCGAAGCGATTTCCCATGGCCGGATGGGGTAACAGTTCACTTGGCTGAACAGTTACCCGGTGAGAAGTTCCGAACAGACGGCTCGCCGGGCTTTGAAAGATTGATGAAAAAAACTTGACGGTATCAGAGAAGCGTGGTATACTCAATAAGCGACATGGAAGAAGGTCTTTTTTTTATGCGTAAAAACAGTGGGTACGAACGCTGTCGCAATCGCAGAAAAGAGAAGACCGCCGCAAACGTCAGCGATGACAGGAAACGCAAATACACAGTGGAGGTGGAAGTCGTGCGCGTAAAAATCACATTGGCATGTACGGAGTGTAAACAACGGAATTACAACATGACAAAAGAGAAAAAAAATCATCCGGACAGAATGGAAACAAAGAAATATTGTAAGTTCTGCAAGAGACACACAATGCACAAAGAGACCAAATAATTTTGGTAAGAGGTGAGCATATGGCAGAGGCTGAGAAGAAAAAGAAATCCGGAAAAAAAAGCTGGTTCAAAGGATTGAAATCCGAATTTGGCAAGATTATCTGGACGGACAGGAAGACCCTCGGAAAGCAGACAGTTGCCGTCGTTGCAATTTCTGCGGTTCTGTGCGGACTGATTACGCTGGTTGACAGCGTCGTTCTGGAGATCGTCAACTTACTGATTAAATAAGGAAAAGGTGAGCAAATGTCAGAAGCAAACTGGTATGTAGTCCACACCTATTCGGGCTATGAAAATAAAGTAAAAGCCAATATTGAGAAGACAATCGAAAACCGTCACCTTGAGGACCAGATTCTGGAAGTACGTGTCCCGATGGAAGAGGTCGTTGAGATCAAGAACGGCACCAAACGGCAGGTACAGAGAAAATTGTTTCCAGGCTATGTTCTTTTGAACATGGTGATGAACGATGATACCTGGTATGTGGTCCGCAACACCAGAGGCGTAACCGGATTTGTAGGACCAGGTTCTAAGCCGGTGCCCCTGACCGAGACAGAGATGATGAATCTTGGAATCAACGAGGCAACAGAAAAAGTTGAGTTTGATCTTCAGGAGGGAGACGCAGTCACTGTTACGGGCGGTGCATGGAAGGATACCCAGGGTATTATCCAGAGTATCAACAAAGCAAAGCAGATGGTTACCATCAATGTTGAGCTGTTCGGCCGCGAGACGCCGGTTGAAATTAGTTTCGCAGAAGTTAAGAAGATGTAAGAAACGTGGTTTCCGCGTTTCGTGGGAGGGAGATTCCCGCAATTACCACATTTATTAGGAGGTGCCTAAAATGGCAAAGAAAGTAGAAGGATACATCAAGTTACAGATTCCTGCTGGTAAAGCGACACCAGCGCCACCAGTTGGTCCGGCTCTTGGACAGCATGGTGTAAACATCGTACAGTTTACAAAAGAATTCAACGCAAGAACAGCAGATAAGGGCGATGTGATCATCCCTGTAGTTATCACTGTTTATGCAGACAGAAGTTTCAGCTTCGTAACAAAAACTCCGCCGGCAGCAGTTCTTCTGAAGAAAGCCTGCAACATCAAGTCCGGTTCCGGTGTTCCGAACAAGACCAAAGTTGCAACAATTTCCAAAGACAAGATCCGTGAGATTGCAGAGACAAAGATGCCGGATCTGAATGCGGCATCCATCGAAGCAGCTATGAGCATGATTGCCGGTACCGCAAGAAGTATGGGTATCGTAGTAGAGGACTAAGACAGATACTCAGCAATTGAAGACGTGGGAGGGAAATTCCCGCAATTACCACCAGGAGGTTATTAGAAAATGAAACACGGAAAGAAATATTTAGAGGCTGCGAAAGCAGTAGACCGTACAACTTTGTACGACCCGGCAGATGCTATTTCTACAGTAAAGAAACTGGCTACTGCTAAATTTGACGAGACAATCGAAGTTCATATCAAGACAGGCTGTGACGGACGTCACGCAGACCAGCAGATCCGTGGCGCGGTTGTACTGCCGCACGGAACAGGAAAGCAGGTTCGTGTTCTTGTATTCGCAAAAGGCGCGAAAGCTGACGAGGCACAGGCTGCAGGAGCAGAGTTCGTAGGAGCAGAGGAACTGATTCCGAAGATCCAGAACGAAGGATGGCTGGATTTTGACGTTGTTGTTGCAACTCCTGATATGATGGGTGTTGTTGGTCGTCTGGGACGTGTACTTGGACCGAAGGGCTTAATGCCGAACCCGAAGGCTGGTACTGTAACAATGGATGTTACCAAAGCTGTACAGGAGATCAAGGCTGGTAAAATTGAGTACCGTCTTGACAAAACAAACATTATCCACGTGCCAATCGGAAAAGCTTCTTTCACAGAGGAGCAGTTAAGCGACAACTTCCAGACGCTGATCGGTGCAATTATCAAGGCGAGACCAAACACTCTGAAGGGACAGTACCTGAGAAGTGTAACCCTGGCTCCGACAATGGGACCTGGCGTTAAGGTTAACCCGGTAAAACTTGCATAACGATAGAACGATAAAAAGAACCCGTCGGGCGGAAACGCCCGGCGGGTTCTTTTTTTCTCATCTTGTTTCACTCTGCTCCAGCTGCCGTGCCTTTTTCCGCGCCTGGAGAGGCGTCGTATGGAATCTGTCGCGAAACAGCTTGTGAAACAGTTTGTCGTTGGAGAAACCGTGGCGTTCCTCCAGTTCACGGATACTCAGGTCGGTCACCAGAAGATCCCGGTACAGACGGGAGAGCCGGTAATCGTTGAGGTACTGGAGCCAGGTAGTCCCCATGTTTTCACGGAAAAAGCGGCAGAAATATTCCGGCTGCAGGGCAGCGACTCCGGCGGCGTCTCTCAGTGTGATCTGCGAGCTGTAATTCTGATGGGTGTAATCGAGCACTGCGTCCAGGCGGGACAGAATCCGGGAACTTTTCGGCTGATAATTTCCAGGCATCTCCCGGAGAAAATTCCGGTATAAGAGATCCAGAAACTCAAACAGGTCTCTGTTAAAGGCGAACAGATATCCCGGTCGGGAAGTCTCCTGGAGCTGCATCATGTCCAGAAGAAGCTCCCGCAGGCGCTGAATCTCTCCCTGAACCGTTGCGTCGGGGCTGTTGTAATCAATGACGAACCACAGCCGGGAAATGTCAGAGAGACAGGAGGCGAGAAATTCGTCCGGAATCTGTACGAGAATGGTACGGTTTCCGGAAGGACATCTGGATGCATGAACCAGTCCCGAATTGATCAGAAGAAACTGTCCCGGTTCCAGCAGGATCGTCTGGTCAAACAGGGCAACGACAGCAGTCCCTTCCAGAACATAGATAATCTCGATGGCTTCGTGCCAGTGACTCGGAGTGAAGCTCCCGTGGTCGACAGCCACATCGAAGCGAATCTGCTTGTCCGCGGAGACGGCAATGGTTTCTTTTCTGGTTTTCTGAAAATCCCTCTGAATGATCTGCGACATCTGGTCTCAGTCTCCTTTCTGTCGTAAGCCTGTCTGTAGATCCTTAAATGTTTCATTCCTGTGGCTGCCTCAGGCATGTCTCTGCGGGCATCCGGTTCATCGTAAAATGATTCTGATGACCGGCTGCTGTAGTAATTCAGTTATGGCGAATTGTCATTTCTTATCATATCACGGAACTTCAGGCGGAACAATATTTCCCAAGAAAGCTATCGGCGAAACCATAACCGTGCAGCCAGCCGAACGATTATGGCGTCCGGCAGTTGAAAATCACTTCGCGATGGGCCGGATGCCCACAGGCGTTACGTTTTCATACGGTCTGTGCGGACCTGGCTGATCAGCAGCGTGTAACCGCTGCAGCCTGGCATTGTAAAGGGGATATTCTCACTGATTTTACATGGATTTAACACGATTTTCCGAAAAAATACCGTTTTTAACATAGATTTTACACAGTGCTGATTTTGCATTTTACATAAAATTGTTAAGATTGATTTGTAAAAACGAAATGTAAAGTTCTTCAAACCAAAAAAAATGGAAAAAGAGGAGAAAAAAATGAAAAGAAAAATTATGGCATTAGTAATGACAGCGATTGTTGCGACAGGAATGCTCGCGGGATGCGGCGGAAACAGTGATTCCGCAAGCACCTCCGGTTCTTCCAGCGCATCAGCAGCTTCCGGATCTTCTGACAATTCTGCTTCTGCAGCTTCCGGAAATTCTACCGCAGAGGAACTGAGCGGAACCATTACAGCAGCAGGTTCTTCCGCACTGAAACCGCTGGCAGACGACGCAGCAGAGTACTTTAATGAACTGCATCCGGATGTGTCCATCACCATCGATGCAGGCGGTTCCGGACAGGGACTGCAGCAGGTGGCTGACGGTACCGTAGATATCGGAAACTCCGATGTGTCTGCAGAAGAGAAGCTGGATGCTTCTGCATCAGAAGGCCTGGTAGATCATCAGGTTTGCGTCATCACAATGGCGCCGATCGTAAACCCGGATGTTTATGAAGCAGGCGTTACCGATCTGACAAAAGATCAGCTGATCTCTATCTTCACCGGCGAGACCACAAACTGGAGTGAAGTAGGCGGACCGGATGAGGACATCATCCTGATCACACGTCCGGAGTCTTCCGGTACAAGAGCTACCTTCGAAAAGTATGCGCTGGATGGAAACTCTGAGGCTTCCAATGCTTCTATGGAAACAGATGATTCCGGTGTCCTTCTGCAGAATGTAAAGGATACGAAAGGTGCAATCGGTTATGTAGCACTTTCTTATCTGGTAGATGAGACCGAGGTTGCGACTCTGGCAATCGATGGCGTTGAGCCGACACTGGAGAACACCTACAACGGAACCTATCCGGTATGGACCTATGAGCATATGTACACCAACGGTGAGCCGAACGAAGTGGTACAGGCATTCCTGGATTACATCATGTCTGATGAGTATGGCAGCCGTATGGAAGAACTGGGTTATGGCGTATCTTCCAAAATGACTGTTACAGAGCACTAAGTATAGCGAAACGGAAGGCGGGCGCTGAGACGGCGATGCCCGCCTTTTCGTTTGCGCAGCAAGCAGGAAAGCTGCCGCCGGCAGGTTTTCCATATGGTAAAGAGGAATTTTTATGAATACAACAAAAGGAATGTTTAGAAAAGAGTATTTTTGGCGCACACTGATGGCGGTCTGCGGACTGTTTGTCATTGTTCTGACCATCAGCATCGGCGCGTTTCTGATTTATCAGGGATCCGGAACCTTTACAAAGTTCGGTCACAGCCTGATGGAATTTCTGGGATCCACTGCGTGGGATCCGGCAGACGGTGCGGATGGCGGCGGAACTGTCGGCGCGCTGATCTTTATCGTAGGATCTTTGTCAACCTGTGGGCTGGCGCTTCTGATTTCCACTCCGTTTGCGCTGGGCTCAGCGATTTTCATGACGGAGATTGCTCCGAAATTCGGAGAAAAGTTTTATCGTCCGGTGGTTCAGATTTTTGCCGGAATCCCTTCCGTTGTTTACGGATGGGTCGGCCTGACGGTGCTTGTTCCGGCGATCAGGGATGTCTTTGATTTACAGGTGGGACATTCGCTTCTGGCCGCGGGAATCGTTCTGGCAATTATGATTTTCCCGACCATCACCAGTGTTTCTGCCGACGCGATCCGCTCAGTATCCAAAGACTGCCGTATGGCGGCTTACGGACTTGGCTCCACACGCTGGCAGACAACTTACCGGATTGTGATTCCGGCGGCGTTCCCGGGCATTATCTCCGGTGTCATTCTCGGTCTTGCCCGTGCGTTTGGAGAAGCGCTTGCGGTGGCAATGGTTATCGGACAGACAACGGCGCTGCCGACCAGCCTTTTCTCAAGAACGAAAACGCTGACCACTGAGATTGCTTCTCAGATGGGAAATGCGATGGAAGGCGGAGAACTGAAGACTGCGCTGTGGACGATGGCTCTTCTGCTCTTCCTTATGTCACTGCTGTTTATCTTCCTGATCCATTTCTTCTCAGGCAAGAATCCGGAAAAGGCCGGAGAAAAGAGTGCAAAACGTGCGGCAGCCGGTGAGAAAAAGACGGATCATGTGAGTCAGGTGCGCGCGATGGAACAGGAAAAAGGTCAGAATGTCGCGGGCGGCCGTGTCATGGAAGGAGGAAAATAATCATGAATAAGATCAGACGTTCCATCGGAGTGGACAGATTCATGACGATTGTGTTTTATTGTATCGCGATCTTCTTTTTTGCCCTTCTGATTGGATTTGCCTCTTATGTCATCATTGGAGGACTGGCAGGCGCAAGCCCGGAGATGTTTGCGTTTGAGCGTTCCGGTAGTATTGGAAATCAGCTGTTTAATACATTGTACCTTGTATTTATTTCTCTTGTCTTTTCGATTCCGATCGGTGTGTGCGGCGGCATCTACCTGGCTATGTATGCAAAGCAGGGTCCGCTGACAAAGTTTCTTCGTATCTGTATTGAAACTCTGTCTTCTCTGCCGTCCATCGTTGTCGGCCTATTCGGCTATCTGATCTTCCTGGTTATGGCAGGACTGGGAAGAAGCCTGATCGCCGGCGCGCTCTGTGTTTCCATCCTGACGCTGCCGCTGATCACGACGACGACGGAGGATGCAATCAACGGACTTCCGCAGGGATACCTGCAGGCAAGTCTTGGACTTGGAGCAACCCGCTGGCAGTCCATTTTCCATGTACTGCTCCCGGCCTGTGTACCGCGGATTATGACCGGCGTTATTCTGGCTGCGGGACGTGGATTCGGTGAGGCGGCAGCGCTGCTCTACACCACAGGATCCGGAAGCGATCTGCGCTGGAGCAACTGGGATCTGACGGCGCCTACCTGTCCGCTGAATATCTTCCGTCCTGCGGAGACGCTTTCTCTGCAGATCTGGAATCTGCAGACCAACGGTCAGGATCGGGCGCTTGCCAATCTGTCCTCCGCAGTTCTGCTGATCCTTGTTCTGGTGTTCAACATCGGAGCAAACGCTCTCAGCCGTAGAATCAGCAGAAAGAGCGCCGGAGAAGCGGCATAAAACTGCGAGAACTTATCCCGGATGGAATCCCCGAAAGGGAAGAAAGGAATATAGAAGAAAATGGAACAGACAAAAGGAGCAAACGAATACAGCAAATTTGAAGTGGAAAACCTGAACTTGCACTATGGCGATTTCCACGCTCTGAAAGATATCAATATGAAAATCGAGGAACATGAGATCACCGCGTTTATCGGACCTTCCGGATGCGGAAAATCAACGTTCCTGAAAACTCTGAACCGTATGAATGATCTGGTGGAAAATGTGAAGATTGACGGAAATGTACGTCTGGACGGCGCGGACATTTTCAATGATCTGGACGCGATCAGCCTCCGCCACAGAGTCGGAATGGTATTCCAGCAGCCGAATCCGTTTCCGAAGAGCGTTTATGACAATGTGGCATATGGCCCCCGCATTTTCGGTATCCGGAAAAAATCCCAGCTGGATGAGATCGTGGAGCGCAGCCTTCGCCAGGCGGCAATCTGGGATGAGCTGAAAGATCGTCTGAATAAAAGTGCGCTCGGCCTGTCCGGCGGACAGCAGCAGCGTCTCTGTATTGCGAGAACTCTTGCAGTGGAACCGGAGGTGATCCTGATGGATGAGCCGACCTCCGCGCTGGATCCGATTTCCACTTCGAAGATCGAGGACCTTGCAGTGGAGCTGAAAAAGGATTATACCATTATTATGGTAACGCACAATATGCAGCAGGCAGCGCGTATTTCTGATAAAACTGCTTTCTTCCTTCTGGGAGAAGTGGTAGAATATAACGATACGGAGCAGCTATTCTCCATGCCGAAAGATAAGAGAACGGAAAATTATATTACAGGGAGGTTTGGCTGATATGAGAAATTTGTTTTCCAAACAGATGGAACAACTGCATGTGGAACTGATTGAGATGGGTGCGCTGTGCGAACAGGCAATCAGCCGCGCCTATCAGGTGTTGATGGAAGAAGATCCCAAAGCGGCGCAGGAACTGCGAAAAAAGGATGCGGCGATTGATTCCAAGGAGAGAGAAATCGAGAGTATCTGTCTGAAACTCCTGCTTCAGCAGCAGCCGGTGGCAAGCGATCTGCGCCAGGTGTCTGCGGCTCTGAAAATGATCACAGACATGGAACGGATCGGCGATCAGGCGTCAGATATCGCTGAGATCGTTCAGACGACACATCTGAAAGCGCCCAGCGAGAAGATCAAAATCAAGGAGATGGCTCAGATCACACAGCGCATGGTTTCCAAGAGTGTGGACGCCTATGTGAAGCAGGACCTGACGATCGCCCGCCAGGTGATTCAGGAGGACGACCTGGTAGATAAGCTGTTTGATGAAGTGAAGCAGGAGCTGGTACAGAGCCTGCAGAACGGGACATCCTCCGAGGAGCAGTCACTGGATTATCTGATGATTGCAAAATATTATGAGCGAATTGGAGACCATGCGACGAATATTGCAGAATGGGTAGATTTTTCCGTCACTGGTCAGCATGAAGGAGAATAATAATGATTTATTGCGTGGAAGATGAGAGAAATATCCGGGAATTGATTGTCTATACTCTGGAATCCAGCGGGTTTCATGCAAAGGGTCTGGAGAGCGGGCAGGAACTGATGCAGGAAATGGAAAAGGAACTGCCGGATCTGGTGTTGCTGGATATCATGCTTCCCGGTGAGGACGGACTTGAGATCCTGAGCCGCCTGAAAGCCTCCGAGGTGACCAGAGAGATTCCCGTCATCATGGTGACTGCAAAGGGCGCGGAATATGACAAAGTGATGGGACTGGATTACGGAGCTGACGACTATATCACAAAACCCTTCGGCATGATGGAATTCATCGCGAGAGTCCGCGCAGTGCTGCGCAGAGCAGGCAAGGAGGAACGAGAGCAGGAAGTTCTGCAGATCGGAGATCTTCAGATTCAGATCAAGCAGCATCAGGTGCTGATCGGAGACAGAAAAATTACGCTGACGCTGAAGGAATTTGAACTTTTAAAATACCTGATGGAAAATCAGGGGATTGTCATGTCCCGGGACAGACTGCTTGGTCATGTCTGGGGATATGATTTTGACGGTGAGACGAGAACTGTGGACGTTCATATCCGTACTCTGCGCCAGAAGCTGGGCAGCTGCGGCGATCTGATAGAAACGGTACGCGGCGTCGGGTACCGGATAGGAGGATGAACCGGTGAAGCGACGAATTTTCAGACATGAAGTGATTCTGGTGATAACGGCGATTGTACTTACTTTTCTGTCGATGAGCTGGTTTATGTACAGTAATCTCAGCGAACAGATGCAGGAGAACGCCAAGGACGAGTGCCGTATTATGGCGTACGCCGTCAATACCTACGGAGAGGAATATATAGAGACAGCCGGCGGCAGAACAAGCAGCCGGGTAACTCTGATCGGTTCAGACGGAACAGTCCTTTACGATTCGGTGGAGGAAGCGTCCTCCATGGAAAACCACAGCGGCCGTCCGGAATTTGAGCGGGCCGTGCAGAATGGAAGCGCACAGCTTTCCAGATATTCCGATACGCTGCGGACACAGACCTTTTACTATGCGATCCGGCTTGACAACGGAAGCGTGCTGCGTCTGGCAAGCACATCCGACAGTGTGTTTTCGTTTATTTTTTCCGGACTTGCAGGTCTGATTCTTCTGATTCTGGCGATTCTGATCGTGACGATGATTTTTGCGAGCCGTATGACGCGTAAACTGGTAAGTCCGATCAATCAGCTGGATCTGGAGCATCCGATGGATAATGTCGCATACGATGAACTGGAGCCGCTTCTGAAGCGTATTGACCAGCAGCAGATCAAGATCCGCGAGCAGGTGAATCAGATGAAGCAGAATCAGGAAGAGTATATGACGATCACGGAGTATATGAAAGACGGTCTGATCGTGACCAGTCAGTCGGATGTTCTTTCCATCAACCGTTCTGCCCAGGAGCTGTTTGATGTGACGGCCAAGGAATGTGTCAATCATAATATCATTACCGTAAGCCGCAATCAGGAGCTGAAGGAGGCGCTGGATGAAGCGCTGACCGGAAAATCCAACGAACGGCTTTTCGAGGTGCAGGGAAGGATTTATCAGCTGCTGGCGAATCCGGTGCGCGTGAACAATCAGGTATCCGGCGCTGTGATCCTGGTTCTTGACGTCACGGAGAAGCAGAAGGCGGAGAATATGCGCAAGGAGTTTTCCGCAAACGTCTCCCATGAGCTGAAGACGCCGCTGATGTCGATTTCCGGTTATGCGGAGATTATCGAGAATAATATGGTGAAGCCGGAGGACATTCCGAAGTTCGCGGGAAGAATTCACAGTGAGGCCAGCCGTCTGAGCTCTCTGGTTGAGGATATTATCAAGCTTTCCCGTCTGGATGAGAGCGACAAATCCATCCTGATGGAGGATGTGGAGCTGTATCAGCTGTGCAAAGATGTGGAAGGTCAGCTGATGCTCCGGGCGAAAGAACGGGGCATCCAGCTGGATGTGGAAGGCCAGCCGATCGTTGTGCACGGCGCACGCCAGATTTTATATGAGATGGTCTATAATCTCTGCGACAACGCGATCAAGTACAACAAACCGGACGGTAAGGTGAAAATTTCCGTGGGATCCACCAGGGAACGGCATCCGATGATCCGTGTGGAGGATACCGGAATCGGAATTCCGAAGGAAGAACAACAGAGAGTGTTTGAGCGCTTTTACCGGGTGGACAAGAGTCACTCCCGGGCGACCGGCGGCACCGGACTTGGACTGTCCATTGTCAAGCACGGAGCGATCCTGCACGATGCAAAGATCGAAGTGGACAGCACGCCGGATGTGGGAACGAGTATTACACTTGAGTTTGGCGCATAAAATGCCCCTCTTGTCATGTGCGGCACAGATTGATGAGTGTCGGAGGAAAGAAACAAAAAGACAAAGAAAAGACCTGCTGCAGGGGAATTGCGGCAGGTCTTTTTTTGCGCTAAGACGATTTTCATATGGCCTGTGCAGGGAATGCAAAGACCTGGCTGAACTGCAACGCTATTCTGGCTGGTGGGCTCTGTGGATCTTGTCTTTGCGGAAAATGATATTTCCGTAGACGCCGTCTTTCCGGAGCATCTGTTGATCCACCGCCTTGGCGATGAAGACCGGCTTGCCCTGCCAGGGATAGGGGATTTCATCCGTTGTCCCTTTGAGAATTTCTCCACACAGAGAGATGACTTCGTCCAGCATGCATTTGGGCGCGGCGCTGACCGGGTGGGAGAGGAGCAGAGAATCCCATCGGTCGTCCTGCTGTTTCAGGGTCAATAGATTTTCCCGATACTCTTCGATGGAGAGGGCGTTGTCAAAGAAGAGGTAACTGATCGAATGGCAGGCGTCTCCGGTCAGAAGCAGACGATCCTCCTCAATCAGCATACAGTAAGTGCCCGGCGTATGGCCCGGGCAGGGGATCGCCTCCACGGAAATTCCACCGAGAGAAAACCGCATTCCCGGAGTAAGGGGCCGGCAGACGACAGAGGTTCCGTCCCCTGGGCCGTCTGCAAGGCAGAAATCCGCGTCCGGAGTCATATCCTCCAGCCGCAGAGAGGGATGAGAAGCCCTCAGCTTATCGAACGTTGCCCCGCGCTGATAATGAATCGGGGTAGGCTCCAGCTCCACAGGATTCACCCATACTTCGTCAAACCGTCCGGCTCCGCCTGCGTGATCATAATGCCCGTGAGTCAGAACCACTGTCAGGGGAAGATCCGTAATCGACCGGACAAACTCCCGGAGATTGCCCGCACCGCACCCCGTATCAATCAGAAGCGCCCGCCGGGAACCCTGGACCAGATACATAAATTCTGAAATCAGCCCCGAAATCCGCAGCACCCGGTCAGTCACTTTTTCCACCGAAAAAAAATCCATATTTATTTCCTCCGTTTACATTTGTGTAACCGTCCCGCCGCCAGATCACAGCCCGGCCGGAACGGTTATGTATCTGTTCAGCAGATCAAAAAAACAAACATACAGCCCGGCCTGCCGGCCTGTAGCGATATCTGAACATATCTATTCGACAAGATATTATTATAAGCCATTCCGTGACAAAAACCAACCATATCTTATAATCCCTGCACGCCAGACGTAACAGTTCAGCAAACTGAACTGATACCGTCCACACACATACCCAATCGCCCTCCACAACCAGGCGGCAGAGCGGGGAGCCGTGAGACGGAAGCGTATCAGGAGAGCGGCGGGGCGGGAAGGGAGGGAATGCAGTGCCTGCGACTACAGACGGACAGAACCGGGGCGCGTGTCCGACAGGACGCAGAGCACAAATTTCTACGGTCTTGCGCAGCCTGCACCATGCTCTGCGACCGGCGAACACGCGTCCCGGTTCTGTCCGGATGTCGGAGTGGGCACGCATCCCTCCCCTCCCTCCCCGCCGCTCTTCTGCAGCGCCCGTCTCACGGCTCCCCGCTCTGCCGCCGTCCTCTTCCCTCCAAAATGACAAAAAAGTGATATTATTTAACAAAAGTCTTATAGCCGTTTCCTCCATTCTGAGGTATTCTTTATACAGGAGAATATATCCGGAAAACACAGAGATGTGAAAGAACAGCAAAAACACAGGAGGATGATACTTATGGGAAAATGGCAGAGAGTTCTGTACCAGCCAAACCTGCCGCTCGGAAGCAAAAAAGTAACAGGAAGTGCGGAGCACATCGCGTTGTCCAGAAAGACGGCCGGGGAGGGAATGGTGCTTCTGAAGAATGAGACAGGGCTGCTTCCGCTGGCGAAAGGAACAAGGGTTGCTCTGTTTGGCAAAGGAACGATTGACTATGTCAAAGGCGGCGGCGGAAGCGGCGATGTGACCGTGGCCTATGTCCGCAATCTCTATGAGGGAATGAAGATCAAAGAGCAGGAGGGAAAAGTAGAGCTGCTTCACAATCTTGCGGCGTTCTATCAGAAGGAAATGGATCGGCAGTATGCGGACGGTGCGCTGCCCGGAATGACCAGGGAGCCGGAGATTCCACAGGAACTGCTGGCCCGGGCGAAGGCCTTTACGGACACGGCGGTGATCAGCATCAGCCGGTTCTCCGGCGAAGGCTGGGATCGTACCTGTTCGACACAGGAAGAAGGTTATCAGCTGTTTGAGAATGAAGTGCGCCAGAAGAGCCTCAGCCAGTCCGTGTTTGAGAACGGAGATTTTTATCTGACGAAAGCTGAGGAAAAGATGGTGGCGGACGTTGTGGAAAATTTTGCAAACGTCGCTGTCGTGCTGAATGTGGGAGGAATGGTGGACACCTCCTGGTTCAAGGATGACAGAAGAATTCCGTCAGTCCTGATGGCATGGCAGGGTGGAATGGAGGGCGGCCTGGCTGCGGCGGATATTCTCTGCGGCGATGTGAATCCTTCCGGAAAACTGACGGATACTTTTGCGGCGTCCCTGGAGGATTATCCTTCCAGCGCGAACTTCCATGAATCCAGAGAATATGTGGAATACACGGAAGACATTTATGTGGGATATCGTTACTTTGAGACGATTCCCGGAGCGGCGGAGAAAGTCAATTATCCGTTCGGCTACGGCCTGTCCTATACGAATTTCAGGATTGATACGCTGGAGGCGGATGCGTGCGGCGGGAAGATCCGTTTCCTTGTGGAGGTGACAAATACGGGAGACCGGGAAGGCCGTGAGGTGGTTCAGATCTATTACGGCGCTCCCCAGGGGAAACTGGGCAAACCGTCGAAGGTACTTGCAGCCTATAAAAAGACAAGGATGCTGAAGGCGGGCGAGAGCCAGAGGATGGAACTGTGCTTCCAGGCGGCGCAGATGGCTTCCTATGACGATCTGGGAAAAGTTGCGGAATCCGCATGGGTTCTGGAAAAAGGTACTTATTGCTTTTATGTGGGAAATTCCGTGAGAGATGCGGAAAAACTGGAATTTTTTACCTATGAGCAGGAGCAGGATTTTGTGACAGAGCAGCTGACCAGACAGCTGGCGCCCAGGAAACTGACCAGACGGATGCTGGCGGATGGAAGCTACGAGACACTGGAAACCGGAGAATATACAGAAGAACCAGGCCTGGAACGTCAGGATCTGAGCACACTGGAAGGAGTTACGCCGGCCGTCCGTGCAGTTGCCCGGAGCAGCAGAGACGGACAGGAAGACAGAATCCTGCTGATTGATGTGGCGGAAGGACGCGCATCCATGGACGAGTTTCTGAACCAGCTTTCTGAGGAAGAGATGATTCATCTGCTGGGCGGACAGCCGAACACAGGCGTTGCCAACACTTATGGAATGGGAAATCTTCCGGAGTATGGTGTTCCCAATGTCATGACGGCGGACGGACCGGCAGGTCTAAGAATTCTTCCGCGGTGCGGCGTGACGACGACCGCATGGCCCTGCGCGACCCTGGTGGCCTGCACCTGGGATCCGGAAGCTGCGGAAGCAATCGGAAGAGCAGGAGCGGAGGAAGTAAAAGAAAACAATATCGGAATCTGGCTGACGCCTGCCATTAATATTCACAGAAGCCCCCTTTGCGGAAGAAATTTCGAGTACTATTCGGAGGATCCGCTGGTAGCCGGGAAGACCGGTGCGGCGACTGTGCGCGGAATTCAGTCTCAGCATATCGGGGCAAGCGTAAAGCATTTTGCGTTCAACAACAAGGAGACAGACCGGAAAGACAGTGATTCCCGGGTATCCGAGCGGGCGGCGAGAGAAATTTATCTGAAAGCCTTTGAAATTATTGTCAAGGAAGCAGATCCGTATACCATCATGTCCTCTTACAATCTGGTCAACGGCGTGCATACCTCTGAGAGCAGAGAGCTGCTGACCAACATTCTCCGGGACGAGTGGGGATTCCGGGGAATCGTGACCACTGACTGGTGGACCCACGGAGAGCATTACCGGGAAGCAAAGGCCGGAAATGATATTAAGATGGCAAACGGTTACCCGGAGCGGGTGCAGGAGGCGCTGGAGAAGGGATATATTACCAGAGAGGAAATCCGGCTCTGTGCCCGGAGAATTCTGGAAATGATTCTGAAAATCGACTGAAATTTCAAATATGCCTGGCTGCGCTGAGCATTTTACACCTGTGCTGCGGGGAAAACAGACCGGCGAAACATATGAATATTTAAAGCAGATGATACTGGTATTACAAAAATGTAAGTTTTCCGAATGAATTGTAATCTCATTCGATGGAACGCGTGTTTCATATCATTTAAAATAAAGACAGATAAAGAGAACCGGCGGAAGGCGTCCGGATGCCGTAACAGTTCCGTTGGCTGAACTGTTGCTGACTGTCAGGAATACAATAGTAAATGAGAAGACGCGGAGGATGAGAGCAATGAAAATGAAGCGAATCGGAACTTTTCTGAAAAATATGGTCTGTCTGGTCCTGCTGGTTTTCTATGCAATGGCGCTGACTGTGATCATTGGCATGATTCAGCTGGGTACGTATGCCGTCACAAAAATCGTGAATAAATGCAGAATTTCAGCCTGCGTAAAGTCGGAAGGCATGGAACAGCAAATGCCCCGCGAAGTGAGGCGCGCGGACTGCAGAAATGAAATCTGAATACACATCAGGAGCAACGCTCTCATGCTTTTGCATTGCGCAGGAAGCATGAGAGCGTTTTTGTGAATGATTACGGTGCGAAGCGATTTTCAATGGCCGGACGCCGTAACGGTTCCGCTGGCGGAACGGTTGCACGGCGGCATGTTGGCGGCCGTTCTTTTGCTGGAATTTCCTTATGATCTGTAGTATAATTTCACCATAGGTTTTACAGCGGAAGCTTCTGAAACTGTTCTGTGATGACGCGGTAAGTGCGTCGGGAGGAGGTAAGGATGAAAACTGCAATTCTTGGTGCGGGAAATATTGCAAAATCTATGGCTGCGGCGCTGCGCGGCCTGCAGAAAAGAGGAGAAAATGTGGAGCCTTATGCTGTGGGGGCGAGAGAATTGTCCCGTGCGGAGGCGTTTGCCCGGGAGCAGGGCTTTGAAAAGGCGTATGGTTCTTATGAAGAACTGGTCAGCGATCCGAAAATCGATCTGGTTTATGTGGCGACGCCCCATTCGATGCACTGCGAACACATGCGGCTGGCTCTGGAACATGGGAAAAATGTTCTCTGCGAGAAAGCGTTTACGATGAACGCCGGACAGGCGGAAGAAGTGATTGCGCTTGCGGAGAAAAAGGGCCTTCTGCTGGCTGAGGCGATCTGGCCCCGCTATATGCCGAGCCGGCAGATGATTCTGGATCTGATTGACAGCGGAGTGATCGGAATGGTGACCTCTTTGAGTGCAAATCTCGGTTATCCTCTGACGCATGTGGAGCGAATGGTGCGGCCGGAGCTGTGCGGCGGCGCTCTGCTGGATCTCGGCGTCTATCCGCTGAATTTTGCTTGCATGGCGTTTCCGGGTGAAATCAGGGATGTGGCGTCTGCCTGTGTAAAATGGGAGACGGGAGTGGACGCCCAGAACAGTTTCACGCTGACCTTCGAGGATGGAAGAATGGCCGTGCTGTACAGTTCCATGCTGGTGCAGTCGGACCGTCTGGGAGTGATCAACGGAGACAAAGGCTACATGGAAGTGCAGAATATCAACAATCCGGAAGAAATCCGTATCTTTGATCTGCAGAGAAACTGTATCAGGACGATTCCGGTGCCGGAGCAGATCAATGGTTATGAGTACGAAGTGCTGGCCTGCAGAGAAGCTCTGGAGAAGGGCTGGACGGAATGTCCGCAGATGCCTCATGCAGAGACGCTGCGGATGATGAAGGTGATGGATGGCCTCAGGAAATCCTGGGGAGTAATCTACCCGATGGAAAAGTAAGCGGTAAAAAGACGTAACAGCTGAGCCGTCTGAACTATAACAAAAAGACAGCGAACAGAAAGGAAACCTGAAGATGAAAAAATCATATATGGAATATGCGGTGGAAGAGACACAGAAACTGCTGGCAATTGACAGTCCTTCCGGATATACCGGGAAGGTTGCGGAATATCTGATGAAGGAGTATGCAAAGCTGGGATATGAACCGGTGCAGACGGTTAAGGGAGGCGTCCTGGTAAAACTTGGCGGGAAAGACGAGAAGAATGCCATTCTGCTGGAAGCTCACGGCGACACGCTGGGAGCAATGGTGTGCGAGCGCAAAGGAAACGGCAGGCTGAAAGTGACGCCGCTGGGAGGAATGAATCCCAACAATGCGGAGACGGAGAACTGCAGGATTGTCACAAAATCCGGAAGAGTATATACGGGAACCTGTCAGCTTGCCAACGCGTCGATTCATGTGAATGGAGAATACAATGACACAAAGCGAAGCTGGGATACGGTGGAGATTGTGGTGGACGAGCCGGTTTCCTCTGTGGAAGATCTGAACCGTCTGGGAATCAGCAACGGAGATATTGTCTGCTTTGATCCGCGCACGGTCGTGACGGAGTCAGGATATATCAAGAGCCGTTTCCTTGATGACAAGCTGAGTGTCGGAATTCTGCTCGGATATGCGAAGTATCTGAAAAAGGAGAAGATCGTTCCGGAGCGGTGCGTATATCAGCACATTACCGTGTACGAAGAAGTGGGACACGGCGCGTCCGCAACAGTGCCGGAGGGAGTGACAGAGATCCTTTCCGTGGATATGGGCTGCGTCGGGGACGGCCTGGAATGTGACGAGCGCATGGTTTCCATCTGTGCGAAGGACAGCCGGGGACCGTATAACTATGAGGTGGTTTCCGCTCTGGTGGAGGCTGCGAAGGAGAAGAAGCTGAAATACGCTGTGGATATTTATCCTTATTACGGCTCCGACGCGGAGGCGGCGCTGACCGCAGGACATGATGTCCGCCATGGGCTGATCGGTCCGGGCGTATACGCTTCCCACGGATATGAGAGAAGCCATAAAGACGGCGTGAAAAATACGCTGGATCTTCTGCAGGCGTATCTGGGATGAGTGAAATCGAGTATCAGCTGATCCGCACGAAGCGGAAAAGCATCGCGATACAGGTATGCCGGGACGGTTCTGTGGTGGTACGCGCTCCGCTTGGCTGTCCGGCAGAACAGGCGGCGGAATTTGTGGAGCGGAAGAAAGAATGGATTCTCAGAAATCAGCAGAAGCAGCGGGAGCAGCTTATGCAGCGCGGCAGGCAGGAACTGCCGCCGGAGGATCGGGAGCGTATGATTCAGGAGGCGTGCAGGGCTTTTCCCCGGCGGGTTGCTTTTTATGCGGAAAAAATGGGTGTGACTTACGGAAGGATTACGATCCGGGAGCAGAAAACCCGGTGGGGAAGCTGCAGCGGCAAAGGAAATCTGAACTTCAACTGGAAGCTGATACGGATGCCGGCGGAAATTCTTGACTATGTGGTGGTTCATGAACTGGCTCATCGCATGGAGATGAACCATTCCTCCCGTTTTTACCGGATCGTCGCTTCTGTTCTGCCGGATTATAAAGCGCGGGAACGGTGGCTGAAGGAACACGGAGGAGAATATTAGGTTTTTATGATTTTAACAGAAGAGAAAACATTTATCATGCCGGTGACTGTTGTGGATGCGCAGGATTCCAGCGGCCTGTGCAAAAACGATATGATGCTGGAGTTTACCAACCTGGAACTGCTCCACGCGGTGCTGACCTGTACGATGCCGGCAGGGCGGCTGACGCCGCCGTATCGGGAAAAACGGAAACATGATCTTCTGCAGAAGATGGCGATGGTGGAAAACGCTCTGGAGGTCAAGGGAGATCAGCTGGTGAAATCTTCCAGGACCATGTATCTGGATGTGAGTGAAAAAGGAGTGATTTCTCATTATCTGGGAGTCATCTTCACAAAGATCCTTGCGGGAAAGATGTTTCAGGATGACTATCTGGTACATATCAATCAGATCGAACAGCCGGGGCTTTCAGAGATCGGACGGTACGGGAAAAAGTACCGCTATGATATGATCGGTCTGCAGAAAGGGGCCGGAGCCTACAGTGTCTGGGAGTCGGTGGGAAGAAGTGAGAACAGCCAGAATGCGTTCCGCAACGCCTGCGCTGAAGCTGAGGGCGTGGAGAAAGTCGGAACCGGCGCGCCGCTGCACAAGGTTGCGTGCATGAATTATTACGAGCGGGGATTTTATACCGCTGTAATCCGGGAAATTCCGCAGACGGAAGCGGGACAGGTCTTTACGTTTACCAGAGAGGCGTATCTGCGGGCATATTATCAGCCGATTATGGAACTGCTGCTGGCAGAGCGCCCGGAGCTGTTTTATGAGGGACGGGAAAGTTTTTGCGGGGCGGAGATTTCCCTGCCTGCCCTGAACGATGCATTCGCGGGAAGCCGCCGGATGTATGTGGGAATGGGCCGCCAGCTGATGGATTGCCTGCGGGGCGGAAGATATGAGAGAGCGGACGACTGGAAAAATACGGAGGTACCGGCTCACGGCGGATGGTTTGAGGGCCGGGACGGAATCAGTGTGAGAGCTGAGTCATTCTGATTTCAGAAAGGATGGAATATGTCAGAACTGAATGTTGGATTTATAGGGTTTGGAAATATGGCACAGGCGATGGCGGAAGGCTTTCTGCGGACCGGAGCGCTTCGACCGGAGCAGATACATCCATGTGCCAGAAACTGGGAGAAGCTTTGCGCCAATACGGAGCCGCGGGGCATACGGCCGTGCAGGGACAGCAGGGAAGTCGTGGAAGCTTCGGATCTGGTCATCCTGGCGGTAAAGCCGTATCTGCTGCAGGAAGTGACAGAGCCGATCCGCGATCTGCTGCGGGAAAAAACCGTTGTCTCAGTGGCTGCCGGGTATCCTTTTGAAAAGCTGGAGCAGCTGCTGCTACCGGGCACACATCATCTGAGTACCTGCCCGAATACTCCGGTTGCGGTTGCGGAAGGGATTATTGTGTGCGAGGAGCGCCATTCACTCACGGAAGAGGAGTTTCGCACAGTGAAACAGCTGTTTGAGAAGGTGGCGCTGGTGGAGACCGTGGATACGGCACATCTGTCTGTGGCCGGTACCGTCTGCGGATGCACGCCTGCTTATGCGGCGATGTTCATTGAAGCGCTGGGAGACGCCGGAGTAAAGCATGGACTGACAAGAGCGCAGTCTTACCGGCTGGCGGCTCAGATGCTTGTGGGAACGGGAAAGCTGCATCTTGAGACGGGACATCATCCGGGAGCGATGAAGGATGCGGTCTGCTCGCCGGGAGGCACGACGATTGTGGGCGTGGCTTCTCTGGAACGCAGCGGATTTCGTTCTGCAGTCATTGATGCGATCGATGCGGTGGAGAACAGGCAGTAAGAGAAAGTCTGCTGCCGTAGTTCCGCTGAGATTTTTATGATAGGAGGGCAGATCAGTGAAGAAAAAAATTCTGGCAGCGATGGCGCTGACCGTCGCAGTCAGCGCGGGTTCATTGACGGCGTATGCTTCCGTGCAGGACACTGGGACAGATGCGGCCGTTTCCTTATTGCAGGAAGCTGCACCGGAGACAGACACATCCGGAACACAGGAAGCAAGGCCGGAGGCTGGCACATCCGGAACACAGGAAGCGACGCCGGAGGCAGGCATATCCGGAACACAGGAAGTGACGCCGGAAGCAGGCGCATCCGGGCCGCAGGAAACGGGAGACGGAGAAGTCTCCTATACGGATGGGTGGAATCGGGTGGTCGGCGAGGACGGCAAGGAGTATACCGTTTACTACGATGAGGAAGCCGGCGCGGTAAAAACGGGATTGTTTTCTGCAGACGGCGCTCAGTACTATGCGGAGGAGAATGGGCGGATCGTAAAGGACGGATTCGCAGATGTGGACGGCCGGAAGCTTTATTTCGGCCCGGACGGAAAACGTGTGACGGAAGAGGGCTGGATTACCGTAGGCGGCGCATCCTATTATCTGATGGACAGCGATTCCGACGGCAAAGGCGAGGTATGTATAGACGGAAACTACGCCTCCAACCAGGATGAGAATTCCAGGTGGCTGATCGTCGACGGCGGCTGGTATCTGCTGGATGCTCAGGACGGACACCGCATGAGCGGACTGCAGAAAAACGGAAACGACCTCTACTATCTGGATCCGGAGCAGAACGACAAAATGTTCTGCAGCACCAACGACACGGATGGATGGAAACAGCTGGACGGCACCTGGTATTTCTTCCGCAGCTGGGGCGGAGCGTACAACAACGGCTGGAACAAGCTGGGAATTGACTGGTACTGGTTCAACGAGGATTGTTCGATGGCCAGCGACGAATGGAT
>DWWU01000003.1 GCA_019119555.1 Candidatus Fusicatenibacter intestinigallinarum | reverse complement strand
ATATCTTCTCCGTTGTCCAGACCAAGCGTCATCATTCCCATAATACTCTTCGCGTTGACTTTTCTCTTTCCGCTTTCCACATAAATCTCGCTCTCATACTGGCTTGCCACCTGTACCAGCATCGCTACCGGTCTGGCTTCCAGGCCGTTAGAAATACGAATCGTGATAGGTTTCTTAATCATAATAATTCTTCTCCTTGTTCCCTTTTCAGCTCTTCTGCAATACCCTTAAGTTTTCTCAGTCTGTGGTTGACGCCCGACTTTCCGACAGCCGGCGTCAGCATAGCCCCCAGTTCTGCCAGTGTAGCATCCGGATATTCCAGCCGCAGCCTCGCCGTCTGTTCCAGCTCTTCCGGAAGATCGGAAAACCCGATTCTTTCCTGAATCAGACGGATATCCTCAATCTGCTTCACCGCTGCATGTACTGTCTTGTTGATATTAGCCGTTTCACAGTTTACCTTTCGGTTCACGCTCCCGCGCATCTCCTTGAGAATCCGGACATTCTCCAGATTCAGCACAGACACGCTGGCCCCCATGATTCCCAGCAGTTCAACAATCTGGGCTCCCTCTTTGACATAGACCACAAAGTGATTCTTTCTGCTCACAATGCGTGCTTCCATCTCAAAGCACCCGATAATCTCTCTGATCTGTTCCGCTTTTTCCAGATCCGGGCATACAATCTCGAAATGATAAAATTTGTTGGGATCGCTGATGGAACCTGATGACAAAAATGCACCTCGCAGATATGCTCTCTTGCAGCATCTTCTCTGCACCAGCGCAGAATGAATAAAAGTATCATTCACTTCCCCGGGCATCATCCTTGACGCCTGAAGAACCCTGCGAACCTGCTCCGGCTTATTTACAGAAATCGTGTAGGTGTTTTCTTTCTGATTCTGACGTACTGCAAGTTCTGCTTCTATATTAAATGTTTTTTGCAATAAAGTAAAGTACTTTCTGGCAACATACACATTTTCTGTCTGAATTTTTATAGCATATTGCCCTTGACTTTCTTCCCTCACCTGACCGCACAGTCCGAGAATCGCGGCCAGCTCCGCAATCTGACAGTGACGTGCCTCCGGGATCTGTCTGGAAAGTTCTTCCTTCACTTCTCCGGAAAACGACATGCTCCTCGCCCGCCTTTACTGTTTTTTTCTGATCGCATCTTTCTCAATATCTCTGTGCTCAATTCTCACGCCGTACTCACTGACTTTGGACAGTCTCCGGTACAGTTCGTTAGCAAGAGTAACGGAGCGATGCTTTCCTCCGGTACATCCGATGCTGATCACCAGCTGATGTTTCCCCTCCGAAATGTAGTTGGGCAGAAGAAAGGTAATCATATCCTCCAGCTTGTCGGCAAAAATCCTTGCATTCTCGTATCCCATCACAAAATCTCTGACCGGAGCATCGTTGCCCGAAAGAGGCCGAAGTTCTTCCACATAGTAAGGATTCGGAAGAAATCTCACATCAAACACAAGATCCGAATCTGCCGGGATTCCATACTTGAAGCCGAAAGAAACCACGCTGATCATCAGATTCTGAAATTTCTGATCCTGGATAAAAATTTTGTCCAGCTCCGCCTTCAGCTCTCTCGTCAGAAGCTGGCTGGTATCAATAATATAATCCGCTTCCTTTTTCAGAAATTCCAGCGCCTTCCGTTCCTTCCTGATTCCCTCATCCACCCGTCCGTTTCCCGCCAGAGGATGTGTTCTTCGGGTTTCTTTATAGCGCTTGACAAGAATATCATCCGAGGAATCCAGAAACAGAATTTCGTAGCGGATACCTGCGATCGTCATTTTTTCCAGCACGGACTGAAGATCCGACAGTGACTGTCCGCTGCGGATGTCGATGCCGAGCGCCACTTTCTGAATCTCACCGGCAGTTCCGTCCATCGTCAGCTGGGCAAATTTCTCAATCAGCGGAATCGGGAGGTTGTCTACGCAGAAATACTCCGCATCCTCCAGCATTTTCAACGCGGTACTCTTTCCCGCCCCGGACATTCCCGTCACGATTACAAAACGCATATTTTTACTCCTTTGACTCAAACTCTCCCAGAAATCTCACCTCAGGTTCCAGGCGAACTCCAAACTGTTCCTGTACCTTTTCCTGAATCTGCCGCATCAGTTCACGCACATCGGCAGCCGTGGCATGGCCGGTATTCACCACAAATCCACAGTGTTTTTCCGAAACCTGAGCGTCCCCCACATGGGCCCCTCTCAGTCCGGCGTCCATAATCAGTTTTCCCGCGAAGTATCCCTCCGGCCGTTTAAAGGTACTTCCTGCGCTGGGATATTCCAGCGGCTGTTTCGCAATCCGCTTCGCTTTCAGCCCCTGCATCCTTTCCCGAATTTCTTCTTTCTGTCCATGCTGAAGCTCCAGAACCGTCTCCAGCACTATGTAACCTTTTTTCTTCGCCAGGCTGGTGCGATAACCGAACTGCATCTCCTCGCCGGTCAGCGTCCGCACAATTCCTTCCTGATCCAGAACCGTCACCTGCCGGACAATATCCTTCATCTCTCCGCCGTAAGCGCCCGCATTCATCACCACGGCGCCTCCGACCGTTCCCGGTATGCCTGATGCAAATTCCATTCCCGCAAGGGAAGCATCCAGCGCTTTTCCGGAAAGCGTCGTCAGCAGTGTGCCTGCCTGAACAGTCAGAATCTCTCCGTCTATTTCCACCTTCTGGAAACCCTTATATATGGAAAGAATCACCCCCCGATATCCCTGATCGCTGACCAGAAGATTGCTGCCTCTGCCAAGCACAAACCACGGGAGGTTTTCTTCCTGACAGATCCTGACCGCTGCCTTTACCTCATCGATACTTTCAAGTTCCACAAAGTAATCCGCCGGTCCTCCAATCCGAAAGGTCGTATGACGCGCCATCGGCTCCTGTTCCAGCACTCTGTCTTCTGCGACGATTTCACAGAACCGTCTTCTGATTCTATCTGACATCTGTTATCCTCGATTCCTCCTGTTTCATTGCAGCCGTTCAGTCCCCGGAACAGCTGCCGGTTTCTGCTCCGCGAGGTACCACAGGCTCTGTGCAGGAAATGCGCAGACCGTATAAAAACGCAGAGCCTGCGGGCATCCGGCCCATCGCGAAGCAATTTTCAATGGCCGAATGGCGTAACAGTTCAGTTGGCTGAACTGTTACCAGACCTGGGCGAACTGTTACATCTATTTTTCCGGCTGTTTCAGCAGATCACGGACCACAGCCCCGGCAATCATAAGCCCCGCCGTCCCCGGAACGAAAGAAATACTTCCGGGCACCGGGCGCTTCGCAGTGCCTTTCGTCTCCTCCGAAATCCGGGGTTTCACCGGTTCCTCCCTGGAATACAGCACTTTGCACTTTCTGATTCCTCTCTTCTTCAGCTCTCTGCGCATCACCTTTGCCAACGGACATACGCTGGTTTTGGAAATATCGGTAATCTCAAATTTTCCGGGATCCAGTTTGTTTCCGGTACCCATGCTGGAAATCACCGGAGTCCCCGTCGCCGTCGCAATCTCGATCAGCAGAATTTTTGCAGTCACCGTATCCACCGCGTCCACAACATAATCATAGGCAGAAAAGTCGAACACCTCCGCCGTCTCCTCCGAAAAAAACGTTTCATAGGTATGAACCACGATCTCCGGGTCAATATCCAGAATCCGGTTTTTCATCACCTCGGTCTTCAGCTGCCCGATCGTGGAGCGAAGCGCAATCAGCTGACGGTTCAGATTGGTCAGCGAAACTCTGTCGTTATCCGCCAGAATCAGTGTTCCGATTCCGCATCTGGCGAGCGCTTCCGCCACATAGGAACCGACGCCTCCGATTCCAAACACCGCCACCCTGGAATTCCGCAGCTTTTTCAGACCCTCTTCCCCGATCAGAAGTTCCATTCTCGAATATTCATGCAGCATTCGATCTCTTCCTTTCCTGGTACTGCGGCCCGTCTGCGCTGTGCAGACAGGCCGGATCCTTTCACGATACTTACAACAGTTCAGCCAGCTGAACTGTAACCGATACTTCCCATATTCTAACACGAACACCGGAAACTTGCAACAAAAGCCCTGAGATACCGCCGTGTAACAGTAACTGGCTCTGCGTTTTCATACGGTCCGTGCAGTGAATGCACAGACCTGGCTGAATTGCAACATACAATATACTGCGCCGCCGTCGCTTTATCCATTTTATTTTTTCATTCTCGGCCGGAAGATCAGACTTGCCAGATAGCCGAAAATCAATGCCGCCGAACAGCCTACCGCTCCTGCCCGGAATCCTCCCTGAAACAATCCCAGAAATCCGGATTCATCCACCGCATCCCTGACTCCCTGGAACAACAGGTGCCCGAATCCCATCAGAGGAACGGAGGCCCCTGCGCCTGCAAATCTGAAAAACGGTTCGTAGATTCCCAGAAAACTCAGCGCGGCTCCGGTACATACCAGCAGCACCATAATCCTTCCGGGCATCATTTTTGTCCGGTCCAGCAGAATCTGCGCCAGCGCGCAGATCAGACCGCCCACCCAGAACGCATTCACGTAGTCCATCATTGCCTTTCCTCCTCTTCGTGTTCTATCACAACTGCCTGCGCGATGCCCGGCACACTCTGCCCTTCCTGAAAGCTGACTTTCGACATCAGCGCGCCGGTGGGCACAAACAGAATTCTTTTCCATTCCCCGGTTTTCAGCTTCGGAAGCAGATATGAAGTCAGCACCACAGCAGCGCACCCGCATCCGCTTCCTCCTGCTCCGGTATCCTGGGTCGCTTCGTCAAAGATCATGATTCCGCAGTCCAGATGCTGCCGGGCGATATCAAACCCTTTCTGCCGGAGAAGTTCCAGCAGAATTTCCTGACCGATACTGCCGAGATCTCCGGTAATGATATGATCATAATCCTCCGGGCGCCGGTTAAAATCAATCAGATTCTGGCAGATCGTATCGCAGGCGGCCGGGGCCATGCATGCCCCCATATTCTGGGAATCCTTCAGTCCGTAATCCACGATCTTTCCTGTTGTGAGCCCGGTGATTTTTACCTTGGTCCGTTTCCGGCCCAGCACGCAGGCGCCGCTGCCCGTCACGGTCCAGGAGGCGGACAGCGGCCTCTGATTTCCGTAGGCCAGCGGAAACCGGAACTCCTTTTCCGCGCTTCCGAAATGGCTGGAGGTCAGCGAAAGAACCCAGTCCCCATAACCTCCCGCGACGGCCATCGCTCCCAGAGACAACGCCTCTCCCATCGTCGAGCAGGCGCCGAACAGACCGTAGATCGGACGGTTCAGCTCCACCAGACCGAACGAAGACGCGATGGACTGGGCCAGAAGATCGCCTGCAAAAATCATCCGGATCTGTTCTTCCTTCAGGTTTGCCTTGCGGATTGCCATCTTCGCAGCCTCCAGCTGCATTTTGCTCTCCCCTTCTTCCCAGCTCTGGCCGCCGCACATGGGATCTGTCAGTACGTGATCGAAAAAATCCCCCAGCGGTCCTTCTTTTTCTTTTTCCCCAACCAGTGAAGAACCTGACGCAATATATACCGGTTCCTCAAGGGCAATACTTTGCTTTCCTGTCGTCTGTCTCATCTTTACCTCTTTCTGATGCATTTGCCGCGTCAATCATGGTAGATTTGGAAATTTACTTCCTGGTAATCGGAAAATACATACCCAGCCATTTGACTTGTCTATTTTCCGATGTACTGGTTTTTGGAGATATTATCCGGCAGACCAGGAAAAAGTATGCATCGCCGATCGTTTTTCCCGCTGGCAAATCCTTCCGGCTGCGAATAATTTGAGATTTTTATGACAGACTGTTGAGAGCAGGAAATTTTTTCAGAACAGTTTCCGTTTCGGACATCCGTTCCGCCAGCGGAACGGATGTCCGAAAGCGAAACGGCAGGAGGAGACACATCAATGAGTGATACATTATACATTCAGACCGACAAAAATATGAAGGTCACAAGGGAAATCGTCACCCTTGGAGAAATCGCAGACCTCAGCTGTAAGAATTCGGCTGTACTTGCCCGGAACCAGGTGCGGAAGGTTGCGTCGCTGCCCAGAGAAAAATATGGCCGCTACGTCATATCCATGATTGATGTGATCCGGGAAATCGAAAAAGCGGAACCCCAGGTGGAAATCTGTCATATCGGAGAGCCTACCTTTGTGCTCACCTATGAAAATCCCACAGAGAAAAGCCGACTGCTCAGCATCCTGAAAATCACGCTGGTCAGCCTGATCACCTTCGTCGGGGCAGGCTTTTCCATTATGACCTTTAACACGGACGTAGATATACGAACGCTGTTCGACAATATCTATCAGATGTTTACAGGCAAAGATTCTCCCGGATTTTCGGTTCTGGAAACTACCTATTCCCTGGGCATCGGAATTGGCGTCGTTCTGTTCTTCAACCATTTCGGAAGACGGAAACTGACGCAGGATCCCACGCCGATGGAGGTGGAAATGCGCACCTATGAGGATGATATCGACACCACGATCATCGAACAGTCTGACCGCAGCCAGAAGGGAGGAAAGCATGGGAATTCCTGAATTGCTGCTGCTCTCTCTGATCGGGCTCTCTCTGGGATTTTTCGTCTCCAGCGGAGTGGCGGCCCTGATGATCGGGCTCGGAATTATTCCCCGCTACGCCGGTATCACCCGGACTGCAGATCATGTGGAATGGTATGAAAACGTCTGTATGCTCGGTGTTTTTCTGGGCAGCCTGGCCTGTCTGTACGATGGAAACCTTCCGTTTGGCGTCCCGGGGCTGGCTGTTTACGGATTGTTTTCCGGAATTTTTCTCGGAAGCTGGATCATTGCGCTGGGCGAAGTGGTAAATGTCTATGCCATCGCAATGCGCCGTCTGGGAATCGTCAGAGGCATCCAGTATCTGATTCTGGCGATGGCCGCCGGAAAGCTTCTCGGCTCACTCCTGTACTTTTACCGGGGGTGGTAGCTGATGGAACGACGGGCCGGATACCCACAGGCTCTGCGTTTTCACACGGTCTGCGCAGCAATTGCGCAGACCTGGCTAAACTGCAACAGAAAGGATGACAGATATGAACAGTTTGAAAAACGAAAAAGCAAAAAAAGAATATGAACAGTATGTCAACGAGATCACTCCGAAACATAATCTCCCGCTCCAGATGGGGAAAGCGTTTGTTGTAGGCGGACTGATCTGTGTGCTGGGCCAGGCAATTCTCAATCTCTGCCAGAACATGTTTTCCATGACTTCTGAGACGGCCGGCTCCTGGTGCTCTCTGCTTCTGGTCGGGCTCAGTGTTCTTCTCACTGGACTGAACCTTTACCAGAAGATCGTCAAGTTTGCCGGAGCCGGGGCGCTGGTGCCGATCACCGGTTTCGCCAACTCGGTGGCCGCTCCGGCGATCGAATACCAGAAAGAGGGCCAGGTCATGGGCATCGGATGTAAGATTTTCACCATCGCAGGACCGGTGATTCTGTACGGAATCTTCTGCAGCTGGCTCCTGGGAGTTATTTACTGGATTTCAGAATTTTTTTAGACATGCCGGAGGCAGCGACCGTTTTTCTGACCGAACGGTTTCCGCCGGGCGGTTACGGAAGGTTCACTCCGTCGGCGCGCTTCGCCTCCTCCTCGGTACACCCATCCGGGCTGTAGCGAGCCTTTTCGTACAGGCCATGCAGAATCTCCAGATCGGCAGACCGACCGTCCCTCTTTGGATCTTCCGCGGAAAACGCCGATTCCACAGCCCCGGCGCCCTCTGCTGGCAGAAGGCAGGCAAGCGCCTCCAGCTCCGCGGGTGTTTCCGCTCCACCAGGCGTTTTCCGGCGGCGGCGCATTCCACGGCGAAGGATTTTCTTGTATTTTCTGCGCACCCGTTCGCTGGGGGACGGGAAGAACCGGGAACCGCCCTTCTCCCGTTTTCGTTTCACTTTTTCCCGGCGATCCTCATCCCCAAGAAAAGTAATCTCATCTTCCTCGTCCTGCAGAAAAGACCGGTTCATGGACCGGAGTGCAAGGTACAGGGCGCGGAGCGCAAAGAACGCCACCGCCGCGACAATCAGCCAGACGACCAGTTCCAGCAGGCGTTCCAGCCATACCGGCATTCTGGCGGCTTCTCCCCCGGACAGCTGGGACAGCATCTCCTGCATCCCGTCGGTCTCCTGCACAGGCATTTCATTCTCCTGCACCGGGGCAGATCCCCCGGGCGACCACTCCACATGGATCCGTGTCAGAGGTTCTTCCCCATACAGCAGGGAAGGCAGCATCGCCAGAAGAAGAATCAGAAGCGCCGGAACCAGCAGAAGATGGATAATTTTCTTCATGGTATGAACCGGCAGATTCGCAATGGACTGATGCTCCTCCACATATTCACGGAAGCTGGCCAGGTAACGGTATAGAAAGCACACCGGAAGGTCCGTGCAGAGAATTGCGAAAATATAGCGGTACAGAGTCTCCTCGCCCAACGGAAGAGATACCAGATAGAAAAATACAAAAAAGAAAAAATGCACGGCCCGCGGATCGTCAAGAAACATAGGAATTTCGGACAGATCAGGAATCTGCAGACTTCCTTCCCCCACAGGCATTTCCATATACTCTTTCCGAAGCCTTCCTTTTTTAATCCGCACTCCGCCCCGCACCAGCCAGAGGAAGGCAGTCAGCGCGGCAAAGATCAGCTTCTCCGGCGCCAAAGCGGCTTCCCCGGCGCCTCCCGGCACAGCAGAAAACGCCAGAACGACAGCCGCGGCTCCGGACAGTACATACAGCCACAGCGCCTTACAGTATCGGACCGCCAGCCAGCTGAGAACCACCGGAAGAAGCAGCACACCTCCCATCTGGTACTGACGGGTCAGTACTTCTCTGCCCGCCCCGGCAAAACCGTACAGAAGCGCAGGGACAGGCGCCAGAAGCAGCGTCGCGTGCAGAAAGGACAGCCCCGTCAGAACCGGGCTCTTTTTCAGTGTCTGCACAGTTTTCTGTTTTTCTTTCATCTGTCTGTTCACACCGCCTTTCCGCTTCCCGCTTCCCACAGAAGCACGTTCAATCCTCTGGGAAATTCCGCTTCCCGGCTCACGGCGCCGGGACGAACCGGCAGAATCCACAGAACTCCAACTCCTTCTCTCACCGCTTTGACCAGCTCCTTTTCCAGTTCCGGCGTCCGGTTCTTTGAGATCATGACACAGGTGCGTCCGCTTCCGGCCGAGGCTTTCTCCCTGCGGAAAATCTCATCCATCGGCGGTGTCTCCCTCTCCCCGATGCTCATCCGCGCCAGCTTCTGATTGAGGATCTGCATCCGGGCGGCCCCGGCAGGCAGCCGGTAATTCAACAGTTCTCCCGTTTCCTCATCTCTTCCGTTGCTGATCACCCCGGTGTCCATCTTTGCCTTTGCCAGCCGGGCGCACAGGGAAGAAGCGATCCGGATCGATTCCTCCACGAGAAGCTCATACTTCAGAATCGCCGTATCCTCCACGTCCAGAAAAACCGTCACCTCGGCGGACGTCGTGGAATCATGCTGATTGACAACCAGGTGCCCCGCGCTTGCGGAGGCCTTCCAGTTAATCTGTTTCATCGGGTCCGTCCGCTCATAATCCCGGATTCCGGAAAACTCAAAAGGATCCGGATAGATGCGGTTCTGGGTCAGAACCATACCGCTGATCGCCTGACAGACCGGCGCGATCTTCCGGGTATCGATCTGCGCCGGGTACACATACATGGAGGTATTCTGTTTCCGCTCGTCGAGGTACACATGCCCGGACAACAGGTCCGTCCCCACAAGCCCCGCGTTGGTAATCTCGTAGTATCCTCTCCGCCGGCAGACAAACGGCAGCCGCCGGACAATCCGCTGGCGGGTCAGAAGGGAGAAAATATCTCTCTTGTAACTCTGATCCGTCACACTGGTATTGGCCTGAGCGTCGCTGGAAAATTCAAGGTTCCTGCTCATAGCCAGGCGCACCTCCAGGGCAGGCACCGGAAGAATCTTGTCGTTTACAATCTCCTCCCGCAGACAGGAGGTCTCCCCTTCATAAACCCACGGATCGGTAAACTCCGCTTTCACACTCAGCTTCGCTTTCCAGTATGTGGCATATACCGTCCGCCAGCACAGCCAGGCGGCCAGGAGACCGGCAAACAGCAGCGCGATCATAGAGCGCTCCTCTTCCAGTCCTCTGTCGGTACGGGAACCTGCTCCAGCACATCAAGAATCGCCTGCTTTGCGGCGCGGTTCTCCGACATACCGCTCTTCAGGCTGATCCTGTGCGCCAGGACCGGAACCGCCACCGCCTTCATATCCTCCGGCACAACGTACTCTCTTCCCTGCACCATCGCATAAGCCTGAGAAGCCCGGAGATAAGCCAGCGTTCCTCTCGGACTGACTCCGTTTTCAATCCGCGCATGCTTCCTTGTCGCCTGTGCCACAGCCACCAGATACTCCATCAGTTCCCTGTGCACGTACACCTCCCGGCACTGTCTCTGCAGCTCTGCCAGGACCTCCTTCCTGCAGACGGAACCAAGCTCCTCCAGCGGCTCGTCATGGATAAAGCGCTGCACCAGTTCCATCTCCTTCTCCGGCGACAGTTCCTCCATGGAAAGGCGCATCAGAAAACGATCCATCTGCGCCTCGGGCAGAGGAAACGTTCCCAGCGTCTCCAGTGGATTCTGGGTCGCAATCACCAGGAACGGCTCCTCCAGCGTTCTGGTCACGCCGTCCACCGTCACCTGACGCTCCGCCATACATTCCAGAAGACTGCTCTGTGTCTTCGGCGTCGCCCGGTTGATCTCGTCCGCCAGAAGAATATTGCAGAAAACCGGTCCTTCGCTGAACACAAACTCTCCGGACTTCGCGTCAAAATAATTCAGTCCGGTGACGTCCGACGGCAGAAGATCCGGCGTAAACTGCACCCGTCCGAACTTCGCCGACACGGACCGGGCCAGCGATTTTGCCATCACCGTCTTTCCCGTCCCCGGCACATCCTCCAGCAGCACATGGCCTCCCGCCGTCAGGGCCGTCAGCACCATCGTCAGCGTTTCCTCATTTCCGATCATCACCTTCTGAATATTCGACTTCAGCTTTTGTAAAATTTCCGTATCCATAGATTTCCTCCTGCTTCTGCCTCATCCGGCCGGATACTCAGACCTGCCGCCGGCAGTCAATTTCCTCCCCCTATCATACCATCTCCGCGCCCATTTTCCCAGTCAATTTTCCCCCAGAATTTTTCCTCTCATAATGCCCAGGATTTTCTTCTCCATCCTCGACACCTGCACCTGCGAGATTCCCAGCTCTCTCGCAATCTCCGTCTGCGTCTTGTCCTCAAAATATCTAAGATAAATAATCTGCCGTTCTCTCGCCTCCAGCTTGTCCAGCGTCTCCTCAAGCAAAAGCCGGTCCAGAAGCCGGTCCTGGGCGCAGGATTTCTCTTCCAGACGGTCCTCCAGGGAAATATCGCTGCCGTCTCCCTGATAAATTGTTTTCTGCAGGGACTCCACCTCCGCGCCGGAATCCAGAGCCATCACAAGCTCTTCCATGGTCACCTCAAGCTCGCCGGCAATCATTGCCAGAGACGGTTCCCTGCCCAGCTCCCGCTCCAGCCGTTCCCGGATGGCATAGGCTTTCCAGGACAGCTCCTTCAGCGGACGGCTGACCTTCACCATCCCGTCGTCCCGCAGAAACCGTTTGATCTCCCCAGTGATCATAGGCACCGCATAGGTGGAGAACTGTACTTCGTACCCTGTGTCAAATTTATCGATCGCCTTCAGCAGACCGATACTTCCGATCTGGAACAGATCCTCCGCCTCCACGCCCCTTCCCGTGAAACGGCGGACAATGCTCCAGATCAGCCCCATATTTTCCTCTACCAGTGTGTCTCTCGCCGCTTTATCCCCTTCGTGTGCTCTTCGAAGCAGGTCAAGCGTATGTTCCATAGTACCTCCTTTCTCCTGCTGTTTTCCGGCAACCGTTTCGCCAGATCTGCGCATTTCCGGATCAGTCATCCTCAAAGACTGACCGGCTTCCCACCGTCTTCTTCATCCGGACGACTGTCCCCTGCCCCACCCGGGATTCTACGGACAGTTCATCCATAAATGCCTCCATAAATGCAAATCCCATGCCGGAACGTTCCAGCTCCGGCCGGGTTGTGAACAATGGCTCCATTGCCTTTGGAATATCCGGAATCCCTTTGCCAAAGTCCGTCACGGCAATCTCGATGGTTTTTCCTTCCAGTCGGCATTCCAGCCGGATCTTATGTACCTGATTGTCATAAGCGTGAATAATCGCATTGGTGATCGCCTCAGACACCGCTGTTTTTACATCCGCCACTTCCTCCAACGTGGGATTCAGCTGCGTCATAAAAGCTGCCACCGCCACTCTGGCAAAGCTTTCATTGCAGGAGCGGCTGTCAAATTCCATCATCATCTCGTTCGTCTGTTCCATAAATTTCTCCTTTCCCTCAGATCTTCCATGTTTTTTCCGGCACCACTTCGATGACTCTCGAGACGCCGGAGATTTTCAGAATTTTCCGGACCCGCTCATTGGCATGGAGTGCGCGCACCGTCCCGCCCGTCAGCTGAATCTCCCGAAAACGTCCCATGACAAGCCCGATTCCGGAACTGTCCATAAAAGTCGTTTGTCCGAAATCAAAATCGATCTGTCGGATGTTATGTTCGTTCTGGATCACCTCCGCCTGCCTGCGGATTTCTTCCGCAAGGTGATGGTCCAGCTCCGCCGGTACCTTTATCGTCAGTATGCTTCCTTTTACCTGAAAAAATTCCCCTTGATCCATATTATTCTCCTCCTCCTGACGCGCTCCCCGCGCGATTCTTTCCCCTTATATGAAAAGCGGGGATATACGAACTTTTTTCCTTCGTATATCCCCGCCTCCGAGGTTTCTCTCCGTATGTTCTTTATTTCCCTGGAAATTTGCTTCGCCATGAACCGGATGTCCGCAGGCGCCATGCTCTCAGTCGCCGCTGTCCGATTCATCGGCCGTATCCGGATTGTCGCTGTCAGCCGTATCCGATTCATCGTCGGAAGTATCCTGCGGATCCTGGGGCGTGCCGCCCAGCTGTTCGATGGAATTTGCCGCCCTTGTGGCCTGGTCTGTTCCCGGGAAGGTATTGATAATCTCCTGGAACGCCGCAATGGCATTGTCTGTCTGTCCAAGCTGCCGGTAGGCATGGGCGAGCCGGTTCAGAACCACGTAATCCTCTCCGTTGATCTCCTTTGCCTTTGTCAGCCGGTCGACCGCCGTTGTGTATTCCGCATTTTCAAACGCATCCACACCTTCCTCCTTCAGTTCCGCAAACATGGAATCCTGAATATTGGTATAAATCTCGTCATATACTGCCTTGGCGTCCACGGACAGCTGGTCTGTATCCACCTCCATCAGTGCGTTGGAGGTCTGCGAGGTGTTTCCCTGCTGATAGGCGTCCACTGCCTTGAGGAGATTCTCGTAGCTGCTGTTTTTCTGACTGGACGCGTCCAGCTGCTGCTGGGCGGACGCCGACGTCTCGTTCAGTGCATCCACCTGGCTCTGCAGCTCGGTAATCTGCGCCTCCTGGTTCGCCATCGTCGCGCTGTATTCGATAATTTTCTCATCCGCAGCCCGGTTGATCTCCTGCTCATGCCCCGGGCCAATCAGGAACCACACCACCAGCCCGCCGAGGACAAGGCCCAGACAGATATTCAGAATCGTCGCCATATAGGAACTTTCCCGGAAGGTCGGCGGCTGTATCACCACATCGTTGGCTGCCAGCCGGTCCGACGTAATCTTTTCCTCCTTCTCCTCCGCTTTTCCCCGGCGTCCGAACCTCCGCGGCTCCAGAGAAGTCTGGGTTCCCGTCTGCTGATCCACTTCCTTGAGGAAACGCAGCGTCGTTGAATTGGTCTTGTCGATTCTGGCCGCTTTTTTCAGAATTTTTCTGGCACGCTCGTATTCTTCGCGTTTGATATAAATCAGCGCCAGCAGATGATAGCCTTTAATCAGCTTGGGATTCTGGCTCAGAATCTTTTTCAGCTGAATCGCCGCCACATCCTCATTGTTCTCCCGGCAACACTTCAGCGCGGCGTTGTATTTCTTGATCGTCTGGTTGATCATGTCCAGTTTCGCCGGCTCCGCCTGAAGCTTTGCGATGTATTCGGAGGCAATGTTGTTCTCCGGCATAATATTCTTGCTGATGATCCATTCGCTCAGAGCGGACACGGCTTCGCCAGTCTCAAAGTAGACCAGTCCCAGAAGATTACGTGCCGGAATATTCAGCTTGTTAAATTTAAGACTTCTGCGCAGCATGTCGATGGCCCCGGACAGATCGCGGATCTGCGCCTTGTCCAGCCCCTGATTATAATACATATTGGAGAGCGACATGCATTTCCGCTGTACCCTCAGATCAAATCCGCAGTGCGGACAGAACTCCAGTCCCTGATCGACTGCCGCCTTACAATTCATACAATTCATCGGCACACCTTACTCTTCCTTCTCTGCTTCCTGCTCGGTTTTCATCATTTCCTTCAGGATATCTATGACATCTGTCAGATCGCGGCTGTAGATGGCATTCTCCACCTCGTCCACATCGAGACATGGCTTAAATTTCTTCAGTTCTTCCTCGTAATTGAGCATGTTTTTCCTCCTTTGCTCTTCCACTCGCACCCGGCCCGCGCTGTCTTCTGCCGATATAGTCTTTCAGCTCTCCGGCCAGATACAGCGAACCTACACAGAACAGCATCCCATCCCCTTTCATCTCATATGCCTGTTCAAATGCCCCGGCCACATCCGCCTGCGCGTATACTTCCCGGCATCCTGCCTTCCGGAAATCCTCCGCCAGCACCTGTGCAGGCACTTCGCGGCTTCCTCCGATCTGCGTGGCGACCACTCGCGCCGGCCGGATTCCCTCGCAGATCTCATGGATCATCTCCTCATACTTTTTATCTCTCACTGCCGAAAACAGAATCGTAATCTCCTGTTCCTCCGCAAAATGCGCCGCCGTCCGTATAAACTGAGCGATACCGTCCTCATTATGGGCGCCGTCGATAATCACTCCCGGCAGCACGGTCTCCATACGGCAGGGCCAGTGCGCCTCTTCGATTCCCCGCACCAGAATCTCTTCCGGGATTCCATGGACGTCCTTCAGACACTCCATCGTAAAATACGCCAGGCTGGCATTCATCATCTGATAATCCGCAATATACGGAATTTTCAGCCGCACCGGCACTCCTTTGTCGGGCTCGAACACAAAGGAAATCCCTTCCCGACTGACGGTCTCCCTCCGATACATGGAGGGGCGCAGCTCAAAATACGGGCTTCCCAGCTCTTCTGCTCTCCGGCGGATCACCTCTGCCGCCTCCCCGTTCTGCCCATCATAGATCACCGGAACGCCCGGCTTGATAATCCCGGCCTTTTCCGCAGCAATCTCGGGGATTGTCTCGCCGAGATATTCCGTGTGGTCCCGGCTGATGGATGTGATTGTGCAGGCCAGAGGGCGCGGCGTCACATTCGTGGCATCCAGCCTTCCTCCGAGCCCCGTTTCCAGAATAATGTATTCCACATCCGCATCCTCGAAAATCACCATGCCCATCAGAAACAGAAACTCAAAATAGCTGGGATGCTCGCGGTTCTCCGAAGCCACCCTGCCCACAGTTTCCATCACTTTTTCGAAGGCGGCGAGAAAGGTTTCATCGCTGACCGCCTGTCCGTCGACCACAAACCGCTCGTTGATCCGGATCAGATGAGGGGAAGTGAACATCCCGACACGTTTGCCGCCCAGGCGCAGCATCGATTCCAGATAGGAGCATACGCTCCCTTTTCCGTTTGTTCCTGCCACATGGATAATCTTTCGGTCCAGCGATGGATTTCCCAGGCATTCCAGCAGTTTCCCGGTATGCCCCACCGGATGCTTGACCGTAAACTTTGGTATATCTTCAATATAAGCTGCCGCTTCCTCGTAGTTCAAAAAATTCCACCACTCTTATCTAATGTATTTACACGGGACACAGTCGCATGGCCGGCTGAACAGCCGCCGGAACACGGATCCTGACCGCCCCGTCACTTTACCATTATATAATAGTGGTGGAATATGTCCATAGATAAATTGAAAATTTTGAGCGCAAATTATGATTTTTTTCGGGCGCGTCTCAGGTTCCGGAAGCCTCCGTTCCGTCTGTTCCCGCCGCATTCTCCGCAGACGGGGATTCCGTTTCATTCGCTCCCGCCGCATCCTGCGCGGGCGGAGCTTCCGTTGCCTCTGCTCCCGCCGTATTCTCTGTGGACGGAGTTTCCGTTCCGTCCGCTTCCGGTTCGACGGATGGAGTCAGGGTCACGGTGGTCTGACAGATCCACGGATCGGTGCGGGACAGCACCTTCTTCGTCGAACTGTTGCTCTGCTGGGCAATCGTCACCTGGTCTCCGTCGTGCAGTTCCAGATCATTGACCATCAGCGTACTGTTGTTCAGGAAGATCGTCTTCATCATCTCCCCGTTTACTTCCACTCTGCTGGATGCGGTAAAATTCTCTCCGTAAAAATACCAGGTATTGTTTCCTATATTTTTCGCTTCCGTCAGCGTGATCGGAACGACGCCCAGCTGCATCTGCAGTCTCTTATAAGGAGTTCCTCCGTTCAGATCATAGGAATACCTCTCTCCGTACAGCAGGTCATACTGCAGAACCTCCAGGTCCACCTGATAATTTTTCGTGTTCTTTCTGGTCTGGTGGTAGCGAAAGATCGTTCCGTCGTGGATTCCCACACGGTCCATCACCTCTGCGGCAATCTGGTAGGAAGAAAGATTCATATCCTTTTTCTCCAGCCCCATATTGTCCCAGATCACATACTGAGTCTGATACAGGTATTTGTTGGTCAGATCCTCCATCTCCAGATCCATCGTCGGAAGATGATCGCCGTACATCACCAGCACCGTCGGCTCATCGTACTCCGCCAGGCGGTCGGTCAGCTCTTTGATAAACTGATCCATCTCATTGATTTCATTGACGTAGTACTCCCATGCATAATTGTTTTTCGCCTTGTCCTCGGCTCCTGTGACCGTAATCTTCGGGTCTTCCAGCACAGGCTCATTCTGATAATCTCCGTGTCCCTGCACGGAAATCGTATAGACGTAATCCGGCTGATCCGGCGTGGAATCCAGCGCCTTTATGATCTCATCCGTCAGAATATAATCCTTGACCCATCCGGTGGGCGTCGTATCTGAAATATCCGGCATGTACTCTTCCGAGGTAAACGTATCAAATCCAAGCCTTGAGAAGACAGTTCTTCTGGCATAGAAATTGGCCTCGTTGTTATGAATCGCATGGGTGGAATATCCCAGATCCTTCAGGACATACGGCGCGCTCTCACAGGTCTCCTCCTGCAGCACCGACTTGTACGGGTACTCGCCCGGCCCGAAATAGCGCAGGCTCATTCCCGTGATCGTCTCAAACTCTGTGTTTGCGGTCCCCGCTCCAACCACCGGAACCCGGTACCATCCGGAGGAATACTCTTCCATCAGCTGATGAAACGTGGGAATCGGATCTTCGGACAGATTCAGATACGTCACGGTGGCGGGATCAAAGAAAGATTCCAGCTGAAGGAAAATGATGTTCGGCATCACCGAATCGTTCTCCTCCGGTTCTCCCTCGCTTTCCTCAATCTGATCCACAAGCTCCTCGGAATACCCGTTGGGCTCGCTGATCCCCGTCTCAAACAACGTTACCGCCAGACAGTAAGGATAACCGTAATCCTCATAGGCAAACGCGATATTTACAAAATAGCTGGAAAGCACCCGTCGTTCCAGCGCCAGATTCGTGACGCCGGCAAACAGAAGCACGCCGATGATAATCGCCGGAATGTTCACATACCAGCGGATTTTTCCCCTGTACTTCGGCCCCTTAAACCAGAACCATACCAGGAACAGAAGCACCACGGCAATGGCCGAAAAAGCCAGAACCACCGTGCCCCCGGACATATATTTCGTCACCACCGTCGCGCCGTCGCTGAGATTCTTCAGATCCGGCCCGGTAAACGGCGTGACCCTGTTGGACAGGATCACGCAGTTGATCACACCGAGCAGAAGCCAGAAAAACGTCATAATCAGACGTACCAGCATTCTTCTCCGAAACAGGTAAACAACCAGAAATGTCGTAAATATCAAAAATGCATTGTACAGAAAGACCAGCGGCTTCTCCGTCATAAACGTCCAGGCCTGTACGGCCGATCGGCGGGAAAGCATTTCAATGACAAAGTACAGAAGGCAGCATCCCACCGCCTGAAGCGGCAGCGACAGAAAATTACAGATTTTCAGCGCCTTCGCGCAGGCGGGACTCAGCTCCTTTCTCACCTTTTCCGGCTTCTGCCTCCGAAGTCTGCCGGCGCCTTTCTTTATGATTTCCTTTAAATTCTTCATTTCTCAGAAAGCTGCTCCAATCTTGTGCGAACCTGCTCCATCATCTGCTCATAATCCGCAAGCTTTTCTCTCTCCGCCTGTACTTTCGCCTCAGGCGCCTTCTGAACAAAATTCGGATTTCCGAGCATACCGTTGGAGCGGGCAATTTCTTTTTTCAGACGTTCCTCCTCTTTCTTCAGACGTTCGATCTCTTTCTCAAGATCCACCAGTTCCGCAAACGGGATATAGATGGCTGCCTGCGGAATCACTGCGGAAACAGCGTCGTCAGCGATGCCTTCCTTATCCTTCTGAACATAAACCTCATTGGCCGATGCCAGAGTTGCAAAGAACACACTTCCGCTGCGGAAGGTTTCGCATACCGCATCGTCGGCGCTTACCACATAAACGCTTGCTTTCTTTGACGGCGGAACCTGAAGCTCGGTGCGTACCGCACGGATGCTGCGCACTGCTTCCTTCATCATCTCAACGTCTGCTTCCTCCTTCGGGAAGCTCCACGCCTCGTCAAATGCCGGCCAGGATGCAGTCATGATCGTATCCTCCTCCGGATTCAGCGTGCAGTAGATCTCCTCTGTGATGAACGGCATATACGGATGAAGAAGCTTCAGCGCATTGCCCAGAACGGTTTTCAGAGTCCACAGAGCCGCTCCCTTCGTCTCGTCGCCCGCACTGTACAGTCTCGGTTTTACCATCTCGATATACCAGTCGCAGAACTCTTCCCAGATGAAATCATAAACCTTCTGTACCGCGATTCCAAGCTCATATTTATCCAGATTTTCCGTTACCTGAACCGCCAGGTCGTTGACTCTGGACAGGATCCACTTGTCCGCGATGGTCAGAAGTTCCTCCGGCATTGCGGACGGAACCTCCGCTTTCTCCAGATTCATCATGATGAACCTGGACGCATTCCATACCTTGTTGGCAAAGTTCCGGCTGGCTTCCACACGCTCCCAGTAGAAACGCATATCATTGCCCGGAGCATTTCCGGTCATCAGCGTCAGACGCAGCGCATCGGCGCCGTACTTGTCAATCACCTCCAGCGGATCAATGCCGTTTCCGAGGGATTTGCTCATCTTTCTTCCCTGGGAATCTCTCACAAGCCCATGAATCAGTACGTGGTGGAACGGAACCTTTCCGGTCTGCTCCAGAGCGGAGAACATCATACGCATTACCCAGAACGGAATAATGTCATATCCGGTTACCAGTACGTCTGTCGGATAAAAATATTCCAGTTCCGGCGTTTTCTCCGGCCATCCCAGAGTGGAAAACGGCCACAGGGCCGAACTGAACCAGGTGTCCAGCGTATCCGGATCCTGTGCGAAGTGCGTGCCTCCGCATTTCGGGCATTTCTCCGGCGCGCCGCCCTTGTGTACGGTAATCTCTCCGCATTCGCTGCAGGTATACGCAGGAATTCTGTGTCCCCACCACAGCTGCCTGGAAATACACCAGTTGCGGATATTCTCCAGCCAGTGGAAATACGTCTTTTCAAAGCTCTTCGGAACGAAGGTGGTTTCCCCGTTCTTTACCGCTTCAATGGCCGGTTTCGCCATATCGGCCATCTTTACAAACCACTGGGGCTTTACCATCGGCTCGATCGTTGTTCCGCAGCGGTCGTGGGTTCCTACATTGTGAACATGGTCCTCAACCTTTACGAGAAGCCCCTGCGCCTCAAGATCCGCAACCATGGCTTTCCTCGCCCCATAGCGGTCCATGCCCGCGTACTTTCCGCACTTGTCGTTCATGGTCGCGTCGTCGTTCATAATGTTAATCTCCGGCAGGTTATGGCGTTTTCCCACCTCAAAATCGTTGGGGTCGTGCGCCGGCGTGATCTTTACGCATCCGGTTCCGAACTCTTTGTCCACATAGGCGTCGGCGATTACCGGAATTTCACGGTCGGTCAGCGGAAGCTTCAGCATTTTTCCGATCAGATCCTGATACCGCTCATCGTCCGGATTTACCGCAACGGCGGTATCTCCCAGCAGAGTTTCCGGCCGGGTGGTGGCAATTTCCACATACTTTCCCTCTTCTCCAACGATCGGATAACGGATATGCCAGAAGTGGCCCGCCTGCTCCTCATGTTCTACCTCAGCGTCGGAGATGGAAGTCTGACACACCGGGCACCAGTTGATGATACGGCTTCCTTTGTAAATCCAGCCTTTCTCATACAGACGGCAGAATACTTCTTCCACTGCTTCGGAACAGCCCTCATCCATCGTAAACCGCTCTCTGTCCCAGTCTGCGGAGGAACCGAGCTTCTTCAGCTGATCGTTGATCCGTCCGCCGTACTCTTTTTTCCATTCCCAGCAGTATCTCAGGAATTCCTCACGGCCAATCTCATCCTTGTCGATGCCTTTTTCCTTCAGCATCTCCGTTACCTTTACTTCCGTCGCAATCGCCGCATGATCGGTTCCCGGCTGCCACAGTGCTTCGTAACCCTGCATCCGCTTGAACCGGATCAGAATATCCTGCATCGTATTGTCCAGCGCGTGACCCATATGAAGCTGTCCGGTTACGTTCGGCGGCGGCATCATAATCGTAAACGGTTTCTTGTTCGGATTTACTTCGGCGTGAAAGTATCCTTTGTCCATCCATTTCTGATACAGTCTGTCCTCGATCCCCTTCGGGTCGTAGGTTTTTGCAAGTTCCTTACTCATGTTTTCCTCCTTGATCCGGGCGGCCGCGAAAAGAAAGGGAATAAAAAAACCCTTTGCACAGCTGTTGTGCAAAGGGCGAATTTCATCCGCGGTACCACCTTGTTTTTTCTCTTCATGGAATCTGTCGGCGCCGTCCGTTTTCTGTTCCGGGCATCGTTCTTTCGGTCTTCACTGAACGTTCTGCGGCGCGAACCTTCCGGTCTTTTAACGCTGACAAGGCGTGGGAACCTACTTTGCACAACCACTTGCTATCGCTGCCTTTCAATCCCCCGGTTCAAAAGCTACCTTCCATGACCACTTCCCTGGACGGCCTTTCAGCCGGTGAACCATCCTCTCTTTCGGGGTTCTTCATGTACTCCTCTTTCTCATTACCTTTTTTCTGTTCAGGTTGCTCTTATCATAATCGCGTTTCCGCATTTTGTCAAGAAGGAAAAACTTAAGATTTTATTAGGAGGGCGGACGGAAACCGCGGGACGGCGGGCGGCAAGGCGGAGGAATTTCAGATTCCGTGCTCACTCCGGCGTTCGGACAGAACAGGGCGAATGGTCCGTTGTACAGGTGCATGCAGGTCTTTCTGCGCGGAGCATTTCTTCCACCTGTCCCCCGGACAATTCGCCCTGTTCTGTTCGCCCGCAGTCGCAAGCACGGAATCTCTGAAATTCTCCTGCCCTGCCACCCGCCGTCCCGTGGTTTCCTGGGCTTCTCTGGCGGGTGAGGCGGGGAAGATACTGTAACCGTTCAGCTGGCTGAACGGTTACAGAAGTCAGCCGCGTGCTTCTTTCAGGATTTCCGCCAGATAGCGGATGAAGAGTTTGCATTCCTCTATGGTTCCTACGGAGACGCGGCTCATGGCGAAGGCTCCGATCCGGATTCCTTTCTCTGCCATTTTTTCCTGGAGCAGAGCTGCGTCCATTCCGGCGTCGAACCAGATGAAGTTGGACTGGGATTCATAGACTCTGCATCCCAGCTTTCTCATTTCTTCTTCCAGATATTCCCGGCCGGTCACGATCTTTTCTTTCTGTGCCAGATAGTATTCCTGATCGCCGATGGCGGCCACCGCAGCCTTCTGCGCGCAGACGTTCAGGTTCCAGGAAGCGGAACATTTCCGCATCGCCTGAATCAGATCCGCGGATCCCAGCGCGTAGCCGACACGCAGACCAGCCATGGCGTAATATTTTGAAAAGGTTCTCAGAATCAGAACCGGCTTCTCCGGATGTGATTTCATGTAATCCATCATGCTCCGGCAGTCCGGCTTTGTCGCAAATTCCATGTAGGCCTCGTCAAAGACCGCAAGCACATGGTCCGGCAGGGCCTCGACAAAAGCCTCCAGCTCCGGAAGCGGAAGGTAGGTGCCGGTAGGATTGTTGGGATTGCAGATGATCACCATCTTGGTCTTTTCGTTCACATGCTCCAGCATACTCTTCAGGTCGTATTTCTGCTCCTCCGTGCAGGGAACCTCCACCGGTCTTCCGCTGTTCAGCCAGGCCATATCCTGAAATGCCCCGTAGCTGGGACCTCCAAGCAGCACCTCGTCACCGGGATCCAGGAATGTCAGTCCCAGCATATCGATCATCGCGCTGGAGCCGGAACCGGTGAGAACATTCTCCGGCTCCAGTCTGTAAAAGTCGGCGATGGTCTGTTTCAGCTCCACAGCCATAAAATCAGGGTAATAATGCGCGCCGGCATAAGATTCCTCCAGCGCCTTTTTTGCTTTCGGAGACATCCCATAATTGTTCTCGTTGAGCCCCATATGGATCAGTTTCGACAGATCTGTCTTCGCCAGAGCCCTCTGGCGTCTGCTTGCGGGCATCTCCTGCAGTGATTTGCTGATCAGTTTGCTTACTTCCATTTTCATTTCCTCCTTGAAACTTATTTATTCAGTCGGGTGTGAATTTCAGATATTTTGTCCGGATCACATTTCTGGCCGGATCCAGCTCGAAATTTGTGATGTGCTCATCCACCAGATAAATATTTGAAGAATTCAGCACCGGAACTCCGAAGCAGTAGTCACTGAGAAGAATCTTCTCCGCTTCATGCATCAGGCGGAACCGTTCCGTCGGATTCGACTCTTCTCCAGCCTGCGCCATGAGGGTGTCAAATTCTTCACAGCTGGTGTTGTTGTCATTATAGGAATCCCCTGTCCGGTACATGGACAGAAATGTGTAGGGATCCGCGAAGTCCGCGGTCCAGCGCATCCGGCACAGCTGGTAATCTCCCGACCGTCTTGTGGAAATATTGACCTGCTGCTCCTGGGCCTGAAGTTCCACCTCGATCCCCAGATTCTCTTTCCACTGGGCCTGAAGCGCCTGCGCGATATCGCTGTCGATCTGCAGGCTCGGATATTTGTAGGTCACCTGCGGGAACCCTTCTCCGTCCGGATATCCTGCCTCCGCCAGAAGCTCTCTGGCCCGCTCCGGATCAAAGGTAACCGGATCCTCTCCCGCCTCGTCCGACCAGTCTTCGCCGCTGGCCGAGGACAGCAGGTGTTTCGCGACGAAAAATCCGCTTCCCTCAAAGGAAGAACCGCAGGCCTGCGCAACCTCCTCCCGATTCACCGCCAGGGTGAACGCCTGACGGATGCGCACATCGTCGAAAGGCGCTTCTTCCATATTGAAAAGTACGTAATAGCTGGTAATCGACGGCCACACCTGCAGCTCGTCGCTGCCCGCGTATTTGTCCATGACAATATCGTCGGCGGTGATAAAATTCAGATCTCCCGCGCGATACGCGTTGATGATGGACTGGGTATCGTCCATGACAATCTTCTGGACCGTCTCCGTGGTGATCCGGTCCGCCTGCACATAGGATTCGTTCTTTTTATACAGACAGTACTGGTTCGGTACATACTCCGCCAGATAATAGGGGCCGCAGCTCACCAGCGCATCCATATCGTTTCCCATCGCCCAGTCGCCGTTGGTCTCCGTCTGCAGTTCACGGTGGGTCGGCATATAGACCGGAAGCACAAACAGCTGTTCAAAATAGGTACACGGACCTGTCAGATCAAAGACGATGGTCTTGTCGTCCGGACAGGTGACTCCCAGCCCGCTCACGTCGCCCTCACCGTTGTACATTTCCTGTGCCCCCTGTATGACAAAAAGCATCGAGGAGTATCCGCTCTGGCACTCCGGATCCAGCGCCCTGGTGATTGTGTTCAGGAAATCTGCGCTGGTCACATCGTCGCCGTTGTTCCACTTTGCTTCCTCCCGGATATGTACGGTATAGCGGGTCATATCGTCGCTGACGTCAACGCTCTCCGCCAGAATATAGTTCCAGCTTCCGTCCTCCTCCATCTCCATCAGCGGCGCCATACACACATCGTCATAGGACCACCACCAGAGAGAGCTGTCTCCCGCGCTGTCCAGGGAACCGGACTCTGTGCTCATCGATGTAACAATCGCGTTGTCTGTGTTGACTCCGGCGGCAAGACGGTCCCCCTGCCCGCATCCCGGCACGGAACCCGCCGTCAGAACCGCCATTGCCAGCGCAGCCGCCCTTTTCCAGATTTTTTTCATATGCTCTCCTCCTCGCTTTTCTTTCTCTGTCTTTCTCAGGACGGTAACCGTTCAGCCAGCTGAACGGTTCCTCAGGACGTCTTCTGCAGCAGAGGCTCAATGGCAAGCCCTTCCCGCTGCCTGAGATATCTGGGAGAATACAGGAAACATGCCACCCTTCGTCCTTCCAGCTCATAAGTGGCTGGAGCTGCCTGACTGCACTCCTCCATCGCATAAGGACAGCGGGTATGGAACGGACAGCCTGCCGGCGGGTGCATCGGACTTGGGATCTCCCCTTCCAGAAGGATCCGATGCCGCGACCGCGCCGTGTTCGGATCAGGAATCGGCTCCGCCGACAGCAGGGCTTTGGAATACGGGTGCAGAGGATGCCGGTATACGTCGTCCGCCCCTCCGGATTCCACCATGTGTCCCAGATACATGACGCCGATCCTGTGGCTGATATGTTTCACCATGCCCAGGTCATGGGCAATAAACAGGTAGCTGATTCCCTGCCGCTTCTGGATATCCTCGAGAAGATTGATCACCTGCGCCTGGATCGACACATCCAGCGCCGAGATCGGCTCGTCGCAGACGATAAAATCCGGCTCCAGCGCCAGCGTCCTTGCAATGCCGATCCTCTGTCTCTGGCCACCGGAAAACTCATGGGGATATCTGCGGATATGGTCCGGCTTCAGACCGACAGTCTCCAGCAGCTCCTGCACCCTCTGCCTTCGCTTTTCCGGCGTATACATATGGTGAATCACCATCGGCTCCTCGATAATCTCCCCTACCGTAAATCTGGGATTCAGCGACGCGTAGGGATCCTGGAAAATCATCTGGAGTTTTCTCCGGTAAGCATGCATCTTTTTCCGTGAAAGCCCTGAAATATCCTGTCCTTCGAAAAATATTTTTCCTTTCGTCGGCTCATAGATTCTCAGTATCGTACGGCCGAGGGTACTCTTCCCGCATCCGGATTCCCCGACCAGTCCGAAGGTCTCTCCCTTTTTCACTTCGAAAGAAATACCGTCCACTGCAAGTACCCTCTGTTTCCCCTTAATTCCTCCCTTTACGTCGAAATATTTGCAGAGTTCCTTCACCTCAAGAACCGTATTGCTGCTCATCCTGAAGCACCTCCTTATCTGAAATCTCGTTTGCTCATAATCTGCGTTCCCGGCTTATCCCTCCGTCCTGCTCCCGACCGGGTCGGCCGAAGGAAGCTCGTCGAAACGAATATAGCTCTCGTCTCTGCACTCCATCCAGCAACGGCTGCAGTGGGTCTCACTGTACCGCTTCTCCGGCGGCAGCTGCACCTCACAGATATTCATTGTATAGGGACAGCGGCTCATAAACGCGCAGCCGGCCGGCAATTTCAGAAGATCCGGCGGCGTGCCCGGAATCGGAACCAGCGGCTCATCGCTCTCCTTTGCGGAATTGTTGATACTGTTCAGAAGACCCTTCGTATACGGATGATGCGGATCATAGAAGATCTCATCCACCGTTCCTTCCTCGACGATCTTTCCCGCATACATGATGGCAATCCTGTCGCACATGGAAGCGACCACGCCGAGATCATGGGTGATCATGATCACCGACGTTCCCTTCTCCTTCGTCAGCTTTTTCAGCAGCTCCAGAATCTGCGCCTGTACCGTCACATCCAGCGCCGTCGTCGGCTCGTCGGCGATAATCAGCTCCGGATCGCAGGCCAGCGCGGAAGCGATAATGATTCTCTGACGCATACCTCCGGAAAATTCAAAGGGATACTGATCCAGACGTTTTTCCGGACTCGGGATTCCCACCTCCCGCATCAGCTGTATAGCCTTTTCCCTGGCCTCTGCCCGGGAGCAGTGCTGATGGCAGCGGATTCCCTCCGTCAGCTGGGTTCCGATTTTCAGAATCGGATTCAGAAAGGTCATCGGGTCCTGAAAGATCATGCCGATCCGGTTTCCGCGGATCTGCCGCATCTTTTTTTCATATTCCCGGGCGGCCTTTTTGTCGCGGCCGTGGGGCGGGGAGATATCCTCCCCTTTGAAGCGGATCGTTCCGTTCTCCACGGTTCCATTGGAGGCCAGCAGCCCCATCAGCGTCAGCATGCCTACGCTTTTTCCGGAACCGGATTCCCCGACGATCCCAAGCACCTCCCCGGCCTCCAGCCGGTAGGAAACATCCCGGACCGCCCGGACCGTCCCCTGGGGCGTGGAAAAACTTGTGGTCAGATGACTGATTTCCAGTAAACTCATATATGAATCACCCCCTGGACTTTTTCGGATTGAATGCGTCGCCGATTCCCTCGCCGAGGAAATTCAGCGCAAAAATAGTAATACAGATACAAAGCGTCGGAAGCAGCAGCTGTACCGGGTACATGGAAAATACCTGCCGCGCGTCCTGGGCCATCGAGCCCCAGCTGGCCATCGGCGCCGAGATTCCGATTCCGATGAAACTCAGGAAGGCCTCTGTGAAAATCGCATTGGGAACCAGAAACGTCACCTGTACGATGATAGGCCCCACCGCGTTGATCACCAGATGGCGGAACAGAATCCTCGCATCCCCCGCGCCGATCACCAGCGCCGCCATCGCGAATTCCTGTTCTTTCAGGGCAATCAGCTGACTTCTCACCTGCCGGGCCATGCCGATCCATCCGGGAATACAGATGCCGATGAGAATACTCCGCACATTGGAACCGAACACCATCATGATCAGGATCACATAAATCATCGAGGGCATCGCGTAGATGATATCCACAATCCGCATGACCACCGTGTCAAACTTTCCACCGATATATCCACAGAGTCCTCCGATCACAACGCCGAGAACCGTGTTGATCACCGCGGCGCCGAAACCGATGGACAGGCTGATCCGTCCGCCGTAGCAGAGCCTTGTAAAAATGTCTCTTCCGAATTTATCCGTTCCCAGCAGATGCTCCAGCGAAAATCCCGCGTACCGGTTCGCCGTATCCTGGGCGTCGTACGCATAAGGGCTGAAGATCGGTCCGAACACGGACACCAGCGCCATTATTATGATCACCACCAGTCCCAGGACTGCCATGGGGTTTTTGCAGAACCGGCCCCAGGCCGCTCTCCAGAAACTCTTGCTTTCCACGGCGATAAATTCGCTGTTCTTTTTTGCCGGGTCAATAGGTGCAAACCAATCCATACTGTCACCTCCTGGTTCCTCTGTCATCTGTTTGTTTTCCGGTGCGCGCACACGCTCCTTCTGCCGGTCCGTCCGGTGGAATGTCCACGGCACCGTGCGCTCAGTCATTGAGACGGATTCTCGGGTCGATCACAGAACAGAGCAGATCCACTGCCAGATTCGCCACTGTGATGATCGCACCGATAAATACGCTGAATCCGAGAACCACGGTGTAATCACGGTTGGAAATTGCATTGGTAAATTCTCTTCCGATGCCGGGAATCGAAAAAATCGACTCAACCACAAAGCTTCCGGTAATCAGGAACGCAATCGCCGGTCCGAGATAGGTAACCACAGGGATCAGCGCATTTTTCAGCACATGCCGGAAAATAATCTCGCTTTTTTTCAGACCCTTTGCCCGGGCCATAACCACATAATCCATCTGAACCGCCTCCGAATAGGTGGTCTTCATCAGCCTCGCGATGGAAGCGATCTGTCCGAAGGACTGGGCCGCCACCGGCAGCACGTAGCTGGCCGCGGTCATCAGACCCACAATGGGGAACAGGGGAATCCACACGCCGAAGGCCATCATCAGCAGAATCGCAGTCACAAAGCCGGGAACGCTGACTCCGAGCGTGGCGATTCCAAGCAGTGTATTTCTCACCGCCAGCCTTTTGGTGGACGCCATCCAGATGCCCATCGGTACGCCAATCACGGCGGAGACCACGATGGAAATCAGCCCGACGCTTAACGTATAGGGAAATCCCCTGGCAATCAGCGTGTTGACCGACACGTTTTTCGTGTAGGAAATGCCCAGATTTCCATGCATCAGATTTTCCATATAAAGCACATACTGTTTCCACATGGGCTCGTTAAGTCCGTAGGCGTCCTCCAACTGTTCAATCGCGCTTTCCGAGAGATTATCCGCCTCAAACGGACTTCCCGGCATGATGCGGATCAGAACAAAGGTGATCGTGACCAGCGCCCATATGGTGACCACCCCGATCAGCAGTCGTTTGATAATATATTTCGTCACAGTTGCATCCCTCCCGGTTACAGAGAAAGGGGCCTCCGGCGGATTCCCTGCAGCGGATCTTTTTCCGCCGCGAGTTCCTGCCCGTCTGCCCCTTTGCATTGTCTTTTTTACATTGCTTCCTCACCGTGCTGTCCTGTGCGGATACGGATCACATCGGCAACCTTTTCCACAAAAATCTTTCCGTCGCCGATGGAACCGGTGCAGAGTTTCTTTTTCAGAAATCCCTGCAGAAGCTCGATGGTTCTGTCGTCGCCGATCGTCTCAAATTTGCATTTCATCAGCACATTGGGACCGCTCAGCATTCCCCGGTACATGACACGGTAGCCTTTCTGGTTTCCATATCCCGTGATGTCCGTCTCCATCACACCGTACACCGCACAGGATTCCATAATACGGATCACGTCCTCCCGGTCGCCCGGCTTCACAATCACTGTCAGTTTTTTCATAGGGTCCCCCTTACTTATCGTTATGGAAGTGGAAGTTGGCGTATGCGCTGCATCCATGTTCATGCATATCCAGTCCGTCCAGTTCCTCTTTTTCACTGACACGCAGTCCGACGGTCTTCTTCAGAAGGAAGAAGAGCAGGAAGCTGATCACCAACACGTAGGCCGCTGTCGCCGCGCTTCCGATAATCTGTGCCGTCAGACTGCATCCGGTTCCGAACACGCCTGTCAGAATCGTCCCGAGGATTCCGCAGATGCCGTGCACACTGATCGCTCCTACCGGATCGTCAATCTTCGCCGACCGGTCAAAGAATTCCACGGCGAATACCACAACGATTCCTGCCAGTGCTCCGATCACCAGCGCCTCGTACGGATTTACCGCATCGCAGCCGGCCGTGATCGCCACCAGTCCGGCAAGCGCTCCGTTCAGCGTCATCGTCACATCCGGCTTTCCGTACCGGATCCATGTGACGATCAGCGCCGCCAGCGTCGCCGCAGACGCCGACAGATTGGTATTTACCGCAATGTTGCCGAGATTCAGCGATGCCTCTGCCGTGGAGCCACAGTTGAATCCGAACCAGGTAAACCAGAGAATAAAGATTCCCAGCGTTCCCAGGGGAAGGTTATGTCCCGGAATCGCCATCGGTTTTCCTTCCTTGTTATATTTTCCAATCCTCGGCCCGACCATATATGCTCCCATCAGTGCACACATGCCGCCGACAGTATGAACCGCTGTGGAGCCGGAAAAATCATGGAATCCGATCTGCTCCAGCCAGCCGCCGCCCCAGATCCAATGGCCCGCAATCGGATAGATCAGGAGACTGACCACCGCCGAATAGATCAGGTAAGCGATGAATTTCGTCCGTTCTGCCATTGCTCCCGATACGATCGTCGCTGCGGTCCCGCAGAAGACGGTCTGGAAAATCAGAAACACGCCGATGGGAAGCTCCCGGAACATCCCGTCTCCGTCCGCCAGCCCCATCGGGTTGAAAAATCCCGAGGTTCCGATCCAGGCGCCGTCTCCGCCGTACATGACGGCGAATCCGATCAGGAAGAAACAGATGGAACCGATGACAAAATCCATCAGGTTTTTCATCAGAATATTTCCTGCATTTTTGGCTCTGGTAAACCCTGTCTCCAGCATGGCGAAGCCTGCCTGCATGAAAAAGATCAGAATCGTTCCCACCATGGTCCACACAACGTTCAACAGTATCTGTAAGTTTTCCATATCGCACTCCTCCTCTCAGCTTCCCGCCTCCTACAGGGCGTCGTCTCCGCGCTCTCCGGTCCGAATCCTCACCGCGTCCTCCACATCATAGACGAAAATTTTTCCGTCTCCGTAGCTGCCGCTGGAAAGGCGTCTGACAATCGTGTCAATAATCACCGGCGCTTTTTCTTCCCGCACCACGGTCTCCACCTTTACCTTCGGCAGCATTTTCGCGACGACCTCGGCGCCCCGGTACAACTGACGGTAGCCCTTCTGGTTTCCATATCCCAGAATATTTGTGATCATCATTCCGTTGGCTTTCTCCTCCTCAAGGAGCGCTTCCAGTTCCTCCAGATTTTCCGGACGTATGACAATTTCCAGCTTCTTCATAACACTTCCTCCCTTTTTCTGTAACAGTTCAGCTGGCTGAACGATAACCTTTTGCTTCAGAGTAACCGTTCTGCACCATCACCTGCACATAGCCTCCCTTCTCCAGGATTCCTCTCCTGCCGGGAAGCGTCTCCCAGGAGGGCGTTCCTCCCAGGAAAATCCCGAGACAGTAACGCTCCGTCGCCCGGAGATCTTCGATTCCCCGCTCTCCGAAACCGGTAATCCCCTCGATGCCATCCGCCCAGATGCGGAACGAAGAGTTTCCCGACGCCCGGACATATTCCCGGAGGGTTCTCAGCTTTTCCGACGCTTCCATCGTGCCCCGCACCGCGTCGGCAGCCTTTCGGTAGTAATGCCGGATCCTGAGATTCCGGAACAGATTCAGGAGCGCCGCCAGCCCCAGGGAAGACAGCAGGAAGATCACCGCCAGGAAGATCCTGTCTCCCGGCTCCAGGCCTTCCGCCGCCGCAGCCCCCGCCGCCGAGAGCAGAGCGCCCAGCGCCGCCAGAAGCATTCCCGCCCTCCGCTGCCGCACGATCCACGGAATCTCACGGCCGAAAACCGTTTCTCTCCGGATACTGAGCAGCATTGCGCTGACCGCAGACAGAAACAACGCCGCCAGGTAACAATACAGACTTTCCATCCTCTCACCTCCCGTCAGTTGATCACACTTCGCGGCGCGCCCTCCAGATAAAAGCGGTAATTCTGCCCCGCCATATCCACCGCCCGCAGCCTCGCAGCCCGCGGCTGCCATGCGATATGAGAGGTAATAAACGTATAGGGCGACCGCATCAGCGGGATCTGCTCCACAGGCGGCTCGTGATCCACAACGTCCAGACCCGCCATATAAACCTTCCTGGATTCCAGCGCCTCCAGCAGAGCCTCTTCGTCGATAATCGCTCCCCGGGCCGTATTGATCAGAATCACTCCGTCCTTCATTTTCGAGAAGGCTTCCCGGTTCAGCAGATGCTCCGTCTCTTTGGTATGGGGACAATGGATGGAGATCACATCCGACCGCTTCAGCAGTTCTTCCATGCTCACCTGCTCGATTCCCTCGTACTCAGGTCCGGTCTTTACATGGCGGCTGTTGGCAATCACCTTCATCCCGAAGCCCTGCGCCATCCGGGCGGTCCATCGCCCGATCGCCCCCAGTCCGATAATTCCCATTGTCTTCTGATACAGCTCAATCTGCGGGACCAGAAGCTTATTGTAAACTGCAGTCGAATCCTTTGCTTTCCGTTCCCAGTAAGTCATTTTCGTATAGTCGCTCTGCAGCGTCACGTTATGGCAGATATTCATCAGCAGCGCCATCGCATACTGGGCAATGGTCACATCCCCATAGACGGTATTGGTAATCGTAACCCCATACCTGCGGGTCATCGCCACATCAAACTCTTCAAATCCGTGTCCCAGGGTCGCGATATATTTCAGCTTCGGATGTGCCTGAAACAATTCTTCCTTTATGACCCCTCCGTGAATCCAGATCCCCAGCGCCGCATCCGCATCGCCGATCTTCATGCTGTAATCCTCAAAGGTCATACGTTTTTTCTCCGGGTCCACGATCCGGTATTCTCCGATCTGGGGAATCCGATCCAGCACACGTTTCCATTCTTCCACCATTTCCTCCCGGGTCAGATCGATGGTTCCCGGATCTCCCTGGAAGACGACCACTTTCTTTTTCTCCATCTGCATGATTTCCTCCTTCCTGACACACCTGAATTTCTCACTGCCCCTGGTACAGCGTTCGACAAATAACTGGACCAGTCGGGAAAGCAGGCAAGCGATTCGGTGTAGTTATTTGCGATACGATGTACTAGGCAGCCGGGGAGCGGACCAGTGATTTCTCCTCCCATTTATGTCCATGAAAACGAACGACGTAAAAGACAGATCGAATCACCCAGTCGAGAGTCTGGGCAATCCAGACGCCAAGCAGTCCGACGCCGAAATGCACGCCGATCAGATAGGCCATTGCGATTCTTCCGATCCACATGGAAGAAACACCGACGCTCATGGTAAACTTTGCGTCCCCGGCGGACCGCATCGCGTTCGGGAGCGTGAAGGCCAGCGGCCATACCAGCATACAGCAGACACTGTGATACCGGATCACGGTTACCGCCATCCCGTACGCCTCCGGAGACAGGTTATAGTACCCGGCGATCAGCGGCGCCACAAGCAGAATGACAATGTTCAGAATCCACAGAAACATATAAGCGGTCAGAATCAGTTTTTTCGTATACTTTCTGGCCTGAGGATATGCGTCTGCTCCCACACACTGCCCGATCACGGTCGTCATCGCAAGCCCCATCGCCGATCCTGGCATATAGGCCAGCTGCTCTACCGTCATCGCGCAGGCGTTGGCCGCAATGGAAGCCGTCCCGAACCCGGCAATCATGCTCTGGGTCAGAAGCTTTCCGATCTGGAACATACTGTTTTCCAGTGCCTGGGGGACGCCGATGGAAAAAATCTTCTTCAGAATCGGCACATCCCATCCAACCCTCAGCCACTTCGTACAATGCACCTCGTACGCCGGCCTGTGAATCAGCCCCAGGAGAATCGCTCCCGCCACAAATCTGGAAATCAGTGTGGAGAGGGCAACTCCGGCCACTCCCATGTCAAACACATACACAAAGACCGCATTTCCCACGATATTCAGCAGATTCATGATGAACGACGCGACCATGGAAATATTCGAGTTTCCCATCACCCGGAACAATGCGGCACAGGCGTTATAAATTCCGAGAAACGGAAAGGACAGCGATGTGATAAAAAAGTACGTCACCGCAAAATCCATGACATCCGCCTCCACCGAACCGTACACCAGACGGAGAATCGTCCGGTTTCCCAGAAAAGAAAACGCACCGATGGCCAGCGCGGTGATCCCGCAGATCATAACCAGCTGCTCCGCCGCATGGCACGCGGTGTCTTTATCCCCGCTTCCCAGATACTGGGCCGTCACCACGGAACCTCCGGAAGCCAGAGACGAAAAGACGACGATCAGCAGCACGCAGATCGTATTCACCAGCGAGATCCCGGAAACCGCCGCCTCCCCGGCGCCCGACGCCATGACCATATCCGCCATGCCCACCGTGACCGCCAGAACCTGTTCCACAACCAGCGGAACGATCAGGCGGATCAGCCGCCTGCGGTCAAACAACACCATTCCCTTTTCCATATCTTCTCCTTCACCCCTTTCCCGGCCGCTGCCCGCCGCGTGTCTTGTTTTTATATAACAGGGAACGCCGTTTCCTGTTATATAAAAAGAGCGGTCCGCTCTGAAATCCAAAGCAGACCGCTCCTTCGCGGCAGAAATACAAGAAGGCGGCCCGATCTTATCGGAACCGCCTCTCTGCGTCACAGAAAAATTATATTTTCGACCGTGTGAAATTATGTGTCTTATATTAACCGTTTTTCCTTCGATTGTCAAATTTTCTTTTTCTCAGCCGCCGGATTTTTCTTTGCAGGTTCTGTGAATTTTCCCTGTGATTTTCCGTTTTTCTTTTGACAACCTGACATTTTTCCGTTTTATTTTTTATATATTTTTATATTTGCCGTTATTTTTTATCTGAATTCTGTATTTTTCAGAAAATTTTTATGCATCTTTCATCAAAATCATGCGGCGGTCCTTCTGACGGACACGGCCCCTGCCTCCGGTTTTCACCGGGCAGGGGCCGTTATACGAAACAGACAGCTGTTCCGCCAGCCGGACGGCTGTCAGATAAACTGATTCCGTATCGGATCGTATTCGTAATCGATCGCCGCCAGTCTGTTTCTCAGATCACCCTCACTGACCTGCAGAGAACTGCACAGTTCCTGAAGACTGGGATAAAAATCGCGCAGCTGGGTATTGATATAACTCAGCAGCATCACCGGATCCTTAGGCATTGCTCAGATACCTCCATGATTATGACTCAATCACTTCAACTTTCGGTCTTACCGAAGCCGTGAGAGTTCCATCCTGAGCGTCCAGCACAATCGTGTCGCCGGTGTTGACCTGTCCGCCGAGAATCATGCGGGCAGCGGTCGTCTCCACTTCTTTCTGGATAAACCGGCGCAGAGGTCTCGCTCCATATATCGGATCGTATCCACCCTCAATGACGTACTGCTTTCCGGCGTCGGTCAGCTCTACAGACAGCTCCTGATTTTCCAGACGTTCATTCAGTTCCTTCATCAGCAAATCTACAATATGCCCAATATTGTCTTTTGTCAAGGGTTTGAACATAATCGTCTCATCCAGACGATTGAGAAATTCCGGACGGAAGTGGGCCCGCAGATCCTGCATCACCATGTTTCTCGCTTCCTCGGAGATCTCTCCGTTGTCCTGGATGCCTTCCAGCAGATACTGGGAACCGATATTGGAAGTCATAATCAAAATGGTATTTTTAAAGTCCACGGTCCGCCCCTGGGAATCGGTGATCCGTCCGTCGTCCAGCACCTGAAGCAGTACGTTGAACACATCCGGATGAGCCTTCTCCACCTCGTCGAACAGGACGACAGAATACGGTTTCCTGCGCACCGTCTCGGTCAGCTGACCGCCTTCCTCATATCCCACATATCCCGGAGGCGCTCCGATCAGACGGGAGACGGAATATTTCTCCATATACTCGCTCATATCGATACGAACCATGTTGTTCTCATCGTCGAACAGCTTCTGGGCCAGGGTCTTCGCCAGTTCGGTTTTTCCGACGCCGGTGGGGCCCAGGAACAGGAACGAACCGATAGGTTTTGTCGGATCCTTGATTCCCGCTTTGGAACGGATGATCGCGTCGGCCACTTTTGTAACCGCCTCATCCTGCCCGATCACACGGGTGTGAAGCTCTTTCTCCAGTCCGAGGATTTTCGCCCGCTCGCCTTCCGTCAGTTTCGTAACCGGAATGCCGGTCCACCGGGATACAATCCGGGCAATCTCCTCGTCCGTGACGCTCTCATGCACCAGAGACAGATCGGATTCCTTAACCTTTGCTTCCTCTGCCGCCAGCTGCTGCTGAAGCTTCGGAAGTTCTCCGTACTGCAGTTCCGCCGCTTTGTTCAGGTCGTATTCCTGCTGGGCTTTCTGAATCTGCTTGTTGATATCCTCAATCTGCTCTCTCAGGGCAGACAGTTTTTCCACAGATTTCTTCTCGTTTTCCCACTGGGCCTTCTGTGTCTGGAAGGTGTCCTTCAGCTCCGCCAGCTCCTTCTGCAGCTCTTCCAGCCTTTCTTTGCTCAGATTATCTGTCTCTTTTTTCAGGGCCGCTTCCTCAATCTGCAGCTGCATGATCTTACGGTTCAGCTCATCCAGCTCTGTGGGCATGGAATCCAGCTCCGTCTTGATCAGCGCGCACGCCTCGTCCACCAGGTCAATGGCCTTATCCGGAAGGAAACGGTCGCTGATATAACGGTCAGACAGGGTCGCAGCGGCTACCAGGGCGCCATCAGTGATCTTTACGCCGTGGAATACTTCATACCGTTCTTTCAGTCCACGGAGAATCGAAATCGTATCCTCCACCGTCGGCTCATCGACCATTACCGGCTGGAACCGGCGCTCCAGAGCCGCGTCTTTCTCAATATACTGGCGGTACTCGTCCAGCGTTGTCGCTCCGATACAGTGAAGCTCGCCCCGGGCCAGCATCGGCTTCAGCATATTTCCCGCATCCATCGCGCCGTCCGTCTTTCCGGCTCCGACGATCAGATGCAGCTCATCGATAAACAGAATAATTTTTCCGTCACTCTTGCGCACTTCCTCAAGAACCGCCTTCAGACGCTCCTCAAACTCGCCGCGGTACTTCGCCCCTGCGACCAGCGCTCCCATATCCAGGGAAAAGATCGTCTTGTTCTTCAGGCTTTCCGGCACATCTCCGCTGGCGATCCTCTGGGCCAGCCCTTCCACAACTGCAGTTTTTCCTACGCCGGGTTCACCGATCAGCACCGGATTATTTTTCGTTTTTCTGGAAAGGATACGGATGACATTCCGGATCTCCGTGTCACGTCCGATCACAGGATCCAGCTTCTGGCTTCTGGCTCTCTCCACCAGATCCTGACCGTATTTTTCCAGCGTGTCATAGGTGGCTTCCGGATTGTCCGTGGTCACCCTCTGATTTCCCCGGACGGTGCTCAGCGCCTGGAGGAAACGTTCACGGGTAATTCCATATTCCTGGAACAGTTTTTTCATGGACGGACTTGGATTTTTCAGCATCGCCAGAAACAGATGTTCCACCGACACATACTCGTCGCCCATAGCCTTCGCTTCATCCTCCGCGCTCACCAGCGCCTTGTTCAGATACTGGCCGATATAGGGCTGTCCGCCGGATACCTTTACTCTCGCGTTCAGCGCCTCTGTCACGCGGTTCATGAAATGTTCTTTCTGAATCTCCATCTTCTCGATCATTTTCAGAATCAGACTGTCCTCCTGATGGAGAAGATTGTAAAGCAGATGCTCCTGCTCCACCTCCTGATTTCCAAAATCATAGGCGGTCTTTTCCAGGTCCTGAACAGCCTGCAGAGATTTCTGCGTAAATTTGCTTATATTCATATCTCCAACCTCCTCTTCTATGGTGGTAACGCATCCGCCCGGACAGCCGGCAACCGCACCGGCGGCCGCTGACCTGCCAGGAACAAATGTAACAGTTCAGCTGACTGAACAGTTACGAACAAACGTCAGGCGGATGTCCTTTGGCTTTCACTTTGTTCTACGCAGACTATAACACCTTTTGTCAGCACTGTCAATAGATGAGTGCTAATTTTTTTTAATTTTTATTACAATTCTGTCGGATCTGTACATTCCCTTTCGGGTTTATCTGGACTGTTCTTTTTTCCACCGCATCAGAATCAGAGGAATCTGAAGCGCCAGCATCGCAATCCAGCCGAAGAAATTCGCCCAGGCCAGACACTCAAATCCTCCGTGCAGAATATGAATCATAAGCCATGCCGAGAGAAAACGCGCCGACATGTTCAGAATCGTGCTGATCAGCGTAACCTTCAGATCTCCCAGCCCCCGGAAGAATCCCTGGATCGAATTGGTCGCTGCAGGCATGACGTACATAACCGCAATCAGCCTGAGATAAGAAACCCCCAGGTCCGTCACTTCCCGGGATCCGTCACTGACGAACAGCTGCATGATCGGCCGCGCAAAGAAGAAAACCAGCACTGCGACCACACCGGTATATACGGCCTGCAGGAGAACCGAGGAAAGAAAGCCCTGTTTCATCCGCCGGATATTTCCCGCCCCTCTGTTCTGGGCCATAAAAGTCGTCGTCGCATGAGCGATGTTCTGCTGGGGAGTCATCGCGAAATCGTCCACACGGTTGATCGCAGTAAAAGCCGCGATAAACGCGACGCCCTGCACATTGACCACCGTCTGCACACAGATTTTTCCCAGCTGCACACACATCTGCTGCAGCGCGCTGGTGATTCCGTAATTAAAGGTTTTCCACAGAATCGACCGGTCAAAGACCCTCCACTTTCTCCCCATACAGAGCAGCGGAACTTTTTTCTTAATGTAAACCAGGCAGAACAGACAGCTGAGCATTTCGCTGAGCACCGTGGCGGCGGCGCTTCCCGGAACTCCCCAGCGGAAAACAACCACAAAGAGCAGATCCCCGACGATATTGAGAAGCGCGCTGATCATCAGAAAATACAGGGGAACCTTGCTGTCCCCCAAAGCCCGAAGCGTATTGGAGAAAAAATTATAGACAAATGTAAAAATCAGTCCGAGAAAGATAATTCTCAGATACCCTTTCGCGGATCCGATGATGTCCGCCGGAACCTGAAGCAGTTCCAGCAGCGGATGGGCAAACACAATGAGAAGAAGGGAAATGATCGCAGAAAATCCCAGACCTCCCAACATTGACGTACTGATCTGCCGCTCCAGAAGGCTGTAATCCTTCGCTCCGTAATGGGTGCTCATGAGAATCCCCGCTCCCATACACATACCACTGATAAACAGAATCACCATGTTCATAATCGGTCCCGCGGTTCCCACCGCCGCCAGCGCTTCGTCTCCGACGAATTTCCCGACGATCACGGAATCCGCCGCGTTATAAGTGAGCTGGAACAGATTCCCCAGCACCAGCGGTATCGTAAACTGAGTGATCTGTGGGATAATGCGTCCCCTTGTCATATCTGTAGTCATTTTCTTCTTCCTCCCGTCTCCTCCACATATCTGAAGCTTTCATAAGCTTTTCGCAGAATTTTCATAACCGTTCAGCCAGCCAAACGGTAATGCATTTCTATTATATCTCCTGGCAGAAACCGCAGCAATAACATTTTTTCCCCTTGCCTTATGCCTCCCTCCGGCAGTATGATAAAAAAAAGGCAGAGGCAGCCGGGAAGTTATCGTTCCGCCAGCGGAACGGCAACGACCTGACAGAACAGCATCTGCCGGACGAATGACAGGAGAGATACGATGCACTATGTAATCAGCGATATTCACGGGTGTTACGACGAATACAGAAGAGCGCTGGAAGAAATCAGCTTCAGCGACGACGACATTCTCTATGTTCTTGGAGACTGCATTGATCGGGGATATGCCTCCGTCCGCGTGCTGCAGGATATGATGTACCGGCCAAACGTCATTCCCATTGTGGGAAACCACGAATTTATGGCGCTCAGCGTCCTGAAGGAACTGTGTGTGGAAATCACAGAAAAGAATGCCGGGACATATCTGACGGTGGAGTCTATGGAAAAATATATGGAGTGGATGCAGAACGGAGGCTCCGGAACCGTCCGGGAATTCCGGGTGCTCTCCATGGACGATAAACTGGAACTGCTCGATTATCTGGGAGATTTCTCCCTGTATGAGGAAACGCAGGTCGGCGGCCGGAGGTTCCTTTTGGTACACGGAGGCCTGGAACCTTTCCGGGAAGGAATGACGGTGGAAGATTTTTCCGCCGCACAGATTCTGTTTTCAAGAGCCGACTATAACAAAGTTTATTTCCGCGACGTCTATACCATTACCGGACATACCCCGACGTTTGAGGAACCCGGAAATCCCGGCGTTGTAATCAAACGGAACAATCATATCGCCATCGACTGCGGGTGCGTGTTCGGCGGAAACCTTGCGGTATACTGTATGGAGACCGACAGGGAAATCTATGTACCATACAGCGGCAGTTCGACCGGCTGAACAATCAGGGCACTTTTCCCCTTTATACTTTAATTTCCATCAGCCGTCCGCTGCCCTTCAGATATTTCCGGTAGACAAAGAAAAATACAACCGTCGAGAGCACGGACGAAACCCCATCGGCAATGGGCTCCGCATAGAACGCCGCGTTTGCGGCAAAACATATGGGCAGCACGCAGGTGGACACAAAATACAGTGTCTTCCGAAACAGGGAAAGCGTCAGGGATTTTCCTGTCATGCCCAGCGCCGTCAGGCTGTCCACAAAGACATACTGGAAACTGAGAGGGATAATCATCATTGTAAACACCCGGATTCCCCAGACCGCCAGCTCCCGGTATTCCGCATCACTGGTAAAAATCCGCACAAACACCTCCGGAATCGCCCTGGACGCCAGAAACATCACCGTCGTAAAGCAGAGACACAGCATGAGGACACAGAAGACGGTCTTTCGGATTCTGTCCGGCTGATTCGCCCCGTAATTATAGCTGATCAGCGGCTGAGAACCTCCGGTAATTCCCAGCATCGGAGAAGTAATCAGAAGCATATAGCTCTGGACGATAGTTGCCGCCGTAATCAGCGTATCTCCGTTTTCTTTTCCTCCGTAATACTGCAGCACCGCGTTCATCGCTATGATAATCACACTGTCCGTCGCAAGAATCAGAAACGGGGAAAAACCCAGAGCAAAAATCCGCTTTGCAGTTTTCACCTCCGGCCGCACAATGGACAGCGGAATCCTCATCTTCTTTCTCCGCAGTGTGCAGAGCACAAAGATGCAGGATCCCATCTGAGCAATCACCGTCGCCACCGCGGCTCCCGCGATATTCATACGGAAAAGAAAAATAAACACCGGATCAAGCACAATGTTGATTACCGCGCCGATCAGCGTTGTCAGCATCCCCAGCCCCGGAAATCCCTGGGCCGTGATAAAATAATTCATGCCCATGGACAGCAGTGCAAAAAAGGTACCCAACGTGTAGATCGTCAGATAAGTATTCGCGTAGGGAAACGTCACCTCGCTGGCGCCGAACCAGTTCAGCAGAGTATCCTTGGTCAGCAGAAACACAATCGTCAGCGCTGCCGAAAGAATCAGCAGCAGAGAAAAGCTGTTTGCGAGAATCCGGCGCGCACTCCTCTCATCCCCCGCGCCGAGCCGCACGGAAAAGAGCACCGAACCGCCGATGCCCACCAGCGTCCCGAACGAGGACAGCAATGTGATGATCGGAGCGCATACACCTGCTCCCGCCAGGGAGTCCGCCCCGATCACCGGAATATTTCCCACATAGATCCGGTCCACAATACTGTACAGCACATTGACCAGCTGTGCCAGCATAAACGGAACGGAAGTCTTCAGCACCAGCAGCGGCACGGAATCCCTGCCGAAGTCATTGGTCTTTTTCATCTTCAGTATCCCCCTCTGATTATTCGCAACAGTTCAGCCAGCGGAACTCTTACGATTATTCCATGGCAGTTCTGCAAACAGAACTGTCTGATTATCTGTAACCGGTCATCCGGCGGAACGGTTACTCCTTGCGGCAGACGCACTTCCCGTCCATGTAAACCGCCAGCACGGGAATCTCCCGCAGCCTCTGTCCGGGCGCCGCAAAGGGATCCTCCCCCAGCACGACAAAATCCGCCAGCATTCCCGACTGAATTTTTCCTTTCACATTCTCCTCAAAGGATGCGTACGCCCCCTCCGCCGTGTAGGAATCCAGCGCCTCCTGTACGCTCATCGCCTCCTCCGGCCGGTACGGACCGGCGGAGCCGTCCAGCGTCTTTCTGGTCACCGCGCACTGAATTCCGGCCATCACATCCGGCGCCTCCACCGGGCAGTCGCTTCCGTTGGACACATGGATTCCCATCTGTTTCATCGTATGGAAGGCATAGCTGGAGGACGCCGCTTCCGTTCCCACCCGCTGCCTGACAATTCTCTGATCATAATCCAGAAAAATGGTCTGCGCATATGCGTGGAGACCCAGCTTTGCCATCCGCTCCAGCTGCTCCGCCCGGGTGATCTGACAGTGAACAATGCCGTTTCTCCTGTTCTCTCCCGGAGCTTTCCCCGCCACGCTTTCATAAATATCCAGAAGGACGTCCAACGTTCCGTCACCAATGGCATGAACCGCTGTCTGCATTCCGTGAGCCTCCGCCTCCTGAATCAGCTGTTCCAGATGTTCCCGCGGATAAAGCATAAAGCCCTGTGTGTCCGGATCATCCTGATAAGGCCGGCTCAGATATGCGGTTCTGGAACCGAGAGACCCGTCGGCAACAATCTTCAGCGGACCGATCCGGAAACGGCGGCTTCCGACGCCCGTATTCCACCCTGATTCCAGAAATTTCCCCAGCGTTTCCCGGGACGTAAACTGCGCCTGCTCATACACGCGCACCGTCAGATCCCCTTCCTGCTCCAGTTCCTGATACGCGCGGATCACCAGTTCGTAAGGAACCGGCAGCGTCTCAAAATCGTCCGTCTGCACAGAGGTAACCCCATAGGCGTTCAGCTTACGGATCGCCAGCCGCATCATCTCCTTGATCTGTTCCAGGGAGGGCGCCGGAATATGAGAAGAAACATATTCCACCGCATTTTCCCGGAAAATCCCATTGGGTTCTCCCGCGGCATCCAGTTCAAAACATCCGCCTTCCGGCTGCGGCGTATCCCCGGTCACTCCCATGATTTCCAGCCCACGGGAATTGACCACGCAGCAATGACCGCAGGCCCGGGTCACACAGACCGGCCGAACCGTCGAAACCTTGTCCAGATCCCACCGGGTGGGAAACCGCTGCTCATCCGTAAAATAATCCTGATTCCATCCCCGGCCCAGAAGCCAGCGCTGCCCCCAGTCCTGCTCAGAACTGTCCGCCTGTCTCATCCGCTCTTCCCCATCAAACTTCCGGAGATGTTCCAGCATTTCCCGCATAGACGATGTGTGCTCCGAGAGTCCCGCCATGCTCAGTGTGTACCCGTAGTTCAGCAGATGCATATGGGAATCATTGAAACCCGCGCAGACAAATTTTCCACCGAGGTTCACAATTTTCGTATCGTTATCCACATAATTTTGGAGCTCTTCCCTGTTTCCCACAACCAGAAACCTTCCGTTTTCCACCACAAAAGCCCCGGAAGGCAGAACGCCCTCCGGGCCTCCGATATAGATACGGCCGTTTTCATAAAGCGTTTTCATTTCCTTTCACCCTCTCTCCTGTTTCGGTTATTCTTCTGTTTTGGTTGCCCTTTCGTTTTGTCTGTCCTTTTGTTTTCCGCGCATCCGGCGCTGCGCAGACATCTGCCAATATTTTATCAACCGATGATGCGCCCGTCAATATCCAACCTGCTCCCGCAAAACATTGCCGGTAACAGTTCAGCTGGCTGAACTGTTACCGGTTACCATTGCCATTACAGCAAAACAGGGCCGCCGCACCGTTTCATCAAACAAATGCGGCGGCCCTGTTTCACCGTCCGGCAACGTCATGTCCTATCTTGTCAGATTCTGTACAAACTCCTTCTCCACTTCTTCCTGATACGCTCCGGCAAACGTTCCCTGCTGCAGCCTGTCCAGCGCCTGTTCCCGGAATTCCTCCCAGGATTCCTTTTCCTTCCATACCATGATCGGATAGAAAAATACGCCTTCGGCCTCCGCGGCTCTCTGATCGATGGGCGAATCCCCGATCATCACCACATGATCTTTCGGATATCCGTACTCCAGAAGCTTTCCGATGCAGAATTCCTTGCTTCCGTTCTCCTGGGTCAGTACCAGATTCACATATTTCAGGAGATCATAATACCCCCACTCGTCCAGGATCTCCGTGCGGTTTGCAGCCGTGACAATCACGATATCCGCAAACTGCTTTGCATCCTCCAGCGCTTCCCGCACACCGTCAAAGGGCTTCTTGTTTTTCTCCGAGATCATTTTCAGCGAACCGTTCACCAGCTCTGACCAGTCCAGAGCCTTTTTCAGCACCGGACTTCCCGTCCGTTCCACTTCCGCCCGCAGGCTGTCTGTGGAAAGTTCCTTCGCCGTCTTTACCCAGTTCAGCAGGCTGTCCAGATCCTCCACCCGCTTATAGTTTTCATTGACATCCACCAGTATCTTCGCCAGCGCTTCAAAGCGATTGATGCCCCGATCCATACTGTACAGGCTGATCTCTCTCCATCTGCGCATGATCGCATCACGGTATTCGCCCAGATCCCACTCATAAACCATACAGGGCGCCAGACTTTTTCTGTGCTTGATCTCCATTGTATTCATCGCACATCCGTCAGAATCAATACAGATCAGATAATCATGTCTGCGCTCATATCCGGCAAATACATCCTCCATTCTTCTTCCTCCTTCTTTCTCCGCAACCTTCTGAAAAACGGGTCATTCAGCCAGAGGAACCGCTCCCGACGCCGGTTCTGCGGAATCAGGAACGGTTTTGTGCAATTTTGCCGACTGAACTTCCTCCTGTTGTTCAAAAAACCGTGAAGTTCTCTCAACTGTTGGTATTATTATACTGCCGGATATTGCGATTTGCAAATCTAATGTTGCGCATCTTCAGGAATCTTTCGTTACAGTTCAGCAAACGGAACGGTTACAATCTTTATAATTTCAGCCAGCAGAACGGTTACGCTTTTTCTTCCGGCGGTCCCGGACCGGGCAGAGGATCAGAACCCCGATTCCCGCCGCCGACATGGCCAGCCCGGCCTTTTTCCCCGGAGGGCAGAACCTCACCTCGATCTCATGGGTTCCGGCAGGAATTCTGGCGCCGACAAAAGCGGTATTTACCTTCTCGACGGTTGCCTTCTCTCCGTCCACCAGAATCGCCATTCCGTCCTGCCACGGAATGGAGGTCACAAACCAGCTGTCTGTCTCCGCCTCTGCCCGGCAATTCAGAATCGCTCCCTCACGCGTATCCTCAAAGGTAACCGGAACCGCATCCTCTTTCACCAGCGCTTCTGTGGGGAACTCATGCCATCGGAATCCCGACAGCTCATAGTTTCCCCGGGAGCATTGAATTTCCAGCTCGCTGAGGCTCTCTCCTTCCGGCACCGTCAGATAATATGTAAATGTAGAATTTTCGTTGGGATAAGAGGCATGCGCCGAAGACAGCCGGTTTCTGACGCCGTTGACATCGATCGTCACCCTTCCTCCGTTCTCACTTTCCACATGGAATTCCAGAATCACAATCCGGTCCGTAACCGGCTCATCCAGCGTCATCTTCACAGTTCCGGATTTCTCCGCATCCACCTGTACGGTATCGCCCTCACGCCTGAACTCTATGCCGTCAGAAACCTCTGCTTTTGAAAACAGGGGTGTTTTCTCCTCCATTTTTGTTTCGTATTCCGGAAGATCGGTCTGCGTTCCGACGCCTGTCTCTGTCACAGTATTGTTCAGCAGGGCTTCCAGCGTCTGCGGGAACTCCAGCTGTGAAAACTCTTCCTCGCTGATTGTTTTTGTGCTCAGATAGGCAATCGGCAGCACATCATCATTTTCCGCCAGAACCGAATCGCCGTTCTGCGCCCTGACCTCATATCCCACCGGCACCTTGTCTGCCGTCGTCTGGAGATACTTCACCCCCATCAGATATTCCTGAAACGGATTGACCTCACACAGCATTGCGACTCTGTTGTTGATCCGGATCGGCATCCGCATGATATTGAAAAACCAGTTGGAATATTCTTCACTGGAAATCGAAGAGTACATAGTCGTCGTTTTCTGCCCGGGATACAGAAGCCGGTTGGCAGAAATCAGCGGCTCCTCCATCCCATCCATCCTGCCCCACGGATCCGACGCTACCGCCTCGGTCTTCCCGACGGAAAAGGGACTTACCCATTTCCCCTCCGCCACAAAATTGTCCTGCCTTGCCGTGTACACGGAACAGACCACCGGGGCGATAAGAAGCAGAGCATAAACCCGCCTTCGATTATAAAACCGCGCCAGACACAGCACCATCACCAGAAGCACGGCATCCAGAAGCACTCCGGACAGATACCTGGAATCCAGCCGTGCCGCATACGCCACAACGACCGCCCCAAACACCAGCTCCGGCCAGATCCTGATCTTCAGCTGTCTTTGGAGAAGCATCTTCAGGATTTCTGCCGACTGCAGGATCACAAGGGGAAGCAGCGGCATCAGAATTTTTGCTCTCGCATAGAGCGTCCCGTTCAGGATCCATGAGACTGCCGGAAGCAGAACTGCGGCAAGCAGAAGAATGCTGCGCATTCTGAGTTTTTTCACAGTCAGACCGGCCAGCAGTGCATACAGTGCAAACAGGGTAAGCCCCATCCCATAGGGACTGTACAGCAGTCCCTCCATGGACAGATCCGGCCGGAACAGTTCTGCCGGAGACAGGGACGCTCCCTGTCTCCGGTGCTCCAGCAGAATCAGCGCCGTGGGCAGAAGCAGCACTCCGGCGATTCCGATGGCCGCTGCCGCAGAACGCAGGTACAGAAACCACTTTTTCCTGTCCCTGGTCAGCTCAAACATTCTCCAGGTTGTAACAGCCAGCACAGTGACCGAATAGTAAAAACTGTTATAGATTACCAGCACAAGCATGATCGTAAACAGGGTATATCTGCCTTTTTTCACCAGCCCGGGCAGCAGCAGAAGCGCCAGCAATTCCCAGGGCATATAGTTGATAAACATAACCTGCCGGTGCGCCTGAAAAAAGCAGCCCGCCGTCATCAGCAGAACACTGCCGATAAACGCCAGATAAGGCTCCGTGTCATTCTGAATCAACAGCGCATAACACAGCAAACCTGACGCGAGCACACAGGCCATCATACATCCGATCAGAAGATATATCATGGGAACCTGCGGCAGCAGGCATCCCAGCAGCACATCCGGCCGCAGATATCCATAATAGGAAAATTCATAGGCGCTGCTTCCGCCTCCGAGCCACAGAAAGTCAGGGAAGAGCGTCCCCTGGGAGAGACAGGCGTCCCGCATCGTCTCCGCCAGCGTGGCATGCTGGCTCATCCAGTCCGTATTGGATCCAAACACCGATCCCTCCGGTACAAACAGATAAATCAGTACAAAAAACAAGGCTGTCAGCAAAATCAGATAATACTTATGTTTTTTTAATCCCTGCAACATTTTTCCCGGCCTTTCCTTTTTACTCCGACAGTCACGGTATCCGGTCATGAAAAATTCTTTCGCGCCAGACCGGATCCCACATCCTGCACGCTATATCTTACATGCCTTTTCTTAAATTCATCTCTCACGATTTCAAAATATTTTCGAAAGAAATTCCTCCTTTTTTCTTACGAATTCTATAAATTTTCCGCTCCGCACGCGTGCGCGTCCCACGGGCGATTTTATATAACAGGAAACCGTGTTCCCTGTTATATAAAAAGAGCTGTACAGTGAATTTGTTTCACTGTACAGCTCCCTGCTGTCGTTATGAATCATATAATTTCAACCGCAGCCATTCCGGTCTCTGAATGGTTCTCTGCGTCTGATATGTAATCGGTCTGATCAGACAATCCGGCGTACTGCAAGAATCGTACGGTACGCTGCATTGCTGCTGATTTTGATACCGTCTTTCGCGTTGCTTGCATGTACAATCTGTCCGCCGCCCATGTAGATCGCCACATGGCCGTCGTAGCAGATAATATCGCCCGGCTGAGCTTCCGCATAGGACACTCCTCTTCCCTCAGATCTCATTGCGGAAGAAGAATGCGGCAGGCTGTAGCCGAAGTGAGCGTATACACTCATGATAAATCCGGAACAGTCCGCTCCGTTTGTCAGGCTTGTCCCTCCCCATACATACGGATTGCCGACAAACTGTACTGCATAATTTACGACATCCTGTCCGGTTCCGCTGGAAGGACTTACATTATCGGAAGTATCTTCTGTTTTTGAAGAATTATTCTTGTTGCTGTTTGTATTGGAATTTGTATTGCTGCTGGAATTCTGTGTGTCAGAGCTGCTGTTGCTGCTGGACTGGCGATTGGATTCAGCCGCCGCTTCCCGTGCAGCCTGCTGTGCTTCCGCTTCCTGCTGTCTCGCAGCTTCCTCCGCTGCTGCCTGTGCAGCCGCCTCTGCAGCCTGCTGCTCCTGAATTGCCTGGATCTGAGCGTTCTGCTCTTCGATCAGACTCTCATACTCTGCAGCCTTCGCCTGCATGTCCGCGAGCTGTGCATCGTAATCCGCAGAAGTTGCTTTCTTCTCTGCCAGCATATTCTGCAGCTGCGCCTGCTGCGCTTCCTGCTCTGCCTCGCTTGCCTCAAGCTCTGCCTTTTCCGTTGCCAGCTGGTCGCTGTAATCGCTGACCTGCTGAGTGATCTCCATGTATTTCTCCAGACACTCACGGTCATAGTCGTACATCTTCTGTGTATACTCCGCCTGGTTCAGGATCTCTGATAAATCCTCTCCGGAGAGAAGCAGAGACGCCCACGCGGTATTTCCGCCGTTCTCATACAAATACTGAATTCTGCTTTTCAGAGCCTCATACTGCTCTGCCTGATCCTGCTGTGCTGCTTCCAGTTTCTGCTGTGTCTCCTCGATTTCCGTCTGCTTGTTTGCAATATCAGTCTTCAGAGTTTCCACAGCCGCCATCGTTACAACCAGCTGTGCATCCAGCTCGCCGATCTGATTGGTGATTGCTTCCTTCTTGCTCTCCAGATCATTGATGGAATCCTGTGTCTCGTTTAACTGTGCGGTTGTCTGTGCTTTCTGCTGCTCCAGCTCGTCGGTTGACTTTGCTGCGCTGACGGTCATCACCTGCGCACTTCCGATCATCACTGTCAGCATCAGAGCAAGGATTTTTTTTCTCATTATTATTATCCACTCCCGTTTAACACTTATTAATCAACGTTATTTTTCTGTAACATTTTTGAAACACTTTTTTCAATTCCACTACATAATAGCACAATTTGAAGAACGTTGCAACCACCAATCTGATTTTTTTCTTAAGATATTTCCATGGAAATTTAACGTTTTATCCATCAGTCTGAAGCTGAAGCAGCTGCAGATCATCCGTGTGTTCCAGAACCTCTGTTCCACGAAACTGGATCTGACCTTCTTCTATTTTTCCGATGATCTCCTGATACTGATCTTCCGTAAAATTCTGCAGCCGGGAAGTGTCCATCGTCAGTCCGACCCCTCCTTCTCTGATTCCCGCCGTTTCCGTTTTTCCTCCGTCAAATGACTCTCCGGCAACATCCTGCAGCTCCTGCTTCAGAATCTCTTCATATTTATTTGCCGCGCTGATCACAACATTCGCAGATTTCTGAGATTCATCTGTGACGACGCCCAGCACATTTCCGCCGGTAAGCTCCGCGGCTTTTCTTACAATTGTTTCAAATGCGCTTCCGTCCGTGAAGATTGCCTGGCATCCCTCCCGGTACAGCTGCTCGGTCTCATTCATAAATTCGGGAGAAACCCCATCCGTTCCTCTTTCTTCATACCGGATCTGTACGCCGCCTTCCTCCAGCTGCATCTCCGAAGCCGCCTCTTGCGCCCCTTCCAGGAATCCTGCTCCGTACTCCTTCGCTCTGTCTCCGTCTGCGCCTCCGTAATAGGCAAGGCTGGTATACCCTTCCCTCACCGCCGCATAGCCTGCGAGAAATCCTGCCTCCTCACGGTCGAAAAGAATACACCGTGTGTTTCCCCGCAGTCTTGCTCTGTCGCTTCCGCCGGCATGCGGCTCCGCGTCCAGCAGCAGAAAACGGACGTCCCGGTATTCCCTCTGCGCCTCGTAGACTGCCGCGCCGGCCTCTTCTCCGTGGCAGACGACCACTTCCGCGCCTTTCTTTACGGCCTCATCAATCGCATCACGGCAGGCTGACGCGCTCTTATCCTCCGGAACGTAACAGCCGGTTTCCTCTCCCGTCTCTTCCCCGTATGCCTGAACGGTCTGCCAGACCGCCTGATTGACCGCCTGATCCTCCGTGCTGCCCCCGTCGGTGACAACTGCAAGGGTCACCGGAAGTTCCGTCTCTCTGCCGCATCCGCAGATTCCAAGCAGGACAGCCGCCGCACACAGGCATAAGCCCCTTTTCTTCATATTTTCATGTCCCCTCTTCTGTATTCTGTAACGGCTCCATTCTGCCCGCACTGCGCAGCACAGCAATGCCGCTGCTGGTGCCCAGCCGGTCCGCTCCCGCTTCCAGGAACGCTTCCATATCCTCAACGCTTCGGATTCCTCCGGCCGCCTTGATCTTCACACCCCCACCGATATGACTGCGGAACAGGAGGATATCGGAAAGCTCCGCGCCCTTTGCCCCGAATCCTGTAGACGTCTTGATATAATCCGCACCAGCTCTCGTGACGCAGCCACACAGACGAATCTTCTCCTCCTCAGTCAGACAGCAGGTTTCGACGATCACTTTCAGAATATGTTCTCCCACAGCTTCCTTCAGCGCCCGGATTTCTTCCTCCACCCGGTCGAACATCCCGTTCTTTACATCCGACAGATTAATCACCATATCAAATTCGTCCGCTCCGTTTTCCAGAGCCTCCCGGGTCTCCGCCAGCTTTGTTCCCGTGGTGGCATATCCCAGAGGGAACCCGATCACCGTACAGATCACCGGTTTTCTGCCAAACCGTTCCCTGACCCGTTTTACATAGCAGGGCGGAATACAGACGGACGCCGTACCGTACTGTATCGCTTCCTCACAGAGCTTTTGTATATCATCCCACGAAGCCGTCGCCTTCAGCTGCGTGTGGTCTATATGCCGCAAGATGTCTGTTGCATTCATTTTCTCTCTCCTCCGATGCAGTTGTCCCGCAACCGTTCCGCCAACCGAACGGTTACGTTGACTCATCCTTATCCCTGCCGGCGTATTCCCTCCGGCAGCACTACAGTTTAGTATAAGCGATCTCTTCTGATTTGGAAAGAAATTTCTTGTTCTTCCATTTAAAATGTATCGAAAGGCAGGGGAAACAGCTGCTCCAATGTGTAAATATCATAATCCAGACTGCTGCGTCCCAGCACAACGGCAAAGTCGGAACCGCAGAATTCCCGCATCACCTGCCGGCAGATACCGCAGGGTGGACATACCTCCAGAACCTCCTCATCCTTTTTTCCTCCCACTACCGCAATAGCGCGAAAAGATCTCTTTCCCTCCGAAACTGCCTTGAAAAAAGCAGTGCGTTCCGCACAGCAGGCTGCTCCGTAAGACGAATTTTCCACATTACAGCCGGTATAAATACTGCCGTCCGCACAAAGCAGCGCCGCTCCCACCTGAAACCCGGAATAGGGGGCATATGCCGCCTTTCTGGCCTTCAGCGCTTCTTCCAGCAGATATCCGTAATCCATTTTTACCTCCTTCTGACGCGTTCACTGCGTCGCCCGAATCACAGGAATGGTTTTCCGTTGCTTTTCAAACCCACTCCAGCTTACAACAAAAACAGAATTTATACAATCAAAAAAGAGGATTTCCGGCGCTTTCGTCAGAAATCCTCTTTTCGCAACAGTTCAACCAGCTGAACTGTAACCTTTTTCTCTTTGTTTTTCAGAAGATGTTTACTCTCCGAACAGATCCGCAAGAATCTGCGCCGGGCTCATGTTCCGGTAACCGTCCGGATCGCTCAGCACAGAACTGCTCCATGTAAAGTGATTGACGCCTGTCATATAACTTCTGCTGGCCACTTTGCACCCGTAACGGCCATACGCCACAGGATAATATCTGCTCATATATTGCTCCGCCAGCTGAATCGCTTCACTGTTGGTACTTCCGCTCGACGATACCGATCCGCTGATCTGTACGTACTTGGGTGACGCATGCAGTATCACAATACTTCCGTCGCTGCACTGGCCGAGAACGATCCAGACATGGCCGCTCATACTCACCACATCTCCGGTCTGAAACTTCATAGACGTATCGTTTTCCACGTAAGAGCCCCAGCCCTTTTCGTAATAATATTTCGGTGTAATTGTAGATGTGGTAGTCGCCCAGGTCTGCATCACCTGATGAGCCGCCCAGCCCACATACCCGGAACAGTCAAGGCCGTTGCCATACTCATAACGGTGCTGCGTATAGTTATAGTCCTCATCCTGGGAATCGAAAAAACTTTTCCACTGTGGATTTACCCCATAACGGCTTGCATCTGCATCGTCATGACCGCCTCCCCAGATATACAGCGTATTGCCTACCGGAAGAAGCGCGTTCTTCAGAAAGTTCTTAATCGTTCTGACGCCAACCTGAGCGTCCATCTGAGTTTCCACCAGATGCCCCTGGGAATCAAACACATAATGTACACCGTCAATCACCCAGGCGGTGTTCATCGCGGCGCCCCAGTCGCGGAAATAATAAGTATAACCGCCGATCTGATACCAGCCCCGGGCCATCCTGCAGTCGCTCTCGAAGTAATAAGTATTTTCCCCGTCATAAAACAGCATATCATGCATGGCGCCGCCCCATTCACGGAGATAATACCAGTCGTTTCCTTCCTGGAACCATTCCGCGGACTTCATTGTTCCGTCATCGTTCAGATAATACCAGTCGATTCCGTCTTTCAGCCACTGACCCTGCACGCGGGATCCGTCTGCGCTGATATAATAGTAGGTATCGTAGCCGGTTCCAAGATGCAGCCAGCCCTCTGTATCGTAAAGGGCACACTGGGTGTCGTAATAATAATACTTTCCGCTCTCCTGCACCCAGCCTTTCGCCAGCGTTCCGTCGCTGTTGGCCTTGTACGTCTTCCCGTTCACCTGGAACTTCATATCGTACATCATGCCGCCCCAGCTGCGGAAGTAATAGGTATCTCCCTGATAGGTGAAGAACTGATTATACATCATCCCTCCCCAGTCACGGAGGTAGTACCAGTCGATTCCGTCCTTAAACCATTCCCCGGACTTCATCGTTCCGTCATCGTTCAGATAATACCAGTCGATTCCGTCTTTCAGCCACTGACCCTGCACGCGGGATCCGTCCGCATTTATGTAATAATACTTTCCGTTCAGGTTCAGCCAGCCTTCCTGACGGTAGATGGTGCCGTCCGCCTGCATATAGTAATACTTTCCGTCGATCAGTGTCCAGCCTTCACTGTAAACCACTCCGCTGCTGTCCGCCGTATACCATTTACCGTTGACCTGGAATCTTCCGCTGTACATCATGCCGCCCCAGCTGCGGAAATAATAAGTATTTCCTTTATAGGTAAAGAACTGGTTATACATCATTCCGCCCCAGTCGCGGAGATAGTACCAGTCGATTCCATCTTTAAACCATTCCCCGGACTTCATCGTTCCGTCATCGTTCAGATAATACCAGTCGATTCCGTCCTTCAGCCACTGGCCCTGCACGCGGGATCCATCCGCACTGATATAGTAATAGGTGTCATAAGTGGTTCCAAGATGCAGCCAGCCCTCCGTCTCATAACGGGATCCGTCGGCATTATAATAGTAATACTTTCCGTTTTCCTCCGACCAGCCGGTTACAAGCGTTCCGTCGGCGTTGGCCCTGTAGGTTTTTCCGCCGGCCTGGAACGTCATGCCGTACATCATTCCGCCCCAGCTGCGGAAGTAATAGATCTCTCCGTTATAAGTAAAAAACTGGTCGTGCATCATCCCGCCCCAGTCACGGAGATAATACCAGTCGATTCCGTCTTTAAACCATTCCCCGGACTTCATCGTTCCGTCATCGTTCAGATAATACCAGTCATTCCCGTCTTTCAGCCATTGCCCCCGGACCATCGTTCCGTCGTCCAGATAGTAATAATACTTTCCGTTTACCAGATTCCAGCCCGGCGCCCAGTCCAGTGTCTGGACATCGTTTTCCGTATCCGTGAGGCCTTGTTCCGACGGGAAAACGGAATTGTCCGGCGCCGGAACTGCCGGCGCTTCCCCTTCGCCGGAATCCTCCGGCGCCGGTGTATCTGTCACGGAAGCGTCCGGTTCCGCGGACGCCCGGTAAGGTTCCGGACTCTGTGCCGGTTCCGAAGTCACTGCCGGGGATTCTTCCGCCCCCTCGCTTTGCTGTGAAGCGGAGATTACATCTGATGAACCACTCTGTATACTGCCCGCACCGAAAGCCGGTACCGCAGCGGTCAGAAAGACCGCAGCAGCAACAGACAGCAGACCTCCCGCAAATACTTTATTGAGTTTTTTCTTTTTCATTTGTCGTTCCCTTTTCTTCCGTGCTCCTTTCCTTCCTGCTCTTTTTTCTGCAATTGTACAGCGGAGAAGGCGTTTCATCTGTCTTTTCCCCATACAATGGTCAGTATAGACCGTTTTTATAAAGTTTGCAATAAAAAGGGCTGATAAAATCACATTTTGACACATAACTAAAGTATGGAAGGATGCGGCCGAAATTCTGAAAACAAAAAGCTCCGCAGAAACCGGCACAGATCTTATGCCTGATTTCTGCGGAGTGTACTTGCTGATATTTCGTAGTTACAGTTCAGCTGACCGAACTGTTACGTTTCGTAACCGTTCAGCTCTGCAAAACGGTTACTCTGTCCGAAACATACGTTTCAGCCGCATATGTTTAAAACAGACCGGAAATTTTTCCGTTCTCATCCACGTCAATACGTTCTGCCGCCGGAACTTTCGGAAGTCCTGGCATCGTCATGATTTCACCGGTCAGAGCTACAATAAAACCAGCACCTGCGGAAATCTTCAGATTGCGTACGGTTACTTCGAAATCGGTCGGAGCTCCCAGCTTCGTCTGATCGTCAGTCAGGCTGTACTGGGTCTTTGCAACACAGATCGGACAGTTGCCGAATCCCAGGTCTTCCAGCTGTTTCGCCTGTTTCTGCGCATTTGCAGTGAGAACAACTTTCTTTCCGCCGTATACTTTCTGAACAATCTGATTCAGCTTGTCCTCGATGCTGCCTTCCAGCTCGTAGGCATAGGTAAACTGATCGTTCGGCTCCTCGCACAGACGAATTACTTCCTCTGCCAGAGCAATACCGCCTTCGCCGCCCTTTGCCCATACTTCAGACAGAGCAACGTTTACGCCCAGTTCCTTACATTTCGCTTCCACAAGATCCAGCTCAGCCTTGGTATCGGTCGGGAATGCGTTAATTGCAACCACACATGGCAAATGATATACGTTTCTGATATTGCTTACATGTTTCAGCAGGTTTGGCATACCTTTCTCCAGAGCCTCAAGGTTCTCATGATTCAGCTCAGCCTTCAGTACCCCGCCGTTGTATTTCAGCGCTCTCACGGTCGCTACGATAACGACTGCGTTCGGTTTCAGTCCTGCCATACGGCATTTGATATCCAGGAATTTTTCAGCGCCCAGGTCTGCGCCGAATCCTGCCTCTGTGATCGCGTAATCGCCAAGCTTCAGAGCCATCTTGGTAGCCGTTACAGAGTTACATCCATGGGCGATGTTCGCGAACGGTCCGCCATGTACGATTGCCGGTACATGCTCCAGGGTCTGTACCAGGTTCGGTTTCAGAGCGTCTTTCAGCAGTGCGCACATTGCGCCTTCTGCGTGCAGATCGCCTGCCGTTACCGGTTTCTGCTCGGAAACTTTTCCGTAGGTATATCCAACGATAATTCTGGACAGTCTCTCTTTCAGATCCTTGATGTCGTTTGCCAGACAAAGAACTGCCATGATCTCGGAAGCAACGGTGATATCATAGCCGTCTTCTCTCGGCACTCCGTTGGTTCTTCCGCCAAGTCCGTCTACAATGTTTCTCAGCTGACGGTCATTCATGTCCACGCATCTTCTCCAGGTGATTTTCCGCGGATCGATGTTCAGCTCATTTCCCTGATAAATATGGTTGTCCAACATTGCTGCCAGCAGGTTATTGGCTGCGCCGATTGCGTGGAAGTCGCCTGTAAAATGCAGGTTGATGTCTTCCATCGGAACAACCTGTGCGTATCCGCCGCCGGCTGCTCCTCCCTTCACGCCGAATACCGGTCCCAGGGACGGCTCGCGAAGCGCTACCATTACGTTCTTTCCAAGTTTCTGCATCGCGTCTGCCAGACCTACAGTGGTCGTGGTCTTTCCTTCACCTGCCGGAGTCGGGTTGATCGCGGTTACCAGAACCAGCTTTCCGTCCTTTTTATCTGTCTTCTTCAGGAAATTGTAATCGATTTTCGCTTTGTACTTTCCGTACTGCTCCAGGTATTCTTCATCAATCCCTGCTTTCTCTGCAATCTTGGTAATCGGCTCCATGGTACATTCCTGTGCAATTTCGATGTCTGATTTGTAGCCCATTGTTATCCTTCTCCTTTCATTGTCCGCTTCAATGACGAAAAAAAAGCAACAAATGTAAAAGCTGTTACACTTGTTGCCCAGACGGTCGGCCCTTTCTGAGATTCTGCCTCCCCGGTGGTTTTCCACGTCGATTCCGTCAGTCAACAGAACTCCTTTGTTATGAAGTCATTTTAGCACATACCGTCAAATGTTTCAATTGCCAAATAAAAATTTAACAATTTTTGGACAAAATGCAAAAACAATTTACGAAACTTTGTTGATTTTTCGGAGGCTTCCGGTCTGTCCCCAACAATTTCCCACAGCCGGCTGCGCATGCGCTCCACAGGAGGGAACCATTGACGGTTTCCGGTCGTATGATCACGAAATAGCGTCAGAAAATTTGTTGATGTTGCACAAGTTGTTGGTGTTTTGAGAACGTCTGTGTTATACTTATAGCATCAAATAACAGTACTGTCAGTCACACACACTGGGGCAGAACGCTGCCATCATTGACTGACACTGAAGAAAGGAGTGTTGTATTCTATGGAGCAAAAGCAGATTGTCGCCCGCGTGAAAGGGATTCTGGAAGTGGACGGCCTGCGTTTTAAAGATCTGGACGGCACCGGCGAACTGAAGCCCTATGAAGACTGGCGTCTTTCCCCTGAGGAGCGTGCCAGAGATCTGGTAAGCCGTATGACCGACGAGGAGAAAGCCGGTATGCTGATTATCAACAGCCAGCCGATGGGTATCTCAGCGAAGCCCGGTCAGCCCACCAGCCACAACGGCGTGCTGGGCGAGGCGCATGAGGAAGTTATGGTCCGCGGACACAAAAACATGCAGTATCCGACGACCTATAAACTGGCCACCAGGCATATCCGTCATTTTATCGTACGTGAAAATGCTTCCGCCGGTGAACTGGCAGAATGGGTCAATGCCATGCAGGAAGTCTGCGAAGGTACCCGTCTCGGCATTCCCTGTCTGGTAACTTCCAATTCCAAAAATGAAAGCGCCGACGTAAATTACAGCGCCGCAGAGGAGACGAACAAATTCACCACATTTCCCGGAACACTGGGACTTGCCGCTTCCAGGGATATGGAACTGATCGATCAGTTCGCAAAAATCGTACATGACGAATTCTATGCGGCAAATCTCCGCAAAGGTTATATGTATATGGCAGACTGTGCCACAGATCCCCGCTGGTTCCGGACCTATGGAACATTCGGAGAGAACCCGGAGCTGATCTGTGATATTATTACCCGTATCATTCACGGCATCCAGGGCGAAACGCTGGATGAGAACAGCGTCGCTCTGACCACGAAGCATTTCCCGGGCGGCGGCGCCCGGGAAAACGGATTTGACCCCCATTACGCCAAGGGCAAATACAACTGCTACGCGACGCCGGGAAGCATGGAGACCTATCATCTGCCCGGATTCCGTGCAGCGATTGCGGCGGGAACCTCCTCCATCATGCCTTATTACGCGATTCCTTCCAATGAGAAATCTGCATTCCCGCAGAATGGATTCGATAAATTTGATGAGGAAATCGCCTTTGCCTACAATAACCAGTTTATCAACGGCACACTTCGCGGGGAACTGGGCTTTGACGGGATCGTCAATTCCGACACCGGCGTTCTGTCCGGTATGGCCTGGGGCGCAGAGGAATACTCGAAAGCCGGACGGGCAGCCAGAGTGCTGAAGGCCGGCACGGATATGGTATCCGGAGAAGATGATCCGGCGCCGTTCCTGGAAGCCATCCGCAGCGGATTTGTAGATACGGAAACCGTAGACCGGGCGGTCTGCCGCCTGCTTGTGGAATTCTTCCGTCTGGGTCTGTTCGAGAATCCTTATACGGACGCAGCCGCAGCCGATGCGGCGGTCAACACAGAAGAAAGCCGCGCGCTGGCTTACCGGGCTCATCAGGAAAGTGTCGTTCTTCTGAAGAACCATGATTCCGTGCTTCCGCTGACGGCAGAAAAACTTGCGGGCAGAAAAGTATATGTGGAAATGATGATGCGCACAGAATATACAAAGGAAGAAAAGGAAAACCTGCCGATGACAGGCATCGAGATCACTCCCGAGCAGACCATCGCCGCTTTCGCAAAGGCAGTCCGCGAGGATCACCCGGACTGGACGTTCGTGAACGACTATCACGACGCCGACGTGGCGCTCCTCCTGTTGAAACCTACCAGCGGAAGCTACTTTGCGGCAACGGAGGGATATCTCGAACTGAATCTGTGCAAAGAAACCGGCATTGATGTGGAGCACATTCGTGCGATCCGGGAAGCTGTCTCTCAGGTGGTCGTTCATGTCAATCTGAACCTGCCTTATCTTCTGGGCAACGTGGAGCCTCTGGCTGATGCTGTCACCGTTGGCTTCGACACCTTCTCCAAAGCTGCGATTGATGTAATCAGCGGCGCGGCAGAACCGGTGGGACGGCTGCCCATCACTCTTCCGGGCAGCGATGCGGCCATCGCAGTGGACGACAGCGGCGTTTGCGCAAGCCCCAACGACGTACCCGGCTATGACAAGGCAAAATATATGAAAGACGGCCTGACCTACGCTTACAAAGATGCAGACGGCGGCGAATACCTGTATGGGTTCGGACTTACCTACTGATCCCGTGCAGGATTCCAATACATATTTAATAAGGAGGATTTTTTTCATGGTAGATTTAAAAGCAAAACCGTATTACCTTTCCGACGAAGACATCAAATGGGTGGAAGATACCATCGCCGGAATGACCGATGAGGAGAAAGTCGGACAGCTGTTTGTCAACATGGTAAACGATTTCACACCGGAAGGAATCAAAAAAGTAGTTGATACCTATCATCCCGGCGCACTTCGTTACCACAACAAATCCGCGGAAGAGCTGTGGGATATGGTCAATACTTTCCAGAGCTACAGTAGAATTCCGCTGCTGGTGGCTTCCAACTGTGAAGCAGGCGGAAACGGCGGCGTAGGCGGAGGAACCGGCGTATCCTGCGGCGCAGCGACCGCGGCTTCCCGCAATCCGGACGTTGCATACAAAGCGGCGAAAGTCGGCGGCACCGAGGCGATGGCAATCGGTTCTAACTGGAATTTCGCTCCGATCGTCGACCTGCTCCAGAACTGGCGCAATACGATCGTACAGACCCGTTCCTTCTGTGCTGACCCGGACCGTACCATCGAGTACGCGAAGGCTTTCATCAAAGGCACGGAAGAATGCAATATGGCCACCACCATCAAACACTTCCCGGGCGACGGAACCGAGGAAAACGACCAGCACCTGATGATGGGCGTTAACGATCTGGACTGCGACACCTGGATGGCTACTTTCGGAAAGGTATACAAAGAGCTGATCGACGCAGGCGTAAAAACCATCATGGCAGGACACATTGCTCAGCCGGCATGGCAGCGCAAGCTGGCAGGCCGTGATCTGGACGACCACGAGATCCTTCCGGCAACCCTCTGCCCGGAACTGATCACCGGACTCCTGAAAGAGACCCTTGGATTTAACGGTCTGGTAGTGACCGATGCCAGCCATATGATCGGTATGTTCGGCGCTATGCCGCGTTCACAGCAGGTACCGGCTGCAATCGCAGCAGGCTGCGACATGTATCTGTTCTTCAACGATATGGAAGAGGATTTCGGATATATGATGGCCGGATACAAGAACGGCGTGATCACCGAAGAGCGTATGCAGGATGCTTTGAGACGTATCCTCGGCGTAAAGGCAAGCATCGGTCTGCACAAAAAACAGGCAGACGGAACCCTGATGCCGCCGAAGGAAGGAATCAGCGTAGTCGGATGCGAAGAGCACAAGAAAATTGCAAAAGAGTGCGCAGACCAGTTCATCACTCTTGTAAAAGATACCCAGAACATGCTGCCGCTGAATCCGGACAAGCAGAAACGCGTACGCGTTTATTTCCTGGAAGGCGACGGACGTGTGGTAGCCGGCAAACTGATCAAAGACGACTCCGGCGCAAAGACCAAAGCATACCTGATCAGGAAGCTTGAAGAGCGCGGCTTCATCGTAGAAGACGGAGATGCCGTTCCTGCAAAGGGAAGCATGGAGAAATTCATGGAAAACACCGATGCAGTTCTGGTATTCATCGACCAGGTCGGCTTCGCTCAGTACAACACCATGCGTGTAAAATGGACGATGCCGGGCCAGCAGCCCTGGTATGTACGTCAGGTACCGACCGCATTTATCAGCCTGTATCTGCCGAACTACCTGATCGACCTGACCATGAGCCGTACCTATATAAACTGCTATCAGGATACTCCGCAGGTTCTGGATTCCCTGATTGAAAAACTCTGCGGCGACAGCCCCTTCCAGGGTACTCCGGAAGAGAACGTATGGTGCGGACGCTGGGATACCAAACTTTAATTCTTGTATAACGGTTCCGCCATCTGAGCGGTTACGGCATGCGCCGTTTTCCTGTCACAGGGAACGAAGTTTCCTGTGGCAGAAAAAACCGGGGCCCGAAAGAAACTGTTTTCCGTTCTTTCGGGCCCCGGTTTTTCTGCGCCATGCGCCGCAGGCTGTTCTGTCTCAGACCCTTCTCTACAGGTTCCGAAACACCCACAGATCCCGGATCTGGCTTTGTATACGATCAAACTCCCACAACTTCTCAGAATTTCCCCTGTTATTCGGATCGTTCACCCTGATCTTTCCGTTTTCATAACCGGTCAACACGATAAAATGTCCGGTAGTCGTAAAATCTCCCGGTCCCATAACCGCCACAATCGGATTGTTTACTTCCAGATTCGCAAGAATTCTCTCCTCATCCAGAGGAATCTCCGTCACATCAAATCCCAGCTCTTTTCCTCCCTCCGAAAAGAGCGCCCAGGCGGAACCGCTGCCCTCCACAGCGTATCCGTGGGAAGACGCAAACTCTCCCATCCAGCGGGGCGTCATGGATGTGTCCCCTGTCAGGTAAATCGCGACCATGGAAAGACAGGTAGGGCCGCAGCCTGACAGACCAAAGAGATTTCCCGCGTACTGTCCATATCCCCACCGCTGATCCCACTGCATCAGAAGCGGAACCGACGAGGTATCCAGGCCGCTCAGATCATCCGACGGAGGGTTGTCCTTCATCAGAGGATACTCAAAGACAAACTGCTCCGTCTCCGGATTGCGCTCATACAGCTCCACCAGCTTCTCCGGATAATCCGACGCGGAAAGTCCATGCTCCCGCGCATACTGCTGAAGTCTCGCGGAAGATCCGCCCAGCGCCAGCGCATTTCTAAGCCCTGATCCCAGCGGCGTGCCCATCAGCGCCGCCAACGCCAGCACACAGATCAGAACCAGCGAAAATAAACGCCTCCGAAACCTTCTTTTTCGTCCTTTCTTTCCGGAACGCGGAATCACGGCCGTTCCCCTTCTCCTGTCCCGCAAGTCCACATGCGTCTCCCTTCTTCTGGTCTGCGAAACCACAGCAGTTTCTCTTCTTCCGTCTGTATGTCTCATCTCCACCCATCCTTTCTGCGGTAACCATTCAGCCTGCTGAACGACTGCAACTTCTGCATGCAATTATCTTATCAGAAAGGTCTCTGTTCTTTTCGCAGATTCTCCCACAAAAACCCCTGTTTCCTTTCACAAAAGTTTTAAAATTTTCTTAATCTCCCCTCCCTTAACAGAAAAACAGCGCGTCTTTCGCTATGATACCGTCAGACATCCGCGAAAAACGCGCCGAATCTTCTTTTTTTCTGTAACAGTTCAGCAGGCTGAACTGTTACGTCTTTCTCTTTACAATACAACCGTAAACGTCACTTGTCCGTCGGAGCTCTCCGCTGAAATCGTCCCGCCGTGCAGCTCCACAATCTCTTTGGCAATGGCCAGTCCCAGTCCCGCGCCGCCGCTTCGGGTTGCCCTTGCGCTGTCCAGGCGGAAAAACTGATCGAAAATTCTCTCCAGCTTATCCTCCGGAATGGTGACCCCGAAATTCTGTACGGTCAGGCGCAGCCTCTCTTCCTGCCGGCGCAGGCAAAGATTGATCTCTCCGCCCGGCTGACTGTAACTCACTGCATTGCGCAGCAGATTATCAAACACCCTCTGCAGCTTGTCCGGATCACACTCGTAAAAGACATCCGGCGGCATATCCAGTCTGCACTCCAGTTTCTTCTCTGCCAGCATCGGACCGAATTCAAACACGGTCTGTTCCAGCATTCTGGACAGATTGATTTTTCTCAGTTCCAGGGTCAGATGGGTGAGGCTGAACCGCGTAATCTCAAAAAATTCATTGATCAGATCCTCCAGCCGCTCCGCCTTATCCAGAGACACGGACAGGTATTTTTTCCGCAGCCGCGGCGAAATCTCTTCCTCGTCGTTCAGCAGCGTCAGATACCCGATCACAGATGTAAGCGGAGTCTTCAGGTCATGCGCCAGATATACCACCAGATCGTTTTTCTTCTGTTCCGCTTCTCTGGCCGCTCTCTGGCTGTTTTGAATCTGCAGGCGGACAGAATCCAGATATACCTCCAGCGGACGCAATTCTTCCGACAACGGAGTTTCCTGTTCCTTTTCGAGAAAGAGATTTTCCGAGGCCGTCACCAGCTCGTCCAGATAGCCGCAGGATTTCTTCAGATAATAACAGCCCAGCGCCAGCGCTCCGCCGCCGGCATAGACGGGGAGAAGGAACGCCCAGAACCGTTCCGCCAGATGGACCAGCTGATAAAACGTCTCATATCCATACCAGATACGGCTTTGATAATATAAATAGGCAAGTATAAAGATTGCAGCGCCGGCCGCCAGATACAGCAGGTAGAAAAAAATAAACTTCTGGGTCAGCTGCCTCCGGAGCCGCTGCGACAGTTCCCGTAATTCCGTCTTATTCAATCTGATACCCCACTCCCCACACCGTTCTGATATATTTCGGCTTTCGCCCGGAATCATGCATTTTTTCCCGGATCCGTCCGATATGCGTCATTACCGTATTGTTGCTGTCCAGGAACTTTTCTCCCCAGACCTTCTCGAAAATTTCCTCCGAAGAGAGTACGCGCCCCCGGTTTTCACACAGGTACCAAAGAATCGAGAACTCTATCGGCGTCAGCGACAGTTCTTTTCCGTTCAGCGTACATTTATGCGTGTCTTTGCTGATGGAAAGCCCCCGGATGTCGATGGCGTTTTCCTCCGTTTTTCCTGTTCCCTCCGGGTGATTATACGTCTCATAGCGCCGGAACTGTGTCTTCACCCTCGCCAACAACTCCAGCGGATTAAAGGGCTTGGTAATATAATCATCGGCACCAATGGTCAGGCCGGTGATCTTGTCCAGATCTTCGGATTTTGCCGTGAGCATGATGACCGGATAAAAATGCTTTTCCCTGATTTTTCTGCAGATGGAAAATCCGTCAATATCCGGTAGCATAACGTCGAGAATCGCCATGGAAAGATCCTCTTCCTCCACGTACCGGACCGCGTCTGTCCCATTGTCACACTTGATCACCTCCCATCCTTCTCCGGCAAGATAAACCTCAATCAGATCAGCGATGGCCTGCTCATCGTCCACAACCAGTATCTTTTTTCTCACGTCTGTCACCTCTCCCACAATCATAAATCCTTCCCCTGTGAACCTCAGCTGCCGTCTCTGAGGTTCGCAGAGGAAGGATCCTCTTATCTGCAATATGAATTCGATTTACATGGATTTCCGCTCCGCAATCTCAGCCATCTTCGCCTCATTCAGCCTGGTGTCTCCGTGTACACGGCTGTAGGACAGATAACCATTCATCCGGTCGATCTTGGTCAGGTTTCTGGAACCGCAGACCGGGCAGACGTCCATTTCCAGCTCTTCATGGCCGCAGTCGTCGCAGTAAGCCAGAGAGAGGTTCACACCTTCATAATATCCCAGATCCATCGCACGGCGAATCAGCGTCTTGATCGCGCCTTTGTTGTATCCCACCGGGTAGCGGACATACTGGATCTTTCCTCCGTTGCACAGTTCCCAGAACCGGCCTTCCAGATCCTGCTTCTGGATCGGGGTCAGATCCTCGGTCACATGACAATGGAAGCTGTTGCTCACGTATGGACGGTCAGACACGTTGCGGATGATTCCATATTTTTTGCGGAACTGTTCCACCTGAAGTCCGCACAGGGACTCCGCCGGAGTTCCGTAGATTGCGTACAGAATACCGTCTTCCTTTTTATACTGATTCACCTTTTCATTGATATACTTCAGGGTATCCAGCGCAAACTGTCCGTCTTCCGCAATGGATTTTCCATTGTAAAGCTCCTGCAACTCATTCAGCGCCGTGATTCCGAAGGATGCAGTCATCGCCTTCAGCAGCGGACGGATCTTATCCGACGGTTTCAGGTGACCCCCGTAAAATCCTCCCTCGCAGTAAGCCAGCGGGTTGGTGGAAGCACGCATTTCGCCGAGATAATCGTAAGTTCTCTTGTGAAGGTCGCGAATCATTTCCAGATAGAAATCCAGAACCTCGTGGAAGTCCCGGTTCTCCGCCCGGGCCTTCGCAAGAATCATCGGAAGGTGCAGGGAAACGGCTCCGATATTGAACCGTCCCACAAACACCGGCTTATCCTCATCGTCCGCCGGCTCCATGCCTCCCCGCTCAAACCACGGGCTGAGAAATGCGCGACATCCCATCGGGCTGATCACACGGCCATATTTCTGGTACATACTGGAAATATATCCCTCGCCGCTCATGGACAGCCAGTCAGGATACATGGTCTTGGCCGAGCAGTCCACTCCGGCCTCAAACACGTCCTCACAGATTCCGCCCGGGCCGTGGATCGCCTTGTCGTACAGAAATACGATTTTCGGGAAGAGCACCGGTTTCTTGTGCCCTTTCTTTCCCTGTCCGCCTTTGTGTACTTCCAGCAGGGAAATGGAGATCATCTTTTCGAACATCTCCGTTCCCAGCCCCAGCGTCACCGTGACAAACGGGTAGTCTCCGCGGGAAGAACCGACCGTATTCAGTTTATACTCGATTCCCTGCCAGCCCTGGTCACATTCGCGACGGACTTTGTCCATCGCATACTCCACCGCTTTCTCCTCGCGGCCTTCCCAGGAAGGATCGGAATATTTCAGAAATTCCTGCACATAATGGTCATAGCTTTTCTGCGCATAAGGCGCAAGGATCTTGTCTACCTCCGGTACCGTAAAACCGCCGTACTGCTGCGCCGCCGTGCTCAGAACAATGTCTCCCATAACGTCAAAGGCGGTATCCAGGCTCTTCGGCTCGTTGTACCAGACATTTCCCATCTCAAAACCGCCTTTCAGCACGTTTGCCACGTCGAAAAGACAGCAGTTCATGGTATCCAGGCGCGCAGACTGGTCATGAATATAGATATAACCGTCCTTGCATGCCTGAAGCTCATTGCGGTTCATGAAAAACTTCCGGTAGAGCTCCTTATTCAGTTCATTGAAAATCAGGCTTCGCTTTGTCGCGACAAGAGCGCTGTCCGTATTAGCGTTGCTCTTATCGCCAATATAGCGGATGGACTGACTTTTTGTATAAACCTCATCCATCATATGGATGAAATCCGTTTTATAATTTCTGTAATCGCGGTAACTTTTGGCTACTGCCGGATTCACTTTCTCCAGCGCGCCTTCGACAATATTGTGCATGTCCGCGATAGGTATTTCTTTCTTTCCCAGAGCTTTGGCATGTTCCGTTGCAAACTGGCAGATAAATGAAATCTCTTCGTCAGAGAACGTATATAAAATTCTCCGTGCGGATTTATTGACTGCGCGTACAATTTTCTGTGCGTCAAAGCCCTCTTTGGTCCCGTCTTTCTTGATGATATAAATCATGGCTTCCCTCCCAACACAATATTCACTATATATTGTTTGTTTCTTTGTTAATGCACGCTACATATTGTAGCATCCTTCCTCCGAAAAGAAAAGGGGTAATTTTGCTTTCCGGGATTTTCAGCATATTGCACGAAACGGAAGCCGAAAGTTATAACACCGCAAAGTCACAGGCGGATCTCCCCCTCAAACACAATCTCCGCCGGACCGGTCATATATACGACATCGTTTCCGCGGTCCCACTCGATGGTGAGTTCCCCGCCGAGCAGGCGCACGGTCACCGGACCTTCCTTCACCCATCCGTTCCACAAAGCGGCCACAGCCACGGCGCAGGCCCCGGTTCCACAGGCGAGCGTTTCCCCGCTTCCCCGCTCCCAGACTCTCATCTGAACCGTATGATCGTCCAGAACCTTTACGAACTCTGTATTCACCCGGTCCGGAAAGCAGGGATGATGTTCAAACTCCGGTCCGATCTTCTCAATCTCCATCGTCTCCAGGTCTCCGTCATAAGGCACAACCGCATGGGGATTTCCCATGGAAACCCCTGTCATTTTCCACATCCTGCCGGCTGCCTTAATCGCCTCTTCCTTCACTTCTTCCTTCTCCGTCAGAATCGGGATATGTTTCGCGCAGCGATCCGGTTTTCCCATGTTGACGCGGATTTTCACCGCCTTTTTGTCCTCCACGGTCAGATCCAGATATTTGATTCCGCTCTTCGTCTCGATGGAAAGATGCGTTTTGTCGGTGAGACCATAATCGTAGACATACTTTCCGACGCAGCGGATTCCATTGCCGCACATGGCTCCTTCCGAACCATCCGCATTGTACATGACCATCCGAAAATCCGCCTGGTCGGACGGGCAGATCAGAATCAGACCGTCCGAACCGATGCCGAAATGACGGTCGCTGACAATCTTCGCGGTTTCCGCCGGATGCTCCACCGCCTTCTCCAGACAGTTGACATATACATAATCGTTGCCAATTCCCTGCATTTTCGTAAATTTCATATTAATAAACCACCTTTCCGGGAAAGCCACCGGTGTGATGATGAAGCTTTCGCCCTGTATCTCTTTCTTTTCTTTGTTCCGTCGTAACAGTTCCGTTTCCATTCCTGCCGCAGATTCGTCACAGCTGCGAGAAAAATACGGTATGCAGCGCAAGTCTGACTTTTGCAAAATCGCCCCATTCCGGACACTGCACAGCGACCACCAGACCTTCCTTCGGGAACACCGTCGTGATCTGCCCGAAGGCTCCGTCCGCCCGGTATGCATCCGGATAAGGCGAGAGCCAGAACTGATATCCGTAGCCGCATCTCCAGATATCCTCCGGATCCGTCTGCGGAGTCCCGATCTGCCTGCCTGTGGCCTCCCGCACCCAGCGGGAATCCAGAAGACGCTCTCCCTTCCATTTCCCATCCGCCAGATACAGCTGTCCCAGCTTCATCATATCTGTCAGCCGCATATACATTCCGCCTCCGCCGATGGGATGTCCCATAGGATCATTCTCCCACTGGGGCCAGCCCTGCTCCAGCTTCCGGAACAGCCGCGGATACAGATATGCGGCCAGATTCTCACCGACCGCCTTCTCCACCATCCTGCCGGCCAGAATACTGTCCGCCGTGGAGTATTCAAACGCCGTCCCCGGCGTCTGTTCCATCGGAAGATGCATCATATAAGTCAGATAATCCGGAAATCCAACGCCCTTTCTTCGGTCTTCACCCATCAGATACGCATGGCCAAATCCGCTGGACATGGTCAGCAAGTCCCTCAGGGTGATCTGCAAAAGCCGCGGATCCGGGTCTTCCGGCACATACTCCGGAAAATAATCGGCCAGCCGGTCTTCCAACGTCAGTCGGCCTTCCGCCAGCGCCATTCCCACCGCCGTGGCCATATAGCTTTTCGTATGAGAATAAATATTTCTCGCATGGTCCGGAACGAAATGGTGTTCCAGCAGCACACGGCTCTCATCCGCCGCCGCGATTCCCTCAACAAAAAGCTGATGCTCATTGACATATGCAACAAAATCCTGAAACAGTTTTTCTGCTCTCACTGAATTAACACTCCTTTCCGGCGCCCTGCAGAACTCATTTCCCACAGCTGTTCAGTCAGCCGAACCGCCGCCATTTTTCAGCTGCGCCCTGCAGCGCTGTACCGTTTTCAGTATAACACGTTCTCCCGGCAAAAGCGAGTCAAAGTGGCCGTTCAGCTGGCTGAACGGTTACAAGTCAGATGCCTGCAGCAAAAATTCCTCTTGCATTTCCGGAAAAACTATGTTATACTCTAGAACCATAACAAAGGTGTTGAATCGCTTCGGCGTATTCAGCGCTTTTTTTATTTTCCGGGAGATTTTTCGGAACTCCCGGCGCAGTTTTGGAAAGGGCCCTTCCGGATCTGCCAAAAACAGGTGTTTGTTTGAGGAGGAATTATTATGAATACTGGCGATACTGCTTTTGTGCTGCTCTGCGCAGCATTTGTATTTTTCATGACACCGGGACTGGCATTCTTTTACGGAGGGCTTGTGCGCAGAAAAAATGTCTGCAGCACCATGATGGCCTGCGTGTCGATCATGGGACTTTCCGTTGTCATGTGGACTTTGTTCGGATATTCTCTGTCCTTTGGAGGCAACCATCTGGGAATCATCGGTGATTTCCGCTGGTTCGGCCTGAACGGCGTCGGCATGGAGGCAGGACCTTACGCGGACAATCTTCCGCATCTGGTCTACTGCGCGTTTCAGATGATGTTTGCGATGATTACCCCCGCCTTGATCACAGGCGCTCTGGTGGGACGCATGAAATTCAAGGCTCTGTTTCTGTTTACCGCTCTGTGGTCTGTGATCGTCTATTATCCGATGGCGCATATGGTATGGGGCGAAGGCGGTTTTCTCGCCGCGATCGGCTCCGTGGACTTTGCCGGCGGAAACGTCGTACATATCAGCTCCGGCGTGAGCGCTCTCGTTCTGGCGATTCTGCTTGGAAGGCGCCGCGGATATGAGCACACAACCTACCGGATTCACAATATCCCCTTCGTTGTTCTCGGCGCGTCCATGCTCTGGTTCGGATGGTTCGGATTTAACGCCGGAAGCGCCCTGGCGGCCGACGGTCTGGCTGCCCACGCGTTTATGACATCCGCGATTTCCGCGGCGTCCGCGCTCCTCTCCTGGATGCTGATCGACGTGATCAAAAACGGGCGACCGACTCTGGTAGGCGCATCCACAGGTCTTGTGGTCGGCCTTGTCGCCATCACTCCGGGGGCAGGCTTCGTTCCCGTATGGGCTTCCTTCCTCATCGGCTTCCTGGTAAGCCCGATCTGCTACTGCGGCGTTGCCATCGTCAAAAAGAAACTGAAAATTGACGACGCCCTGGACGCATTCGGCTGTCACGGTATCGGCGGCATCTGGGGAGGCATTGCCACCGGCCTGTTTGCGCAGAGTTCCATCAATGACACCGCCCGCTGGGACGGTCTCGTTTTCGGAGACTTCCGCCTCTTCGGGGCACAGCTGGCAGGCATGGCCATCACCATTCTGATCGCCGTCGTCGGAACACTGATCTGCGTGGCAATCGTCAGACTCTTCACTCCGCTCCGGGTGGATCAGAAAGAAGAACAGATCGGCCTGGATCTTTCCCAGCTGGGAGAAAGCGCTTATCCGAGCTTTAACGGCCTGGATCAGTAACCGACGAAACTCATAAGAAGGAAGGAAACAAAAACAATGTTGATTAAAATAGAAGCAATTGTCAGGGAAGAAAAATTCGAGGACGTCAAAGAAGCCCTCGCAGGGATAGAGGTCAACGGCATCACCGTATCTCAGGTTATGGGCTACGGCGTACAGAGGGGCTACCGGGAAGTCGTCCGCGGCCTTGACGTAGAGGTGCAGATGCAGCCGAAAATCCGGTTTGAAATCGTCGTCTCCTCCGAAGAATGGGAGCAGAAAGTAATCGACACGATCTGCAAAGCCGCTTACACGGGAGAGGTCGGCGACGGAAAAATCTTCAGCAGTGAAATACGGTACGCCCGGAAAATCAGAACCGGCGAAACCGGATACGACGCCATCCAGGCAACCTCCGAAAACTGATATCTTCCGGGTGACCGTTCAGCCAGCCGAACGGTCACTCTTCCGGAGCATTTACAGACAAAAAGCCCTTCGGGCAGATGCATACACTTCACAGTGTCAGGCATCCGTCCGAAGGACTTTTTGTCTGCGTCCCCGCCCTGCCGGCTTAGCCGGATACCCGGGCGGTTCCGGGATCATGCGCCAAGATTTTTCTCGAATTCTTCATTCAGCTGATTCTGATACCCCTCATCAAAAGTGCCGTCCATCAGCTTCTCCACTGCCTGCGGCATCTTCTCCCAGCTTTCCTTCTCTTTCGTCACAAGAATCGGATAGTAATGTACTCCATTCTTCTGAGCCGCCTTTCTGTCGCCCGGCGCGTCTCCGATCATCACGACATTGTTTTTGTCGTAGCCAAACGTCAGCAGCTTTTCAATACAAGCCGCTTTGGACCCTGCATTCTGCGCCAGAACCACATCCACATGAGGAAGAATTCCGTGTTTTTCCCACTCTTCCATAACCGCATCCAGATTTGCAGAAGAAACGATCGCGATATCCGCACGCTCGTGAGCCCATGCGATTGCATCCTTTGCTCCCGGGAACGGTTTCTTCTCTTCCTCCGGCAGCTCGCGGATTCTCTGGTTCACGCTCTCCGACCAGTGAAGCGCTTTCTTCAGAACGATGCTTCCTGTTTTTTCCGCCTCTTTTCCGATCGCGCTGTTGGACAGCTCGTCTGCCTCATCCGCCCATTTTACCAGAACATCCACATCCTCGATCGGAGTCCCGCTGTCATTGATCTCTTTCAGCATCAGCGCCAGGGCCTTGAAACGGTTGATTCCTCTGGTCATGGAATACAGATTGATCTGGTTCCAGCGGAACAGAAGCTTTTCTTCCTGATCCTCCAGTCCCCACTCTTCTACCATACAGGGACCAAAGCAGCGGAAATGCTTAATATCCATCGTATCCATCGCACACCCGTCTGAATCAATACAGATCAGAAAATCTTTTTTCTTCTGAAATCCTTCATATGGATCTTTTCCTGCAGTTCCCATATCCGTTACCTCCTTATATCATTGCATCTGCATAATAAACTTATATTATCAGATTAACCCAAAATCATGAAAAAGAAAAGACATAAAATTGCTTTAAAATCAGCCGAATTTTTGATATACTGGACAAAAGCATAATATCGTAATATTTTATTGAAATATCGGTTACAGTTCAGCTGGCTGGGCTGTTACAAATATCATTTTCAACCGCGGCGGTTCTCCTCCCCCGCGGATACAAAAGAAAGGATTTTCTATGCGCAAGGAAAACTTAAGTTTATTTCAGCAGATCGTTCAGGCCCACAACATCTCCTGTACAATTATCGAAAAGGATTTTTCCAATCTGTATAAGGCAGATCTGGATCTCAGAGGCAAGCTGTTCTCCGACTACGATTACCACGAACTCCGGGACTTTCTCCTGAAATACAGCCAGCCGGGACATATTCTGAAGCTTTTCGATGAGTTCGGACTGATTTCCTATGTTCTGTGCCTGTCTCCGCTCCCTGAGGACATACGCCTCCACGACGGCGCTCCCCTGCAGGACGGTTATACAGACAACACCTATCTCGTAGTCGGACCGATTCTCAAGGAAACGTTTACACTGGTAGATATACAGAAAATCATGTTTAAGAACAAGCTACCGGACACACTGTACAAAGATCTCTCCGCGTTTTACGCCAACATACCGGTACCTCCCACGCTGAAGTCTCTCGAGGCCACATTACTGGTCATATCGGAAAATCTGTTCTCCGAAAAGTATGATCTTCTGGAGCCGCAGGAATTTTCCGGCATCACCGCAGATTCCAGCTCCGCCTTCCGCCGGCTGAACGAAGATCCTCAGCTTGCGATCACCAGCATCGAGGAGCGCTATGCAGTGGAAAATCAGTTTCTCGACATGATCGCCACGGGAAATTACAACGCTGCCACCCGCCTGTATGCCCAGTTCAAAAATTACAAAATTGCACCCCGCAACCCGAATATCGTGCTGAACACCAAGAACCTTCTGATCATCCTCAATACCCTGTGCCGGAAGGCCGTGGAACGGGGAAACGTACACCCGGTCTATATCGACGACCTGTCCACCAGAATCGCCGTGCTGATCAACGACGCGCATACTGCTGGCGACCTGGAACAGATCGAAGGGGATATGATCCACAAATACTGTCTGCTGGTAAGAAATCATTCCATGAAAAACTATTCGCAGATTACCCAGCGATGCATTACCTACATTGATTTCCACTACGCGGAACCTCTGTCGCTGAGCTTTTTTGCAAATATGTGTCATGTGACAAAGTCCTATCTTTCCACCTTGTTCAAGAAAGAGACGGGCACCAATATTACCGACTATATCCACAATGTCCGCATCCGACACGCCCTGGTTCTCCTCAATTCCACATCCATGCCGATCCATGCGGTGGCGACCAGCTGCGGCTACACAGACATCAATTACTTTATCAAAATCTTCAAACGCCTGAACGGTGCCTCCCCGAAACAATACCGGGTGCATATGGCGCAGCAGGCGTAAAAACGCAGAAAAACGGGGCTGCCGCAAAAGAAAGTGCAGCGCTACCCTTCAGCTTGCTGAACGGTAACGGCGCAGCAGCCCCGTTTTTTTTCGTCTGTCCTGTGCCCGCCCGGGCGAAATCACGGACTCAGTCTCTCCGGATCTGATTTCTCCGGCAGAAAATCCTGTACACCTTCTGAATCAGGCGGTCATCCTCCAGACCCTCGTACTGGACTTCGCCATTGTCCATATCCTCCGTATGAATTCTCAGAATATGCACCGGCTCGTCGTCTCCTGCGTCCGCCGGATACAGAACCGCATATTCTTCTCCCTCATACTCCACAATGTCAAGGGTCTCAAACCTTGTCTTCACTCCATTTTCATCTGTCAAAACCAAAATATCGTCCATGTTTACCTCCCTGATCAAATTACACGTCCAGAGCTCAGAGGATTCCCACTTCCATCGTCATTTCTCCGCACAGAACCAGCTTCCGGTCCGCTTCCGCCTTCATTTTTTTGCAGAAGTACACCGTATCTCCATTGCAGCTGACCTCCACCAGATCACGGTCCAGCACCACATTCAGCTCCTCCGCACAGGGCAGTGCGAACGTTTCATCTTCAATGGTGAGCTGCCCCTTCTCCTGCTCCCAGGCGACAGATCCCGCTCCGAGCTGCAGAGAAAATGACCGGGCCTCCGGATTCTCCACGGTCACGACGACACTCTTCCCTTCCGGAATCTCCAGCTCCTGGCCGGCTCCCGGAAGATCTCTGTAGATACGCTCGCGCTGCTTCCACAGTTCCTCCGGCAGATGCGCTTCCAGCAGCCAGACACCGTCACGCCTGGTCAGTTCCAGTTCCCGCGGAATTCCCATCGCTCCCTGATAAGGCTTGTCGTCCCATAACACTCTGAGCCAGGGAATCTGAATAACCTTTTCTGTTCCCCAGAAAGTCTGCGCCGCATAAGGCACCTCGTTTCCGTACAGACGCTGTACCTCCTGCTCAGGAGTAAACTTCTCCCCGTCGAAACTTCCCACCAGATAATATCCGTCGGCGGTCCAGAACACCCACCGGTCGTTTTCGCCGCAGGAGAAACGGATCAGATCCGGACACTCCCAGCTTTCCGGAATTTCCAGCCGCTGTGTCTCCTTCCATTCCCGCAGATCCGGAGATGTGAACACGGCAAATTCATGTCCGCTGAGAAACAGAACCATATAATAGATTCCTTTTTCCTCCAGCCATCCAACCTTCGGATCCCGGTTTTCTCTTGCAATATGCGGAATCAACACACCCGGCAGCTTTTGAACCGTCCGGCCGTCCTCGCTGTATGCGGCCTTCTGTGTAAACTCCTTTCCTTCGCTCCACCGGGACGACCCGCCGGCACAGGTGTAAAACAAAACCATCGCATCCTTCGGACACAGACTCTCTCCCCGGAAGTTCACAACTGCTCCTCCGGAAAACATGGTCCCGTCCTCATCCGGAAACAGCGCTTCGTCCAGCTGGGTCCAGTGGAGAAGATCCCGGCTTACCGCGTGTCCCCAGCTCATATTGTTCCATTTCACATCAAACATATTGTGCTGGAAAAACAGATGGTACTCTCCCTTATAAAAGCACAGCCCGTTGGGATCGTTCACCCATCCGCTGACCGGCGTAAAATGCAGCCGCGGATACACGTCCTGGTTTCTGGTCTCCGTTTCATCCGACTGCAGAATTTCTTCCGGCAGCAGTTCCCCGTCTGTTTCTATAGTCATCATCTGACCTTTCCATTTTTCCACGGGGAGTTGTGCATATCCTCCGGTGCAGGAGCCTTTTTCCTCCGTCTTCACCGGAATCGTAAACTGCCATATCTTTTCTCCGTTCACAGAAAAGCTGACCTCACAGTCCTCTCCGTCTCTGATCACCGGCAGTCTGAGATATTTGTCTGTCAGCAGAATCTCTTTCTTCATAAGTAAGCTCCTTCTGTGCAGAAGCGCTGTCTGCACGATTGATATTGATTTTATTATTACATATTATTTCGCGTTCAGAGCCGCCATTGTAATGTAATTGTACGGCTGGTTGAAATGCGGCAGGAAGAAGATATCCAGCAGCTTCAGCTTGTCGATGGTCACACCTTCTTCAATTGCCAGGGAGAACATATGAATGCCCATGGAAATATCTGCGGTGGACGCCATCTGCGCGCCAACCACACGGCGGGACTCTGTCTCATAGACAATACGGATTTTCACCTTCTCATTTTCCTTCATAAATCCGGGCTTCTGCAGGTCCTCGTAATCGGTATGGCTGACTTTCATGCCGTTTTTCTCCGCGGCAGTGACAGAAAGGCCGGTAGACACCATATTGTATCCGAAGATGGAAATCCCGTTGGATCCCTGTACGCCGATAGATTCCAGCGGAGTTCCTCCGATATTATGCCCCGCCACGATTCCCGAACGAACCGCATTGGTGGCCAGAGCAATATACGTCTCCGCCTGCAGTGCGTTGGAGTAAATCGTCGCACAGTCGCCTACGGCATAGACGTCCGGATCGCTTGTCTGCTGATGTCTGTCCACACGGTACGCGCCGTTTGCAAAGCATTCCAGATGGTCCTTTCCAAGCTCGTTGTTCGGGCGGAAGCCGATGGCATTGATTACCAGCTCTGCCGGATACTCGCCTTTGTCGGTTACAATCGCTTCCACATGGCCGGTTCCCTTATAGGCAACCGCACGCTCTCCGTAATGCGTCTCAATACCATGCTCCTGAAGGTTTTTGTCCATATCCTTCGCAAACTCCGGATCGTAATAGCTTGCCAGGGAAGTCGGCGCCACATCGAACAGAAGCACTTCCTTTCCGCGGCGTTTCGCTGCCTCGGCGATCTCCACGCCGATATAGCCTGCGCCGACGACCGCCACATGTTTCACCGAGTCATCACTGATCTGGCGATCCACCTCCTGTCCGTCCTGAAACAGCTTCAGGAAGCCGATGCCTTCCAGATCATTTCCCGGCAGGGACGGCGCGATAGGAAGAGAACCCGTCGCAAGAATCAGCTTGTCATAGGTCTCCTCACTGGTTGTTCCGTCTGCGCTTTCACAATATACGATCTTTCTGTCAAAATCGATCTTTGTAACGGATGTCTCCATCCGGATGTCCGCACCTTTCGCTTCAAAGGCTTCTTTGTTGGTATAAAACAGATTTTCATAGGAATCAATCTGTCTGCCTACCCAAAGCGCGGTTCCGCAGCCAAGATAACTCAGATTGGTGTTGCGGTCGATCATGACAACTTTCTGGTCCGGATAATTGTCCAGCAGTGTGTTGGCCGCGGCAATTCCCGCATGATTTGCTCCGATAATTACTGTTTTCATGAAAATTACCTCCTGTTTTATTCTGCAATATCATTGTTTGTCAGTAACCGTTCCGCCGGCGGAACGGTTACGTTTATCATTGCTTTCCTGCTTCTTAATTATAAGATGCCGGACAGGAAAATTCAATCCTGTAACGCCCCGTTTTTACTCCTTACCGACGTCTTGCCCGATAGCTGCCGGGACTGACGCCCATATACCGGCGGAAGACTTTTCCGAAATAATTTCCATTGGAAAAACCGTTTTCACGGGCGATGGTCTCCACACTTTTCCCGGTTCCCAGCAGCTCGTTTACAGCTGACTGGAGTTTTTGCCGCGTCAGAAATTCCACCGGCGAGATGCCCCGCTCTTTCCGAAAGCACCGGGAAAGATGGGCAGGGGAAACTCCCAGACGCCGGGCCACCTCCTCAATTCCCTGAATCGTCTGATACCGCTCTCTCATGTAGATCTCCGCCTGCTCTGTCAGCGAGGTATTTCCCGATCCGGTTCTCCTCTCTGTCTCCCGCAGCAGAGCACAGAGAAAGCGATACAGAAACTCTCCTCCCTCATACTTCTCCAGACGGCCGTTTTCTGTCATTCTCCGCTGAAGCTGCAGCGCCATCCGGATCGGAGGGCTCTCCCGATCCAGCGCCACCAGGCCGGGGTTTTGCTGCCTTATTTTTTTCACAAAAGCTTCCGCCGCGCTTCCCTCGAAATGCAGATAGAGAAACTTCCACATCTGCTGCTCCGGAAGATAATAGCGGCTCTCCTCCGGAAACCGAACGAGAAACCCTCTGCCTTCTGTCACTTTGTATTTCTTTCCGTCTCTCTCAAAGACACCCTCTCCTCTCAGCGTATACTGAAAGAGAAATCCTCCGTATTCCGTTCGATTTCCGTTGTAATAGTCATAGGCCTCTCCGGCTCTTCGCTCAACGCCTCCGTCCAGCAGCGTCAGCGGAGCGCCGTCCAGCGCGTCAAGATTCAGCACACCAAAAACGCCTTCTCTGTCTTCCATCAAAAAATTACCCTCTCATATCAAATTTTCTTTCTTTTTTCCCGGATATCACTGAATTATAATTGAATTCACAGGAACAGTCAATCATAGCAATCCAAGAAAAATCTACCCGAAAGCAGTTCCTTTCGCGGAACTGTCACAGCATTCCGCGGGGACCTCCGGCACAGACGTATGTGTCCGGAAAGACCGCCCCGGAAGATTACAGGAGGAACCGATTATGAACAAAAACAATTTTGCCAAACACCCGCCGATGGGCTGGAACAGCTACGATTACTACGACACCACAGTCAACGAAGCGCAAGTACGCAGCAATGCGGAGTACATGGCGTCTCATCTGAAGGAATACGGCTGGGAATATGTCGTGGTTGACATTCAGTGGTACGCCCACGGCGCAGGCTCCCAGAGAGCACAGTTCCAGTATATTCCGTTTTCCACACTGGAAACAGACGAATTTTCCCGTCTGCTGCCGGATCCGGAACGCTTCCCTTCCTCCGCCGGCGGAAAAGGCTTCGCGCCTCTGGCCGAATACATCCACAGCCTGGGACTGAAATTCGGCATCCATATCATGCGGGGCGTCCCGCGGATTGCCGCCCATCTGCACACCCCGGTCAAAGGGACGGATGTAACCGCAGATCAGATCGCCGACCCAAGTTCCATCTGCGGCTGGAATCCGGATATGTACGGCGTACGCTGCACGCCGGAGGGACAGGCTTACTACGATTCGCTTCTGGAGCTTTACGCGTCCTGGGGCGTTGATTTTATCAAATGCGACGACATCTGCAATACCAACCTGTATCCGAACAATCCCTTCTCCGGACGGCATGAGATAGAAATGCTCTCCCGCGCGATCCGGACCTGCGGGAGGCCAATCGTTCTCTCCCTGTCTCCCGGACCGGCCCTGATCGACAAAGCATGGCACTACGAAACCCACGCCAACATGTGGCGGATCACCGACGATTTCTGGGATGACTGGAGACTGCTGAAAGATATGTTCCACAGATGTGAACTGTGGCAGAGCCACGTCTCCCAGGGCTGCTGGCCGGACTGCGACATGCTGCCGCTGGGAAAACTTGGGAAAGGATTCGGACAGGAACGTACCACAAACTTCACTCCGGAAGAGCAGAAAACCATGATGACCCTCTGGTGCATGTTCGGTTCCCCGATGATGATCGGCGCGGAGCTCACACTTCTGGATGAGCAGACACTGGCTTTGCTGACCAACCACGAAGTGCTTCATCTGCTCAGCCCGGACTGCGGCGCACGGCAGGTAAGCCTTGACGACTGCAGCGCTGTCTGGGTATCCCGGGATTTCAGAACCGGTTCTGTCTGCGCGGCGCTGTTTAACCTGGCGGATGAGACTGCAGCAGTAACCGCAGATCTCAGAGAGGTCCTTGAAACGGCAGAAAGCTGCAAAGCCCGCAGCGCAGCGCCCTGCGCTCCCATCCGCTCCTGCGAAGACGACGGCGGCATCGAAGCCCCCTGTACGCTCCGTGATCTCTGGACCGGAGAGACAGGAAAATCTGACGGCTGCATACTGGGCGCGGAGCTTCCCGCTCACGGCTGCGTGCTCTGGCAGATCTGCCCGTAAACGGTTTTCGGCCCATCCGACACCTGCGCGTTGTGTCGGATGGGCCGGATGTCCGCAGTCATTATGGTTTTATGCGGCACGAATCGTTCTGATTTTTGTAAAGAAGTACACGTACTTGAAAATAATCAGGCACACAATGAAGATTCTTCCCGGAAGATTCCCCATCATCAGAAATGCCAGAAGCAGCATCGCCGACGCCGGAAGCAGAATACAGAGCTTCGTCTTCAGCGTCATGGCCCGTTCCTTCACAAAGCTGTCCAGATGCTTCTGGTACAGCTTTGTGCCGCAGAACCATCTGTGAAACCGTTCCGATCCTTTGGCAAAGCAAAAAGAGGACAAAAGCAGCAGCGGTGTCGTCGGAAGGATCGGCAGAACCACGCCGACAGCCCCGATTCCCAGACACACAAACGCAGCCAGCAGCCACACAAATCTCAGAGGATTTCTTTTCATCTCAGTTTCCTTTCTCACATACCACCGTTGGGAGGCTTTATGCCAGCAGCGCAGACTCAAGATCCTGAAGCATCAGATCCAGTGCCTGGATTCCACCCTCTGCGGTATACCACACGGCCGGATGCTCCAGGTACACAAGATTGCCGTTCTTATATGCATCGGTACCCTGAACCAGTTCGTTCTCCATGATATCCTGAGCAAGCTGCGCGCCGTCCGTTCCGATGGCAGCGTCGCGGTCCATAACAAAGATGTAATCCGGATTTTTGTCTACAATATATTCAAAGGAGGCCTCGTTTCCGTGGGTGGAAGTGTCCACATCCGCGTCAACGCCTACATTCTCGAAACCGATCTCCACACCGATGATCGAGCAGCGCCCGTCATTGCCGAGAACGTTGAAGCTTCCGCTGGTACACATTCCGATAATCGCAGTCTTTCCGTCTGCAAAATCTGACAGCGTCTGAATTCTCTCGTCAAAGTCAGCCATCAGCGTATCCACGTTTTCCTCCAGGTCAAACATGGAAGCAATCGTACTGGCATTTTTTCTGACGCTCTCCACAACGCCTGCCTCTGTGTCTGTGGCAAGATAAACCACAGGCGCGATCTCACTGAGGGCGTCGTAGGAAGAAGACAGACGGCCGCCGATAAAGATCACATCCGGCTCGCACGCCATAACCGCTTCCATATCCGCCTCCTTGATGGTTCCCAGATTTTCTATCTCGTCATTCGTTACATAATCCTGAAGATATTCCAGAGATGTGCTCGCGGATCCCACGACCCGGTCCCCGACTCCGAGATTATCCAGAATGTCCAGGCAGGCCATATCCAGAATTGCAATGCGCTCCGGATCATAGGGTACTTCCAGATCCGTTTCCTCCCCGCTTGCGTTCAGACTTCTGATGGTGATCGTCTCCGGTTTTTTCTCACTGGCAGAAGCAGAGGACGCGGAACTTCCCGCGGAGAAGCTGCTGTCGCTTCCGCACGCTGCGAGAGCAAATACCATAGTTGCCGATAATGCCAGTGTCATAATTTTTTTCTTCATTTAAGATCTCCTTTTTTATCAGTAATAAATGGACAATGGTTTTCCTTCGATTTCCTGTATCTCGAAATCGACGTTATAAATCTGCGACAGGTTTTCCTTTGTCATCACCTCCCTGACGGTTCCGAATTTCGCGATTTTTCCATCTACAAACGCGCAGATATAATCGGAATAAAATGCCGCGTAATTTATCTCATGCAACACAAGAACCACGGTTTTCCCCAGCTCGTCGCAGAGCCTGCGGACGATTTTCATCATGTTGGTCGCATGATAAATGTCCAGGTTATTGGTAGGTTCATCCAGCAATACATATTCTGTATCCTGTGCGATTACCATTGCAATGCAGGCGCGCTGCCGCTGTCCGCCGGACAGCTCGTCGATAAAGCGATCCTGAAACTCTTCCAGTTCCATATAGGCAATCGCCTGATCGATAATCTTTTTGTCTTCCTCCGTGATGCGCCCGCCGGAGTACGGGAAACGGCCGAAGGCTACCAGCTCCCGTACCGTAAGCTTCATCTGAATATTATTGCTCTGGGTGAGAATCGCCAGACGCTTGGACAGCTCTCTGCTTTTCCATTTTGCGATATCGTTTCCGTCAAACTCCACCAGACCGGAATCCCTGGCAATCAGCCGGGAAATGATTCCCATAACCGTCGACTTTCCGGCTCCGTTGGGTCCGATCAGCGAGATCACCTTCCCTTTCGGTATCTCAAAGCTCACCGAATCCACCACCGGTTTTCCATCATATTGCTTCGTAAGATTTTTTATAAACATTGCTCTCTCCTTTTCCGGTGCTCACACCTTCCGGTTTGCCAGCAGGAGATAAAGGAAATAAATCCCTCCTCCCACCATGATAAACACACTGACCGGAATCGCATAAGCAAACACATGCTCCATGATCAGCTGACCTCCCACCAGCACGATCATTCCGAACAGCGCCGATCCCACAATCAGCTGGCTGTGGCGGAATGTCTTCAGAAGCTGGCGGGACAGATTGGCGATAATAAGTCCCAGGAATGAAATCGGTCCGACCATGGCGGTCGCCACGGCGATACAGAGCGTCACTCCCAGAAGCAGACGGCGGATGGTCCGGTCATAATCCACACCAAGATTGATCGCCTGCTCCCTGCCGAGCGTAATCACATTCAGAAGCGCCAGATCCTTTCGCAGGAAAAAAATCACCGCCCCAAGAACCACAATGGAAAACACAATAATCTCCGAGTTGATATTGCTGAAACTGGCCACAAGCGTGGCGAGCAGGCTGTCATACTCGTTGGGATCCATCACCCGTGTCAGAGTGGTCTGGATACTGGAAAAAAACGAGGAAAGCACAGTTCCGATCAGCAGCACATACAGCACATTGTGTTTCGTCTTCTTGAACAGATAGCTGTAGACCACCGTTGCCACGGCTCCCATCAGAACCAGGTCCGCGGCGAACGCCAGATTCGCATTGGTCGCCAGCAGGCTTCCCGCACCGGAAAAAAACACAATCGCCGTGTGAATCAGCGTGTACAGAGAATTCATCCCCAGAAGACACGGCGTAACGATGGTATTGTTGATCACAGACTGAAACACAATAGATGCGCCTCCGATGGCAAAGGCTGTGATCAGCATGGCGATCAGTTTCGGCGTCCGGATTTTCATTGCGTATGCAAAAAGCTTCTGGTTCTCAAAATTCACTTCCACCAGCATATAAGCGGCCGCCGCCAGCGCGGCCAGGACAACCATAATCAGAAGTCTGCGGATATTTTTCCGGTAAGCCGCTGTATTCATGTCTCTTCACCTCCGTCCAGGCTGGAAACGGCACTGCCGCACCCGGATGTCCCTGCCGCCGGGAGCCGGACCGCTCTGCGTCCGTTTTTCAGGCGGTACAGAAGAAGCCCGACAAACAGAATACTTCCCAGAATTCCCACGATCAGCTCGATCGGGAGTTCGTAGGGCGCGATCACCACCCTTCCGATCATATCGCATACCAGGACAAAGATCGCTCCAAACAACGCGGTGTCCACCAGCGTTCCGCGAATCTTATCCCCCTTGAACATGGCGACGACATTTGGCACAATCAGGCCTATATAGGAAATGGATCCCACCACGACAACCACAGAAGCCGTGATCATCGCCGCAATCGTCAGCCCCATAAACAGGACTACATTGTACGGAACGCCAAGGTTTTTCGAAAAGTCCTTTCCCATGCCCACAATATTAAAATGATTGGCAAACACAAACGCCAGAATCACCAGCGGCACCACCAGATACACAATCTCGTATCTTCCTCTCAGGACGAGAGAAAAATGTCCCACCAGCCAGGATGACAGGGCCTGTGTCATCTCGTACCGGTACGCCAGATAGTTGGTGATCCCTCCGATCACATTGCCGAACATAATTCCCACCAGCGGCACCATGACCACATCCTTAAACTGGATTTTCTGGATAAACCAGACAAACAGCCAGGTTCCGGCGACCGCAGCAGCGAATGCGAAAATTGCCCGTCCCCACAATGTGGAATCCGGCATAAACAAGAGCGCCAGCAAGATGCCGAACTGTGCGGAAGAAATCGTCGCCCCGGTGGTCGGCGATACAAACTTGTTCATGCACAGCTGCTGCATAATCAGCCCGGCAACGCTCATTCCCACGCCAGTGCAGAGAATCGCCAGCAGGCGCGGAAGCCGGGAAACCAGAAAAATTTCCCACTGTTCCAGACTGCCGTTCATCAGAGACGCCACATTAATGTCGATCACGCCCACAAACAGCGACCAGACCGAAAGAATCAGAAGTATGACCGCAAGCAATCCTGTCATAAGCTTCCCTTTCACACAGATACCTCCTTTCGTATCAGCGAAAAGTTAGGCAGCACTAACCTTTAAGATAAGAAAAAAGTCACACATACCTCAGAATCGGAGTATGTATGGCTTATACACGCCACGTTAGCTACCACTAACTTGCCACGTGATTATAACATGACTGTTTTCAGAAAAGCAAGCACTTTTTCATTTTTTTCTCCCTGCCCTCGAAAATCACTTCGCGATGGGCCGGATGCCCCAGGCACTCTTCTTTCCCGCGGTCTGTGCAGGAAATGCCCGGACCCGGCGGAACAGTTACGAATTCCCAGCGCTGCAGACGAAAAAAACTCTTGCCTGGCGCAGTTCCGGCTCGTATACTATAAGTGGAAATAACAGAAAAGGAGAACAAAGCCATAAATAAGATAGGATTTGACAACGAAAAATATCTGAAAATGCAGTCCGAGCATATTCGCGAACGGATCAACCAGTTTGACAACAAGCTGTACCTGGAATTCGGCGGCAAACTGTTTGACGACTATCACGCCTCCAGGGTTCTGCCCGGCTTCGCTCCGGACAGCAAACTGCGTATGCTGATACAGCTTGCAGATCAGGCTGAGATTGTCATCGCCATCAGCGCGGACGCTATCGAGAAGAACAAAGTGCGCGGGGATCTTGGAATCACCTACGACAGCGATGTACTCCGCCTGATTGATGAATTCCGGGGAAAAGGCCTCTATGTGGGCAGTGTCGTAATCACTCAGTTCTCCGGACAGCACAGTGCAGTCATGTTCAAAAAACGTCTGGAAAATCTTGGAATCAAAGTATATATTCTCTACTATATTCCGGGCTATCCGGGCAACGTGCCTCTGATCGTCAGCGATGAAGGCTACGGAAAAAATGATTATATCGAAACCACCCGGCCGCTGGTCGTAGTGACCGCACCCGGCCCGGGAAGCGGAAAAATGGCGACCTGCCTGTCCCAGCTTTACCATGAACACAAACGGGGCGTTCACGCGGGATACGCAAAATTTGAAACTTTCCCGATCTGGAACCTTCCGCTGAAGCATCCGGTCAACCTGGCCTACGAGGCGGCGACTGCCGATCTGAACGATATCAATATGATCGATCCGTTCCATCTGGAAGCCTACGGAAAAACTACCGTCAATTATAACCGTGATGTGGAAATCTTTCCGGTACTCAACGCGATCTTCGAGCAGATCTTCGGCGAGAGTCCGTACAAGTCCCCGACGGATATGGGCGTAAATATGGCGGGAAACTGCATCATTGACGACGAAGTCTGCCGGGAAGCATCCCGCCAGGAAATCATCCGCCGCTACTACCAGGCGGTTGACGGCATCGCCGACGGTTCCCGCACCGAGGAAGAAGCGTTCAAGATTGAGCTCCTGATGAAACAGGAACACATCACCGCCACCGACCGGAGCACCGTCTCCCCGGCGCTTGTGCGCGCAGAGACAACCGGAGCGCCGGCTGCGGCGATGGAGCTTCCCGACGGAAAAGTAATCACCGGAAAGACCGGAGACCTTCTGGGCGCCTGCGCGGCCCTTCTCCTGAACGCGCTGAAACAACTTGCGGGCATCGATCATGACAGGCATATCATCTCGCCGTCCGCAATTGAACCGATTCAGCTCCTCAAGACCAGATATCTCGGCAGCAAGAATCCCCGTCTGCACACAGACGAAATCCTGATCGCCCTGTCCGCAACCGCAGCTGACAGCGAGGACGCCAAACTGGCGCTGGCCCAGCTTCCGAAACTTCACAAATGCCAGGTGCATTCTTCCGTCATGCTCTCTGAGGTAGACCGGAAAACCTTCCAGCGCCTGGGCTGCGATGTGACCTGCGAACCGAAATTCTGAATCATACGGGCGTTCCGGTGAACGGATGTCCGAGGATGTAAATTCTCACACGACCGGTGAGCAAATGCCGGAAGACATCATCATTTTCCCAGGACCGGTGGACCGGATAAACGGATGCCGAAAGGCGTCATGTTCTCACATAGTCTGTGCAGGACATGTGAGGGTCTGCCTGAGCGGCAGCAAAAGAGGAACCGTTGTTCCACAGATGGAGAATAATCTGTGGAACAACGGTTCCTCTTTTCTTTTTCCGTTTCCCGCACCCTGCGGCGATTCCGATAAATTTTCTTTGAATTTTCAGCCCAGAATCTCTCTGACTGCGGCCGCAATCTCCTCGCATTTACAGTCTGCAAAGAACAGCTCCCGGAATTTTTCCCCTCCGAGCGCTCCTCTGACCAGATCACGGTCCAGATCCTTCAGAATCTCCGGAAGCGGACGGTAGGCAGACGCCTTCACTTCATCCAGAATCCTCTTGTTTCTCTGCTCCGGAACCGCGCGCTCCTTCGGATATCCCTGTCCGCTCTCTTCACAGAAAAGCTTCTCAAAAATATACTCCAGATTCAGTTCTCCGCCCCAGCCAAAGCCCAGTGCAAACGGAATGGAAATCGCATTCCCGTCGTTGATCTGCGCAAACGTGTATGCGTCCAGCGGATTTGCCACATGGCCGCAGATCACACCGGGGAAAGAGTTGCAGGCCAGCATTGCTCCCTCGCCGGTTCCGCATCCGGTAATCACATAATCTGCCGCGCCGGAGTTCAGCAGCACCGCCGCAAGAATTCCCACCTGTACATAAGTCAGCTGGCACGCATCGTCGGCGGAATACATTCCATAATTGCGCACCTCATGGCCCATCGGTTTCACAACCTTTTCCAGCGTACTGCAGATCATCTCATTTTTCGCCGCCTGGCTGTTTTCGTTAATCAATGCAATTCTCATTCTCTTCGTTTCCTCTCTTTATTTATTTTCGCAGCCGTTCCGTCTCCTGAACGGCTGCAGCATCATCCGTTTTCCGGATTCCCTTCATTTTTTACGGCTGTTTTCCGATATACGCCAGAATTCCTCCGTCCACATACAGGATCTGTCCGTTGACAAAATTCGACGCATCAGATGCAAGAAATACCGCCGGTCCCATCAGATCCTCCGGCGTTCCCCAGCGTGCCTGCGGTGTCTTTGACACGATAAACTGGTCGAACGGATGTCTTCCTCCGTCCGGCTGGCGCTCCCGGAGCGGCGCCGTCTGCGGCGTGGCAATGTAACCCGGACCGAGACCGTTGCACTGGATATTGTACCCGCCATACTCTGATGCAATATTTTTCGTCAGCATCTTCAGTCCCCCTTTGGCCGCCGCGTAAGCGGAAACCGTTTCACGTCCCAGCTCGCTCATCATTGAACAGATATTGATGATTTTTCCATGTCCTTTTTCTATCATCCCCGGCAAAACCGTTTTGGACACAAGAAACGGCGCGTTCAGATCGATATCGATCACTTCCCGGAACTCCTCCGCGCTCATTTCCGTCATCGGAATTCTTCGGATGATTCCCGCGTTATTCACCAGGATGTCGATCACACCCAGCTCCTTCTCAATATCCGCAACCATCTTCTGCACCTGCGTTTCATCTGTCACATCGCACAGGTACCCTTTTGCGTCGATCCCTTTCGCCTCATAGTCCGCCAGCTGAACGGCTACGGCATAATTGTTCCAACATGCGCTACAGTCTCAGTCCTTTAATGTCCTTGATACGGGACAGGATCATGTTGCAACTGCATTCCGTCATCCCGGGCAGCGGATCAATTACCTCGCGAATCAGCCGTTCCATTTCCTCACTGGAAGCCGCCACCGCATGAACATGAAGTTTGTTTTTCCCCGTCACCCGATAGATCTGCGTCACCGTTTCGTTCTCTTTCAGCAGGCTTGCCGCCTGCGCAAAGGTCTCCGGAGAAAATTCCAGTTCAAAGTAACAGGACACCGCACCGTTGATTTTCTGGGGATTAATAATCGTCGTGTATTCCTCAATCACTCCTCGCTGCTCCAACGCCTGAATCCGTGCCTTCACAGCGACTCTGGAAACGCCGACTCTCTCTCCGATCTCCGAGTAGGACATCCTTGCATTTTCAACAAGAAGTCTGAGAATCTTCTGATCCAGTTTATCCAGTCCTTCCAGAAACATATTCGTTACCTCACTTTTCCTTGCACCTGCTGTTCTGATTCAGCGGTTTTATTATAACACAATCCTGATATGCCAACCACAAAAGATTGCACACCGTTTGTGCATGAAATGCTCAGACCTGGCGGAACTGCAGCACCAGCGATGAAGTTTTCCCTCTTAACTATTGACTTGCCGACAGTACTGCACTATAATTGCTTTCATAACGTAAGTTATAAGTTTCGTTTAGAAAGTGAGGAGGGACAATGAACGGTGATCTGACAAAAGGACCTGTAATGAAATCCATGCTGCTTTTTGCGGTTCCAATGATTCTGGGCAACCTTCTGCAGCAATGCTATAATGTGGCGGACACGCTGATCGTGGGACAGTTTCTCGGTTCCGACGCCCTGGCCGCCGTGGGCTCGGCGTTTACGCTTATGACATTTCTCACATCGATTCTCCTGGGGCTGTGCATGGGAAGCGGCGCCGTCTTTTCCATCCGCTTCGGGGAAAAGGAAGAAGACCGGCTGAAGGAAGGAATCTGCGCGGCGTTTCTTCTCACTGCAGGCCTTACCCTCCTGCTCAATCTGGCTGTCTTTCTGTTTATCGACCAGATTCTGCTGTTTCTGCGGGTTCCCGATGAAATCTGGGAGCTGATGCGAGAATATCTTCTTGTTATCTTCTGCGGAATCGCAGCCACCTTTCTCTATAACTATTTTGCTTCCCTGCTGCGCGCTGTGGGAAATTCCATCACGCCTCTGATTTTCCTGGCTGTCTCGGCGATCCTGAACATCGGGCTGGACCTCTGGTTCGTCGTCGGTCTTCACCGAGGCGTTGCCGGAGCCGCAGAAGCCACAGTGATCTCCCAGTATGTCTCCGGCGTGGGGCTCGGCATATACACATGGGTCCGCTTTCCCTCCCTGCGGCCAGGCAGGGCTCACCTGCGGATCCGGAAGGAAACACTGCGGGAAATCGCCGGGTTTTCCATGCTGACCTGTGTACAGCAGTCTGTGATGAATCTCGGAATCCTGATGGTCCAGGGGCTTGTAAACAGCTTCGGAACCACAATTATGGCCGCTTTCGCGGCGGCGGTGAAAATCGACGCCTTCGCCTATCTTCCGGTACAGGACTTTGGCAACGCATTTTCCACGTTTATCGCCCAGAATTACGGTGCAAAGAAAAAAGACCGCATCCAGACCGGGCTGAAAGGCGCAGTGACGGTCTCCGTTCTTTTTTCGATCCTTCTGTCGGCAATCGTATGGATTTTCTCCCGGCCGCTGATGCTGCTGTTTGTCCACGCGGAGGAGACAGAAATTATCGCGGAAGGCATCCGGTATCTGCATATTGAAGGCGCGTTTTACTGCGGAATCGGCTGTCTGTTCCTTCTGTACGGCCTGTACCGCGCCGTGGGCAGACCGGGAATGTCCGTGGTTCTGACTGTGATTTCTCTTGGAACACGGGTAATTCTCGCATATCTCCTGTCCGCCGTTCCTTCCATCGGCGTCATCGGCATCTGGTGGGCGGTACCGATCGGATGGTTTCTGGCTGACGCAGTGGGCATTCTCTATTACCTGTTTCGGAGGAAACGATTGCTGCCCTGAAATCGAGTAGGAGGCGGTGATTAGCCGCCGTCCTCTCACACCACCGTGCGTACCGTTCGGTACACGGCGGTTTCAATAGTTGACGTGCACAGACTGATAGCTGGCGAAGTGGGTTTATCCTTGGCTTTCTTCCATGACTTCCCATGGGTTCGGATATAAATTCCTTTTCCGTTCTTCCCAAAACAAAAGCCAGGAAACTTAAAATTTCGGATCGCGAATACACTGACCGTCCGGCTCTTTTCCCGGTTCCCTTTCAGCTTCAGCGTTTCCTCCAGGTACTTCGTGCTGGATTCCAGCAGTCGTTCTGCGGCCCGTTCACTTTTCGCCAGCAGCACAATATCGTCTGCATAACGGATACACGGTACGCCCCGTCTGTGGAACTCCCAATCGAATTCATTCAGATATACATTTGCTAATAGTGGGGATAGATTCCGTGTAGCTATCGGGCTTCGTCTTGTGTCGCAGACTTACCCTCATGTACAGCCTTCTATGCGGTTTCTGTCCGTCAGACCAGAGGTTTGCCCGTGGGTTAGTAGGTTCCCCACATCCAGCTTCCTT
>DWWU01000033.1 GCA_019119555.1 Candidatus Fusicatenibacter intestinigallinarum | reverse complement strand
GGCAAGTTTTACTGCCTGTACTTTGTATTCATGGTCATATTTACGTGCCACTTTGAATACCTCCTTATTCTCTTGGTTTTATTATGAAATCCTTGAGAATAAGCTGTCAACTTTTTTTATACCACACCAATTTAACAATTGCCTATCTTTTTGACAGAAAAGGAGAGAAAATTTACAGCCGACCGGTGCTGTCCGAGGATGTTTACCAGGTTGGATATCACAAGGCTCTGATTTACCGGGAAAACTGCTACGCCTGTCTCTATGCGGGAGAGGACCGGTGCGGGGATCTGACAATCAGCGATTATAAAGGAATTGGGACGAAAGCCCCCTGTGATTTTTCTCACGGAAAAATGTCCTCCGTGCTGGTGAATACGGAAAAGGGAAAGCGGCTCGTGGAAGGACTGACAGAACAGCGGAGAGTGGAGGCGTACAGCCGTCCGGTGGAGGAGCCCATCGAGGGAGATCCTCAGCTGCAGCATCCTTCATTCCCCCATAAAAAGAGAGCATTGTTTCTGCGGGAGTACAAAAAGGGGAAAGGATTTGAGCAGGCTGCAAAAAAGGCGCTGCGCTGGGAACGCTTCCTCAGCATCAGCCATGCGCGGAAGATAAAGGCATGGCTGAAGAGACTGCTTGGCATCTGACTACCCAACCACTGAACGAATCAGAAAAGCTGCTGCTGTCAGTACAATCAGAAATGCCAGATTCCATATGGTAAATTCTTTCAGAAATGTTCCCTTCCTGTCCGGATACTCCCGCGAAAAGAACTTGAAAGAGATCAGGCTTGCCAGGGAAGCGATCAGGGTACCCAGCCCGCCCAGATTGACGCCGGTCAGCAGCGCGGAAAAATCATTACTGAAACCGGACAGCAGGATTGCGGCAGGGACGTTGCTGATGATCTGACTGGTGAGGATTCCGGTCAGAAGTTCTCTGCCCTGTACGACGGAGACAAGAAGTGTATTGATTTCCGGGATCCGTTTCATGTTTCCGATAAAAATAAAGAAACATAAAAAGGTCAGAAGCAGAAAATAGTCCACCGACAGATAGAGATTCCGTTTCAGCAGCAGAATCACGGCCATGACGCAGATCAGTACCGGCTGGTAGGGAAGAATACGGAAGACAACCAGAAGACACAGCGCCAGAAGACCGAGAAACGGAAGGGTCGACCGTAAAAGGCCGGATATGGAACCCTCGATACGTTCCTTCATGACGACTTCCAGGAGCGGTTCCTCCCGCTCTGTAAAAATGGCCGCCGCCAGCAGCAGAAGGGAAAGGGCGGCATAGGGAAGTGTGGCCCATGCAAATTCTGCAGTGGTCAGACCAGATACGGAATACAGATACAGATTCTGCGGGTTTCCGATAGGCGTAGCCATGCTGCCCAGGTTCGCGGCAATTGTCTCCAGAACGATCAGCTTAAGCACACGCTGTACCTGACCGCCCATACGGAAGATCAGGATGGTAAAGGGGACAAAAGTAATCAGTGTTACATCGTTGGTGATCACCATACTGCTGAAAAAGCAGAGCAGAACCATGACCATTGAGAGACCGCGGATGCTGTGAACTTTTTTCAGGAGAAAGTGGCCAAGCATCATAAAAATCCCGAGAGACTGCAGTCCAGCCACGAGGATCATCAGGCAGAACAGCAGCGCGAGAGTGCGGTAATCCGGATAAGCCAGATATGCCGCGTCGGGATGTACAAGAAATGCTGACAGGACAGCCAGCAGGAAAGAAACACAGAAAACGGTTTCGTTTTTTGCAATATTTTTTAAAATCTTCATAAGGAAATTCGGATCCGGAGAATGGCCGGCCAGGCGCCGGCGGCATTCTTACAGGATTTCATATTCTCCTTCCCCGGTTTTGTGGAACAGAGGCAGTTTCTGCAGGAAGATAATATCATCTCTCGACGCTGCGTCCCCCTCTGCCAGGATCGCGGCTTTTTTTACGACAGACGCGCCGGCGTTTTTCATCAGAACTTCCAGTGCGTGAAGGGATTCTCCGGTGGAGATCACATCGTCCAGCAGGCAGACATGTTTTCCGCGGATTTTGTCAGCGTCCACACCGTCCAGATACAGGTGCTGTTCCCCCGCTGTGGTGATGGAATGGACAGAGGCAGAGATCACATTCTGCATATAGTTTTTCGTGCTTTTCCGTGCGACGATGAATTCCTTCAGCCCGAGAAGTCTGCTGATCTCGTAGGCCAGGGCGATGCCCTTGGCTTCAGCGGTGACCACTGCGTCTACAGGACCGATTTTTTCTGCCAGTTCAGGGGCGCAGGCGCTTACCAGTTCAGTGTCGCCAAGGATGACAAAGCTGGCAAAGGCAGTAGTGTCATTGATGGGGATGAACGGAAGCGTTCTTTTCACCCCGCACAGTTCAATCGTATATTCTTTCATATTCTGAGTTCTCCTTTTTGTTTTCTCTTTGCGGCAGCCGTTTTCCACGGCTGTTCAGCGAATCGGTCCGTGTGCAGGGCTGCACACAGACCGGCGGCATTTTTACAGGCCGAGAAGCTTTGCCGCGACGCCGGCGAGCATGCCTAAAAACGGATTGGTGACGGCTGTCACGACCATTGCTGTGCCGCCTGCAGCGGCGTTGGAAGCGAACGCCAGGGGCGCGTCTGCGATCACTGTCTTAAAAATTCCAAGGACAAACAGGAATCCTGCGATGGAAGAGGACGGAACGTATCTTCCGATTTTTGGAAGCAGTTTGAAGACCAGGATCAGGCCGATGACCGCCATCATAATAACACCTGCCCATACAGGGTGAGGTGCGCTGGCTGTTGCCGAGATGATGGATTCCACAGGTGCTCCGCCGAAGAAGGAGGAACACATGTCGGCAACGGAAGAAATCACAGTGAGGTGATCCACGTTGTAGTTGCCGCTGGTTGCCATTCCGGCTGTAATTCCGCCGAACGAGATGTTGGAGCCGATGTTCAGACATACCATGCCGAGCGCTCCGAAGATCACGCTGGAATTGATGGTGAATTTCTGCCGGATAAATTTGTCGTCTTCCACAACAATGTTTGTCTGGTTTTTCTTGAAAATGGCGCTGGCGATGCAGGAAGCCACCACGGAGATGACGATGGTGTAAACCAGTGTGTTGGAACTGTCCTTGGTGAAAAAGTATGTGATCAGGGCAGCCACCAGAGACACGCCGCCGGCGATCCCGTCGTTTCGGATCATATCAATGGCCGCTTTGGTCAGGATGATTCCCACGCCTGCCATCATACCGTATGCCACATCTTCTCCCACAAAATCCACAATCTTTGTGAGCAGGCCGAACAGGCCGATCACGGTCATGATCGCACCGCCGATAAAGATCATTGTACAGCGCTCGGAACGGTTTTTGCCAGCCGTCCCGGCATAAGTGATTGTCTCCGCCTGAAAGGAGATCGGTGCGACGCTCTGGGTGGCCAGGTTGCCGACGACGCCGACCAGGAATGCCAGCGCTGTGGGAACGGAGGCAAACCCGTAGGCGAGGGCAAGAAGTCCCTGCGGCAGGCCGTTGAGCACAACGCCGATGATTGCAAGCAGATCTGTTAAAATGTCATTCATAACTTCTCCTCCTCTTTTTCTTGGGTAAAATTTCCGGTCTGTCCCGCCCATAAGCGGGCAGGACCGTTATCATTATACTACAAAATCTGATTTTGGAAGAGTTTTTTCCAAATGTTCTTTTATTTATAACAAAGCAATTTTACTTACCGGATGCCGTGACGGTTCTGCATGGCCGGATGCCCACAGGCGCCATGTTTTCCTATGGCTGTGCAAGGAAATGCACAGACATGACGGAACGGTAACTTTTCTGACATGCTCTGGTATTTATACGATTGATTAATTACATGCTATGCGGTATAATTCCTTTGTAAAAGAAGAAACCGTTGCAGGAAACCGGCGCGGACTGCCGGAATATGATTTCTGACTGCTGTCGGTTTTGTGGGAAACGATGCAGAAGAGGAAAGGGATGAGTTTATGAAAGTTTACGGAGCACAGATCTGCGCAGACTGCAGAAACTATAAGGCGATTCAGAAGAGCCGCGGGTTTGACGCGGAGTATGTAGATATTACGGAAGATACAGGAAAGCTGAAAGAGTTTCTCCAGATCAGGGATCATGATCCCGTTCTCGCACCGGTCAGAGAGCGCGGAGGAATCGGAATCCCGCTGTTTGTCAATGAGAACGGACAGAAGACTCTGGATATTGACGAAGCATTTTCATGGATCGGTCAGCCGCCGGTGCAGCCGGAAGAAATCGTGGAAAAGCATTCTTCCTGCGGAATTAACGGCTGCAACTGAGAAAAAAACGCAGAGACTGCTGAGCGGAAGGATGAGCGGCAGGCAGATGAAGATCAGGCTGTAAAAGAAAAATAACGTAAAATGCAATCACAGTACAGGGTTTTGCAAATACCCCGAAACGGCATTTGCAAAGCTTTGTGCTGTTTTTCTTTTTAAACGCAGGAATATGTGATGCAGACAACGAGGGACAGAAAGGTATGGTCTGTGCATTCGCTGCACAGACCGTATGAAAACGCAGAGCCTGCGGGCGTCCGGCCCATCGCGAAGCGATTTTCAATGGCCGGATGCCGTAACAGTTCAGCTGGCTGAGGCTGAACTGCTACAGTTATAAAGGGAAATTTCAGAAAACAGATGGTGATTGCGGGGAGAACGTGATAGAATAGAGGAACAATGGACATGGAAAATCTTTCAAGCAACCGTTCCGTCAGCAGAACAGTAACAAATTTCCGGTTCTGTTCGGATGACGCGGGGGTTCCGGAAGGAGGAAAAATGGTGCAGAAAAGAACGATACAGAAAAAATTATTTATGGATGGATTTTATATTCTGGATGACGAGCGGGTCAGGCAGTTTCTGATTGTCGGGGAGGATGAAGCACTCCTGATCGACACCGGATTTGAGGACAGCCATGTGTATCAGGCGGTCAGGAGTATCACGGATCTTCCGGTTCAGGTTCTTATGACTCACGGGGACAGAGACCACGCGGGCGGCCTGAAAGATTTTGGAGCCTGCAGGATTCACAGGGGCGACTGGAACCTGATCCCGGAAGGAATTCAGCTGGAGCCTCTGAAGGAGGGAGATACTTTCCGGTGCGGAGATTATACGCTGAAAGTGATCGAAATTCCAGGCCATACCTACGGCAGTGTCGCGTTTGTGGACTGGGAAAAGAAGCTGCTGCTGCCGGGAGATTCCGTCCAGAAAGACGGGCCGATTTATATGTTCGGAGAACACAGAAATCTGGATCTGTATCTGGAAAGCCAGAGAAAGCTTCTGGGGATCATGGACAGAATCGAGACTGTGCTGCCCTGTCACCACGACTGTCCGATTACGCCGGATTATATCGGGAAAAATCTTCAGGACGCCGAGGCGCTGAAAAACGGACTTCTGCCCGGAGAGAAACATCCGTTTATGCCGTGCCGCACCTATCATGGAACATGGACGGATTTCTATTATACGGAGAAACCATAACAGGTTCAGTCAGATGCATTGTCGCGAAACGTAAAATTCTGAAAGGAGACTGACATGAACGCAGAAATTGATATCTCACAGGTGACCTTACAGACAGACCGGCTGATCCTGAGGTCATGGAAGGAATCAGACCTGGAAGATTTCTATGAATATGCCAAAGTGGACGGCGTCGGACAGATGGCCGGATGGCTGCCCCATAAGGACAGGGAGGAATCCGCGAAAATCCTGCAACTGTTTATCAGCGAGAAGAAGACGTTTGCCATAGAATATGACGGAAAGGTGATCGGCTCTCTGGGGATTGAACTGTATGATGAGAAAAAGTTTCCGGAATTTCAGGAACTGGCGGGACGGGAACTGGGCTTTGTGCTGTCCCGGGATTACTGGGGAAGAGGGATCATGCCGGAGGCGGTTCAGAGAGTGCTCCGGTATCTGTTCGATGAGACCGGGCTGGATTTCCTGATGTGCGGCCATTATACGGAAAACAGACAATCCAAAAGAGTGCAGGAAAAGTGTGGGTTCCGCTATTACCGGCTGACAGAAACTGAGACCAGCTATGGTGAGAAAAAGGAATGCCGGGTGTCCGTTCTGTACCGTGCTCCGGGAAATGCAAAAAATGCGGGAAAGGATGAAAAACGGCTGTGAAGAAAGTGATTGTGATCGGAAGTCCCGGTGCGGGAAAGAGCACCTTCGCGAGAAGGCTGAGAGACTGTACGGGGCTTCCCCTGTATTATCTGGACATGATCTGGCACAGGCCGGACCGTACCACTCTCTCCCGGGAGGAATTTGAACGGAAGATCCGTGAGAAGACAGCGGAGGACAGCTGGATTCTGGACGGAAATTATCTCCGGACGATGGAGATGCGGCTGGCTGCGTGCGATACGGTGTTTTATCTCGATTATCCGCTGGAAGTCTGCCTGAGAGGCGCGGAGGCGAGAATCGGTAAGCAGAGGGAGGATCTTCCGTGGGAGGAAACGGAGTTTGACGAAGAGTTCCGTCAGTGGATTCTGGATTTTCCCAGGGATCAGAAACCGAGGATCGATGAACTGCTGGAAAAATACCGGGATGGCAGAGAAATTTTTATCTTTCATGAGCGGAAGGAAGCGGAACAGTATTTGCAGACTCTGGAGGAATGCCGCAGCAATTCCGCCGGGACGACGCAGAAAGAAATCGGACAAAAACCAATCGGAAGGACAGATATATGAAGACATTAGTGATTGCGGAAAAACCCTCTGTGGGAAGGGACATCGCCAGGGTGCTGGGATGCCAGAAGAAAGAAAACGGTTATCAGGAGGGACCCTCTTATGTGGTCACCTGGGCTCTCGGCCATCTGGTAACGCTTCAGGACCCTGAGGATTATGACAAAAAGTATAAAGAATGGAAGCTGGAGCTGCTTCCGATGATGCCGGAACGCCTGAAAACAAAGGTGATTCCCCAGACCGGAAAGCAGTTCCGGATTGTGGCCGGTCAGCTGGAGCGCAGGGATATTTCCCGTGTAGTCATTGCCACAGACGCCGGCAGGGAAGGCGAACTGGTGGCGCGCTGGATTCTGGACAAGGCACACTGCCGGAAACCGCTGGCCCGGCTCTGGATTTCTTCAGTGACGGACAAAGCGATCCGGGAAGGCTTTGCACATCTGAAAGATGCGAAAGAGTACGAAAATCTCTATCATGCGGCGGTGTGCCGTGCGGAGGCTGACTGGCTGGTGGGAATCAATGCGACCAGGGCGCTGACCTGTAAGTACAATGCACAACTGTCCTGCGGCAGGGTGCAGACGCCGACCCTCGCGATGATCGACCGAAGGGAGCAGGAAATCCGGGCCTTTGTTCCGGAGCCATATTATACGATCACTGCAGCGGCGGGTGGAGTCACCTATACCTGGAGAGATTCAAAAAGCAAAGGGACCCGTACCTTTTCCAGGGAGCGCGCGCAGGCGGTTGCCGGCCAGTGCGGACAGGGCGTTCTGACGATCACACAGGTGGAAAAGAAAGAGAAAAAATCCTTCCCGCCGCAGCTGTATGACCTGACAGAACTGCAGAGAGATGCCAGCCAGAGGTTTGGCTATTCGGCAAAGCAGACCCTGAATCTTATGCAGAGCCTGTATGAAAACCACAAAGTACTGACGTATCCCCGGACCGATTCCCGCTATCTGACCTCTGACATTCTTCCGACGATCCGGGAACGTCTGGAGGCGGTGAGCGTCGGTCCCTACAGAGAAGCGGCGGCGAAGGCCAGAAAACAGAAACTTCCGGCGCATCCCGCCTTTGTCAATGACGGGAAGGTATCCGATCACCATGCGATCATTCCCACAGAGCAGTTTGTACAGCTGACGGCAATGTCCCCGGAGGAGCGGAAAATCTATGATCTGGTGGTCCGGAGATTCTTAAGCGTGCTGTTTCCCCCTTGCATTTATGAAGAGACGTCGGTGACGGCTGAGATTGGCGGGGAAACGTTTACTGCAAAGGGAAAACGGATTGTGGAGAACGGCTGGAGGGAACTGTACGAAACAGAGGGAGGTTCAAGCGGGGACTCCCGGGAAGAGGAAGAAACTGCATCAGAGCCGGATGTGGGCGGACAGAATCTGCCGCTGCTTGAGGAAGGACAGAAATTTCCGGGGGCCAGAGTGACTGTACGTGAAGGAAAAATGAAACCGCCGGCACGGTTTACCGAGGGAACGCTGCTTGCGGCCATGGAAAATCCTGTCCGGTATATGGAGAGCAATGACTCCAGAATGGCGAAAGTGCTGGGAGAGACCGGAGGCCTGGGAACTGTCGCAACGCGTGCGGATATTATTGAAAAGCTGTTCAACAGTTTTCTGATGGAAAAGCGCGGCAATGAGATTTATCTCACGTCCAAAGGCAGGCAGCTTCTGAAACTGGTTCCGGAGGATCTGAAAAAACCGGAGCTGACCGCAACCTGGGAGATGAAGCTGACGGATATCTCAAAGGGGCGCCTGAAACGGGAGACGTTTATGAAAGAGATCCGTTCTTATACCGAAGAGCTGATTGAGGAGATCCGTCGGGAGGAGGGTACCTTCCGCCACGAAAACCTTACCAGCAAAAAGTGTCCCAACTGCGGCAAGCGCCTTCTGGCGGTCAACGGGAAAAATGCAAAACTTCTCGTCTGCCAGGACAGAAACTGCGGATACCGCGAGACCGTTTCCCGCGTGACCAACGCAAGATGCCCCAGATGCCACAAGCGGATGGAAATGATCGGAAAAGGTCAGGATGCCGTCTTTGTCTGCAGCTGCGGACATAAGGAGCGCATGGAAAAATTCGAGGAACGCAGGAAAAAGGAAGGAAAAGGCGTGTCCAGAAAAGACATTGCCCGTTATATGCAGAAACAGAAGAAAGAGGCCGAGACTCCCGTAAACAATGCGTTTGCTGAGGCGCTGAAAGGGATCCGGCTGGACGAATCTGATGAATCATAGGATTGAATGCCGCCGGTACCGGGAGGGTGTTTCCTGCGGCGATATACAGAAGGCGGCAATCTCTTCGTTCTCGGGGCCGTACTGTGCGAAAAGCAGGCAACGTGAGCGTCCGGCAAATTCGGCCGGAGGAACTGCAGCAATTATACTATTTTGTGAATCATATCTGATAACACGCAGAACAGAAAGAAAGAGAGGAAAAGCATGCTGATACCAAGATATTATGAGGATCTCAGCGTACTCCACCTGAATACGATGCCGAACCGTGCGTATTATGTTCCCGCATCGTCTTCGATGGATACGGTTGGCGAGAAGCGGACATCTTCCGACCGTTTCGTACTGCTGAACGGCGGATGGAAATTTCGTTATTATGAGAGTATTTACGATCTGAAAGAAGCATTCTATGAGGAGGGCTTCTGTACCTGCGGATTCGATGAGATTCCGGTACCGGGCGTATGGCAGAATTACGGCTATGACCGTCATCAGTATACGAATGTACGGTATCCGTTTCCCATGGACCCGCCGTATGTTCCCCAGGACAATCCCTGCGGCGCATATGTTCATACCTTTACCTACCATAAAAATCCGGAAGCACCCAGAGCATACCTGAATTTTGAGGGAGTGGATTCCTGTTTCTATCTCTGGATGAACGGCGCCTTTGTGGGATACAGCCAGGTCTCCCATTCTACCAGTGAATTCGATGTGACCCAGTACCTGAAAGAGGGTGCAAATACCCTGGCTGTGCTGGTGCTGAAATGGTGCGACGGCAGTTATCTGGAAGACCAGGACAAGTTCCGCATGAGCGGAATTTTCCGGGATGTTTATCTGCTGTTGCGTCCGGAACAGGGAATCTATGACTATTTTCTGAAGGCGGCTCCGTCCAATGATTACAGGGACGGAAGCATTGATGTGAAATTTACATTTATGGATCAGACCGTTCCGGTAAACTGCCGGCTGCTGGATGCGCAGGGAATTGTCGTGGCAGAGTGCGCGGCGGACGGAGATCATGTGCATATGGAAGTTCCGGGGGCACATCTGTGGAATGCGGAGGAACCGTATCTTTATACAATCGTCTGCGAGACGGAACATGAGGTGATTACCGATCATGTGGGAATCCGCGAGATTCATGTGGAGGGAAATGTCGTTTATATCAACGGGCAGAACGTAAAATTCCACGGAACCAACCGCCATGACAGCGATCCTGTGACCGGATTCACAATCAGCCAGGAGCAGATCATGAAAGATCTGACCCTGATGAAGGAGCACAATATCAATGCGATCCGCACCAGCCATTATCCCAATGCGCCGCATTTCTATGAACTGTATGATGCGATGGGCTTCTATGTCATTGACGAGGCGGACAATGAGAGCCATGGAACAATGATGCGCTATATGGAAGATTCCAGCTGGGAGAACGCGAGCAGACACTGGAATGAACCGATTGCGGACAATCCGGCGTTTACCGAGTCGACGATGGATCGTACACAGCGCTGTGTGGAGCGGGATAAGAACCGCCCGAGCGTTGTGATCTGGTCGATGGGAAACGAGTGCGCTTACGGCTGTACGTTCGAGGCGGCGCTGGAGTGGACAAAGAAGTTTGACGATACTCGTCTGACCCATTATGAGAGCGCTCTGTATACCTCTGACCGGCGGAAATACAACTTCGACAATATCGATCTTTTCAGCTGTATGTACCCGGCTCTGGAGGAAATTCACCAGTATGAACAGGAAGATGCAAGAAAGCCGTTTGTCATGTGCGAGTTCTGTCATGCAATGGGCAACGGCCCCGGAGATCTGGAGGATTATTTCCGTGTGATTCAGCAGTATGACGGCGTCTGCGGCGGGTTTATCTGGGAGTGGTGCGACCATGCCATCGACATGGGAAAGACCATTGACGGCAGAAGAAGGTACGCCTATGGCGGAGATCATGACGAATATCCCCACGACGGAAACTTCTGTATGGATGGACTGGTATATCCGGATCGTCGGGTACATACCGGCCTGCTGGAATTTAAGAATGTCTACCGTCCGGCCCGTGTGGTTTCCTACGACCAGAACACCGGAGAGGTGACGCTGCACAATTATATGGATTTCCTGAATCTGAAGGATTATCTGACGGTTTCCTGGGAAGTGCTGTGCGACGGCGTAACTGTGGCAGAGGGCTGTGTGGAGGATCCGGCAGTTCTGGACATTCCGGCGCATGGAGAAGGAAGCTTCCGGATGCCGGTGGAGGTGCCCGAGAGAGGAAAAGCGGCGCTGAAGGTTTCCTACGCGCTGAAAGAAAGCAGAGGCGTTCTCCCGGAAGGATTTGCGCTGGGATTTGATGAAGTGGCGCTTGAGACGGGAGAAAATGTCAATCAGATCGTGAAGACGATTCTGGAAAAACGGACGAATTCCGCACCGGAGGTTGTCGAGGAGGATGCTTATGTAATTCTCAGCGGCGGCGGATGGCGCTATGTATACGACAAGAGAACCGGGTTGTTTGACCAGATGGTTTACGGCGGTCAGAATCTGCTGGAACAGCCGATGAACTATAATATCTGGCGCGCGCCGACGGACAATGACAGAAATATTAAGAAGGAATGGATGGAGGCCCAGTATGACCGCACATCGGCCCGGGCGTACGGAACGACGGTAACGGAGAAGGATGGCTGTGCGGTGATTGAAAGCGACCTGTCTGTGGCTGCCATCTATGCGCAGAGAATTCTGGAAATTCATGCGGAATGGACGGTGGCGGGGGACGGAACCGTGGACGTCCGGCTGGATGTTGCCAGAACGCCCCACTTCCCGTTCCTGCCAAGATTCGGACTGCGGCTGTTTCTGCCGGGATCGATGGAGAAAGTTACCTACTGCGGCATCGGACCGAATGAGAGCTATAAGGATAAAAGGCAGTCCGGATACCACGGTGTATTCCGCACAGACGTGGAGGGAATGTATGAGGATTACATCCGTCCCCAGGAGAACGGCGCGCATGATGACTGCGATTATGTGATTCTGGAGAACGATCATCTTGCACTGACCGTTGCGGCAGCCAGGACGTTTGCATTCCAGGCATCCCATTATACGCAGGAGGAACTGACAGAAAAAGCACATAATTATGAGCTGGTAAAGTCTCCGTATACGGTGCTCTGCCTGGATTATGCTCAGAGCGGAATCGGATCCAACAGCTGCGGACCGGCGCTGAGGGAAGAATACCGTCTGAAGGAGGAGAACTTTGTGTTTGCGCTTCGCATGAGGCCGGAAACAAAATGAGAAACGGAAGCGCCGGGAAACTGACCAGTAGTTTTTGACGGTTCTGTGATATACTGGAACAGATGAGACACAGAAGGCCGTGGAGGGATTTTCAGTGGCCGGATGCGTAACAGTTCCGCTGGCTGAACGGTTACGTTTCAGGTTAAGAGAGAAAGCAGGGAGGAAACAGTCATGAAAAAAATCATTGAGTTTGCGTCCGTGAGCGACAAGGAGGCCAGGCTGGAGGAGATTTCCGGTTATCTGGAACAACTGAAAACGAGTCTGGCAGAGCTTGTGGAGGACTACGAATCGGAGAATGAGGAGGAAGAAAAAGTCACTGTGCTCACAGAGGCTCTGGATGCACTGGAAGACGCTTACGATGCTGTGGAAGAAGTTCTTCTCGATGGTACTCCGTGATGAACCGGAAATTTGCAGGATTCTGTTGCCAATTTGCAGCAGGGCGTGTATGATAAGGCATGTGAAAGATTCCGGCAGACGGCCGGCGCATTGGAAAAGCAGAAAGGCCGCCGTCCGGAAAGAAGAACAGCAGGAGGAATTGAAATGAAAATAGCGGTGACCTATGATAACGGAAACATCTTCCAGCATTTTGGAAGAACAGAGTCTTTTAAAGTATACGAAGTGGAGAACGGCAGCGTGGTTTCCAGCGAAGTGATCGGATCCAACGGCGTCGGACATGGCGCGCTGGCGGGACTTCTGGCCGGACAGTCGGTGGATGTGCTGATCTGCGGCGGTATCGGAGGCGGCGCGCAGGCTGCGCTTGCAGAGGCCGGAGTGGAACTGTGCGCGGGCGCGCAGGGAGATGCGGATCAGGCGGTGGAAGCGTACCTGAAAGGGGAGCTGGTGTCCACCGGAGCGAACTGTGATCATCACCACGAAGAGGGCCATAGCTGCGGCCATCATGAAGATGGAAACGGCTGCGGCGGTCATGAGGAAGGGCATTCCTGCGGAAGCGGCTGCGGCGGTCACGAAGAAGGCCATTCCTGTGGAAGCGGCTGCGGAGGATGCGGTTCTCAGCCGGCCCTCACCGGGCGAAACGTGGGAAAGACCTGCCGCACACATTACCTGGGAACCTTCAATGACGGAACACCGTTTGATTCTTCTTATGACCGCGGGGAACCGCTGGAATTCGTCTGCGGTGCAGGACAGATGATCAGAGGCTTTGACGCCGCTGTGGCGGATATGGAAGTCGGACAGATTGTGGACGTTCATCTGATGCCGGAAGAAGCATATGGAATGCCGGATCCCAATGCGGTCTTTACCGTTGAGATTGCTCAGCTTCCCGGTTCCGAGGACCTGGAGGCAGGCCAGCAGGTATATCTGACCAACCAGTACGGTCAGCCGTTTCCGGTGAAGGTGGCAGCCAAAGGAGAAACGACGATCACCTTTGACGCAAATCACGAGATGGCAGGAAAAGAATTGAATTTCCGCATTGAGCTGGTTGAAGTGAAGGAATAAGTAGTGTCTGCATCTCAGCGCCGGAAGATCTGACACAGCAGGAGAATTCCGGTGCCGGGAAAATGAATAAAGAAGGAGAAAACTCTGTCAGCCGCGGGGCATTCCGTGCGGCTGGCAGAGTTTTTGTATGCAGGAAACTTTATTCTCGATTCCTCCCGAAGGAATCACTGAATGGTAAGGCAGCGATATATTTTAATAGATATGCCTTTATTCTTACTTTCTGAGATGATAAAATAAGAAAAAACAGACAGATTTTTGACAGAATGCAGACAGGGGGGAAGAATGATACGAAAGGGGAAGGAAGGATGAACAATTCCAGAGAAATCCTGCAGAATGTTATCGGGCAGGTGCGGCAGGTGGTAGTGGGGAAGGACGCCTGCATTGAGAAAATTATGATGGCGATGCTTGCCAATGGACATGTACTGATGGAGGATATTCCGGGCGTCGGAAAGACGACGATGGCGGTGGCCTTTGCCCGGGCGCTCGGCCTGGAGGCCCGGCGGATGCAGTTTACGTCGGATGTATTGCCGTCGGATATCACCGGTTTCTCCGTTTACCGAAAGGATCTGCAGAGTTTCGTCTACCAGCCGGGAGCGGTTTTCTGCAATCTGTTTCTGGCGGACGAGATTAACCGGACGTCTCCGAAAACCCAGTCGGCGCTTCTGGAGGTTATGGAGGAGCGGCAGGTAACGGTAGAGGGCGTGACCCGCCAGGTTCCCCGTCCGTTTATGGTGATTGCAACCCAGAATCCCTCCGGCTCAGCGGGAACCCAGATGCTCCCTGAGTCTCAGATGGATCGTTTTCTGATCTGTCTGTCCATGGGTTATCCGGAGCTGAAGGATGAGATCGCGATTCTGAAGGGCAGGAGCGCCGGAAATCCACTGGAAGATCTGGCGCCTGTGGCCGATGCGGAACTTCTGCTGCAGATGCAGGCGGAGGCGGAGCAGGTGTTTGTGCACGATGTTCTTTATGAATATGCGGCAAACCTGGTGCGGGCGACACGGGTTCATCCGATGGTTGAACTGGGGATGAGTCCCCGCGGCGGTCTGGCGCTGGTGCGGATGATGAAAGCTGCGGCATATCTGAAAGGAAAAAATTATGTGACGCCGAAGGAGACGGAGCAGGTGTTTGTGGATGTGGGAATTCACAGGATTCGGCTCGGGACAAAGGCACGGATGAATCATATGACGGCCAGGGAGGTCCTGGAGGAGATCCTGCGGCAGGTGCCAAGACCTGTGCCGAAAAAGAAGAACGGTTGATTTTTTTGCGGTGATGTCACAGAGAAATGCATGCCGGGTGAATGAAACAAGGAGTGTTGTATGGGACGGAAAATCATTTATGTTTTTCTTGTGCTGGCTTCTCTTGGCGGTTATGTAATGTTTGACGGCGCCGTGCTGCTGGCGGCAGCCTGTTTTCTTGTGCTGCTGGCGGCGGTTCTTCTGACGTCGCTTCAGCTGCAGAAGAGACAGTGCCGGATGACGGCCGCCGACGGGAAAAATACGGCGGAACAGGGAGAGCGGGCGGAGGCTTCTTTTCAGATCTTCAACCAAAGCATCCTCCCTGTAACGCGGGCGTCTGTACAGTTTCAGTTTTCCGACAGCCGTGTGCCGTCGGAGACGGAGAAGAGAACAACGAACGTGGAGATAAAAGGAAAATCAAAGCTTCAGTTATCCTGCAAGGTTTCATCGGAACACAGCGGAGTCCGTACTGTCCGGGTGAAACGCATTGTACTGTATGATTTCCTGCAGATTTTTTCCTGCAGGCTCCCGGTGCCGGAACCTGTGGAACTGTATATTCTGCCTCCGGTTCGCCAGCTTGATCTGGTCATAAAGGTACAGCCGGGGGACGGAAGCGCAGAGGAGGAAGACGATACCAGAAAAGGCGAGGATCCCTCCGTCACCTATCAGATACGGGAATATCAGCCGGGGGATTCCATGAGAGGAATCCACTGGAAGCTGAGCGCAAGGACAGATCGGTGGATGGTTCGGGAGTATGGAACCACGGTAAGCCGGGTCAGGATGCTGCTGAGACTGGAATACCGGCCCTCTGAAATGGATGCTGCTCAGCGGGACGGATACTGTGCTGCGGCTGCAAGTCTGATCGGTACCTTCTGCCGGAGCGGAACAGAATGTGATGTGGTCTGGGAGGAAGGAGAAGGGGAGAGACGTTTTGCCGTGACTTCGGAAGAGGATCTCTGTGAGATTTTCATGGCGTTAGTGAAAAGCGACGGTCCCGGACCGGGAAGAAAAGAAAAACGGGACAGTCAGAGATTCTACGGATATGAAAAAGAGCTGTGTCTGGATGGAGAGCGGAGACTGTGGGAAGGAACCCGATGCGTTGTGGAATTTCCGGAGTCTGTTTCGGACAGTAAAAAATGGAAGACGCTGAGAATCGAACTTTAACAGGGGGCATTTATGTTTTTGATCATTTATTATCTTCTGGGAATTTGCGGTGTTCTCCGGATGCTGTGGGAAACGTTTTTTCCGGAAGCAGATTTCCAGGTACTGCTCGCCATGACGGCAGGAATCACTGTGGTGTTTGTGATCTGTCATCTGCTTTGCTGGCTTTCCGGAAAGCACAGGCGAAGTCTGTGGGCAGTCCTGGCGGTAATCTTGCTGCTGTCTGGCGCGGCGGCTGTCGTTCTGCCAGGCAGGGAGGAGAGGCTTCTGAGCCTGCGGGAAGGATTCGGGAACCTGTATCAGTCTGTGACGGTGACTTCCTGGAATCATTTTTATCCGTCTGATCCGGTGAGCCGGACAGAACTGGTCTGGAACCATTCCTCATATCTGGCATTCGGAATTCTGCTGGCGGCGTTTGGGGCTCTTCTGTATGCGGCAGCGGTGGGAAAAGCCAGCAGGATCGGAGTGCTGCTGGCCTTCTGTCCGCCGCTGGCCGCAGTGCTGGCGGTTGGGGAGGTTCCGTCTTTTGGCGCCGTCAGTCTTCTGGCGCTTTGCTGCGTGGGAATTTTTGCCGGAGGCTCCGGGAAACAGGCGGACAGGGAAAGCTGGTGCCGGAAGGTTCCATCGCCTCCGGCAAAGCCGCACGTCGCCCGTGCGCTGACGGCGACGGCGTTGGGCTTGGTTCTGCTGCTGGTCAGCCGAGGAATAGCGGCAGTCTGGGATGGCCGTGTGGGGACACAGAAGCTGGAGGCACGGCAATGGGTGAGAGATACGTTTGTCTTTATGGATTTTCCGGAACAATCAGTTCTGCCGCTGCCGGAGATTCCCGGTCTTACTTCGAATCCGGGGGAACTGTCCAATGAGGATGAAATCCGGTATACCGGGGAGGTGATGGCAGCTCTGGAGACCGGGAGACAGCCGGAGGGAACACTTTATCTGAAAAATTTCAGCGGGTCTGTGTATACCGGACATGGCTGGGACATGCTGGAGGAAGACATGGAGCCGGACAGTTATTTCATGGCGGTCTGGCTGGAGGATACGGCGGTGACGGAAGTTTCCCAGGATCTGTCGGTGAACCTTTACGATTCTCTGGACGGAGAGTATGTGCCTTATTTTTCCCGTACTATCGGTTTCGACGGTGATTCCCGCGAGTATCAGTGCTTCTGGCCTGCGAATTATATGGAACTGGCGGGGACGGAGCTGTTTTTGGGACAGGCGGCCGGAAACGGAACGGACGTCCGGGCGGAGGCTTATCTTGCGTGGCCTGACACGCTGAGCCGCCTGAAACAGATCTGTGATGAAAATCCACAGGAAAATGCAGAGGAGGTCCGCAGGTTTATTGTGTCCTGGCTGGCGGATACCTGCAGCTATAATCTGCAGGTGGGAAGATTTCCCGAAGACAGAGATCCCATTGAATATTTTCTTTTTGAGCGGGGAGAAGGATACTGTCAGCATTTTGCCAGCGCAGCCGTGATGATGTTCCGGATGTATGGAATCCCGGCAAGGTACGCGACAGGTCTTGCAGTTTCGGAGGATCTTTTTCATAGGGCAGAGGAAGGGCAAATGTACGCCGCGTATCCGACAGACCGCTGTGCCCATGCATGGGTGGAAATTTATCAGGATGTGTACGGATGGATTCCTGTGGAAGTGACGCCGGCGGGCGCCGTGGACGGCGTATCTCCGTCGCAGCAGGAGATTCCTCCGGCGGATCCGGCGTCTGACAGTCAGAGCAGCCGGGAGGATCAGACGGAAACGACCCCGACGCCGGAGCTCACAGGGACTCCGGAGCAGCAGGCAGAATCACAGGCAGAGGCGGAAAATCCGCTGCCGGAAGGAGACGGAGGGACGGCGGATCCGGCGGCCGGAGGATTCTTCCGGGAATCGGATGGATTCCGGGCGTTTCTCCGGGTTGCGCGAACTGTGGCGGAGGCAGCCGGGATTCCTGCTCTGGCAGTTCTGGTTTTGTGGATAAGGCGCACCGTGATTCTCGCAGCAAGAAGACGGAAATCTGTGCCTGAACGATTCGGAGATCTGATGGAAGTGCTCGAAAAAGGCGGCCTGCCGGCAGAAAGCGACTGGCTGGAGGATGACTTTGCACAGAACGTCTGCGGGAGATTTCCCTGGCTGGAAGAAGAGCAGGTACAGGAAACGCGGGATCTGGCGGCGGAAGCTATATATGGAAAGAAACGGGAGACCGGAAAAGAGGCGGCCGCGGTGAGAAGATTGTATCTGAAATGCTGCCGGGAAATCTGCCGCGGGATGGGAAAATGGGAGAAATTCAGATTCCGCGTATGGGATGCTTATTATTGAGCGGACATCCGCGGCGGTTCCTATCATCGGAACCGCCGGGCCTGTCTGCAGGCCTGCGTTATTCCTGCCCGGAGAGGTTGGCAACTTCCTGCAGGCGGATGCTGCCGTTCTGTGTGTGAACAGTAATGTTCAATTCCCTGTCCCCGTAAGCGGTCCGGAGATTTTTCCTGCTGTTCAGATGCGTGTCGTTGAAGAAAGCGGATATATTGCCGCAGTTGGAACTCAGGTCGATCTCCGCGCCGCCGGGGGCCTTTTTGTAGTGAACGGAAGCGCTTCCGTTTACTGCGCTGAGAGAAATTTCCTTTTTCACGTCTGCGCTGGCCTGAAGAGAGCCGTTTGTGGAATGGAGTTCGAGTACTTCACAGGTTCCGCTGACATATACGGGGCCGTTGACAGAGGAAGCCTTCAGCGTCTGCACCTTGCTGTCTTCCAGATGGATCCGGCCGTTGACACAGTGAAAGTCGCAGGTTCCTGCGCTGAAATGCTCTGCGCTGATTTTGCTGTTGACCGTATTGACACATGCGGAAGATACGGAGAGATTTTCCAGATGGATTTTTCCATTTGTGTCGGAAATATCGAGATCGTTCACGGAAGACGGAACGGTAAAGGAGAATCTTCCGTCTGTCCGGGCGATGCCCAGCCGCCGGAAGAGCGACAGGGGTTTTTCTCTGAGAACCAGAGTGTTGCCCTCTGTATACATTTCAAACTTTTCAGAAAAATCGTCTCTGTTATAATCGCAGAGAACATCCGGGACATTTCCGCCCTGCAGACTGACGGAGGCGGTGAACAGGCGGATCCGGATCTGCGTGACAGGCTGTTGTGAGGCGCTGCTGCTGCCGGGACGGATACCGGTCACTTTTGGAATGTCGGGAGAGGAGGCGCGGAAGTCGTCCTTCAGCTCGGCGATGACGCTTTCCACGGATCCAAGCTCCCGGCAGATCTGTTCTTCTGTCATACCGCTTTCGATGCCCTCGGTAAAATGCGTTTCAAAATCCTCCAGGAGTTCCGCAGAGAAGTCCGGGTCAAAGTCTGCCAGAGCCCTGCGAAGCTCCTGCATATATTCTTTGTATGTGTTAATCATGGCTGTATCCTCCTTTATGGGTCAGACGTTCCACCATTTCAGTAAACGTCTGCCATTCTTTTTGCTTTTCGCTCAGATAACCGTATCCTTTTTCTGTCAGATGATAGTATTTTCTGGCCGGACCGGAATCAGATTCCACCAGGTAGGTCTCCACATATTGCTCTTCTTTCAGCCGTTTGAGAATCATATAGAGAGTTCCGGCGGCCAGGGACATTTCACGGGAAATCAGTTCGGTCAGTTCGTAACCGTATTTGTCACCGTCTGTCAGCTGCGACAGGACACAAAGTTCCAGAACGCCTTTTTTCAGTTGTGGATTCATAGGTATACCTCCTTTGTGAGTACATCATAACACATACTATATCATAATACAATATACTAAATAAAAAATATTAGAACGAATAGTGGATGAAGGACGTTACCCTTTCCCTGGGGAACAGCTGCGGGAAACCGCGCCGCAAAAAAACCTGCGGCACATATGCAGTGCTGCAGGTTCCTTTTGAAAATATTTTTCCCTTCTGCTTCCGGGCAGCCGGCACGGCGGGAGCGATTTGCTCAGGAATTTTCTGAAGCTGCCGTCGTACAGCCGCTGTCGGATACCGGTATGGATTCGGAAGATCTCTCTGTGTTCTGTTCGACGATTGCAAGATAATCGTTTTCCCGTTTCTTTCTGCGGGGAATAAAGCGGGAAACAAAATGTCCTTTGCCCCGGTGCTTGACATAGAAGAATCCAATCACCGAGAAGACGAGAGCTCCGATAAAGTTGACCAGAAGATCCTCCATCGTATCCAGAAGTCCGATATCCAGATAGCCGTTGATTCCCAGGTCCTGTCCGTTGACCACGGTGGATGTAATGTCGTGGATCGTATAGGGGTGATTGCCGCCTGTGGGATCCAGAGTGATGGAGTTGATGGTATGTATGATGGTATCTTTCTGCATATCCAGCCCGAAAAGCAGATCCATCAGACATTCAAAGAATTCCCAGATCACGCCGATGGTCATGGAAAAACAGAATGCAACCAGCGCCAGGAAAAATGGCGACAGATGGATCGCGGCTCTCTCGTCATCGTTGAGAATCATCACCAGAGAAAAGCCGATGGCGGCGGCGAGAAAGCCATTCAATGTGTGGAGCATCGTGTCCCAGAAAGGAAAGAACACATAGAATTCACTGATTTCTCCGAGAATCTCTGCGGCAAAGATAAACAACAGGATCACGATTTCCAGGGTGGTGGGCAGTTCGATTTTAAAGTTTACCTGGATGAGACTCGGAATGATAAACAGAAGCAGGACCAGAATACAGAGAAAAACATATTCGTAATTCTGGTTGAGAAGCTGCCGGATCATTATGAGAATTACAAGTGCGCGCAGAACAACATATACGGCAAAGGAACTTTTGTTCTGGTGAAGTTCCATTTTTACGGCTTTCCACATACATTGGAATCGGGTCAGTTCATGATCTGTTTTACGTTGTCGCTTTTTCAATGAAATTTACCTCCTGGCTGGCGTACAGTCATGTATAGTTCCGACGTTTAGGTATCATTATAATACAGATAGAGAAAATTGAACAGTAATATTTTGAGTTTCCTACAAAATGTAGGAAGGACGCGAAAAAATTTGTTTTTGATTTAGAACATTATTTTGGGCTATTGTATACAAATAAGTACAAGAAAGGTATTGAAAAACGAAAAAAGATTGAATATAATAAGCTTGCGATCGTTAAGAAAATAACTGATAACCATTAAATTCATTATATTTACATTCATAGAGGAGGATGTTTTTATGCAACAGTTTGAACAGTGGGCAGACTTCAAAGGTAAACTCTGGAAAGAGGAAGTCAATGTGCGTGATTTCATTCAGCACAACTACACACAGTACGAAGGAGACGAATCCTTCCTGGTAGGACCTACCGAGGCGACCAATAAGCTGTGGGGAGAACTTCAGAAACTTCAGAAAGAGGAACGTGCGAAAGGCGGCGTTCTGGATATGGAGACAGAAGTTGTATCCGGACTGACTGCATACGGACCTGGCTATATCAATGAAGATATGAAAGACCTGGAGCAGATCGTCGGACTTCAGACAGACAAGCCTCTGAAGAGAGCGTTTATGCCTTACGGCGGTATCAAGATGGCTGAGCAGGCATGTACGACTTACGGATATACTCCGAGCCCGAAACTGCATGAGATCTTCACCAAATATCATAAAACACACAACCAGGCAGTGTTTGACGTCTATACTCCTGAGATGAAGAAAGCACGTCACAATAAGATCATCACCGGACTTCCGGATACCTACGGAAGAGGACGTATCGTCGGCGACTATCGTCGTGTTGCTCTGTATGGTATCGATTATCTGATCGAGCAGAAAGAAGCAGATTTTGCAGAGTCCGAGAGACACGGAATGAAAGGCACCGATTTCCGTCTTCGTGAAGAGATCGCTGAGCAGATCAAAGCGCTGAAAGAAATGAAAGAGATGGCGCAGATCTACGGATATGATATCTCCAAACCGGCGACAAATGCAAAGGAAGCAGTTCAGTGGCTGTACTTCGGATACCTGGCAGCGATCAAGACCCAGAACGGCGCAGCGATGAGCGTTGGACGTATTTCCACCTTCCTTGACATTTACATTCAGAGAGACCTGGAGAAAGGCGTCCTGACCGAGGAGCAGGCACAGGAGCTGATCGACCATCTGGTAATGAAGTTCAGAATGGTAAAATTCGCAAGAATTCCGTCTTACAACGAACTGTTCTCCGGCGACCCGGTATGGGCGACTCTGGAGATGGCTGGTATCGGCATGGACGGACGCCATATGGTAACAAAGAACGACTATCGTTTCCTGCACACTCTGGAGAACATGGGACCGTCTCCGGAACCGAACCTGACAGTTCTGTACTCCTCTCATCTGCCGGAGAACTTCAAGAAATATGCTGCATATATTTCTGTTAAGACAAGTTCTATCCAGTATGAGAACGATGACGTTATGCGTCCGGTATGGGGCGACGATTATTCCATCTGCTGCTGTGTATCCGCTACACAGACCGGCAAGGAGATCCAGTTCTTCGGCGCACGTGCAAACCTTGCAAAATGCCTTCTGTACGCAATCAACGGCGGCGTAGACTGCAAGACCAAACAGCAGGTAGGACCGGCTTATGCGCCGATCACTTCCGAGTATCTGGATTATGACGAAGTAATGGAAAAATATGATGCAATGATGGAGTGGCTGTCCAAACTGTATGTGGATACCCTGAACATGATCCATTATATGCATGACAAATATTACTATGAAGCGGCAGAGATGGCTCTGATCGATACCGATGTAAGACGTACCTTCGCTACCGGTATTGCTGGATTCTCTCATGTGGTAGACTCCCTGAGCGCAATCAAATACGCAAAGGTAAAAGTAATCCGTGACGAGGACGGCATGGCTGTTGACTTCGAGACCGAGGGAGATTTCCCGAGATACGGAAACGACGACGACCGTGCAGACGAGATCGCTGTATGGCTGCTGAGGACTTTCATGAGCAAGCTGAAAAAATGCCATACCTACAGAGATTCCGAGCCGACCACTTCCATCCTTACCATCACATCCAACGTTGTATATGGTAAGGCTACCGGAACCATGCCGGATGGAAGAAAAGCAGGCGAGCCGCTGTCACCGGGAGCAAACCCGTCCTACGGCGCAGAGAAGAGCGGCCTTCTGGCTTCCCTGAACTCTGTGGCAAAACTGCCGTATGAGCAGGCTCTGGACGGAATCTCCAACACCCAGACCATCAGCCCGGGCGCACTGGGACACAACGATGAGGAGCGTACCAACAATCTGGTACACGTTCTGGACGGATACTTTGATCAGGGCGCACATCACCTGAATGTGAATGTATTCGGCACAGAGAAACTGATCGATGCTATGGAGCATCCGGAGAAAGAGGAGTATGCAAACTTCACAATCCGTGTATCCGGTTATGCGGTTAAATTCATCGACCTGACCCGCGAGCAGCAGCTGGATGTTATCTCCAGAACCTGCCATGCGGCAATGTAATCAGAGAAAGTCAGCTGTGTAGTTTCGCTGCAGCAGTTCTGTATGGATGAGCGGTCACGTTTCGCAGAACTGTGCAGGCGGAATTTACAGACAAGAGGATAGCAGTTGCAGACAGCCAGCGCGGAATGATCCGCACTGGCTGTCTGTGACTTTTCGTAACGGTTCAGCCAGCTGAACTGTCACGACCTTTCAGTTATCGTTCCACCGGGTCTGTGCGTTTTTACAATTGCACTCTCGAAAACGCATCCTCACCGAAACAATAAGGTATGTATCGTGGCTGATACCGGGATAACATGAAAGATTCCGGAAAGAATAAGGAGTCGTAGTGTGATATTATAAAGGAAAACTGTCTGAACTGCCGCCGTGCAGTGACAGAGGGAGCGACGGTATGCGGGAATATGCATGCTGCCGGAACAAAGGGAAATGCAGGAGGTATACAGAATGTCAGAACAATACAATCAGCCGGTAACGGCGCGGGTTTATTCTCAGGAAAGTTTCGGTTCCGTGGACGGGCCGGGCGTTCGTTTTGTGATTTTTCTGCAGGGCTGCGCAATGCGCTGCAAGTTCTGTCACAACGCGGACAGCTGGGACATGCAGAAAGGAGAGGTGTATTCTTCGGATGATCTCCTGAAGCGTGCGCTCAGATTCCGCTCTTATTGGGCGGATAAAGGAGGAATCACGATCAGCGGGGGAGAGCCGCTGCTGCAGATGGATTTTCTGCTGGATTTCTGCAGGAAGGCGAAGGCGCAGGGTGTGAATATCACCATTGATACCAGTGGAAATCCGTTTACCCGCAGGGAACCGTTCTTTTCAAAGTTTCAGGAACTGCTGAATTACGTGGATCTGTTTCTGCTGGATATCAAGGAAATCAACGATGAGACTCACAGAGATCTGACAGGATGTTCCAATGAGAATATTCTGGATCTGGCGCGGTATCTGTCGGAGATCGGGAAGCCTGTATGGATCCGCCATGTACTGGTGCCGGAGTACAGTGACAAGGACGAGGATCTGAAAAAGCTGGATACGTTTATCCGATCGCTGAAGAATGTGGAGCGGGTGGAAGTGCTGCCGTACCATACCCTCGGCGTGTTCAAATGGAAGGAGCTGGGACTGGAGTATCCGCTGGAGGGAATTGATCCTCCGACGAAAGAACGGATTGCAAACGCCAACGAGCTTCTTCATACTGCGGAATATACGAAGTACTTGGAAGAAAAATAAAGAGAAACATACGGACGGCTCCCACATACACAGGGAGCAGGCAGAATCTGTAATTCCGTGCGGAACTGCCGCAATGAGGACGCATGATACCATCCTCATTGCGGCAGTTTTTCCTATCGCAGGAAACTGGGTTCCCTGTGATAGGAAATCGCAGCATTTACGTGACGCTTCAGAGGCTTAAAAACTGATTTTTACCGTCCCGCAGACAGCTGTACGTAGCTCCTGGCCGTTCAGGAAATTTCGTTCTGTCTGTATTCTGGCGGTGTGTTCGGTCACCTGCCGACAGACCTCTATGGCGTCGGAGAGCACACGGTCGGGAACCGCGCGCTGGACGTTGTCTCCCGCGTAACCGATATGACCGTTAAAATTGCGGTCAAATTCAGAGGAAAAGGTTTCAAGATGGCGAAGACTCTCCAGAGTTTCCTCAACCGTACAGCCGAACATCAGCAAAAGATTTGGATTGCAGGCGTCGCCGGAAAAAAGAATCCGGCTCTGACGGTCCAGAAAACTTCTTCCGCCGGGGGTGTGGCCGGGCGTGGAGATGACCTGTACCAGCCGTCCGCCCAGATCAAAGGACATGCCTTCTTCCAGATCCAGAAATACAGGAAAATGGTCAAACAGCGGAATATCTGAAGGGCGGTAGTCATAAATATCGTAAGCCCCCATGGTTCCGATCAGGTCTGCATACTCCCGACAGGAGGTCTGAAGGCACTGAAGACGGAGCGCCTCCTGCTCAGACGGAGTGAGATTCGTCCGGAATTCCGGAAGTTTTGCTGCAGCTTCATCCAGGGATTTCCAAAGAAATGCCTGATCTTTTTCGCTGAGATAAACCTCCGGAAACTGCATGGCGTTTCCGATGTGATCCATGTGAGAATGTGTCAGCGCCACATCACAGGGAAGGTCTGTCAGCGATTCCACGGTCTCCCTGAGGTTGGCAACGCCTGTCCCTGTGTCGATCAGCAGCGCCCGCTTCGTACCGGTCAGCAGGTATACGGTGGACATACCGAATTCATTGATTGCATAAGTGTTTTTCGCTATTTCAGCGATGAGCGGAAGCTTCATTCCAGCCATAAATATTCCCTCCTTATATTATATCTCGTGTGAAGTCCTGAAATCAGTATAACGTTTGTATCGGAAAGAATCAATCGAAACTGATGTCAACTTACCTGCTGGATTTGTGTATGGATGACATACTGTTCCGCCGGATGAATGGCTGCAGTACAGTGGAAACATTACGTTTCAGGGATTGACCGGGGCGAGGACAAAGGGTATAATCTGATTTAGTAAAACGATAAACTAACAGCCTGGCAGATTATGCATCGGAAGGCGGAAAGAGAGGGAAGAAGAGATGGTAAGGTACAGCGGAAGAACGGCTTATGTAAAAGTATATACGAGATCCGTGCTGCCGGAGGAATATCCGGATGGCCTGGCGAACAGCGTCCATATGGCGTACAGTCGGGATGGGATCCACTACTGTCCGTGGAACCGAAATTACGGGATGCTCTTTGCGGAGGCAGAGATTTGCGGGAACGATACCTTGCGTCCGCGGGGGATAAAGAATCCGTGCATTTTCATGGCGGCGCCGGGAAGATACGGAATCGCTGCGGTAAGAGCGCTGGAGGACGGCAGTCCGGAGTATCGGGACGGAGCAGAGGTTCTGCTGTGGATGACTTCCGATTTTCTGCGGTTTGAGCGAAGGCCGTCTTTTCATGTAAACGCCTTCGGGCCGGCAGAAAAGATTTTCTTCCGCTGCTGCGAGAAAAGGAACTGTTATGAAATCTGCTGGCAGGACAGTGCGGGAATCTGGTATCGGAAGGAAACAGAGGCGCTGCCGGAAAATGAGACGCTTTCCGGTGAGCGGTGGACCGGTCCGGAAAAAGAGACGGGAGACTGCGCGGCGGTCGGAAGTGAGATCGTGACGCGGGCTTGCCTGCGGTGGAATCCGGTTCGTCATATCCGGACAATGGTTCCGCAATCTATCAGAATCCGAAGGTGGGAAGATCTGTCAGAGCTTCGGGCGGAGGCGGTCTACTCAGACGGCTCTGTTTCCGAAAAAAGCGTCCGCTGGGAGCTCGACCAGGTGGATTTCAAAAAGAAGGGATACTGCCGGGTCCGGGGAGAGCTTCAGGAGGAGGCATACCATTTTCCCCTGGCCTCCGGTTATGGAGACCCTGTGATTTTCCGCTGGAAGGGAAGCTGGTACTTTATCGGGACAAACGACAATGTGGACGATATCGCTCTGTACGCCAGAAAGGCGGATACCGTGCGTGAACTCTTCGCGGAGGGAACCCGCCAGCAGATCATTCTGGACAAAGACGAGGAGAGAGGGCTGGTGCAGACGTTCTGGGCGCCGGAGTTTCATGTGATCGGCGGAGACTTATATCTTCTGTTTGCCGTCAGCGGGAAGGTCTGGGGTCCCCAGTGCCACATGATGAAACTGAAGCGGGACGGAGAGATCCTGCATCCGGAAGACTGGGAAGCGCCGGTGCGGGTGAGAAAAAAGGATGGAAGCTGGCTGGCGGAAGACGGGATCACTCTGGATATGACATATCTGAAGGCGGGAGGGCGGTCCTATATGGTATGGTCCTATCGGAGGCAGATCGGAACGCCTCTGGATACGGGATCCATGCTGTATATCGGAGAGATTGATGAAGCCACCCCGTGGCAGCTGAAAAGTGATCCGGTTCTGCTGTCCAGGCCATTGTACGGATGGGAAAATGTCAATGGGACGATCAACAACGAAGGACCTCATGGATTTGTGAAAGACGGGACGGTGTATCTGGGATACTCCGGAGGTTCAGCCAACGCCTATACTTATGCGGTTGGAATGCTGACGGCAAAGGAAGATGCAGATCTTCTGGATCCGGAAAGCTGGGAGAAGGCGGATACTCCGGTTCTTTCCTATTATTCTGTGAAAGGTGAGTATGGGCCGGGGCACCATTCCTTTTTTGTGGATGATCAGGGGGAGCTGAGGATTGCCTATCATGCGGAAGATGCCCTGCATCATACCATTCGATGTGACGGAATCCGCAGAGTTCATTTTGACGTGGAAGGGCGCCCCAGATTTGACCTTTCCGCGGAAGAAAGCCTGGATCCGGATCTGAGGCAGGTGGAGATTCAGGTGAAAGTGATCTGAGAATAAGGTTAAAAGGGCGCGGTTCAGCTGATGAAACTGTTACGTAAAATACGCAAAGAGAACAGGAGAGACAGATGGTTACTATCAAGGAAATTGCAAAAGAATGCAATGTTTCACCGACTACTGTTTCCAATATCCTGAATGGAAAGCCCAATGTGGGAGAGGAGACGAGGAAGAGAGTTCTGGAGGTTGTGAAACAGAGAGGATATCAGCCGAATGCTGTCGCCAGAGGGCTGAGGATCCAGAAGACCAGGATGATCGGGATTATTGCGGAGGATCTGGTGCAGTTCAGCACAGCGGGCGTTGTGGATGGAATTATGGAGAACTGCGAGAAGCTGGGATACCGTACGACGGTGCAGAACCTCCGGCTGTATTCCAGGTGGCGTGATACCTGGTATGAAAATGAGGAGGCTTACACTTCCATTCTGCGTCCTGCGCTTCAGCAGATCCGGCAGAGCCAGGCGGACGGAGTCATTTATGTGGCGGGTCATGAAAGATATATCCGATGTTTTCCGGAGAATTTTCCGATTCCGGCAGTAATGACCTATGCCTGCGAGACGTCGGGGAAAGTACCGTCGGTGGTACTGGATGATGAGCGGGGCGGATATGAGATGACCCGGTATCTGATTTCGATGGGGCATCGAAACATTGGGGTAATCGGCGGACGGGCGGATAATCTCCATACAGGAAAACGGCTTCTGGGCTATCAGAGAGCGCTGTACGAAAATAACATTTGTTATAATCCGGATTTTGTGTGTTATGGAAACTGGAAGCGCACAGACGGCTATGAACTGCTTCCGCAGCTTCTGCGGGCAGGTGTGACCGCGGTGTTCTGTATGGCGGATCAGATGGCCGGAGGGGTTTACGATTACCTGGAGGAGCATGGAATGAAAGCGGGAAGAGATCTTTCCGTTGCCGGATTTGACAATCAGGAAATGGCCGAATATTTCCGTCCGGCGCTGACGACGATGGAGCTTCCGCTGCGGCAGCTGGGCCGTACGGCGGCGGATCTGCTGCTGGAGCGGCTGGAGGGAAAGGAAACAGAGATCCGGGAGAGGGAAATAAAAATCCCGTGCCGGCTGATCCGGAGATGTTCCGTACGGGAACATACGGATAGTGAAAGCGGATGACATAACAGTTCAGCTGGCTGAACTGTTACCACTGTTTTTGGAAGGTCTGCGTCATGCTTGCGGAGAAATGATGCCGGACAGCGGCAAAAGTTTAAGAGGAAAAATACAGAGAGGAAAGTCAGTATGAAAAAACAGGGTTTTAATCCGTATCTTCCGTCCTGGGAATATGTGCCTGACGGAGAACCTTATGTATTCGGAGATCGTGTGTATGTATACGGCTCCCACGATCAGTTTCGCGGATGTGTGTTCTGCATGAACGATTATGTGTGCTGGTCCGCGCCGGTGAAGGATCTCAGCGACTGGAGATATGAAGGAGTAATTTATCCGAAAACCGCGGATCCTCTGAACCGGGACGGCCATATGTGCCTGTATGCGCCGGATGTGACGGTCGGACCGGACGGAAGGTATTATCTTTATTACGTGCTGGACAAGGTTCCGGTAGTTTCTGTGGCGGTGTGTGACACGCCGGCGGGAAGTTATGAATTTTACGGATACGTACATTACAGCGACGGAACCCGGCTTGGCGAGAGAGAGGGCGACGAGCCATCCTTTGATCCCGGCGTACTGACGGAAGACGGGAAGACGTATTTATACCTGGGCTTCTGCGGCATCGGGGACAGGTCCAGAACCGGTCCGATGGTATCCGTGCTCGGCGAAGATATGCTGACCGTGGAACAGGCGCCGAAGGTGCTGATGCCCAGCGAGCCGTACAGCGCCGGAAGCGGATATGAAGGCCATGAGTTTTTTGAGGCGTCCTCCATTCGAAAGCGTGGGGAATATTATTACTTCATCTATTCTTCGGTTGTGATGCATGAGCTCTGTTACGCGGTGAGCCGGTATCCTGACAGGGAGTTTACTTATGGAGGTGTGATCGTCAGCAACTGTGATCTGCATATTGATACGTATAAAAAGGCGGATCAGCCGATGTACTACGGTGCGAACAACCACGGAAGCATGGTGGAGATCGGCGGAAAGTGGTACATCTTTTATCACAGGCATACCAATGGAACCGTTTATTCCCGTCAGGGCTGCATGGAGGAGATTCATTTTACGGAGGATGGAAGAATTCTTCAGGCGGAAATGACTTCCTGCGGACCCAACGGCGGACCGCTGGAAGGAAAAGGCGTATATCCGGCACATATTGCCTGCAATCTGTTTACGGAGAGAAAGGAATCTGTGTATACGGCGGCGGACGGCGGATGGATGGACGGATATTTTCCGATCATCACCCAGGATGGCCGCGACGGAGATGAGGAACCGGGATATATTGCAAATATGCAGAACGGAGCCTGCGCCGGCTTCAAATATTTCCGCTGCAGGAAGGTGCGAAAGGTTTCCATTTCTGTCCGGGGATACTGCGACGGTGTGTTTGAGGTGAAAACCGCATGGAACGGAGAAACGCTGGGAGAAATTCCGGTACAGTTTACCAATGTGTGGACGAAATATACGGCGCCTGTTGAGATTCCGGACGGAGACTGGCCGCTGTATTTCCGGTTTTCCGGACATGGATGCGCCCAGCTTCTGAGTTTTGAGCTGGAGTGCGGTGACAGCTCAGCCAGCTGAACCGTCACCGCATCCGGCCATGAAAGATTCCTTCGCGCTGGGGCCGGATGCCCGCAGGCGCTATGCTTTCCTGCGGTCTGTGCAGTGAATACACAGACCTGGATGATTATCATAGAGCTTTCCGGCAAACGGGCTGACAACTGCTGTTGCAAGCGAGCCGGGAAGCGTCACCAGCCCGCACTGGCGGATAACGAACAGGACGCAGACCACGATGTCCACAGCCAGAGGCAGACCTGCCTGGAAGCTGATCAGCCCGAAACTGCTGATATTTCCGATTCCGAGAGTGATGCCCCCGAAGGCGAAAATACTCTCGACAAAGGAGAGAACGTCAAATTTCTTGTCCTGCAGCTCCAGAACATCCTCAAAGACAAAACATGAGATCACAAAGGAGAGGGACATAATCACAAGCACCAGGTAAAAGATCGATTTCCAGTCGAAGGCGTCGATCATCAGACCTGCGCTGACGCCAAAGGATTCCACCAGGTTCGGCAGGGCTGTGGTCATGGCAGTGGACAGCGTCGACGAGGCGATGCCAGAGACAACCAGACAGAGAAAAATCAGAGTTCTCTTTTGTGGTGTGAATTGTTTGCTTTCATTCTTTTCCATGGGGTTCCTCCATTCTGTGCCATACTTTCTGGTTGATATTTTGCGGTGAGATAGAGATGTTTGACACGTTTGTCTTTTTTGTCGCCGACGATTTCGATATATCCGATTTCCGCCAGCTTTTTGATGTTTTTTGTCAGCGTTGCTTTGTCGACCCGGATGTATTCCACCATCTCCTGCGCGGATGCGCCGGGATGGTCGCTGATGTATTCCACATAGAACTGCTGCCCCCAGCCAATCTCAAAATCAGCCAGCCCGTGGTCGTAATACATTTTCATCAGCTGGTCCAGGATGGAAATGCAGCGTCCCAGTTCCGGGAAATTTCCAGTCATAACGTCGATCACCTGCTTTCGTGGTATTTCGCTGACAGCGAGAAAACTGAGTCTGACAGGTACCGGAAGGTATCCTGCCTGCCAACAGTGTTATAGTACAGCACGAAAATAGTAGCGGACGCAACTGTTTCCTGTATGAAAACACAGTACCTGTGAGCATCTGGCAATTGCAAAATACAGGATACTTGACATGGAGAAAGCAACTGTGATAATATCAAGGTACCTAACGAAATGGGAAAGGGGAGTTATCATGAAAGAAGACGCCAGCAGAGAGGTGCAGCGGAATCTGCGCCGGGTTCAGTATGAGGGATCCGATCAGAACGGCCGCCTGATTATCAATTTCCGCGATATTAATCATATCATGCGATCCTTGTACGAGGGAAAGGGAAGCCAGAAAAGAATTCTGATTGTACTGCTGGAAACAGGGAAAATCACACAGCGGGTTCTCACAGAACGTCTGGGGATTCAGCCGGGATCAGCCAGCGAGGTTCTCGCAAAGCTGGAGCATGCCGGGCTGATCGCCCGTGAAGCCAGCAGTGAGGACCGCAGAACTACGGACGTGTCGCTTACGGAAAAAGGAAGAGAGCAGGCAATGGAGGCGCTGGCTTTCAGACAGGAGCGCCATACGCAGATGTTTTCCTGTCTTTCGGAGCAGGAGAAAGACCAGCTTCTCGGGCTTCTGGAAAAAGTCTGCCGGGACTGGAAAAAGCGCTACGGGGAGACTGTGGAAAAGAAAGACAGAAAGAGAAGCGAAAAGAAAAGGTAACAGTTCAGCCCGCTGAACTGTTACGGCATCCGTCCATTGAAAATCGCTTCGCGATGGGCCGGATGCCTACAGGCTCTGCGTTTTCCTACGGTCTGTGCAGTGAATGCACAGACCTGGTTGAACTGTAACAAGAAAAAACGAGATAACCGTTCCGATGGCGGCAGGATGACCGGAAAGAAAGGAGTGTTATGTGGAAGTATATCAGAAGGTCGGAGGCACGCTGCGCAGAGTGCTGACTTACTTTGCAAAAGAAAAGGTTCTGGTTGCATGGATGCTGGCGGTGGTTGTACTTGGTACGTTGTGCGGAATCTATGCGCCGAGCCTCCAGAGCAAAGCAATTGATATTATCGCCGGGAGCGACGGAGGAATCCTCTCGTTCACGCTGATCCTGATGCTGTCGGTGTATCTGATTTACAGCGCCAGCCAGTTTCTGCAGGGGCTCCTCAGCGCACGCATCAGTCAGAGAATTGTCAGAAGAATGCGGGAGGAGCTGTTCGGCAAGATGATGGATCTTCCGATCCGTTACCTGGACACCCATTCCCACGGGGACGTCATGAGCCGTATGACCAATGATATTGAAAATATTTCCACGACGGTTTCCCAGTCTCTGCCGTCTATGTTTTCAGGGATTCTGACGATCATCGGCACTGTGGCTGTGATGCTGTTCTATTGCTGGCAGCTGGCTCTGCTGAGCTGTGCCACGGTTCTTCTGACCCTGCTGGCGACGAAGCTTCTCTCGGGAAAAGTGCGCAAGTTTTCCAGACGCAGACAGATGCTTCTTGGGAAACTGAACGGCACAGTGGAGGAAATGATTTCCGGTTACCGCACGGTTGTGGCCTACAATCATCAGAGTGCGATCATTCAGGATTTCTGTACGACGGCAGATGATCTGACCAAAGCCGGAATCCGGACCGATGCGTTCAGCGGCGTCATGGGGCCGATTATGAACTGCATCGGAAATATCGGATTTGTGATTATTGCCGCTTTCGGCGGATATTTTGCGGTGAACGGAATGATCTCTGTTGGTGTGATTTCCGCATTTATTGTCTATGCGAAACAATTCAGCCGCCCGATCAATGAACTGGCGCAGATTTACGGACAGCTTCAGACTGCGATCGCCGGCGCAGAGAGAGTTTTTGACGTTCTGGACGAGGCCAGCGAGGACATGAGCGGAGAGGAGATGACGGAAAACGAGGATATGGCGGTGGAATTTAAGGATATCAGTTTCTCCTACGTTCCGGAGCATCCGGTGATTCGCGATTTCAGCCTGACGGTTCCGTCCGGAAAGCGGGTTGCACTGGTGGGAGCCACCGGAAGCGGTAAGACGACAGTGGTAAATCTTCTGATGCGGTTTTACGATGTGGACAGCGGGGAAATCCGCATCGGCGGACAGAACATCGCCGGGGCGTCACGGAGCAGCCTGCGGAAAAAGGCTGCGATCGTACTTCAGGACACGGTATTGTTCTCCGATACTGTCCGCAATAACCTGAAGTATTCCAATGAGGAAGCTATTATGAATTGTATATGACGCAGTATGCAGGATTCGGAACCTGAGTGTTCTGCCGAACGGTTACGGCATAAATCAGCGGCCACGCAAAACGTGTGGCCGCTGATTTGTATAAGCTGCGATTAAAAATTACTGTTATACTTTGCTCTGAGGATGGATAAATATTCCATCTTATTGTATACTTGATGTTACAGTACAGTCAGGTCTGTGCATTCGCTGCACAGACCGTATGAACACATGACGCCTAAGGGCATCCGGCCCATCGCGAAGCAGAAATCTGTCGCTAAAGCGACCGCGCTCGGCGCGAGAGTTCCGCGAGCGGAACTCTTTAATGTCCGGACGAGGGAACAGTTCAGCTGACTGAATCACATAGTTTGAGGAATATTTGCAGAAGAGAGGTAGCAGATGCAGAGACTGGATGCGATCAATGAGACTTCTTATCTTTCCGTCCCAAATGCCCCGGTTTATCGAAAAATTATGAGGTGTTTTTATCGGGAATATGAAAAGATGCACTTTCAGCTTTATCGGGAAGATATTTATGAACTCCTGAAAAATGAAGAGGAATTTGAAGATTATACGGTACAGCAGCTGGATCTTGATCTGGAGGCTCTGGTGAAATGGAAAAATCTCACGCCGATTCAGGATCCCGGTCGCGTGTATACCATTGCCGACTATAAGAATAAACAATACCGATATACAATGTCCGAGTATGCGGTGGAGATTGAACGTCTGACGATCCGGCTGGAGAACATTTTTTTGGAATCGGGAAGTCTTTCCACCAACTTTTTTGTACGGATGGAGAAAAGCCTGGAGGATACGGAACGGATGGAGCATGCCGGGCTGAAAGAAGTGAACGAATGGTGGCATATGCTTCAGGAGGATTTCAAGCGGCTGAACCAGAACTATCAGGATTATCTGAGGGATTTTTATTCCGGAAAGGCGGCCCGTCTGATGAAGTCGGTGGAGTTTGTACTCCATAAGGATAAATTTATCCGTTATCTGAATGAATTTGTTCAGGAACTGCAGCACCACGCCAGACGAATTGAATTGCTGCTGAAAAAGTCGCGGGAACGGATGGAGACGATGCTTCTGGAGCGCGTGGTACAGAGTGAGCTGGAGATTCCTCATGCAGTTCCGGAGTTCCGGGAAGATGTGGAGGCGAGCGTCAGGGAAAATGTGGTTGGAAAATGGAATTCCCTGCTTCGATGGTTTCTGGATTCGGAGCAGCAGGAGTGCGAGGCGAAAAGAGTGCTTCGTATTACCAACGAAGTAATCCGGAGCATTATTCAGAACGCTGCCCTGATTGTTCAGATGCAGAACTGGGGAATCAGCAGGAAAGAGGATTATCGGAAATTTCTGTCGCTTTTTTTGAAGTGTGAAAACCTGGAGGAGGCGCATCGGCTGTCGGCCCATGTATTCGGAATTCAGCAGATCCGGCACTTCAGGACGAACGCGCCCAGGGAATCGGATGCAATCAATGAAAGCGTGTACCGGGAAGAACCGGCGGAATTTCTGCTGAAGCCCCACACCAGAAACTATCGGGAGAAAAAGGATCGGACGGGATTTACGGACCGGACGATGGAGAAGATGATACAGAGAGAGCGGTATCTCAGACTTGTCTCACAGCAGAAGGAGATTGTGCTGAGGTATATCAAAGACAGGAAAATTGTATTTGAGGAGATTACAGATACTGTGACGGAAAGTACGAGAAATATTTTTCTGCAGTGGATTGCTCAGGCAAATATGAATTCCGAACACAAAGGGAGAACAGAGTACGGGCAGGAGTACCGGCTGATCCGCGGAGAGGGGAACTGTGTGCTTCACTGTGAGGATGGAGACCTCACGATGCCTGCTTATGTGATGGAGTTTCGATAAAGAGTATGGATGAAATAAGAACACTTTTGGAAGAATTTTGGATCAGCAGGGACAGCGACAGGGAGAAATATTACAGAGTAAAGCGGGATGTCCCGAAATTTCAGAAATTTATCCGCGAACAGTTGGGATGGAAGCTGATCCATACAGAACATCTGATCAAGCTGGAAAAAATCCCGGCGCATGCAGAAAGTTTTATGGGGATTCAGGAATTTACGGAAATTCAGGATTATTGTATTTTGTGCGCTGTTCTGATGTTCCTGGAGGACAGGGAAGAGCAGGAGCGGTTTCTTCTGTCAGAATTGATCGATTATGTGGAAACTGTACTGAAGGGAGATCTTCCGATCGACTGGACTTCCTTTACCCAGAGAAAATCTCTGGTACGTGTAATGCAGTATCTGGAGAAGCTGCAGATCCTCCGGGTTCATGAAGGAAGCAGCGAGGCGTTCGGACAGGAGAGGGGACGGGAGGTTCTTTATGAAAATACAGGGTATTCCCGTTATTTTGCAGTCAGTCTCGGCAGGGATATCTCGGCGTATGAATCCTGGCAGGATTTTGAAAAAGCAGAATTTGAGGAGTTGTCCGAAGACCGGGGAAGCAGAAGAATCAACCGGGTATACCGGCAGCTTGCCGCCTGTCCGGCTCTTTACTGGCAGAGTTCCGATGATCCCGACGCTTATTATCTCAAAAATCAGCGGCAGTGGGTGGGAAAATATCTCGGCGAGCATCTGGGAGGAAGACTGGATATTCACAGAAACGCGGCATTCTGGATGCTTGAGGACAGCGAGGTGTTCGGGACGGTGCATCCCAGAGACGCGATGCTGCCGGAGGCGGTACTCCTGGTTTGCGCGCGGCTGCAGGACATGGTGCAAAGCGGGGAGCTGGAGCAGAGAGAAGACGGCTGCCTGGAGATGCGGAAGGAAGAATTCTTCCAGCTGATCCGGAATCTCCGGGACAGATGGAACAGTGCGTGGAGCAAGGAATACCGGGAAATGGATGAGGAGAAGCTCCTGGAACGGATTCTGCAGTACATGAAAGACTGGATGCTGCTGAGGCTGGAAGATGAACATGTGATTTTGCTGCCGGCAGTTGGAAAGCTGAAAGGATATTATCCAAAAGACTACACAGGAGGAGAGAGCAAATGAACAGCCGGTGGAAGATGAATCGGATTGGTTTTGTGAATTTCTGGCTTTATGATGAGGAAGAGTTCTGGTTTGAAAATGGCAGGCTGCTGCTGCGCGGTCAGAACGGCTCTGGAAAATCCATCACAACGCAGAGTTTTATACCGTTTATTCTGGACGGAGACCGGACGCCGAGCCGACTGGATCCTTTTGGCTCCAGTGACCGGAGGATGGAATATTATTTTCTCGGGGAAGAGGGAAAGGAGGAATCCACAGGCTATCTGTTTCTTGAATTTAAGATGGAGGGAGAGGAATCCTACCGCACCATCGGAATCGGACAGAGGGCAAAGCGCGGCAGATCGATGGATTTCTGGGGATTTCTGATCCTGGACGGCAGAAGAATCGGATATGATCTGTTGCTGTACCGGGAGGCGGGAAGCGTCAGGATTCCCTATGACAAGAGGGATATGCGTCAGGTGCTGGGTGAGGGAAACCTGTTTACTGACAGCCCCGGCGAATACAAGAAGCTGGTAAATCAGTATGTGTTCGGTTTTCGTAAGATGGAACAGTATGAGCAGTTTATCCGTCTGCTGGTCAAGGTGCGGGCACCGAAGCTTTCCAAAGAATTCCGTCCGTCCAAGGTTTATGAGATTCTGAATGATTCGCTGCAGACGCTCACGGACGAAGATCTGCGCGTTATGGTTGACGCCATGGAAAAAATGGATGAGATTCAGGAAAGCCTGGAAACTCTGGAACGTGCTTTTGAGGATGTAAAAATTATCCGGACAGAATATACCCGCTATAATCAGTATATGCTGGCAAAGAAGGCTCAGGCTTACCTGGACAGAAGGAGGGAAGTAAACACAGCAAGAACACAGCTGGAGCAGCTGACAGTGAGAAAACAGGAACTGGGCGCGTCCATTCAGGAAAATCAGCGGAGTCTTTCTGATCTGGCGGGAAGAGAAAAACTGCTGCTTGCCGAGCGGGAAGGGATTCTCGATTCGGATCTGGCGGATGTGGACCGAAGACTGGCAGAAGCCCGTCGGAAAATTCAGGAACTTCAGCAGAGAGAAAAGGAATGGCAGCGGAGAGCGGACGACGCCAACAGTCAGATTTTTCTCCATGAGCAGAAACGGAAGTTCCTTCAGGACGAACTGTCCGGATGCTGCGACCGACTGGAGGAACAGAAACAGGAGTTGGAAAAACAGCAGGAAGTTCTGCTTTGGGAGGACCACGGAAACGCCGTACGGCTGCTGAATCAGGAACAGTCAGCGGAGAGTGACAGGATTTCAGAACGTCTCGCGGAGTACGGAAAACAGCTGGCCGAATGCCGGAAAGTGATCCGTCTCTATGAGGAGGCGGCGCGTCTGTACGACGAGGAAGCCAGCCGACTGGAAGAACTTGTCAGGAAAAAAAGGGAACTGGAAAACCTTCAGGAGGAGACCATGGAACAGGTGGAGGACTGTCGGGAAGACTGGATTGTTTCAGTCTTTGAGGCAGAAAAACAGGCTGTTTCATGGCATCCTGAAAGAACTGTGCTTCTGGAAGCAGAAGAAAAGGTACGGGGCTATCAGTCGTTCTCAGAGGCGGGAGAGATCCAGGAACTTTTGCGCCGCGATTATGAGCGTCAGCGTCAGAAGATGCTGGATTGCCGCATGGAAACGCAGCATCAATATGACGAAAAGGCAGCGGAACTGCGGCAATTAACGGAGGAACTTGAGGAAGTAAAGCAGCAGGAGGAGCTGGAACCGGAGCGGGATGATCAGACGCAGCGTTCCAGAGAGGCGCTGAAAGCAGCCGGAATTCAGGCAGTTCCCTTTTATAAAACGATAGAATTTTCGCCGCAGATGGAGGAGAGCGACTGTGCGAGACTGGAGGCTCAGCTTCAGCGCATGGGACTTCTTGACGCGCTGGTGGCAGCGCGGGAGGACCTTCCGCGGATTCAGAAAGAGTGTCCGGAATTTCTGGACAGTCTGATTCTGGCAGAACAGAAGGACGGCGTGCCGTTTTCGGGCCTGACCGTCAATGAGGAGCTGCCGGATGAAATAAAAGAAGAGGTTCTGCGGATTCTGAACAACATTGGCGAAGCTACGGAAGGTTCGGGCGGTCTATGGGACGGCAGCGATACGGATGGCGGGAACAACGAAGCAGAAGCGGCAGGAAACAACCATCCGGATCTTGCAGCGTTCGTGGGAAAGGACGGCAGGTTCCGGCAGGGTATGCTTGCCGGACGGGCAGAGAAAACGGGCGAAGCGGAATTTGTCGGACAACTGGCGAGACAGAGGAAGAAAGAACGTGAGATCCGACGCCTTCAGGAATTGATCGCAGAGGCAGAGACTGCTTTGGAGAAGCATAAGGAAATGCTCGAAGAGCTGGACGAAGCAGTCGACAGGCTGGAACAGGAGTATTGCGGTCTTCCGGATTTCTCCCGGCTGAATCAGGCGTTGGAGTCGCTGCAAAAGTGCAGTGTTGAACTGGAAATCGCAGAACAAAGTGTGGAAAGTCAGGACAAAAAGGAACGGGAAGCGTTGGAGAGAAGAGATATCTGTTATCAGCAGATGCTCCGCCAGTGCCGGCCGTTCCCATACGGAAGAACCGGAGAAGAGTATGAGGCAGCGGCGGATGCGCTGGAAGAATATGTGAAAATCTGGCAGCGCTGTCGGGAATTGCTGGCACAGCTGGAGCGGAATCGCGAGAGTATTGCCGACCGGGAAGATCGTATCGACCGGGAAGAACAAAATCTGGATCGAGCCCTGACGGAAAAACAGCGCTGTACGGTGGAAAAGGATGCCTGCGGGATTCAGATCCGGCAGTATGAGGAGTATCTGAATCGGCCGGAAATCCGTGAACAGGCAGCGAGGCTGGAACAGATGAACAGGGAGCTGGAGTCGATCCGTGAGAAATGTGAGAGTCTTCGGATTGAAACGGCGAAGCTTACCGACCGGGTTGAGCTTCTGGAAAAAGAGGAGCCGGAACGAAAAGAAATTCTTGTGCGCATGATTGGCGAGGAGTCATTTCTGCGCAGATGCTTCGAAGAAGAGCTTTCTCTGAAACTGCTGATGAACCGGGAGTCTGATACTCTGGAAGCGTGCGCTGAGAAAGCGACAGGGTTCCTGCGGGACAGTGACAAAAACCGCGAGGCATCTGAACTGCTTCAGTCTTTATATCTGGTATTCCAGAGACATAACGGAAGTCTTGCCAGTTACGGAACCTCTCTGGAGGAATGCTTTGGAGATGCCCCGGGAGAGGAGGAAAGCGCGGTCCGAACCGCAGCAAATATTCTGCGGAAAAGAGTGCGGGTGGTATCTGTATGGAATGGAAAGAAGGTTTACCTGGAAGAGTTTTACCAGATTCTGAAAAATACCATTGATGAGACCCGTCTGCTGATTCAGGAAAAGGATAGGGAGCTGTTTGAGGATATTCTTTCTCAGACGATCAGCCAGCAGCTGACAGACCGGATCGCCGAGAGCCGGAAATGGGTAGAGGATATGTCCAGGCTGATGCGGGAGATGGATACCTCGATGGGACTCAGTTTTTCGCTGGAATGGAAACCGAAAAAGGCTGAGAATGACGAAGAACTTGATGTGGCAGACCTGGAGCAGATCCTGCTTCGGGATCGGGAACTGCTGACAGTGGAGGATATCGAGAAAGCGGCTTCGCATTTCCGCAGTAAAATCCGTACGGAAAAAATGATGCTGCAGGAAAATGGCGGAATGATCAACTATATGGATCTGGTACGGGATGCGATGGACTATCGCGGCTGGTTTGCGTTTCAGATGTATTACCGGCGTGGAGAAGAACCCAGAAAGCCTCTGACCAACGCGGCCTTTAACCGATTCAGCGGCGGTGAGAAAGCAATGGCGATGTATGTTCCGCTGTTTGCGGCGGTCAACGCACAGTACAAAAAGGCGGAGCGGAACGATCATCCGCGCATGATTGCACTGGATGAGGCGTTTGCCGGAGTAGATGACAAAAATATCAGCAGTATGTTTGAACTGGTACATAAACTGGATTTTGACTATATCATGAATTCTCAGGCATTGTGGGGATGCTATGATACCGTGGATGGTCTGCGGATCGCGGAACTGCAGAGACCAATGAATTCGCAGATTGTGACGGTGATCCGTTATACATGGAACGGACATGAGCGTATACTGGACGAACAGTAAGAAGAAATCTCCGGCAGATTTCACGGGAGTCTGCCGCACCGGAGACTGACAGAAAAAACAGGGTCTGGAGGGATGATGCATTTGGACTGCGCAGAATATTTCCGCAGTCAGGCGGGGTACCGCCGCTGCTTTTGTGAATTGCTGAAGAAATGGAAATCTTATGGCCGTCCGGCGGGCAGGATTGTTCTCGAACATACGTCGGAGGAAGAACGGCGTCTTCTGGGAGGAATTCTCGGAAAAAAATTTTCTGAAGAAACCATTCGTTTTTCTTTTGCGGAATTTGAGCGCGGACTGCAGAAAACCCGCTTTGCGCCGGTTGATATGAAAGCGCTTCTGGAAGGATATTTTAGAACAGAGCTTTCCACCAACCAGGAGCAGAAACGAAAGAAACAGCAGGACAGAGAAGAATTTTTCAGGAAATTTTATGAACGGTTTGCGGAGAAAAAGAAGGATGGAGCAGAATCTGCGGCGGCGCTTTGGAGCCGTCAGATGGCAGGGACAAAATCCGGCGGATACTATCTGCTCTCCCGTGAATTTTCCAGAGATCCGGAGGCTGCGAAGACACTGGCAGAAAATGTAGGAAAGGCACTGACAGCGCTTTCATCTGCCAGAGAGGGTGGCCGGGGAAATACAGCGCTGGCAGTGTTTGCGGCGGAAATTTCCGGAAATCCCCATTATTTTGATCGTGGAAGCACGGCAGGACAGCTTCTTACAGATGCACTTTGCTGTGTTATGGGGCGGAGACAGCCGGAAAATACACATCAGTGGAAAGAATTACTCCTCGAAGCAGGGATTGCGCCGGATTATGTATCCAGCTTCGTGCATATCTGCGGAATCTGTCTGGAAACAGAAGAAGGAGAGCATCCCGCATTCCGGGCGTTCCGGGAACTTGGGGAACCTTGCGCTGTCACACTGGAAAATCTGAAAAAGGTTGTCAGAGCCCGTGTGCCGGGGAAAAGGGTTTTTGCTGTGGAGAACGAAATGGTCTTCAGCTTTCTGACCGAGCAGCTTCGTCAGGAAGACCGCTGGCGGAGCACGGCGATTCTCTGTACTTCCGGACAGCCGCGGACAGCCGCAGTAAGGCTGCTGGAGCTTCTGGCAGCCGACGGTTTTCAGATCTGTTACAGCGGTGATATGGATCCGGAGGGAATTGACATTGCAGATCGGCTCTGGAAGCGTCTGGGCGATCGTCTGGAGATCTGGAGGATGTCACCGGAAGATTACGGGAAAGGAATTTCCAATGAGGTTTTGAAAGATACCCGTATGTCGCGGATGGATCGTGTGGCACATCCGCTGTTGAAAATGACGGCACGCTGTATACTCCGGGAGAGAAGGGCAGCGTATCAGGAGAACATTCTCGGAGACCTGCTGAATGATATAAGCAACAGTTCAGCCGACTGAACTGTTACGGCATCCGGCCATTGAAAATCGCTTCGTGACGGTCCGGATGCCTGCAGGCTCTGTGTTTTCATACAGTCTGTGCAGGAAATGCACAGACCGTTCAGATATATCTGCCGGTACAGCTCTGCACCGTGTTTTTTATTGTTTCCGGTGTCCCCGCGGCAACAATGGTGCCTCCGTCGGAACCGCCGCCCGATCCCATATCAATGATATAATCGGCATTTCGTATCACATCCAGGTCATGTTCAATGACAATCACGGTTGCCCCATGTTCTATCAATGTCTGAAATACCCCCAGCAGAGTACGGACGTCCAGCGGATGCAGCCCGATGGTCGGCTCGTCGAAAATAAAAATGGAATCAGACTGGGCTTTGCCCATCTCGCTGGCCAGCTTCAGCCTCTGTGCTTCACCGCCGGAAAGTCCGGGAGTTTCCTCCCCCAGCGTCAGGTATCCAAGCCCAAGATCCTGAAGGACCTTCAGCCGCTGGACAACGGTTTTCATTCCCGCGCAGGCCTCCAGTGCAGTATTCACATCCATCGCCATATAATCCGGCAGGGAGTACGGCTTCCCGTTTTGCGCCGTATAGCGAATTTTTTCTGCCTCTTTTCCGTATCGGGATCCTCTGCATTCCGGACAGGGAATGTCCACATCCGGCAAAAACTGTACATCGAGACTGATTACTCCGGTGCCGTCGCAGACCGAACAGCGCAGCCGGCCGGTATTATAGGAAAAATCTCCTGCTTTATACCCGGCCTGTTTTGCGTCCTGCGTTTTTGCAAAAATTTTCCGGAGTTCATCGTGTACATTGGCATATGTGGCGACAGTAGAACGAACATTGATACCGATCGGCGTGGCGTCGATCAGCTTCACCTGCCGGATACCGCCGGCTTCAACGGAGCGGATATGTTCCGGAAGCTTTCTTTTCTGGAGAACTGCTTCCAGCGCGGGCACAAGACTCTCCAGGATCAGGGTGGTTTTCCCGGAACCGGAAACGCCGGTGACAACGGTCAGTTTTCCTTTGGGGATCCTGACATCCAGCGGTTTTACTGTATGAATGCGGGAGGTAGAAAGAGAAATCGCGCCCTCCGAGAACATTTCATCCGCCGATGCACGGGTCCTCACATGAGGATCTGCTTTGCCGGACAGAAAAGGTCCGATATCAGAAACCGGATTTTCTGCAAGATCCGGGACAGTCCCTTCGGCAATGACCCGGCCCCCGTCGGCGCCGGCGCCTGGCCCCATCTCAACGATCCAGTCAGCCGCCGAAAGAATCTGTGTGTCATGGTCGACAAGCACAACAGAATTTCCATCGGCGATCAGATCGTTCATGACGCCGGTCAGTCCGTCAAGATTCGACGGATGCAGTCCGATGGACGGCTCGTCCAGAACATAGAGAACACCGGTGGTGCGGTTGCGGACCGCGCGTGCGAGCTGCATTCGCTGCCGCTCACCGGTGGAGAGGGTGGAGGAGGCCCGGTCAAGCGTGAGATATCCGAGTCCCAGCTCCATCAGGCGGCGGGCTGCTGTCTGGAAGGATTCGCAGATGCTTTCCGCCATCGGGCGCATTTCCTCAGGAAGAGAAGCAGGAACTTCCGCTACCCATCGGGAAAGATCGGACAGCGTCATCTGGCAGGCTTCATCCAGATGAATTCCATGCAGTTTCGGGATCCTTGCGGTCTCCGACAGCCGTGTGCCGCTGCATTCGGGGCAGACCTCCTGTTTCAGAAACTTCTCCACCCGCTTCATACCCTTCTCATCTTTGACCTTCGACAGAGCGTTTTTCACCGTATAAATTGCGTTAAAATAGGTAAAATCAAGTTCACTTGCCTGGTTGGAGTTTTTTGCTTTGTAGAGAATATGCTTTTTCTCTGCCGGGCCGTGATAGACAATCTCTTTTTCCCTGTCCGAGAGATCGCGGAAAGGAATGTCTGTGCGGACGCCCATTGCCCGGCAGACATCCGTCATCAGTGACCACATCAGAGAATTCCAGGGAGCCACTGCGCCTTCGTCGATGGAAAGAGAGTCATCCGGCACAAGAGTGGAAACATCCACGGTCCGAACGATCCCTGTTCCCCCGCAGGTCCGGCAGGCCCCCTGGCTGTTGAATGCGAGTTCCTCCGCGGACGGAGCATAAAATCTGGCGCCGCACTCCGGGCAGACCAGTTCATGCCCTGCCGCCACGGCAAGGGTCGGGGGAAGCGAATGGCCGTTGGGACATCTGTGGCTTGCCAGACGCGAGAACATCAGGCGAAGGCTGTTCAGGAGTTCTGTTCCGGTGCCGAAAGTACTGCGGATGCCCGGTACTCCGGGACGCTGGTGCAGCGCCAGCGCAGCCGGCACATAGAGAACATCGTCCACAGGCGCTTTTGCTGCCTGGGTCATACGCCGGCGGGTATAGGTCGACAGGGCGTCCAGATACCGGCGGGAGCCTTCTGCATACAGGACACCCAGCGCCAGGGAGGATTTTCCTGATCCGGAAACGCCGGCGATTCCGACAATTTTGTTGAGAGGAATGTCGACATCAATATTTTTCAGATTATGAACGCGGGCACCGCGGATTTTTATATGAGTAATCATGGGCGGGAACCTCCTTGGGATGGATTTTTGTTTAGAATTGATGGGTTTCGGAACCTTCGTGCGGAAGGTGACTGTAAAAGGGACAAGTTTTCTGCATGTTTTATATTTTACATCTGGTTTAGTGGAAAGACAAGCTCGAAGTGTGTATGAAAAAGTTATCATTGAAATGGATGGTCAAAAAAAATATATGTTGTATAATAAGAGAAAGTGGAATATCTGACTCTGTAACATGTTTATTTGCCGATTTTGGTATGTTTGTTTGAAAATTATATGACTTCTAGGAACGGAAATCCTATGATAAGGGGATGTTGGATGTAATATCTGAAAATATTATAATGATTTTCTTGTGGAGAAAAAGTGTGTCATGTGAGGAATAGTCAGAGCAATTCTTAGATTTGATGTTTATAGAAATAAGAATTTGAATAGATATAAAGGCGGGACACGGTCAGCGCCGACCGAAACGAAGTACAGACATGAACTATACATAACTGTTTTTCGTTCCGGATGTTTCTCACTCCGGACGGCTGGCATGGTTTGCTGCTTTGTGATATACTGAAAGAAATTTCTGCCGCGCAGCGGCCGGTCCCGGTCGGCCTGCGGCAGAGAAAGGAACTTTCACTATGAAGATTGTTTTTTTAGACGCCAGTACCCTTGGAAATGATATCGACTTCACACCGTTCGAACGGCTGGGAACCTTCGTGACATATCCGTTTTCCGCTCCGGAGGAGATTCCCCAACGCGCAGCGGACGCGGATGTGCTTGTGATCAACAAGGTGCAGATCAATCCTGAGACGCTTCCGTCTACGGGAAAGGTGAAACTGATCTGCGTCACCGCTACAGGAACCAATATCCTGGACAAGGAATATCTTGCGGCCCACGGAATTCAATGGCGCAATGTGGCCGGGTACTCCACAGAATCGGTGGCGCAGCATACCTTTGCCGTTCTGTTCTATCTTCTGGAGCACCTTCGCAGCTACGACGATTATGTCAGAGACGGACGTTACATCAACGACCGGGAATTCAGTCATTTTTCTCAGACATTTCATGAACTGAAAGGCTCTACCTGGGGGATTCTGGGACTTGGAGCCATCGGACGGAGAGTCGCGGAGATCGCAGGAGCGTTCGGCGCAGATGTTATTTATGCTTCCGCCTCCGGCGCTCCGGCACAGGAGGGATACTGCCAGGTGGATTTTGAGACACTGCTTCGCCGGTCAGACATTCTTTCCATTCATGCGCCGCTGAATGAACATACCGAAGGTCTGATGAATGCAGAAGCATTCCGGAAGATGAAGCCGGAAGCGATTCTGCTGAATATGGGACGCGGCCGGATCCTCTGCGAAGCGGATCTTGCAGATGCGCTGAACCGTGGGATGATCCAGGCTGCCGGGCTTGACGTCCTCGTAGAAGAGCCGATGGCGGAGGATAGTCCGCTGCTCTCGGTGAATGACAGGAGCAGACTGCTGATCACTCCGCACATCGCCTGGGCTGCGGTGGAATCCAGACAACGGCTGATGCAGATCGTCGCTGGACAGATCCGGGAGTTTTTCGGAGGCTGACAGCCGTACTGGCGTTTGCATCCGAAAAACTCCCGGGATTCAGGCAGCAGAGTTTATCTGACAAATGTTTTCTGCAGCCTGCTGTGTCAGAAAGTAATTACTTCCGGTTCATGGGTGAAGGAACTGATGGTTGCCGTTGCATTCCGGAAATAAAACACCTGTGTGTTTCCGTCATCGGCAGCGTACATCTTCTGGAGGCCCGGATATGCATCCAGCAGGGACTGGCGGGCTTCGATCCGGTCGTCCTCGATCAGTTCTCCTGCGATGCGGATCCATTCACCGTTGAGAAATGCACAGATTTCCGCTTTGGGATTGGCGAGCAGCTGACGGGATACGTCTTTGACCTTTCCCGTCTGGATATACAGCTTTCCTTCAAACACATGGGCGGTGCCGAACGGGCGGACTCTCGGCTGATCACCTTCGACAGTGGCAAGATAATAGACGCCTGCGTCCTTTAAAAATTTCACAATTCGTTCCATTGAAAATTCCTCCTTTCGTGTGTCGGCGGTTGTAAATGATAGATCTATTATAACGCAGAAAAAAAGCCAATACAAGCTGCGTGCAGGAGCGGCAGGCAACAGTTCAGCTGACTGAACTGCTACGTTCAGTCAGGTCTGTGCATGCGCCGCACAGACCGCAGGAAAGTATAGTGCCTGCGGGCATCCGCAACAAAAATCTTTACCGTCTGCGGGGAAAAGGTTTATAATAGGAACAATTGGTGAATGCAGGTGAAAGGGCAGTATAATTTGCCGAATTGTGTAAGACTGCCTTTCAAAAAGAAGGAAAAAAGACCGGACGCATACTGCCGGATTCACCGGAGGAAGATTCTGGAACGAAGAAAACGGAGGAGAAACAGTGGAAAAACAGGACAATCGGGAGGCGCTGAACGTAGCGTCGCTGGCCGGGGATATTCTTCTGGCAAGCGGGGCGGAGATTTTTCGCGTGGAGGAGACGATTTACCGCATCGCAAAGGCTTATGGCGTGGAATCCAGCGATGCGTTTGTGCTGAGCAGCGGTATTTTTCTGACTGCCGGAAGTGACAGAGAGGAAGATTTTGCAAGAGTCCGTCATATTCCGCTGAGCGCTGCCCGGCTGGACCGGGTGACGGCGGTGAACCAGCTTTCCCGTGAGATTGTGAAAGGACAGCATACGCCGGCGGAAGCCAGGGAGCGTCTGCTGGAAATTCAGAAGATGCCGCCGAAGCCGAGAGGCTATCAGGTGCTTGCCTCCGGCGTTGGCAGCGGATGCTTCTGTTTCCTGTTCGGCGGTGATCTGGTGGACAGTATCGCCGCATTTGCCGCGGGAATTGTTCTTTATCTGTATCTGCTGTATCTGGTGCGGGGGCGGCTGTCAAAGATTGCCGCCAATCTTTCCGGAGGAGCGCTGGTTACGCTGTTTGGCATTCTGCTGTATCAGTGTGGAATCGGACACCATCTGGGAGAGATGATCATCGGTTCCATTATTCCGCTTGTGCCGGGGGTTGCGTTTACGACGGCGATCCGGGATATCGCTGACGAGGATTATATTGCAGGAGCCGTACGCATGCTGGATGCGCTGCTTGTGACGTTCTGTATCGCAATGGGCGTTGGCCTGGTGATTATGGCATGGCATTCTTTTGCGGGAGGAACGCTGCTGTGAGTGTGAGGATTCTGTGGGAATTTCTGGCGGCATGTATTGGAACGGTTGCGTTCGCGCTGCTGTTTCAGGTGCCGAAAAAATATTACGGACTGTGTGGATTGATCGGAGGGATCGGCTGGATCTGTTATGAGATTTTTCTTCTGTGGTGTTCCGCGCCGATTTCCACTTTTATCGCAAATGTTGCCGTGGTGTTTCTGTCACGGCTGTTTGCAGTGAAAAAACGGTGCCCCGTTACGGTGTTTCTGATTTCAGGAATTTTTCCGCTGGTGCCGGGAGCCGGAATTTACTGGACGGCCTATTATATTGTGACCAATGATCTGGAGCAGGCGGGGCAGAGAGGATTTCTGACGCTGAAGGTGGCGGTTGCGATTGTCTTAAGCATTCTTCTGGTGTTTGAATTTCCTCAGGGATTGTTTCGGAAACTGTCCGGAAATACAAAAAATACATGACGTGACAGTTCAGCTGGCTGAACTGCTGCGCTTTGGGAGGAACAGAGAAATGAAATTATATATTGTCCGTCACGGGGAAACGACATGGAATGTGGAGGATAAGGTGTCCGGAAGAACCGATGTGCCTCTGACAGAAAAAGGGATGGAACAGGCGCGCGCCCTTGCAGAGCGGATGAGCGGCCTTCCCATTGATGTGATTCTGGCGTCTCCGCTGCAGAGGGCCAGACGTACAGCCGAATGCGTCGCTGAAAAACATGGACTTCCGGTGCTGACAGAAGAGCGTCTGATCGAACAGGATTACGGGATTTATGAGGGCGTGGACCGCCGGACACAGGCGTTTCTGGACAATAAACGGCAGTTTGCGTTCCGTTACCCTCAGGGAGAATCCATGATGCAGGTGGCGGCGCGCACGTACGCACTGATCGATGAGCTTCGGTGGAAATACAGAGGGAAAAATGTCCTTCTGGTCTGTCATGGAGGGGTCATCCGGGTGATGAAGACCTATTTTGAAGATATGAGCAATGATGCATTCTTTCATTATAATATGTACAACTGCGGATATCTGGAATATGAACTGGAGGATTTGCCGGAACCCTCCGGGGACAGCCTCCGGGACGAGATGAGAAAAAATATATGGAAGTATCCGGTGAAACTGCCGGAGAGCAATGAGGAGGGGATCGATGGCGGCGATTCTTGGAATTGATATCGGGACGTCCAGCGCAAAGGTGATGCTGCTGGATGCAAAGACAGGAGAACAGTGGGTGCAGGCGCAGGCCTACGATGTTTCCACACCGCAGACCGGGTGGGCGGAGCAGAATCCTGAGCTCTGGTGGCAGGCAGTGAGAAACTGTCTGGCGCTTCTGAAGGCGCAGCACGGAAAGGTTTACCGGGAGACGGCATGCATCGGCCTGTCCGGACAGATGCACGGGCTTGTGCTGGCGGATGGGGATTGTGTGCCTGTGCGCCCTGCGATTCTCTGGAACGATCAGCGCTCCGGTGAGGAATGTGAGCTTCTGCGCCGGCTGATTCCGGAGGACCTTCAGAGGAGGTGTCTGAAAAACCGCATTTTCCCGGGCTTTGCCCTTCCGTCGCTCCTCTGGGTACAGCGCCATGAACCGGAAATCTTTGCCCGGGCGAAATGGGTCATGCAGCCGAAGGATTACGTCAGAAGCCGGCTGACCGGGTGCGTCGGCGCAGAGGTCTCCGATGCGTCGGCGTCGCTGCTGTTTGATCTGGAAAAGAGAGACTGGGCCTGGGAGATACTGGAGCGATGCGGCGTTTCGGATCGGCTCTTCCCGGAATGTCATGAATCCTGGGAGATTCAGGGGACTGTGAGTAAAGAGTGCGCGTCGCTGACCGGTCTTCCGGAAACTGCGCAGGTGATCTACGGAATGGGGGATCAGCAGGCTCAGAGTATCGGGAACGGCGTACTGCACGAGGGAACATTCATCTGCAACATCGGTACCGGCGGTCAGATTTCCTCATACTCGGAAAAACCGGTGTCTGACAGCCAGCTGCGCACACAGACATTCTGCCACGGCCTGCCGGGAGCGTATACCGTGTACGGGGCAGTGCTGAACGCGGGAATGTCGCTGAAGTGGCTGAAGGATCAGGTGCTGCGGGAGACGGATTTCCGTCAGATGAGCGGGATGGCACAGCAGGTTCCTCCGGGCAGCGAAGGGTTGATTTTTCTTCCGTATCTGACGGGAGAGCGGACGCCGCACATGAATCCGGATGCGAGAGGAATCTTTTTCGGGCTGCATCTGACCCACGGCAGGGAACATATGGCAAGGGCGGTGATGGAAGGGGTGACGTTTGCCCTTCGGGAGTCTATGGAAATTCTCGAAGCGATGGGCCTTCCCTGCGAAAGAATTCTTTCTTCCGGCGGCGGAGCGTCAAGTCCGGTCTGGCTGCAGATTCAGGCGGATATTTTCCGCAGGGAAGTGCAGGTCTGCCAGGTAAAGGAGCAGGCATGTCTTGGCGCGTGCATGCTGGCGGGGACCGCGGTTGGAATCTATGGGGATATCAGCGAGGCTGCCCGGAGCCTTGTGACCTTCGCCCCGGAAGTTTATCGCCCGGATCAGGAACATGTGGAACGATACAGGAGACAGTATGAGAAATACCGCGAAATTTACCGTCGGGTAAAGAAACTGTTTCCGTAACCGTTCGACGGATTGGGGCAATTCAAAAATTAGGGGAGGATGAGGCATGAAGCGTTTGTTCCTGATCGGAGGAACCATGGGTGTGGGAAAAACGACAGTGGGCCAGATCCTGAAAAAACGGCTGCCAGACTGTGTGTTTCTTGACGGCGACTGGTGCTGGGAGATGGATCCGTTTCAGGTGAACGGTGAGACAAAGCAGATGGTGATGGAAAACATCTGTTTCCTTTTAAAGAACTTTATCCGCTGCAGCGCCTATAAGAATATCGTGTTCTGCTGGGTGATGCATGAGCAGACGATCATCGATGAAATTCTGGGAAAACTTCCGCTGGAAGACTGCCAGGTGTTTCTGATTTCGCTGCTGTGCACTCCAGAGGAGCTGGAGAGGCGGCTTCAGAAGGACGTCTCAGATGGAATCCGCAGGGAAGACGTGATTCACCGCAGCAGAGAACGACTCCCGCTGTATCGGGCGCTGCATACGCTTCCGGTGGATGTGACGGAGCTGACGCCGGAGGAGACTGCAGCGCAGATAGAACGTCTGTGCGGAGCAGAGGAGAGCGGCCGCGCCGGCTGTGGGCAGAGGCAGCCGGAACCGTCTGCGGCGGCAACAGAAAGATAAGGAAGAAATCCATGAAAGACAGACATTTTTACCGCACGTTTTTTTCCATGTATTTTGTTCTGGTTTTCCAGAACGTGATTTCCCTGAGCGTCAATCTTGCGGATAATATTATGCTGGGAGCTTACAGCGAGGTTTCTCTGTCGGGCGTGGCGGCAGTAAACCAGATTCAGTTTATCTATCAGCAGCTACTGACAGCTGCCGGAGACGGAATGGTGATCTTCTGCAGTCAGTACTGGGGAAAGAAGCAGCTGGAGCCTGTAAAAAAAATTGCAGCGACGGCGATGCATACAGGTCTCGTTTTCGCTGCGGCGCTGTTTCTGGCAGTCAGCCTGTTTCCGGAACAGGCGGTCGGCCTGTTTACCACAGACCAGGCAATCATTGCCGAAGGGGTGAAATATCTTTCTCTGATCCGCTTCACTTACCTGTTTTTTGCAGTGACGACGATTCTTCTGGCGACGCTGCGGAGTGTGGAAATCGTTAAGATTGCGTTTTACCTGTCGGTGTCCACGCTGGTGATCAACTGCTGCATCAATTATGTACTGATCTATGGGAAATTCGGAGCGCCTCGTCTTGGAGTGACTGGCGCTGCAGTGGGAACGCTGGTCGCCCGGATCGTCGAGTGCGGGGCGGCGCTGTGGTATGTTCTGAGAAAAGAACCGAATCTGAAGATGCGGATCAGCGATTATTTCCGGACGGACAGGCTTCTTCGAAGAGATTATTTTAAGACGATGGTTCCGATGCTGATCGTCCAGGGACTGTGGGGGCTGAACACAGCGATGCAGACGGTAATTCTGGGTCATATGACAGCCCGTGCGATTGCTGCAAACAGTGCGGCGTCCAATCTGTTTCTTATGGTCAAGTCAATGGCTGTGGGAGCGTCGTCGGCCGCCTCCGTCCTGATCGGCAAGACCATCGGTGAGGGGGATCTGAAGAAAGTTCATCTGTATGCCCGGCGGCTCCAGAAAATGTTTGTCGTTATCGGGATTGTGTCCGGCGTCTTTCTGTACTTCCTGCGGATTCCGGTGCTGAGCTTCTACGATCTGGCGCCGGAGACCAGAGAGATGGCAAACCGTTTTCTGATCATTCTCAGTGTGATCTGTGTGACGATGTCCTATCAGATGCCCACCAACAACGGAATTATCCGCGGCGGAGGGAACGCCATGTTTGTGGTGCGGATGGATCTGATCAGCATCTGGTGTATTGTGATTCCCCTGTCTTTCTTTATGGCGTTTGTTGTGAAAGCCTCGCCGGTTGTTGTAGTTTGCTGTCTGAATGCAGATCAGGTGTTCAAGTGCATTCCGGCGTTTCTGGAAGTCAATTACGGAAAATGGGTGAAGAAGCTGACAAGGGACTAGAAGATATTATTAGACACAGGATGATTTTGGAAAAGAAAGAGAGAAAAAAGATATGACAAAAGAAGAACTTGCGCTCGAAGTGATCGAACGCCTGAAAAAAGAGTACCCGGATGCGGGATGTACCCTGGATTATAACCAGGCCTGGAAGCTTCTGGTCAGCGTCCGGCTGGCGGCACAGTGTACGGACGCCAGGGTGAATGTGGTTGTACAGGATCTGTATGCGAAATATCCGGACGTCAACGCTCTGGCGGAGGCCGATGTGGATGACATTGAGGCCATTGTCCGCCCCTGCGGCCTGGGGCGGAGCAAGGCGAGAGATATCAGCGCCTGCATGAAAATGCTCCGGGACGAATATGACGGCAATGTGCCGGATGATTTCGACGCACTGCTGAAGCTGCCGGGTGTGGGCAGAAAAAGCGCGAATCTGATTATGGGAGACGTTTTCGGAAAGCCGGCAATCGTGACCGACACGCATTGCATCCGCCTGACCAACCGCATCGGACTGGTGGACGGGATCAAGGAGCCGAAGAAAGTAGAGATGGCTCTGTGGAAGATCATTCCGCCGGAGGAGGGCAGCGACTTCTGCCATCGTCTGGTTTATCACGGCAGAGATGTGTGCACTGCCCGGACCGCTCCCCATTGTGAGAAATGCTGCCTGAACGATATCTGCGCGAAAAACGGCGTACAGTAAGGATATGAGAAAATTCAATCCGCAACCGCCGGTTGCCTCCAGGCTCCGCATTTTCAAACTCCGGTTGATAGAATTGCCGGCTGGAATCTGATATAGTTAAAGTGGCCCGGAAATTTCGGAAATAAATTTCAGAGATACGGGCGTTTACGGAACCGGCTGGCGCAGAAGGCAGAAAAAGAATGACAGGGGGAGCTGTTATGACATTATCGGAAAAAATATTAATGCTCAGAAAGCAAAAAGGATGGTCACAGGAGGAACTTGCGGAGAGGCTCGGAGTATCCCGGCAGTCTGTGTCGAAATGGGAGAGTGGAAACAGTCTTCCGGATCTGAACCGGATTCTGGATCTGTTGCGGTTGTTCGAGGTCACAACAGATTTTCTTTTGAAGGATGAGGAACCGGGAGAAAGAAGACCGGAATCCGGCGATTGTTCCGGGAAAGGGAACCGGATGCAGCAGAGATGCCGGAATGGACAGGAGAGCCAGGCTGATCCGAACGGTCAGGCGGCGCAGGCACAGGGATGCGAAGTCTGGGAAGGGGAATGGATTGTCCAGGAGGAGCCGGAGAGGGAAGACGAAAGAGATTTCAGAAAGATTAGCTTCGGAGAGGCGATCGACTATCTGGAACAGATGGGAGAATACGGACGTCAGATCGGAAAAGGCGTAATGCTGTGTATTTTTGCTCCCGGCGCTTTGATTGGAACGATGGCAGTTTCCATGTTTCCCATTACTCCTGCCGGATTTTCTGAAGATGTTGCGGGAGTGATTGGCTGTGTCCTTCTGCTTCTGATGGTCGCGTGGGCGGTTTCCATTTTTGTCAGCGGTGATTTCAAAATCAGACAGTACCGGCATTTTACCAGGGGGCAATATGTTCTGGAGGCCGGCGTGGTACAGGCGGTGAAGGAAGAAAAGGATGCGTTTGAAAACAGTTACCGCAGAAGTATGGTGACCGGAATTGTGCTTTGCATCGTCAGTTCTGTGCCGATGATGCTGGCGGGAGTGCTGGAATCTATGGAGGCTGTGGTGCTGATGTCGCTGACGCTTCTTTTTGTGCTGGTCGGTGTGGGCGTCAACCTGATCATAGCGGCAAATACGATTCGGGAAGCGCAGAACAGAATCCTGAAGAAGGGGATGACGGAGCATTTTCCAAACGCGGTCTGAAAAGGAAAGAAGGATAAACAGATAAATAAAAAGGAAGAGAGATTCCGGAAAAGGATAACAGAAAGGGCTTTGAAATGCTCATTCTGTTATCCTTTTTTGTGTCAGTTCAGCTGGCCGAACCGTAACTTTGTACCAGTTCAGCCAGCTGAACTGGTACGGCATCCGGCCATTAAAAATCGCTTCGCGATGAGCCGGATGCCTGCAGGTTCTGCGTTTTCATACGGTCTGTGCAGTGAATGCACAGACCTGGCCGAACCGTAACTTTCTTTTTGCATAGATTTTACAATTGACTTTACTTCTTTCAGCGGTATGACAGTTCCGGCGAACAAAAAATCCGGGAAGATAAAATTTTTGCCGTTTTTTTTCACAAAAAAGGTGGTGAAAATCAATAAAGGCGCTTCGTAAAACATGAAATTCTTTGTGTAAAAGATAAAAATAAAGAAAAAGAAAAGGGATTTACGAAATCTTTACAGTGGTTTGTGGGAGCACTTTACATTCATTTTGTAGAATAATTACAGCCAAAGCGAAGAGCGTAAGGCGGAACGTGCCTGGAAATTTGTTTCTTCAGCAGCAACGGTAACAGTATGACTGTCTCACTGTTACAGATAAGGAGTATGCAGGAATTCCAATGAATATCTGCAGAGGTCATACGAAAAGGAATAAATTTTCGAACACGATTCAAAAGATGGAGGAGAGAAAAAATGTCAGAAATGCTTCTGAAGAACGTATGTAAGATGTATGACAAGAAACAGTACGCGGTTCGTGACTTCTCGCTGAAAATCGAAGACGGAGAGTTCGTGATTTTCGTAGGACCGTCGGGCTGCGGAAAGTCAACAACGCTTCGGATGATCGCAGGTCTGGAAGAGATCACCAGTGGAGAGCTGTGGATCGACCATCAGCTGTGCAATTATGTAGAGCCAAAGGACAGAGATCTGTCGATGGTGTTCCAGAACTACGCATTGTATCCGCAGATGACGGTATATGACAACATGGCGTTTGCACTGCAGATTCGTAAAGTTCCGAAAAAGGAAATTGATAAAAAGGTACATGAAGCAGCATCAATCCTTGGCATTGAGCATCTGCTGAAGCAGCGGCCGGGGGCGCTTTCCGGAGGTCAGAAACAGAGGGTTGCGATCGGAAGTGCAATCATGAGAGAGCCGAAAGCCTTCCTGATGGATGAGCCGCTGTCCAATCTGGATGCAAAGCTGAGAGCGCAGATGCGTGTGGAGCTTGCTGAGTTACATAAACGGCTGGGTACAACGATGATCTATGTGACCCACGATCAGACGGAAGCGATGACGCTGGGAACGAAAATTGTTGTAATGAAAGATGGTTACATCCAGCAGGCAGATACGCCGAAGGCGATTTATGAAAATCCGGCAAATCTGTTTGTGGCAGGATTTATCGGATCTCCGTCGATGAACTTCTTCGAAGGAAAGATCCGGAGAACCGATAAGGGAGCTGATTTCGAGCTTGGCTCCGGCGCGGTTCTTGAGATTCCGGAGGATAAGGCGTTTGCCCTTGCCAATGAATACAGAAACAAAAGCGTGGTTCTCGGCGTTCGTCCGGAACATTTTTCCACAGAGGTAACTGTGAAGGATCCGAAGGCGGATTACACGAAGCGTACGCTGAGCGGAAAGATTACGACCAGAGAAATGCTCGGTGCAGAGTCCATGTTCTATCTGGAAGAGAAGTTCGCAGGAGAATTTGCCGCAAGGCTTCCTGTGGAGACGAGAGGACGGATCGGTGATGAGCTGTCGTTGTTTGTGGATATGAACCGCGCGCATTTCTTTGACGCAGATACAGAGAAAAATATCTTTTATCGTGGAGGTCAGCAATGAAGCAGTTGATGGAGAAAATGAAAGGCAGAAGCGCGTATTTTTATCTGATTCCCTGCTTTCTGGTTTTTGCAGTTTTCCTTTTCTATCCTTTTGTGAAAACCATTTATCTCAGTCTGTTTATGACAGATAAGCTGGGACAGGCAAAAATATTTGTGGGATTGGAGAATTATACAGATCTTCTTACATCAGAATCGTTTTATAACAGTCTTTTTGTAACTTTGGTTTTTGTTGTGATCGTGGTAATCGGAAGCATGCTGATCGGACTGATCGGAGCGGTGCTCTGCAGCAAGGCATTTCCGGGAATCCGGGTGTTCAGTACTTCTTATGCACTGCCGATGGCAATCGCATCCAGTGGAGCGGCGATGATTTTCAAGATCATTCTGAATCCGACCATTGGTATCTTAAATAAACTGACCGGACTTGACATCAACTGGATCGCCGATCCGAGATATGCCCTGATCTGTGTGGCTGTTCTCACCGCATGGCTGAACAGCGGTATCAATTTTCTTTATTTCTCGGCGGGCCTGGGAAATATCGATGAGTCGATTTATGAGCGTGCTTCGGTGGACGGAGCCAATGGAATTCAGAAATTCTTCCGTCTGACACTGCCGGGACTCAGCCCGATTATGTTTTACACTCTGGTTGTCAATATTATCCAGGCGTTCCAGTCTTTCGGACAGATCAAGATCCTGACTTCCGGCGGACCGGGTGAATCCACAAACGTTATTGTTTACTCGATCTATCGGGATGCATTCTTCAACTACAAGTTCGGAAGTGCGGCGGCACAGTCCGTTGTCCTGTTCTTGATCATTATGGCGCTTACGCTTGTGATGTTCAAGATTGAGAAGAAAGGAGTCAAATATTAAAATGGCCGCGATTAACAGTTCAATTACCATGGAGCAGGGAAAATACAGCGAAGAGGAAGTTGCAAAGCTTCACAGCATGATGAATGCCCGTGCTCTGAGAAAAAAGAGAATCCGTAAGGCAGTACTGGTGACTCTGAACATTGTCTTTGCACTGTTCATGCTGTTCCCGCTGCTGTATTCCGTCAGTGTGTCCGTAATGCCTTCGGATGAATTGTTTACGATGGATATGAATCTGATTCCGTCCCATCCGACGTTTGAAAACTATGTCCGGGCGTTTACCCAGGTTCCCCTGGTGCGGTTTATCCTGAATTCTTTCCTGGTAGCGGGATGCATTACGCTGGGACAGATTATTACCTGTTCTCTGGCAGCGTTCGCCTTTTCCTTCCTGGAATTCAAAGGAAAGAACGTACTGTTTATGCTGGTAATGGCTACCATGATGGTTCCCGGTGAGGCGGTCATCATCTCCAATTACCTGACAGTCAGCAGCCTGAATCTGCTGGACACCTATATTGTCCTGATTCTTCCGTCTCTGACTTCGGCAATGGGTATTTTCCTGTTCCGTCAGTTCTATATGACGTTTCCGATTTCTCTGTATGAATCAGCAAAGCTGGACGGCTGCGGAAATCTGAGATTCATTGTAAAGATTCTGATTCCGCTGACCAAATCCGCAATCGGCGCGATGGCAGTTTACACATTCATCAACGCATGGAATATGTATATGTGGCCGCTGCTGGTTACCGGATCTGAGGAAATGCGTACCGTACAGATCGGCATCAGTATGCTGAACAGCGTTGACGCACAGTCCATCACACTGATGATGGCAGGCGTAGTGGCGATCATTGTTCCGTCCATGGTGATTTTCATTGTAGGACAGAAACAGCTGATCAGCGGAATGTTCTCAGGAGCAGTCAAAGGCTGACCTGTTCATATAGGAAAATAAATAACAGAAGCTTTGCCGGCTGTGTCTGAGAGGACGGAAGACCGGCGGAGCAAAAAGAAGAGGAGAAAATGTATGAAAAAAAGAGTAATCGCATCAATTCTTGCTGCGGCGATGGTGGTATCTTCCCTTGCGGCCTGCGGCGGCAACAGTGGTTCCGGAACAACGGGCGGAAGCTCAGCTTCCGGCAATTCCGGCGCATCCGCTGAAAGCGGAGCAGCGGAAGGTTCCGGAGTGATCACAGACAATTTTGCCAATGTGGATACAAATGGAACTACAGTTACCTTCTGGCACTCCATGGGCGGCGTCAACGGTGAGGCAATGGATTATCTGGTAAACAAATTCAATGAGGAAAATACCGACGGTATCACAGTGGAAGCTGTTTATCAGGGCGAATATGACGATACAATCAATAAACTGAAAAGCGCACAGATCGGAAACATGGGTGCTGACCTGGTACAGATTTACGATCTGGGAACACGTTTTATGATCGATTCCGGATGGGTTATCCCGATGCAGGAAATGATCGATGCTGACGGCTATGATATCTCTCAGATTGAGCCGAACGTGGCGGCATATTACACGACAGAAGACGGAAAGATGTATTCCATGCCGTTTAACTCATCTACCCCGCTCCTGTACTACAACAAAGATATGTTTGATGCAGCGGGAATTACAGAGATTCCTACCAGCCTTCCGGAGATTGCAGAAGTAGGCGACGCTCTGATGAATCAAGGCGGCGCGCAGGAAGTTCTCGCCATCAGTATTTACGGATGGTATTTTGAACAGTTCCTCTGCAAACAGGGACTGGATATGGTAGACAACGGCAACGGACGTGAAGCGGCAGCAACCAAGGTTGTTTTCGATGAAAACGGCGGCGGGCTGAACATTCTGAATGCATGGTATGACCTGTATCAGCAGGGATACGCTCCGAATGTGGGACGTTCCGGAAGCGATACCGCAACCACAGACTTTACCTCCGGAAAGGCAGCGATGATGCTCGGATCCACAGCGTCCCTGAAGCAGGTACTGCAGGACAGCGGCGGAAACTTTGAAGTGGGAACTGCATATTATCCGGCAGTCAGCCCGGACGATGAGGGCGGCGTTTCCATCGGAGGAGCTTCTCTGTGGGCGCTGAACAACAATGACGAGACAAAGGCAGCAGCTACCTGGAAATTTATCAAGTTCCTGATTTCTCCGGAATCTCAGGCATACTGGAACGCACAGACCGGTTATTTCCCGATTGTAACTGCAGCACAGGATGAGCAGGTATTTAAGGATAACATCGCGCAGTATCCGCAGTTCCAGACCGCGCTGGATCAGCTGCATGATTCCGCGCCGGAATATGCAGGCGCACTGCTGAGCGTATTCCCGGAATCCCGTCAGATCGTTGAGACTCAGATCGAAGATATGCTGAACGGCAATGTGACTCCGGAAGAAGCAGTTGAAAATATGGCAAGCGAGATTAATGATACGATCGAAGAATACAATCTTGTCAACGGCTGATTTTCTGACTGTAAGCGGCTTTCTGAAGGTTGATCCTGAAAGAATCGTTTTCAGAGAGCGGAAAAAGTAAATATAATTTTGAAGGCGTGTCTGGAAAATTTCAGGAAATCTTCTATAATAGCAGTAGGGTGTGTTTCAAACACACGGCAGGATGATTATCTGCCGCGGAACATATTATGGAAGCTGAAAGGTTTCCGGCACGCTTTTGCCTGTAAAAATATATGTCTGGCAGTGAAGAAAAACGATGGGAGGGAGAAACCTATGAAAAAAGTAAAAATTTTTGCACACAGAGGAGCGAGCGCATACGCTCCGGAAAACACACTGGAGGCGTTCCGTCTGGCGATGGAGCAGGGGGCAGACGGAATTGAGCTGGACGTTCAGCTGACAAAGGACGGAGAACTGGTTGTCATTCATGATGAAACCATCGACCGTGTCAGCAACGGGAAAGGAGCCGTCAGAGATTATACGCTGGAAGAACTGAAGAGCTTTTCCGTGTCCAATCATTTTGAACAGTATCCCGATGTAAAAATCCCTACGCTCAGAGAGGTTCTGGAACTTGTGAAGCCGGGACATATGGAGATCAATATCGAACTGAAGACGGGAATTTTCTGGTATCCGGAGATCGAGAAGAAGGTTCTTGATCTGGTAAAAGAAGAGGGAATGGAGGACCGCATCATCTATTCTTCCTTCAATCATTACAGCGTGCAGAAAATCAGGGAACTTGCTCCGGAAGCGGAGACGGCCTATCTGATCGGCGACGTGATGCTGAACGTAGCGGAGTATACGAAAAATACGGGAATCAAAGGTCTGCATCCGGCGCTGTTCCATGTAAAAATGGCAGATTTTCTGAAAGAATACAAGGAGAGCGGAATCGCCCTGCGTGTCTGGACGGTCAACGATAAGGATCAGATCCGCTGGCTGATCGACGAAGGCGTGGACGCTGTGATCACCAACTATCCGGACCGGGGTCTGGAAGCGAGAAGTGAAGCGGAGCGTGGAGAATGCTGAGAGACAAAAAGCTGTTCCTGCTGGACATTGACGGAACGGTCTGCAAGGGAGAACAGCTGATCGGCGGAACCCGGGAGTTTCTGGCCGATCTGAAGGACAGCGGCGGACAGTTTGTCTTTATCACAAACAACGCGACGAAAAGTATTTCCGACTATATCAAATCCTTTCAGAAGCTGGGAATTCCGTCGGACTACTCCAACTTTATCACTGCCTCCTATGCGACGGTTCAGTATCTGAAACAGCATCACAGCGGGGAACTGATTTATGTGCTGGGAACCCGTTCTTTTCTGCGGGAGCTGAAGCGCAGCGGCATCCGCGTGACCACGGACTGGGAGGACGAGGGAATCACCTGTGTACTGGTTTCCTATGATAACCAGCTGACTTATGAAAAGCTGGCGGATACCTGCCGGATTCTGATGAACCCGAAGGTAGACTATCTTGCAACTAATCCGGACTTCGTCTGCCCGGTAGAATTCGGCTATGTGCCGGACTGCGGATCCATCTGTGAGATGCTGGAGCATGCGGTGAAGCGGATGCCCTATTTTATCGGAAAACCGGAGACTGCAATGGTGGAATTTGCACTTCGCCAGAACCGGTTTACCAGAGAGGAGACTCTGGTCGTCGGAGATCGCCTGTATACGGATATTCTCTGCGGTCATAATGCCGGTGTGGAGACGGCGCTGGTTCTGACCGGAGAAGCGACAGCGGAGGAGGCGGAGGAAGCGGAGTTTCCTCCGGATTATATTTTTCCATCGATTGCCGAACTGTATCGGAAGTGGAAAGAGTGAAAGCTGCCACTTGACGTAACGTGCGGGATATGATAACCTTGTACCGTACATCAAATTTAAAATTCAGCAATTAAGAGCCATACCGGTTTTTCTGTTTCAGCATCAAACAGAGCGGTATGGTTTTTTTGCGGAAAAGAGGAGCAGAAAAATGGAAGAACAGAAAAATAAGATGGGCGAAAAGCCGGTCGTATCCCTGCTGGCCAGCATGTCGCTTCCGATGATGCTGTCGATGCTGGTACAGTCGCTTTACAACATTGTGGACAGTATGTATGTATCATGGATGGGAACAGAGGCGCTGACGGCGGTTTCGCTGGCGTATCCGCTGCAGAATATCGTTATGGCCGTGTCGGTGGGCATCGGTGTGGGAATCAGCTCGGCCCTTTCGATCAGCCTCGGCGAGAAAAATCAGGAAAAGGCCAATGAGACGGCGACCATCGGAATGGCGCTTACGCTGGTCCACTGTGTGATTTTCGTCCTGTTCGGTCTTGTGGTCACACGGCCGTTTCTGCAGCTTTTTACCAGCAGCCCCCAGGTGCTGGAGGATGCCTGCGATTATACTTATATTGTGCTGTGCGTATCCTTTGGCAGTCTGTTGCAGATTTCGCTGGAAAAGATTTATCAGGGAATCGGAGCTATGAAAACCACGATGATTCTTCTGGCCACCGGATGTATCATCAATATTATTCTGGATCCGATTCTGATTTTCGGACTTCTTGGATTTCCGGCAATGGGCGTACAGGGAGCGGCAATTGCGACGGTAATCGGACAGATCGGCGCATTTTTGCTGTATATCGTTGTGTATCTTCACAAAAATCCGGGTGTGACGATACATCCGCGGTATCTGAAACTGAACTGGCCGCTGATCAGAAGAATTTATTCCGTCGGGATTCCGTCGTCACTGATGCTGATGATGCCGTCGCTTCTGGTCAGCGCGCTGAACGGAATTCTTGCGGCTTTCTCTGAGGTCTATGTGGCTGTGCTCGGGGTTTATTTCAAGCTGCAGACGTTTATTTATATGCCGGCCAACGGCATGGTTCAGGGAATGCGGCCGATCATCGGCTATAATTACGGTGCCGGGCAGTACGGACGGGTACGCCAGACGATCCGCTACTGCCTGATGGGAGCGGCGGTGCTTATGCTGATCGGGACAGTTCTGTCTCTTGCGATTCCGGGAGGAATTCTGCAGTTGTTCCAGGCGGATGCGGAACTGCTTGCGGCGGGAGAGACTGCGCTGCGGGTGATTTCCCTGGGCTTTCTGGTATCCACAGTCGGCGTAGTGTTTTCCGGCGTGTTCGAGGCGTTGGGAAGGGGCGGAGAGTCTCTCGCGATTTCCCTGCTGCGGCAGCTGGTGATCACGGTTCCGCTGGGATTTGTGCTGTCCCGTGTGCTGGGCGCTGTGGGGATCTGGATTGCCTTTCCGGTATCGGAGCTGATCGCGTCTGTCGCTGCGCTGATTCTGCTGAAACGGTACCGGAACGGGGAATTTTTCCCGTTCCGGAATTAAGTACATCGAATGCGGTATCCGGCCATTGAAATCGCTTCGCGACGGGCCGGATGCCCGCGGGCGCTATGTTTTCATACGGTCTGCGCAGGAAATGTACAGACCTGGCTGAACTGTAACATACTAACATCTCTTCAGAACTTCCTCCAGGGGCAGCGGGCCGCCGAAGAGATCCAGGGCGCTTCCGATGGTCACATCGATTTTATCTTTTCCTTCGGTTTTCAGAAGTTCAAGATCCCGGAAACTTCCTACGCCGCCGGCGTAAGTGACCGGGAAGGCGTCCATTTCAGAGAGAAGCCGGACCAGAGGAACTTCGATCCCGCCGGCTTTCCCCTCCACATCCACCGCGTGAACCAGGAATTCATCGCAGTCGGAGGACAATTCCCGCAGGACCGGAAGGGACAGGGCCACATCGGTATACTTCTGCCAGCGGTCAGTCACGATGAAATACTGTCCGTCTTTTCTGCGGCAGCTGAGGTCCAGAGTCAGATGTTCCTTTCCGACTTCGTGTTTCAGTTTTTCCAGGTTCTCATAGCAGATCTGCCCGTCCCGGAAAACGTAGGAAGTCACGATGACGTGACTGGCGCCTGCGTTCAGAAACTCCGCGGCGTTTTTTTCTGTGATGCCTCCCCCGGCCTGCAGGCCTCCCGGAAAGGCGGCAAGCGCGCTGAGCGCCTGGCGCTTTGTCTCTTCATAATATATGGAGTCTTTCGCGTTCAGCAGGATCACATGCCCTCCGCGTATTCCCAGGTTCCGGTAGAACTCCGCGAAGAAAGCGGCGTCCTGATCCGAGACAAAATTTTCCACGGCCTGATCTTTTGCGTCTTTGAGACTTCCCCCGACAATCTGTTTTACTTTCCCATTGTGAATATCAATACATGGACGAAATTTCATAAGGTCCTCCTGTTTCTTTCCAATAGTGTTCTTTGCAGCTAATCGTTCAGCAGGCGGAACGGTTACCTCTTCAACAATGATGCATCTCCGTCTGAAATCTGTCTCATCACAGCCAGAACGCCGTGCGCTCTGATCCTGTCCAGATATCTGCAGACAGTCTCCTCAAATCCCGGAAGTTCTGTCAGATCCCGTCCCCAGAATGAGAGATTGCCACATACCGCGCGGACCAGTTCTTCCGTGGAATCGCGGCGGTGTGTATAATAGAAATTCAGAACCTGACGGTCGTCTGAGACGGTGTAGACGTCTCCGTTTTCCCGTCTGGACAGAAGCCCTTTGTCTGTCAGCTTCGTTCCGTGGCAGAATGCCAGGTAAAAAGCGAAGGATGCGGTGATGCACTCCGGAAGATATCCGAATGTTTTAAGAAAGCCCTCCAGCGACGGCAGCAGCCGTGTCCGCCATTTTGAGGTGGAATTCAGAGAGATCGCCAGAAGAGAGTGGTCGATAAACGGATTTTGAAACCGTTCGATGACGGCGGCGGCGAAATCCCTGCATTCTTCTTCAGGGAGGGAGAGAGTCGGAAGAATTTCATCATAGACCGCGCGATCCAGAAAGGCCCGGATCACCGGTTCCTGCATACATTCCCGGACGATTTTCTGTCCTGCAAGAAAAGCGCCTGGTGCCATGAGCGTATGTGCGCCGTTGAGAATACGGACCTTCCGTTCTCTGTATGGCCGGTGATCATACGTGAACCGCACCGGAAGCCCTGCCTGCGCAGCGGGCAGTTCCTGCTTCAGCGTTTCCGGGCCCTCGATGATCCAGGAGGCAAAGAGCTCTCCAGTGTCCATGAGACAGTCTCTGTAACCGTTCTCCCGTTCCAGTGTTTCCGCCTCGGCGGTCGGATAGCCGGTAACGATTCGGTCCACCAACGTAGAGCAGAAGATAGTTTCCTTCTCCAGCCACTGAAGAAACGGGGCACCCATCTTCCATTGCCTGGAATACCGAAGGACACACTGTTTCAGCGTCTGGCCGTTGTTTTCAATGAGCTCGCAGGGAAGGATCACAAAGCCTTTTCCGGCGGTATCTCCGAAAAGCAGGAAGCGACGGTACAGAAACTGCGTCAGTTTGGCCGGATAGGAGGCAGGCGGAGTGTCATAACGTCCACAGGAAGGATCGTACACGATTCCCGCTTCCGTGGTATTGCACAGGATAAAACGCAGATCCGGATTTTCTGCACATGCCATCACAGAATCATAATCTCTGTACATGTTCAGGCAGCGGCTGACGCAGGAGATGATTCTCTTTTCGTTTACCCTTTGGCCGTCTGCGAGGCCGCGAAGATACAGGGTATAAAGGCCTTCCTGCTCATTCATCCGGTCGGCGGTTCCGCAGGAGGATTCTCTGGCGTTTGGCTGTACAAGGACGACTTTGCCGTCAAACCCGGCCCGTTCATTCATCTGGTCGATGAAACAGTCGGCAAATGCACGCAGAAAATTTCCCTCGCCGAACTGAAGCACCCGTTCCGGGGCTTCTTTCAGAAGATACCCGTCATATTCCTGTTCTTTCAGAGTCTGATAATTCAGTAGTTTCATAAGCTATTCCTCCTGATCTTTCATTTACCGCAGTGGTTCCGCTCTGCGGAACTGACTACAAGGTAACTCCCTGCCGGAAGATTGCCATACCATGGTATCCGGCCTTTTCTGACTTGACTTTTTCTCCTGAAGCTGCAGAGAGGACAAAGGCAAAAAGTCTGCGTCCGAGTTCCTGCGGTGTTCCGCTCTCCGTCAGTACGCCGCAGTCAAAATCGATCCAGTTATTTTTCTTCCGGAAGAGTTCGGAATTGCTGGAAAGCTTCAGTGTGGGGACAGGTGCCCCAAAAGGAGTTCCTCTGCCGGTGGTAAACAGAATCAGGTGCGCACCGGCGGCCGCCAGCGCAGTGGAAGACACAAGATCGTTTCCGGGAGCGCTCAGAAGATGCAACCCCCGATTTGTCAATCGTTCACCGTAGGAAAGGACGCCCCGTACCGGTGCGCTTCCGGATTTCTGCGTACATCCCAGCGCCTTGTCCTCAAGTGTTGAAATGCCGCCTTGTTTATTTCCGGGCGAAGGATTTTCGTAGATGGTCTGTTGGTGCCTGATGAAATATTCCTTGAAATCATTGATCAGTGAAACGGTCTGACGGAATACTTCCTCATTTTCACAGCGGTCCATCAGCAGCGTTTCCGCCCCGAACATTTCGGGAACCTCTGTGAGAATCGTGGCGCCGCCGCAGGCAACCAACAGATCAGAACATACGCCCACAGTCGGATTCGCAGTGATTCCGGACAGACCGTCCGATCCGCCGCATTTCAGACCGACGACCAGCTCTTCGCATCCGATGGGCTCCCGCTGAAAAGAAGACGCATATGCCGCCAATTCCTCAAGCAGACGCATGCCATCCTCCAGTTCGTCCTCCGCCTCCTGGCAGACAAGAAACTTTACGCGGCGCTCATCGTAGGCTCCGAGATATGTTTTCAGAACCTCCACACCGCTGTTTTCGCAGCCGAGACCGAGAACCAGAACTCCTCCCGCATTGGGATGCCGGATAAGATCCGCGAGAATCCTGCGTGTGTTTTCCTGATCCTCTCCCATCTGCGAACATCCATAAGGATGAGAAAACGCACAGACTGTCTCTACAGAACCACAGACCAGTGTCTGTGCCCTTTTCTCAAGCGCTGCGGCTACGTGGCTGACACAGCCCACAGCAGGAAGGATCCAGAGTTCGTTGCGGATTCCCGCTTGCCCGTCGGTTCTGCGAAAACCATGAAAACAAAAATGTTCAGATGTATTTCCGGAAATAGAGGTTTCTCCGGCCGCATGACCCGCCTCCGATACCGGCGGCCAGGCAGGGCGGGCCGTTGGTTTCCGGTAAGAATACGAAAGAATTTCCCCGAGTCCCGTCTTCAGATTATGTATATGCACCCAGGTTCCGGCCCGCACAGGTTTTGTCACGATTCCGATCGGTGCCCCGTATTTCAGCACGCGGTCCCCGACGGAAAGATCCGTCAGGGCAAATTTATGCCCTTGCGGGATATCCTCCGACAGACAGATCTGTTTTCCGTCTGCTTCCACCGTTGTTCCCGCCGGCAGCGGAACTAATGCTACCGCTACATGATCGGATGGATGTATCTTTATATACTTTCTCATTGTCCGCCTCCTCCCCGAAATATATTCCGGAACAGCTGCTCCATAAACGGTGGCACACATGTTTCGGAACGCATGGTTTCAACATATTTCAGTATAAAATATAAACCAATGAAATGCAATGTTTGTAAAAAAAATTGACTGTAAAATTATAAAAAGTTAGTGAATATTCTAAAATCTATTGCGTTTTTCTGCCCGGATTGATATAATATATTTACTTACAGGGGATAACGTAAAGAGCCTGTAAAATTCTTAGCAAAGGGGTTGGGACATCATGAAGATTACAATAAGCGGAAAAAATATCGACGTAACAGAGGGCTTACGGGCAGCGGTTCAGGACAAGCTCGGAAAGCTGGAAAGATATTTCACACCCGACACAGAAGTCATCGTCACACTGAGCGTTGAAAAGGAAAGACAGAAGATAGAGGTAACCATACCTGTCAAGGGCGGTATTATCCGTTCTGAGCAGGTAAGCAACGACATGTATGTTTCCATTGACCTGGTAGAAGAGGTCATTGAACGTCAGCTTCGCAAATACAAAACCAAGATCGTGGACAAGAAACAGGAAAGCGGAAACTTCCAGAAAGCCTATATCGAAAACGACTATATGGAAGATGAAGAGATCCGCATTATCCGCAGCAAAAAATTCGGAATGAAGCCGATGTTCCCGGAAGATGCATGCGTGCAGATGGAGCTTTTGGGACATAACTTCTATGTGTTCCGCAATGCTGAGACAGATGAAGTGAATGTAGTATATAAGAGAAAAGGAAATACGTACGGACTGATCGAGCCTGAGTACTGAGAAGAACTCACGGAAGGTCCGGAAATAAGACAGAATCCGGCAGAGGAGAGCGTTCCCACGTTGCATCCTCTGCCGGATTTTTGCTACAGTTCCGCCAGTTCTGTGCATTCACTGCAGAGACCGTATAAAAGCATAGAACCTATGGGCATCCGGTCCATTGCGAAGCGATTTTCGGGTCCGGATCTCATCCGGTGTCAGCAGATCAAAAATAAGCTAATCTTATAACAGAGATTAATTATATTAATTTTACTTATAATAATGAGTATGCTACACTAAAAGCAGCGTATAACTGCAGAATGTCTCCGGATACGTTGTGCTGACAAAGTATTTCGGAGCGAGATCGAAAGACGCTTCATGCAAAAGAGATCCGTCTGCATCCGGGCCGTTCCGGTTCTGATCGGACATTCCCGGAACCCATGAAAAGAAAATGGAGGAACCTAATGAGTACAGTAAGACGCGTATATGTTGAGAAGAAGCCTGATTTTGCGGTACAGGCGAAAGAACTGAGACATGAAATCAGACATTATCTGAATCTTTCATCTGTCAAAAATGTAAGAGTCCTGATCCGTTATGATGTGGAAAATATCAGCGACGAGACGTTTGAGAAAGCATGCCATGTAGTGTTTGCGGAGCCGCCGGTGGACGATTTCTATCTGGAAGAGTTTCCGCATGCACCTGAAGATAAAATCTTTTCCGTGGAATTTCTGCCGGGGCAGTTTGACCAGAGAGCAGATTCCGCTGTTCAGTGTATTCAGTTCCTGAAAGAGGATGAGACTCCGATCATCCGTTCGGCAACCACCTATGTGATTGAGGGAGACATCACCGGGGAGCAGTTCCAGGCGATAAAAAACCACTGCATCAATCCGGTGGATTCCCGTGAGATCGGTCTGGAGAAGCCGGAGACTCTGGTGACAAACTTCGAGGAGCCGGCGGATGTGAAAATCTTTGATGGATTTGCGGATATGGCTGAGGCAGAGCTGAAAGAGCTGTATGATTCCCTGGGACTGGCGATGACCTTCAAGGATTTCATCCACATTCAGAATTACTTTAAAAACGAAGAACACAGAGATCCGTCCATGACGGAAATCCGTGTGCTGGATACCTATTGGTCGGATCACTGCCGTCATACGACCTTCTCCACAGAGCTGAAAAATGTGACCTTCGGTGAGGGCGACTACAAAGAGGCCATGGTTAAAACTTATGAGAAATATCTCAGCGACCGGGAAGAGATTTACAAAGGACGCAGCGACAAATTCGTCTGCCTGATGGATCTTGCGCTGATGGCAATGCGCAAACTGAAAGCGGAGGGCAAGCTTCAGGATCAGGAAGAATCCGACGAGATCAACGCCTGCTCGATCGTCGTTCCCGTAGATGTGGACGGTGTCGAGGAAGAGTGGCTGATCAACTTTAAAAATGAGACCCATAACCATCCGACGGAGATCGAGCCTTTCGGAGGCGCGGCTACCTGTCTGGGCGGAGCGATCCGCGATCCGCTGTCAGGGCGTACCTATGTTTACCAGGCAATGCGTGTGACCGGCGCGGCAGATCCGACACGGCCTCAGAGTGAGACTCTGGAAGGAAAACTTCCGCAGAAAAAGCTGGTACGCGAGGCTGCTCACGGCTACAGTTCCTACGGAAACCAGATTGGTCTGGCGACCGGTTATGTAAAAGAAATCTATCATCCGAATTATGTCGCAAAGCGTATGGAGATCGGCGCGGTGCTCGGCGCTGCTCCGAGAAACGCGGTGGTTCGTGAAAATTCCGATCCGGGCGATATTATTGTCCTTCTGGGCGGACGTACCGGACGCGACGGCTGCGGTGGAGCCACCGGTTCCTCCAAAGTTCATACCACAGAGTCTATTGAGACCTGCGGCGCTGAGGTTCAGAAAGGAAACGCTCCTACAGAGAGAAAGCTGCAGAGACTGTTCCGCAGAAAAGAGGTCAGCCTTCTGATCAAGAAATGCAACGATTTCGGCGCAGGCGGCGTTTCTGTGGCGATCGGAGAGCTGGCGGCAGGACTCCAGATCAATCTGGATAAGGTGCCGAAAAAATATGCCGGTCTGGACGGAACGGAAATCGCAATCTCTGAGTCCCAGGAACGTATGGCGGTAGTCATTGATCCGAAGGACCGGGAAGCTTTTATGAATTATGCAAACGAGGAAAACCTGGAGGCGACTGAGGTGGCAGTGGTAACGGAGGAACCGCGCCTTGTGATGAGCTGGAGAGGAAAAGAAATCGTCAACATTTCCCGTGCGTTCCTGGATACCAATGGCGCGCATCAGGAAAACGATGTGTTCGTGGAAATTCCTGCAAAGGCGGATACCGTTCTGAAACGTTCCGAGGATATCCCCGATGTGAAGGCAAAATGGCTGGAAACTCTGTCTGACCTGAACGCATGCTCTCAGAAGGGGCTGGTGGAAATGTTTGACTCGTCCATCGGGGCAGCCAGCACACTGATGCCTTATGGCGGAAAATATCAGATGACTGAGACCCAGGCGATGGTGGCAAAGGTACCGGTTCCGGACGGAAAGACGGAAACGGTCACCATGATGAGTTATGGATTTGATCCTTATGTATCCAGCTGGAGCCCCTATCACGGCGCAATCTATGCGGTGACGGAATCCATCGCCAGAATCGTAGCGGCAGGCGGTGATTTCCGCAAAATCCGCTTTACCTTCCAGGAGTACTTCCGCAGAATGAGCGAGGATCCGGCCCGCTGGAGCCAGCCGTTTGCGGCTCTGCTGGGCGCATACGATGCGCAGATGGGATTCGGACTTCCGTCCATCGGCGGAAAAGACAGTATGTCCGGAACCTTCAATGATATCGACGTTCCTCCGACTCTGGTATCTTTTGCCGTGGATGTGGCGAAACTGAAAGATGTGATTACTCCGGAACTGAAAAAAGCCGGAAACAAGCTGGTATGGATCCATATTCCGACGGACGGCAACGATCTTCCGGAATATGAAAAGGTGATGGAGCTTTACGGCAAAGTGCATCAGGACATCCAGGCGGGACGCATTGTCTCCGCATATGCATTGGATCGTCAGGGAATTGCGGCGGCTCTGTCCAAGATGGCGTTCGGAAACAGGATGGGTGTGAAAGTGGAACATAACGTGGATACCCGTGATCTGTTCAGCCCGCTCTTCGGAGATCTGATCTGCGAGGTGGCGGACGGAAAAGTAGGAGAGCTGGCATGCACTTATACGGTGATCGGTGAAGTGACCGGCGATGAGACCTTCTCTTACGGAAACATGACGCTGTCCGTACAGGAAGCGGAGGATGCATGGAATGCGCCTCTGGAGAAAGTGTTCCGCACTGTCTCAGGAGCGGAGATTGAACCGGTGGATGAGTTGAATGTCACTCCTGCACAGGAGGGCGCGGAGATCGCAGACGGGCTGTTCCGGACAGACAGGGTTCATATCTGTGCCCATAAGCTGGCGCAGCCGACGGTGTTTATCCCTGTATTCCCCGGCACCAACTGTGAATACGACAGCGCAAGGGCCTTTGAGCGTGCCGGAGCGAAAGTAATTACAAGAGTGTTCCGCAATCTGACAGCGGAAGATATCCGCGATTCCGTGGGGATTTTTGAAAAAGCGATTGATCAGGCGCAGATCATCATGTTCCCGGGCGGATTTTCCGCAGGTGACGAGCCGGATGGTTCCGCGAAATTTTTCGCAACCGCATTCCAGAACGCGAAGATTAAGGAAGCGGTAATGAAACTCCTCAAGGAGAGAGACGGACTGGCGCTGGGAATCTGCAACGGCTTCCAGGCGCTGATCAAGCTGGGACTGGTTCCTTACGGTGAGATCACCGGTCAGACGCCGGATTCCCCGACACTGACTTTCAATACCATTGGCCGCCATATCTCCAAGATGGTCTATACAAAGGTTGTTACCAACAAATCCCCGTGGCTGGCAAACGCGCAGCTCGGCGGTGTTTACACAAACCCGGCGTCCCACGGAGAGGGACGGTTTGTGGCAAGCCGCGAATGGATCGAGAAACTGATGGCAAACGGACAGATCGCAACCCGTTACTGCGATCTGGAAGGAAACTTTACGAATGATGAGTACTGGAACATCAACGGTTCCTACTGTGGAATCGAGGGAATCACCAGTCCGGACGGACGAGTACTCGGAAAAATGGCTCATGCAGAGCGTCGTGATCACGGCGTTGCCGTGAATATTTACGGAGAACAGGATATGAAACTGTTCGAATCCGGTGTGGCATACTTTAAATAAAAGAAAAGATAAAAAAATGAACAGTTCAGTTAGTTGAACTGCCGCTGAAAATGCTGAAAAAGGGCTGTAAAGAATGAGAAATCATTTTTTACAGCCCTTTTTCAGTTACAGTTCAGCCAGGTCTGTGCATTCGCTGCACGGACCGTATGAAAACACAGAACAGCGGCGATTCGAAACCACCGGGTGACATAAAATAGAAAAAAATGGAATTTTTTTTCGAAAAAGTGAAAGCTTTCTCAGATTCCTTACATTATATAAGTAGAAGGGCTTCAAATGAGGCAGTGTGCAAAAGAAAAAGTAAGGAGAGTTTTTGTATGGAAGAGACAAATGAGGAGCGATTCACAAGATATTTTTGTCAGTTTAACGACGATCTGTTCTTATATGTGGTACGTGATCTGGAGATGGACAGAGATACCGCGATCGATCTGATCAGCGACGTCTGGGTTGTGTTCTGGGAAAAATTTCATACAGTCAAAGATCTGCAGGAAAAGCAGATCAGAAAATGGCTGTGGAAGACTGCGTATAATAAAGTGCGGAATTACAGGAGAAAGAAATGTTATTACAGTGAAATTCTGTGTACAACAGAGAAGCTTGACGAATTTCAGGCTGCGGAAGCCGGTGTGAACAGCGATCAGGAAGAGATGCTGGAAGAATGTATCCGTTCTCTGCGTCCGGTGGAACAGGAAGTGGTAAACACCCGCAGAAGCGGGCAAAGTTATAAAGATATCAGCAGAAAGATGAATAAAAGCGTTGCGGCGCTGGAGTGTATTTACTGCCGCGCCGTGAAGAAGCTGAAGCTTATGATCGGGGACAAGCTGACTTCTTTCTGGTAAAATAGAAAAAAGTATGGTAAAATAGCCGTAGATCATCTGAAGCACGGAAAGACCCACGAAATGTCCGTGCAGCATTCAGGAATACGCAGCTGCCCTCCGTCGGGAGCGGGCGGCTGGAATATGGAACCAGAAAGGATGGAACTTGTCATGAGTGAAAAATATGTAGCGTATGTGGGAACCTATACACATGGAAGCAGTATAGGAATTCACCTGTATGATGTAGATGTGGAGGAGGGAACTCTGACAGAACGGAAAGTTGTACCGGTCAACAACTCTTCCCATATCTGCCGTTCACTGAATGGAAAATATCTGTATTCCATCGCGGATGAAGGTGTTGCAGTATTTACGGTAGAGCCGGACGGAGATCTGACGCCGATCAATAAAGTGGATATTGACGGAATGAGAGGCTGCTATCTCTCTGTGGATCAGACGGGAAGATATCTGTTTGTGGCGGGCTACCATGACGGAAAAGTAACAGTTGTGCACACACACCAGGACGGGCGGCTTGGAAGCGTTATGGACGGCGTGTTCCACAAAGGACTTGGAAGCGTTGCTGAGAGAAATTTCCGTCCTCATGTGAGCTGTGTGGTACCGACTCCGGACAACAGATATCTGTGCGCGGTGGACAACGGCATCGATCAGGTAAAAATCTACCGGATCAATCAGCAGCGGGACCGGATTGAGCTGGTGGATATTCTGCGGTGTGAGCGGGAGTCCGGACCGAGAGAACTTGTATTCAGCGCCGATGGAAAATTTGCTTATCTGATCTGCGAGCTTCACAATGAAGTGGAAGTATACACTTATGCCAACGGCAACAGAGGACCGGTTTTTGAAAAGATTCAGACTGTGAGCACAACCTCTGATAATGTGGACCGGGTACATGATGCTGCGTCAGGCATCTGCCTTTCTCCGGATCATAACTACCTGTTTACCTCAACGGCAGGAGACGACACCGTAGCCATGTTTAAGATTGACAAGGAAACCGGCTGTCTGGACAAGAAGTTTGCGCTTCCGATCAGTGGAGAGTATCCGAAGGACATTGCCATGTTTCCGGACGGAAAACACATTGCGGTGGCTAATCACGAGTCTAATTCCATCACGACATTCGCCATTGACTATGAGAAAAATGTTCTGGTGCAGAAAGGGCGCCCGATGAAGGTGGAGACGCCGAACTGTATCCTGATTACAAAACGGGGAATATAATGTAACGGTTCAGCTTGCTGAACTGTTACATTGTAACTTCTGTGGGAAAGAAAAACGGGAGAATGCTTCATCGCCTGGGAAAGGCGAAGCGCATTCTCCCGTTTTCTTTCCCATAACAGTTTCATCGGCCGAACTGTTACGGGAACCGTTTTAGTTTTCTTTCCAGATTTTCTGAAGATACTCCAGGCGGGAAGTGGTTCCGAGCAAAAGCGCATCCGCCAGGGTCAGAGCAGCCATCGCTTCCACGACGACAACCGCCCTGGGTACGATGACCGGGTCATGGCGGCCTTTGATCGAGACTGTAATTTCCTGTCCGGACTTATTGACGGTTTTCTGATCGGAAGCAATGGAAGGCGTTGGCTTTACGGCCGCCCGCAGAATGATATCGCTTCCGTCGCTGATGCCGCCGAGAATCCCGCCGGCATGGTTTGAAGTTTTTTCCACATGTCCGTCCGGGCGCATGCGAAAGCCGTCGTTGTCTTCCTGGCCGGTGGAGGAAGAGACAGCGAAGCCGTCTCCGATTTCCACGCCCTTGACCGCGCCGATGGACATGACCGCCTTTGCAAGGGAAGCGTCCAGCTTGTCAAAAACCGGCTCGCCCAGTCCGGCCGGTACTCCGTGGATTACGCACTCGATGATGCCGCCGGCTGAATTTCTGGAAGCCATACAGTTTTCCAGATATTCGGAAGCCTTCTGCGCTGCTTCCCTGTCCGGCATATAAAGTTTGTTGCTGAAGATTTCTTCTCTGGAAAAATTCTGAATTTCCACCGGGCCGATGGACCGGGTGTAGGTACAGAAAGAAATTCCGAGGGAAGAGAGCAGCCGCGCGGCAACAGCGCCGCCGGCGACGCGGCCGATGGTCTCCCGCCCGGAGGAACGTCCGCCGCCCCGGTAATCGCGAAATCCGTATTTCACATCAAAGGTATAATCTGCATGTCCCGGCCGATAATAGGAAGCGATTTCGCTGTAATCTCTGGAATGCTGATCTTTGTTAAAGACGATCAGAGAGATCGGTGTTCCGGTTGTGCGTCCCTCAAAAACACCGGACAGGATTTCTACCCGATCCGGTTCGTTTCGCTGCGTGGTATAACGGCTCTGTCCGGGCTTTCTTCTGTCCAGATATTCCTGGATATCCTGAGACTTCAGAGGAAGACCGGCCGGACAGCCGTCGATCACGACGCCGATCCCCTTTCCATGGGATTCTCCCCAGGTTGTAATACGAAAAACAGTTCCAAATGTTGAACCAGCCATATGTTTTTTCCACCTTCCCGTGTGATGATTTTCCGCCACATTTCGGGCTTGTAAAACCTATTATAACGGATTCGAAAGAGAACGTAAAGATAAAAAATAGAGGCGGAAATCACCACGGAATTGTTTGACAAACCTATAGGCAGCGATTATAATGAGTTTGTATTTCGATCAAAATGCGCATATTTATAATGAAAGGATGTGTTGTTATGGAGAGCGGACCTGCGCCCCGATTATGCAGCATAAATGAAAAACAGAAGAATCGCTGAGGGACGGGGTGACGCTGGTTCTCTGTCCTCTGGCGGGCAGAGAAAGGAGATAACAGCATGATTCGTATTTTTAAATCCGTGGAGGATGAAATCAGACCTGTAGACACCGCGTGTGAAGGATGCTGGATTGCACTGACAGATCCGACGGCGACGGAGGTATTTGAGATTGCCCAGCGCCATGAAATCGATGTGGATCATCTGCGGGCAGCGCTGGATGAAGAGGAGCGTTCCCGTATTGAGGTGGAAGACAACTATACGCTGATCCTGGTGGACATTCCTGTGATTGAGGAGAGAAATGACAAGGACTGGTATGGGACGATACCCCTTGGCATTATTGTGACAGAGAACACAATCTTTACGATCTGCACAGAGGATACGCCGATCCTGAGCTCTTTTATGGAAGGGAGAGTGAGAAACTTTTCCACCGGAAAGCGGACAAGATTTATTCTTCAGATTCTGTATAAAAACGCAAGTATGTTTCTGCATTATCTGAGAATTATAGATAAAAAGAGCGAACAGGTGGAGAGCAAACTTCATAAATCCCAGAAAAACCAGGAGCTGATTGAACTGCTGGAGCTGGAGAAATGTCTGGTTTACTTTACAACATCTCTTCGTTCCAACGAAGTGGTTCTGGAAAAACTGATGAAGACGGAGAGGATCCGCCATTATCCGGAGGACGAAGAACTGCTTGAGGACGTTATTATTGAGAATAAGCAGGCCATCGAGATGGCGAATATTTACAGCAATATTCTGAGCGGAACCATGGACGCGTTCGCTTCCGTCATCTCAAATAATCTGAATATTATCATGAAGTTTCTGTCAACGATTACGATCGTTATGTCTGTGCCGAATATTGTGTTCAGCGCCTACGGTATGAATGTTAACAGCAAGGGAATGCCTTTTGCATCCAGCCCGTTCGGGTTCTGGATCGCCATTCTGATTGCGGCGGTGATCTGTCTGATCGTTGCGCTGATTTTCAAGAAGAAGGATATGTTCTGAGGCTGAGGCAAAACGTCTGCCGATACGTCCCAAAATCCGCCCGGCCGGGCCGGAACCTCATCAAAAAGAAAGAAGAGTGTAAATGAATTTTTTAAACAAACTGGAGCGTAAATTTGGAAAATATGCGATTCCGCATCTGACAAGGTATATCATTATCACTTATGTGATCGGATATCTTCTGCGCTATGCGTTTCCGGCGCAGACACTTTATCTGACACTGGATCCTTATCAGATTGTTTTTCACGGACAGATCTGGCGGCTGGTAAGCTGGCTTCTGATTCCGCCGAGCAGTTTAGACATTTTTACAGTGGTAATGCTGTTTTTTTACTATTCCATCGGTTCGACGCTGGAACAGGCCTGGGGAGATTTCCGGTATAATGTCTATATCTTTTTCGGAATTTTCATGACGATAGTCGGAGCGTTTCTTCTGTTTCTGTTTACGGGTCTGTCCTATTTCGGCCTTTATGCGCTGAGCTTCAGCACATATTACATCAGCCTTTCTATTTTCCTGGGATTTGCGATGAGTTTCCCGGATATGCAGGTGATGCTGTACTTCCTGATTCCGATTAAAATGAAGTATATGGCGCTGGTCTACGCGGTGATTGTGGCGGCAGACTTTTTCCGCGGCAATCTTGTCACAAAGGTGGCGATTGCCTTCTCCCTTGCCAGCGTGACTATTTTCTTCTTCGCGACCAGAAATTATAAGCGATACAATCCAAGAGAGAGAAAAAGAAAAAATGATTTCCGGAAAGCCATGTCCAGAGGCAGCGCACAGCAGTATTCCAATGGCGCAAAGCATAAATGTACCGTATGCGGAAGAACAGAGCTGGATTCTCCGGAACTGGAATTCCGTTACTGTTCCAAGTGCAACGGGAACTATGAGTACTGCCAGGACCATCTGTTTACCCACCAGCATATCAGATAGGCGGGAGAGAAGGGAATGTCCGGAAGGAGCATGAAGCGGCAGACCGGACAGCAATGAGTAACTGTTAATAAAGAAAATTCTGATATCAACGAATAATAAATGAGCAGGAGAGTGAGCCAATGAGAAGAACCAAAATCGTTTGTACAATGGGACCGAATACGAATTCAAAAGACATGATGAAAAAACTTGTAGAGAATGGCATGGATGTTGCGCGTTTCAATTTTTCTCATGGAGATCATGAGGAACAGAAAATGCGTATGGATCTTCTGAAGGAAGTCCGCAGAGAGCTGAAGGTTCCCGTTGCGATCCTGCTTGATACGAAAGGACCGGAAATCCGTACCGGTGAACTGAAAGACCATCAGAAAGTAACACTGAAGGAAAATCAGACGTTTGTGCTTACCTCGGAGCAGGTGATCGGAGACGAATCCAGAGTGTCCATTACTTATGAGGGTCTCGGAAAGGATGTAACTGTCGGAGGAACGATATTGATCGACGACGGTCTGATCTGTCTGAAAGTAGAGAAGACAGAAGGGGCGGAGATCGTCTGTCGTGTGGTCAACGGCGGAGAGCTTGGGGAAAAGAAAGGCGTCAATGTACCGGGAGTTTCCATCAACCTGCCGAACATCACGGAGAAGGATAAGAGCGATCTTCTGTTTGGAATCGAACAGGGAATCGATTTTGTTGCGGCATCCTTTGTGCGCAATGCGGATGCAATCCGTGAGATCCGCGAGCTTCTCAACGCAAACGGCGGGGAAGGTATTGATATCATCGCCAAAATTGAGAATGCAGAGGGTGTGGAAAATATCGACAGCATTATCGACGCGGCGGATGGAATCATGGTAGCCCGCGGAGATCTCGGCGTTGAGATTCCCGCCAGCGATGTGCCTCATGTTCAGAAGATTATTATTGAAAAATGTAATCATAAATACAAACCGGTGATCACTGCGACACAGATGCTGGATTCCATGATCCGCAATCCCCGCCCGACCCGTGCGGAGGTTTCCGATGTGGCCAATGCGATCTACGATGGAACGGATGCAGTCATGCTCTCCGGAGAAACCGCTCAGGGAAAATATCCGGTGGAAGCGGTGCAGATGATGGAGAAGATTGCCGAGTCTTCTGAGAAGTTCCTCAGGTTTGCGGAGTACAGGGATTCGGATTCCCTGAGAGGCAAGCTGAACGTTTCCAGCGCTGTCGGTTATGCAGCAGTGACGATGGTGGAGCGTCTGAATGCTTCCTGTATCGTTACACCGACGATGAGCGGACAGACTGCCCGGCTGATTTCCAATCTGCGCCCGTCGGTGCCGATCTACGGCGTGACGCCGAATGAGAGAACCCGCAGAAAAATGCAGCTCTACTGGGGCGTAAAGCCGGTGATGGGTTACGAGGAAGACAGCACGGCAAATATTATTTCCCATGCAATGTATATGGTGCTTCGCGAAGGGCTGGTACATCGCGGAGAGATGGTGATTTTTACAGCAGGAGACCCGGCGACCAATGAGGTATCCGGAGAAGGATACATGACGAATATGCTTCAGGTCATCCAGGCAAAATAAATTGAGATTACCGTTTCCGGAACAAAGGTGTGTCGGAGAGGCAGGGCGCTTCCAGGGATGCTTTCGGGAACGGTAATATATTTTTCTGCTGCCATTATTTTACGAAAAAAGGAGAACAAAAGAAGATGCTGAAAAAGCCGTTTGTAACAAAAGAGAAACTGGAAGAAATTGCAGCGCAGATTCCTACCCCTTTCCACATTTACGATGAAAAGGGGATCCGGGAAAATGCCAGAGCCGTGCAGGAGGCGTTTGCCTGGAATCCGGGATTCCGCGAGTACTTTGCAGTGAAGGCGAATCCGAATCCGACACTGATTAAAATTCTCGGGGAATATGGCTGCGGGTGCGACTGCTCTTCTGAGACAGAGCTGATGCTCTCCGGTGCAATGGGATTCACAGGGGATAAAATCATGTTTTCTTCCAATGTGACTCCTGCACGCGAATATCAGCTGGCGGAAAAGCTGGGTGCGATTATCAATCTGGATGATTTTACGCACATTGACTTTCTGGAGAAAACCATCGGCTATATCCCGGAGACGATCTCCTGCCGCTACAATCCGGGCGGACTGTTTTCCATCAGCAATGATATCATGGACAATCCGGGTGATGCGAAGTACGGTATGACAACAGAGCAGCTGTTTGAGGCGTTCCGCGTGCTGCAGGCAAAGGGAGCAAAACGCTTCGGAATTCATGCGTTTCTGGCAAGCAATACCGTGACCAACGAGTATTATCCGACGCTGGCAGGGCTTCTGTTCGAGCTGGCGGTGAAACTTGAGCAGGAGACCGGTGCGAAGATTGCGTTTATCAATCTGTCCGGCGGTGTGGGAATTCCTTATCGTCCCGACCAGGAGCCGAACGATATCCGCGTCATCGGCGAGGGCGTACACAAGGCTTACGATGAGATTCTTGTTCCTGCAGGTATGGGAGATGTGGCGATCTATACGGAGATGGGGCGTTTTATGATGGGACCTTACGGCGGACTTGTGACCCGTGCGATTCATCAGAAGCACATTTACAAAGAGTATATCGGATGCGATGCCTGCGCGGTGAACCTGATGCGTCCGGCCATGTACGGAGCATACCATCATATTACGGTGATGGGAAAAGAAGATGCGCCCTGTGATCACAAGTACGATGTGACAGGTTCTCTGTGCGAGAACAATGACAAGTTTGCAGTGGACCGTATGCTGCCGGAAATCGAGGTCGGTGATCTGCTGTTCATCCATGATACGGGAGCTCATGGTTTCTCTATGGGCTATAACTACAACGGAAAGCTGCGCTCCGCGGAAGTGCTTCTGAGAGAAGACGGAAGCTTTGAACAGATCCGCAGAGCAGAAACGCCGAAGGATTATTTTGCGACGCTGGACGGAACGGAAGAATACCGGAAAATGTTCGGAGAATAAGCGTCATAGGAGAGCGCCGTTCTGGGGTTACAGTTCAGCTGGCTGAACTGTTGCCCGTCCTGGGAATGGAGACCGAAAAAAAACTTGCAGAGTAAGACAGATTGTGTTATTATAAAAAACGGCCTGTGGAAGATTTGCAGGCCGCAGATCAGCCGCTGTGGCGGAATTGGCAGACGCACTTGACTCAAAATCAAGCGGGAAACCATGCCGGTTCGAGTCCGGCCAGCGGCATCGAACTATTTTCTGAAACCCTTGATTTTATTGTATTTTCAAGGGTTTCGGATTTTTTTTTATTAGTTTTGGGGCACTTATGGGGCAAAAATTTTTATTTCTTTTATTTGGGCATTCCTTTTTTCTTTTAACTTTTGCGTAACGTGCAAATAAATTTCTCTTGTAACTTTACTATCGGCATGTCCAAGACGATTGGATATGGCATCGACGCTCATGCCATTTTCGAGCATTAATGAAGCATGCGTATGACGAAGCGTGTGAGGAGTTATTTTTCTTCCCAAAGATCGAACAGCACAATCGCGTAAATAACATGTATATACATCAATATCAATACATTGCTTTTTCTGAGGCTCAAAAAGCCTATTTGACCGATTTATTTTAGTGACTTTAGATGAAATATATGATGCATTTAAAAGTCGTTCACAAAGGTCAAATAATTGATCTTGCATATATACTTCTCTGATAGAGGTCCTTGTTTTTGGCGTCGTTATAAGATCGTGTGCTGTATCAAACGTTTTTGTGACTTTGATAAGCCTGTTTTTCATATCCAGATCTGAACGTTGTAATGCTGCTGCTTCTCCAAAACGGAGACCCGACAAAACTAAAAATTCGGTTAGGTCTTTCCATTTTTTTATTTTCATTACGCTAAGAAGTTTAGAAACTTCTTCGGCTTCTAAAAATTTGTCTTCAATTTTTTGAGCATGAGGAATATCTTTAAAGCGTTCCAGCTTGTCAATGCATTCTGTGGTCTCTAAGTATTCATTTCGATATGCCCACCGTAGCAGCGCTTTTAATCGAATTATGTTTTCATTCATAGTGCCAGGAGGTCTGCCAGAAGCAAGGTAAGCCTTTCGAATATATCCAGCTGTCAAACCGGAGAGTAAGGTATCAGCCCCAAGAATCTTTTTTATGGTTTCACATGCAAAATAGTTTCTTTTCCATGTTGAAGCTTTGACAACTTTTTTTTGATCTTCGCGGTATAATTCTACCACATCTGCGATTGTCAATTTTGTTTCGTTGTTCGTGCCTTTGTCGTTGATTTTTTTTGATAATATATTTATAGCTTGCCTATATGCTTGTTTACTATTTTTCTCCAAAGTTACAGAGACTTTTTTCATTTTCCCAGTACGTGGATCTAAAAAACGTTCTGCGTAACGAAATTTTCCACTAGGTAATTCTTCAACCCACATAAAATCATCATCCTTTCATAAGCTTCGATTTGGAGAACATAAGTTCTCGTTGCGTAGCTGCCCCAGATGATGGTATCATGGTACTGTCGAAGGTTCTTTGATACCATCAAAGGGCAAATAGAAACCGCTTTTGTGTTGGCGCACGGAGCGGTTTCTGCTTATTAAAGTACATTATTGTCAAATTGACAAATAAAAAATATTGATTTATAATATACTTACTAAGACAGCCGACAGGGTAGGTGCACGCTACCCGTCCCGGTGAAATCTTATCACGAAATAGCCGTTCTAATCTT
>DWWU01000032.1 GCA_019119555.1 Candidatus Fusicatenibacter intestinigallinarum | reverse complement strand
CATTTCGGGCTTGCCGCCGATTCCCGGCGTAGACCGGATGCCTCCGGCATCCGATCTCACGGCGCTCGCCAGATGGACACGCCAGCGCGTCCGCCTGGCTCACGGCTCCGCGAAAATGAATCGAGTGTTCGGGACCTTCCACTCGTAAAACAAAACTAAAGGAGAGAAAAAATGAAAAACAAAGGTGTATTATTTCTGGCTCAGGCTGCGATGATCGCGGCTGTCTATGTCGTTCTGACGTTTGTCTTTGCGCCAATCAGCTTCGGGGGTGTTCAGGTGCGTATCTCAGAGGCACTGACGATTCTTCCGATTTTTACTCCGGCGGCAATACCGGGTCTTTTTGTCGGCTGTCTGCTCGGAAACTTTCTGGGCGGGGCTGTGCTCTGGGATGTGCTCTGCGGCAGTATCGCCACGCTGATCGGTGCAGTGTTCACATATCTTCTGAGAAAACACAGCCGTTTTCTGGCTCCGCTTCCGCCGATTCTTTCCAACACGCTCATTGTACCGTTTGTCCTTCGCTATGCGTACGGGACGATGCTTCCGATTTCGCTGCTGATGGTTACTGTCGGCGTCGGTGAGATCCTTTCCTGCGGTGGTCTTGGGTTGCTGCTGGCGGCGGTGCTTGGGAAGTACCGGACACAGATTTTTAAAAACTTTGCTGCCGGTCAGCAGTGACAGGGCAGAAAAACAAAAGATAAGAAAACGCAGAACAGAAGAAGCTGATGCAGCAAGTGCCGGGAAATAGAAAAGTTCCCCGGCACTTGTTTTTTCTGAGTAAGAGTACAGATTGGCGGCTTTTTGTATTAAAAAAACTGCTGATAAAAGTTCATCAGCAGTTTAACGGAATCGAAGCGACGGGATTCGAACCCACGACCTCTGCGTCCCGAACGCAGCGCTCTACCAAACTGAGCCACGCTTCGATTTGTTCCGGACTGTTTGCCCGTCAACAATAGCTATTATATGTTATGTATAAAGAAAAGTCAATACTTAATTTAAAAAAATTTTTCAGACCGCTTTTGGAAAATGGTGGAGTATTTTCCGGTTTGATGATATGATGGTGATAGAGAAAAAAGAGTGGGCTTCGGCCGGAAAAAGGACGCCGTCTGAGAGAAGAGACAGGTGTGCCGACAGGGGAAAAGGAGGGGCTTTATGGCAAAGTATAAGTGCAGTGTATGCGGCTACATTTTTGACGAAGAGAAGGAAGGAAAGAAAGTTACCGAGCTGAAGGAATGTCCGGTCTGCCATCAGCCGGCGGACGCGTTTCTTCTCTATGAGGAGGTCGCGCAGACGCAGGCGGCGGCTGCGGAGCGGACGCTGGACTATCCGAAAGAGTATGCAAGGACGGACGAGAGCTGCCGCTACATGAAGGAAATCCATCAGATGGCGGTGACGGGAAAGTCGATCTCGGCAGCGATGGGAACAAGGCTGCCGATGCCATCCTGGGATGATATTCTGATTTTGGGCGCGCAGCTTGACCCGATGCCGCTGGATGAAAACGCGCCGGTGGACACCAGGACAGTGATAGGAAAGAAAGCGAAGCGGCCGATGATTCTGGAACATCCGGTTTATATCTCTCATATGTCCTTCGGGGCACTTTCGCGGGAAGCGAAAATTTCCCTGGCCAGGGGAGCGGCTCTGGGAGGAGCGGCGATGTGCTCCGGCGAGGGTGGAATTCTGCCGGAGGAGATGGAGGCTGCCGGTCAGTACATTTTTGAATATGTGGCCAACCGCTACAGCGTGACACCTGAAAATCTGAGAAATGCGGATGCGATCGAAATTAAAATCGGTCAGGGGACCAAGCCCGGCATGGGCGGTCATCTTCCGGGAGAAAAGGTTACGCCGGAAATCGGGAAAATACGAAATAAACCTGCCGGACAGGAGATTCTTGCACCGTCCAGATTCCCGGACATTGAAACAAAAGAAGATCTGAAGAATCTGATTCATCAACTTCGGGTTGCCTCAGACGGACGTCCGATCGGGGTGAAGATCGCAGCCGGGAGAATTGAGAAGGATCTCACGTTCTGCGTCTTTGGAGAACCGGATTTTATTACGATCGATGGCAGAGGAGGGGCGACAGGTTCTTCGCCGCTGATGCTGCGGGAGGCTTCCAGTGTCCCGACCATCTACGCGCTGTATCGGGCGCGGAAATACCTGGACAGCATCCATTCGGATATCAGCCTGGTGATCACGGGAGGACTACGGGTGTCCGCTGATTTCGCGAAGGCGATTGCCATGGGCGCGGACGCAGTGGCAATCGCATCCTCGGTACTGATCGCGCTGGCCTGTCAGCAGTACAGGATCTGCGGAACCGGAAGGTGTCCGGTCGGTGTGGCGACCCAGGACCCGGATCTGAGAGAGCGTCTGAAGATGGACGTGGCAGCCCGCCGTGTCGCGAATTTCCTGAAGGTTTCGCTGGAAGAACTGAAAATGTTCGCGCGGGTTACGGGACACGGGAAGCTTCACGACATGAGTGTGGACGATCTGTGTACGATCAGCCGGGAGATCAGCGAGTACACCAATATTCCGCACGCGTGACAGCAAAAGGAGAAGAAGTCTGACAAGATTGAAAAGTAAAAGGAAGTGAACGTGTGGCCCATGTGGATGACAATATGGAAGCGCTGACGCTTCGCCTTCAGATGACTATAAAGCGCAGGAGATGAAATGGAAGAAAAAGCTTTCCTACGGGATCTTTTGGATCATCACCGTACCGATCCGGAAATTTCTATAGCCTTCGGATGGTTCTGAATGTCGTCAGAATTTGCCGCCCTTATTTTCCTGAACATCATGGAAAATAAGGACGGCATTTTTTTCGTGAAAAATACACAAGAAGTTTGAAAAAAAGATACGTTTTACCGGGATTTTCTCTGAATTTTACCGGGATGTAATTTTAAGGGCGGTATGCGATAATAAATTATTATGAGATAAGTCTGGCCGCATATCCCCAGCGGCCGCATATGCGGCAAAGCAGAAATGGAGAAAAGGTATGGGCAGAAGAAAAGAAATCTTAAAGAGAATGGACAGCTTTCTCCAGACGCGTCTGGAAAAACTGAATTTGAAAAGAAAAATGCTGGTGCTGTATCTGGGGTGTGTGCTGATGCCCCTGGTGATCACCGATACGTTTGTGTTCGGGATCGTCATCCGCTCGGAGCAGGGAAATGAGCGTCATAAGATGCAGAATGTCGTCAGCGCTGTGAAATATAGCCTGAAAACGGAGACAGAGCGCGCGGCGGCGCTTGCGAAAAGTATTTATCTGAACCGTTATATCAACGAATTTCTGACCCGCACCTATGATTCGGATCTTGAGTTTTACAATGCTTATCTGGAATTCATGAAGGATACGCTGTTTGAGAGCAGCCTGGGCAGCGAACAGATGAAGGTCGTCATGTATTCCGATAATCCGACCATTGTCAGCGGCAGCGAGTTTCAGAAGCTTGAGCGGGTGGAGGATACGGAGTGGTATCAGGAGTTTCGGGACAGCGGCCAGGAGATGATGATGTACTGCTATTATGATACTTCCGGGCTGCTCGAGGCGACACCGTCGAGAAAGATTTCGCTGATCCGTAAGCTGAACCTCTATCAGAGAGACAGCTGCGAGAAGGTCCTGAAGATTGATTTGGACTACAGTGGTCTGACCCGGAATCTTGTCAATATGAATTATGAGTTTCCGATCTATGTGTGTGAGAACGGATCGGTGCTCCTGTCGAACAAAAGCGACCAGGGGGTGCTCAAACCCTTCGAGCCGTTTGTCTACCGTCAGCTCACAGAATATACCTATGATTTTCAGATTTACGGACAGGAACTGGAAGTTTGTGTTCTCCGGGTGAACAACGGGCTTGTGGAGTACATACAGAGAAATCTTCCGTTGCTGTTTCTTCTCGTGTGCATCAATATACTGCTTCCCTGGATACTTGTCAGAAACATTAACCGCTCGCTGACTTACCGGATACAGAGGCTGGGCGAGGTGTTTGCGAAGGGATGCGAATCGGAGGAGCTTTCCATGGTCGAGGACGCGACGGGAAACGATGAGATTTCCGTTCTGATGAGAAATTACAACTGGATGGCCGCACGGCAGAACGAACTGGTACAGACGGTCTACAAGGAAAAGCTGAAGGAGCGGGAAACGGATATTGCCCGGCAGAATGCGGAACTGCTTGCGCTGCATAGTCAGATCAATCCGCATTTTCTGTTCAACGCGCTGGAGAGCATACGGATGCACAGCTTTCTGAAAAAAGAATATGAGACGGCGCATATGGTTGAGATGCTGGCGGTGATGGAGCGTCAGAACGTAGACTGGGGAAACGACGATGTGACCGTGCGGGAAGAGGTCGGATTTGTACAGGCATATCTGGAGCTGCAGAAGTATCGCTTCGGAGATCGGATGTCCTTCCGGATTGAAGTCGAGGACTCCTGCCGCATGTATCTGATCCCCAAACTCAGTCTCGTCACGTTCGTGGAAAATGCCTGTGTCCACGGAATCGAGAGTAAGCCGGCGCCGGGTTGGGTGTTTGTGAGAGTGTTTCTGCATCAGGGGGATCTCTGCCTTGAAGTGGAGGATACGGGCGTCGGAATCGCGGAGGAGATGCTGGAGCAGATGCGAAAGGCGGTGGAGGATCTGAGCATCGAGAAAATTCTTCAGATGGAGCATATCGGAATCAGCAACGCCTGTCTGCGTCTGAAGATGAAAAGCCAGAATACGGCCAGATTCCTGTTTGAGAGCGAGCAGGGAGTCGGGAGCTGCGTGACGGTACGGATTCCCGTCGAGAAGCTCAAAAAGCTTGAGCGATCCGGAAAAAAGAGTACATAAAAAGAGTACACAAGGTAAAAAAGCCGGATCGTGAGACAGAAAACCGCCGGTAAAAAGAAGGAGGGAGTATGGTGCGGATTTTACTTGTAGATGATGAACCGTTTATTGTTCAGGGATTGAAAGCGATGATCGAACTGGAAAATCCGAAGTATCGGATTGTCGGGGAGGCGTCCGATGGAAAGGAAGCGCTGGAATTTCTGAAGCGGGAGAAAGTAGATCTGATTATCGCAGATGTACAGATGCCTGTGATGTCCGGGCTGGAACTGCTGGAGACAATCCGGAAAGAAAAAATTTCGGACGCTTACTTTATGGTTCTCAGCGGGTACAGTGATTTCCAGTACGCGCAGCAGGCGCTGCGCTATGACTGCATTGATTATGTGCTGAAGCCGGTAAAGCAGGAAGATCTGCGAAGAGTGCTCCGACAGGTGGAAAGGCTGGAGCAGGAAAAAATGGAGCAGGAGGAACAGAAGCAGTTTCTGGAGCAGGCGATGATGTCGAGGAGTCTGGCGGCTGTTCTGACAGGGGAGATGAGCAGCGAGGAACTGGAATATGTGGAGAAGCGGCTGCCGGTTTCCGGCGGTCTGCGCTATGTGGAGCTGGAGATGAAAGAGGAAGCCGGAAGGGACGGAGCCGAATACCGGAAGGCTTTCCGCCGTGCCTGTCAGAAACACATGGGAGAGAAATGGAAGGAATGTTGTGTGAAGGATATTGCGCCGGACAGCGGACGTCACTGTACCGCTCTGCTGCTTTCCGGAGAAATGCTCCGGGAGAAGGGACAGACGGAAAAGGAGTTTCTTCAGGAATTTCTTGAAAAGATGAGACAGGAGGGGTTTGAGACGACGGCCTATGCCGGAGTCCGCGTGAACAGCCTGAGGGAGCTGGAGGAGTCCAGGAGGACGGCGGCCATGGTGAAATCGCTCCGTGTGTTCGGTGAGCGGCATGAAATCCTGTGGTATGAGGAGGAGCAGGAGAAGAAGCACGGGGAAAACATGATCCTCTGCAAGGAGATCCTGGACGAACTGATCAGGGCGGCGGAGGAAAATGACGCCGGGGAGATCGCACGCAAAACCGAGGAGCTGTACCGGAGAATGGGGAGCGCAGGGATGAACCGCCAGATGGTGGACATGAATCTGAATTACCTCCTGTTTGAATTGGCGCATCTGGCTATGCAGCAGAACGAGATGGTCACACAGGAAGAAATCTTTGCCAAAATCCGGGAAGGGGCCTGCGGGCTTCAGAAACTGCGGGACGATCAGGGATATCTGGAGCGCTTTGTGCGCGAATACGCGGAATATCTGGTGAAGCTGCGTAAAAAGAGCTCCAGAGGAGTTCTTGCGGAGGTGGAGAAGGAGATCAGCGAGCATTACGCGGAGAATCTCACGCTGAAGGAGATGAGCCGGAAATTTTTCGTCAACAGCGCGTATCTGGGCCAGATGTTCAAAAAGAAACACGGGATTTCCTTCAAAGAATATCTGAATAATTATCGGATTGAACAGGCGGCGGAGCTTCTGTTGAGAACCGACAAGAGGATTTACGAGATTGCGGAGGCTGTGGGCTACCACGATCTGGATTACTTTATCAATCGTTTCATCTCGGCCAAAGGCTGCACGCCGTCGCGTTTCCGGAAGAAGGCCAGAGAAGAGGAATAAACAAACGTTTGTGCCGTCCGAAGCGACGTCATATTTTTTCAGGAAAAAGAATATATAATTTGTCGGGATACGATACATCTTTTGTCGGGTTGTTAAAATACATAAAAATTATAAAATATAATCATAAAACAAAACGAACTTGCACAAAAGGAAAAGGAGGAAGGAAGATGAAACTGAAAAAGTTGACGGCTATTTTGCTGACGACGGTCATGGCAGTGGGAACTTTGGCCGGATGCGGCGGAGGCGGAGACGGCAAAAAGAGCAGCAGCGCTTCGAGCGGCGAAGATGGAGGAATCCGGGAGTACACAGCCTTTTTTGCCGTACCGGGAACGGAGATCAACGATGACAATGTAGTGCAGCAGAAGATCGCGGAGATCACCGGGGCAAAGGTAAAGGAAACCTGGCTGACAGGGCAGACCGCGTCGGAGGCAGTCGGAACGATGATCGCCGGCGGTGAGTATCCGGATATCATCGATGGAAGCGATGGAAGACAGCAGTTGATCGACGCAGGCGCGCTGGTTCCGCTGGAGGATTATCTGGAGTCCGGAGATTACCCGAACCTGACAAATTTCTGGTCGGAGCAGGATTGGGAAAAGGTACGCCAGGATGACGGACATATCTACATTATTCCGCAGTTCGGAAACCCATACGAGAAGGATATGGCGACACAGCCGGCAGAGGCTTTCTGGATTCAGACGAGAGTTTTGGAGTGGGCAGGATATCCGGAGGTAAAGACACTGGATCAGTATTTCCAGCTTCTCGAGGATTACAACGCAGCCAACCCGACGATGGAGGACGGAACGCCAAA
>DWWU01000031.1 GCA_019119555.1 Candidatus Fusicatenibacter intestinigallinarum | reverse complement strand
AAAACAGGGGCTACAAAAAGGAAGAGGCAGTTCCATAGAGAATTCAGACTTTGAAAAAGTCCGAATTCTCTGGGACTGCCTCTTCTTTTCATGTCAGGGGTTAAAAATCGGTATTAACCGATAATCCCTTTTTTTGTAAAATAAAATCTGCCGGTTTGTCACAAACTAAGCGGAGAGGACAGAAAAGCGACGGCGTATCTGAAAGGAAACGGCGGAGGATATGTGTCCGGACACGCTTCAGGATGAATCGGAAAGAAAGAGAGGAGAAATGTATGAAAAAGAGAACAGCAAAGCTTACAGCGTTGGCGCTGGCTGCCATGATGGCGCTGGCAGGCTGTGGCGGCAACGGAGGCAGTACTTCCGGCAGCGGAGAGGCTGAGCCGTTGACAGATCTGTACACCTGGGAGACCCAGGCCCGTGAGGTGGAGACACTGAACGTTCTGAATTCCCAGTCCGCATCTGACTCCAACGTCATCACCAACCTGGTGGAAGGTCTTCTTTCTGTAGACAGCGAGGGAGCGCTGATCCCGGCTCTTGCAGAAGAGTACAGCACCGATGACAACGGACTGACCTGGACCTTCAAGCTGAGAGAAGGCGTGAAATGGGTGGACAAGAACGGCGAGGAAAAAGCAGACTGTACCGCACAGGATTTCCTGACCGGACTTGAGTTCGTAATGAACTACCATAAGAATGCCAGCACAAACATCTCCATGCCTCAGGAAATGATCCAGGGCGCTGATGAGTATTATAAGTACACGAAGGGTCTGTCTGAGGAAGAAGGAAGAGCCCTGACTGCAGACGAAGGAAGCAAGTTCCTTGAGATGGTAGGCATCGAAGCTCCGGATGATTACACAGTTGTTTATCACTGTACCGCTGAACTGCCGTACTTCCCGACAGTAGCTACCTATAACTGTCTGTATCCGGCGTCTCAGGCTCTGATCGATGAACTTGGCATCGACGGATTCCTGGCATGCGACGATACGACCATGTGGTTTAACGGACCATACCTGCTGACCAGCTATATCCCGCAGAATGAGAAAGTTCTGACGAAGAATGAATCCTACTGGGATACAGAGAGCCAGCGTTTCGATACAGTTACGATCCGGATGATCGAGTCTCTGGATACCGGATTCCAGCTGTACCAGTCCGGCGATCTGGACAGAATCGACCTGTCTGAGAGCAATCTGATGACCATCTACAATGATGAGAACAATGAATATCATGATCAGCTGGTAGAGAAGAGACCGGATAAGTTCTCCTATCAGTTCCACTTCAATTATAATAAGATGAATGAGGATGGAACTCCGGATGACAACTTCAACAAGGCGATTGCGAATACCGCGTTCCGCCAGGCACTGTATTACGGACTGGATCTGAGCAGCTATTACTCAAGAACCAACGCGATCAACCCGCTGTCCTGCGAGAACAACTTCTACACGATGAAGGGTTTCGTTTATATGTCTGACGGCAGAGATTACACAGACGTTGTGGCTGAGAAGCTGGGTCTTGGAGAGTCTGACGGCGAGACCATGGTAAGACTGGACAGCGACAAAGCTGCAGAGCTGAAGGCACAGGCAATGGAAGAACTGTCCGCAGAGGGCGTTACTTTCCCGGTTGAGTTCGACTACTATGTTGCAGCGAACAACCAGACCAGCATCGACAGCGCAAACGTGCTGAAGACAGCGTTCAGCGAGAGCCTCGGCGACGACTTCGTGACACTGAACATCAAAACCTACGTAAACAACCTGACAGCAGAGGTTGTGGATCCGCAGCTGCAGTCCTTCGCTATAAACGGATGGGGCGCTGACTACGGTGATCCGCAGAACTTCCTGGGACAGGAAACCTACGGCGAGGACGGAGCGTACTACTCCGTGGACTACTCCAACATCAACGACGCGACAGATGAAGAGCTGATCAGCCTGTATCAGCAGTATACAGATCTTGTAAACACAGCGAAAGCAATCACTGACGACACCGACGCCAGATATGAGGCGTACGCGGAGGCAGAGGCTTTCATGATTGAGAACGTGCTGGTAATGCCGTGCAACTACAACATTTCATGGCAGCTGACACACGTGAACGACTACACCACAAAGAATGCCGCATTCGGTATTCAGAACTATAAATACGTTGGCTGGGAGACATCTGTAGACGCCTATACTACAGAGCAGTACAACAGTTTCGCATCCGGTTCCGGCAACGGAGCGTCTGCGGCTGAATAATGGTTAAATACACGATTAAAAGACTGTTACAGTCCCTTGTAACAGTCTTAATCGTTGTAACTATCGTCTTCCTGCTGATGCGCATGCTGCCGATCGAAAATTTCTTCACAGAGGATCAGCTGATGAAATATACGGAAGAGCAGAAGCATGACGCACTGGAAGCAGCAGGAATGCTCGATAGTATCCCGGAACAGTTAGTCCGCTATTATGGGCAGTTACTTCATGGCGATCTGGGAGAGTCACGAAGAATTCAGAGCGGTCAACCTGTTACTGCGGTAATTGGACAACGTTTTATGGTTTCCATGCGAATCGGTGTGATTTCCCTTGTAATTTCGCTGATTGCCGGAATCCTTCTGGGAATCCTGCAGACCAGGCACAAGGACAAGCTGATGGATCATATCGGAACGGCGTACACGATTTTTGTCAACGCGGTGCCGCCTTTGGTTTCGTATTCGCTGATTCTCGTATTCGGCTCGCTGGTTCTTGGCTTTCCGGCAACGTATTCTACGAGAAATCCGGGAATTTCCAGTGTCCTTCCGGTTGTCTGCCTGGCGCTTGGCTCGACGGCAGGATATGCGCTGTGGACCAGACGATATATGGTGGATGAGATTAACAAGGATTATATCAAACTCGCAAGAGTGAAGGGTATGTCCACGAAGAGCATTATGGTGAAACACGTTCTCCGAAACGCGTTTGTACCGCTGGCTCAGTATCTGCCGGCGTCTTTCCTGCTCACCATCGGCGGATCTCTGCTGGTAGAACGGTTCTTTTCTGTTCCCGGAATGGGACCGCTGCTGACAGATGCGATCGGCAAATATGACACAAACGTGGTTCAGGCGCTGGTGATTCTGTATGCAGCGCTGGGTATTATCGGAGTCTTCCTTGGAGACATTCTGATGATGATTATTGACCCGAGAATTACACTGACAGATAAAGGAGGTACGAGATAATGGAAGAAAACAAGCAGTTAAATGAAGACGAACTGTTTACCTTTGTCGAGTACAGTCCGGAAGCTGCAGAGCGAACCGGTTATTCCGAGTATTCCTACTGGGGATCGGTATTTAAAAATTTCCTGAAGAAAAAGGCGGCCGTTGTTTTGAGCATTATTTTCCTCAGCCTTGTGATTTTTTCTTTTATCGCTCTGGCAATCGGAAAATATGACGTCAACTCACTGAGGACGGATAACACCCAGGCGTTCATCAGCCCGAACAGCGAATACTGGTTCGGTACCGACAACCTGGGACGGGATTTCTGGTGTCAGGTATGGTATGCAGCTCAGATTTCCATTAAGCTGGCGCTGATCGTTGCGCTGGGAGAATGTGTTGTGGGAATCACAATCGGATGTATCTGGGGATATGTGCGCAGACTGGATCGCTTTTTTACAGAAGTATACAATATTATCAATAATGTGCCGACGATTATCTATATGACTCTGATCGCTCTTCTGGTCGGACAGAGTTTTACAGTTATGGCGGTTTCACTGATTGCTTTTGGCTGGCTTACCATGGCCAGAAATGTCCGCAACCTGGTAATTATGTACCGTGACAGAGAGTATAACCTGGCTTCCCGCTGTCTGGGAACGCTGATCTGGCGGATTCTGGTGAAGAACCTTCTGCCGTATCTGATCAGCGTAATCATTCTGCGGCTGGCATTGTCAATTCCGTCCACAATCGCGCTGGAATCCACGCTGTCCTATCTGGGACTTGGACTGGACGTCAATACGCCGTCTCTGGGTATTCTGCTGAGAAATGCGAGAACTTCTTTCCTGAATTACCCGTACCTGCTGATCTTCCCGGCGGTTATCGTGTCGCTGATCACGGTCACCTTCTATCTGATCGGAAATGCATTTTCCGATGCGGCTGACCCGAGAAATCATGTATAAGGAACGGAGGAACTAGGATGGAACAGAAAGAAGTTATACTGTCTGCGAGGGATGTGGAGATTCAGTTCAGCCTTCGTGGAAAAAAACTGAATGCAATCCGGAAATGTTCTCTGGACCTGTACAAAGGGGAAACGCTTGCGATTGTCGGCGAGTCCGGGTCCGGAAAGTCCGTGTTCACCAAATCCTTTGTGGGAATGCTGGACGCCAACGGATCCATCACCGGCGGCGAGATCATGTTCGAAGGAAAGGATATTGCCAAGTATAAGACGGAGAGGGAGTGGCTGACGATTCGCGGCAAAAAAATCGCGATGGTTATGCAGGACCCGATGACGTCTCTGAACCCGCTGAAGAAGATCGGAAAGCAGATCAAAGAGAGTATTGAGCTGCACCAGGGACTGAAAGGCGAGGCTGCCAAGCGCGCAGCCATTGAGATGCTTGAGAAGGTTGGAATTCCCAATCCGGAGAAGCGTTATAATCAGTATCCCCATGAATTTTCCGGAGGTATGCGTCAGCGTGTTGTTATCGCCATCGCTGTGGCCTGCCGCCCGGACATCCTGATCTGTGATGAGCCGACCACCGCTCTGGACGTGACGATTCAGGCACAGATCCTCGATCTGATCCGCAATCTGCAGAAAGAGCTGCAGATGACAGTTATCTATATCACCCATGACCTGGGCGTTGTGGCAAACGTGGCCGACCGTGTGGCGGTTATGTACGCCGGACAGATTGTTGAGTATGGTCTGGTAAACGAGATCTTTTACGATGCGTGGCATCCGTATACCTGGGCGCTGCTTTCGGCTCTGCCGCAGCTTGGCGTAAAGGGAGAGGATCTTCCGACCATCGAAGGTACTCCGCCGAATCTGTTTAACGAGATTAAAGGAGATGCGTTCGCGCCGCGAAACAAAAAAGCGCTGGCGATCGATTTTGTGAAGGAGCCGCCGTTCTTTGAGGTATCCGAGACCCATAAGGCAAAAACATGGTATCTGGACCCGAGAGCGCCGAAGATCGAACAGCCCCCGGCAGTCCGTATGCTCCGTGAACAAATGAGAGAGAGAGGATAAGGCACATGGCTGAGAGAGAAAAATTAATAGAAATCAAAGATCTGCAGATCACCTTCGGCCATGGAAGAAAAAAATTCGTGGCAGTGGACCATGTGAATTTTGATATTTACAAAGGAGAAACCTTTTCTCTGGTTGGTGAATCCGGTTCCGGAAAGACGACGATCGGACGTGCAATCACGAGGATCAATCCTACGTCCGGAGGAGAGATTCTGTTCAAGGGACAGAGGATCAACGGAAAAATTTCAAAAGAACTGGACAAAGAAGTGATCAAGAAATGTCAGATGATTTTCCAGGACCCGATGGCCTCGCTGAACGAGCGTGCAAAGGTGGATTATATCGTTTCTGAAGGACTGATCAATCATCACATGTACAAGGATGATGCAGAGAGAGAGGAGAAGGTTCAGAGAGCGCTCCGCGAGGTAGGTCTTCTGCCGGAGTTTGCTTCGCGTTTTCCTCATGAGTTTTCCGGCGGACAGAGACAGCGTATCGGAATTGCCCGCGCACTGGTCATGGAGCCGGAGTTCATTGTGGCGGACGAGCCGATTTCTGCTCTGGACGTGTCAATCCGCGCGCAGGTTCTGAATCTGCTGAACCGTCTGAAGAAAAGCCGTGGTCTGACTTACCTGTTTATCGCCCATGATCTTTCTGTCGTACGTTTTATTTCTGACAGAATCGCGGTAATCAGCAAGGGAAGAATCGTAGAGCTTGCTGAGGCGGAAGAATTATTCCTGAATCCGCTGCATCCGTATACGAAGGCTCTGCTTTCCGCTGTTCCTATGCCGGATCCTGAAATGGAAAAGAAGAAAAAGCTTCTGGTTTATGATCCTTCGGTTCATGACTACAGTGTTGACAAGCCGGTATGGGAAGAGATCAAAAAAGGCCATTTTGTATATGGAAATCAGAAAGAGTTAGAGGCATACAGAAAAGAACTCAAGTAGGCCGCAGAGGATGAAAAAGATTTTTGGTATTTACAGAAAATATATGTTTCGCCCGATGCTGTACAAGACAGTGACAAAGTTCGTTGTCTGTATCGCGATCGTTCTGCTGTGGGACCGTTATCTGAATACAGGCGGCTTCCCTGTGGCGGAGTATGGCTGTTTCTGCGTTGGCGGAATTGTGGCATTGCTGGCCTGGTTTGAATATCTGAGGCTGGACGGGATGGTGGTTCATCATCTGAACGAAGACATCAGAAAGAAAAAGAAGGAGCGGCACCGTTCCAAGGATATCGCGGATTTTGTGGACGAGAAAATTGTCTCCTACAGCGAGCTGGAACCGGAAGAACGCGCGCTGTGCCGGCTTTTGTCTGATCTGCTGTGCGGGGGTCTGCTGCTGATTCCGGGATTTGTCAGCCTGCTTTTTTAATACGGCAGGCAAAACGGAGGGGGGACAGCTGTCCGGAGAAACAAAAATGGTATCTGTCGAGTCAAGTAAAGGAAAGGAATTACTTGATCCGGCAGATACCATTTTTTGTTTCAGAGGAATTCTGGTAACAGTTCAGCCAGCTGAACTGTTACGAATTCCGCATTCCCCGCAGCCTGGTATTTCCTGTCATAGTTCAGAAAGATCGATGCATTTACTGTTTCTTCACCTGGCCGATGATTGTGAAGATAAGAAACGCTGCCAGGTTTACGACCACCACAGTGGCTCCCGCAGGGGAGGAAACCACAAAGGACAGTCCCATGCCGATCAGAAAGCAGACAACCGAGAGAACCGCCGCGCAGATGATTACGCTGCGGAAGGTTTTGCATACCCGCATGGCGGTCAGCGCAGGGAAAATCAGCAGACTGGAAATCAGCAGGGCGCCCATCATCCGCATGCCGAGTACGATGGTGACCGCGGTGAGAAATGCCAGCAGCATGTTGTAGAGTTCTGCTTTTACACCCGTCGCCTTTGCGAAGGTCTCGTCGAAAGTGACGGCAAAAATCCGTGTGTAGAACACAAGGAACAGAATCAGTACCAGAACGGAGAGCACGACGCTTAAGACGACGTCCTCCCGGCTCATGGCCAGAATGCTTCCGAACATATAGTTGTTTACGTCTGTATTCATCCCGCTGGACCAGGAAACGGTGATTACGCCGATGGCCAGCGCGCTGCTTGAGATCAGTGCGATTGCGGCGTCGCCTTTGATCTTGCTGCTTTCACTCATGCGCAGCAGAAGAAATGCGGCGAGTATGACAATGGGAATCGTTACCGCCAGCGGAGCCCAGCCAAGAGCTGTCGCGATGGCCAGGGCGCCGAATCCCACATGGGACAGACCGTCGCCGATCATTGAGTAACGTTTCAGCACAAGGCTTACGCCCAGGAGCGCAGCGCAGAGGGATACGAGAATTCCCACAATCAGGGCTCGCTGCATAAAGGGATAAGAGAGCATCTCTGCGAATAATCTAAACATGACTGACACCTCCCAGAAATTCTTTTCCCACTTTGCTGCTGCGGTATTCTCCGGCGGTGCCGAAGAACAGCTGTTTCTGATCCAGATGAAGGATATGGGTCGCATAGGGAAGCACATTTTTCAGATCGTGGGAGACCATCAGGATCGTGACCTTCTGTTCCCGGTTGATGCGGGAGATGAGCTGGTACATTTCATGGGTCATGACCGGATCCAGTCCGGTAACCGGCTCGTCCAGAAGAAGAAGCTTCCGGGTGGCGCACAGGGCGCGGGCCAGGAGAACTCTCTGCTGCTGACCACCGGACAGATCCCGGTAGCAGCGCTTTTTCAGAGGCAGCAGATCCAGAAGCTCCATTTTTTCGATGGCGTCCTTTTTGTCCTCCTTCGTGTAGAAGGGAGGAAAGTGAATCCGGTTCTGGCGGCCGGACAGCACGACCTCGTAAACGCTGGCCGGAAAGTCTTTCTGGGCGGCTGTCTGCTGGGGCAGATAGCCGATCTCGTTATGCTTCAGCCCTTCCCCTGTCGTGATGGTTCCGCCGGAGGGCGCCTTCAGATGAAGCAGCCCTTTCACCAGCGTGCTTTTGCCGGAGCCGTTTTCCCCGACGATGCACAGATAATCTCCGCTTTCCACAGAGAAGGTCACATCGGTGAGAACGGGAACTCCCTCGTAGGAGAAGGACACGTCTTTACAGGTAAGTAATGCCATTAATTCAAAGCCTCCTTCAGTGCCTGGACGTTCCGCTCCATCAGGTCCAGGTAGGTGATGCCCTGCTCAAAATCGTCCCGCGTGACGTTGTGGCAGGAATGGAGCTGCAGTTTCGTTGCGCCGGTGGCTTCACAGATACTGTCGGTCATCTTTTCATTGGACAGTTCGATGGAGAAGACCACAGGAATCTTTTCTTCTTTTACTTTGTCAATGAGAAAGGCAATGGTTTTCGCGCTTGCCTCCGACTCAGAGGAGCATCCGGGAAAAGCGGCGTAGTAATCCAGACCGTAGGCGTCCGCCAGATAGCGGAACGGAAAACGGTCTCCCAGGAGGATGGTATGCCGTTTCGCAGTGTCGACGGTTTCCTGAAATTCCTGGTCCAGCCGGTTCAGCCTGTCGATGTAATCTGCGGCGTTCTGTGTATAGTCGCCGGCGTTCTCCGGATCCACGGCGATCAGCGCATCCCGGAGCTTTTCCACGATCCGGACGGCGTTCCGCGGGGAGGTCCACACGTGCTCATCCTGCTCAGCCTCTTCGTGGTCGCCGTCGGCAGCTGTGGGATCCTCGTCTTCATGGTCGTGGGCGTGCCCGTGGGTTTCCATTCCCTCCACGTCCTCCTCTGCGACGGTCTCCACACAGTCCATCAGCGTCACAATCTCTTTTTCAGAGACGTCCACAGATTCCAGGATCGTTTCCACCCAGGCGTCAGAGTCTCCGCCCACATAGACGAAGAGATCGCTCTGGGAAACGGTGATCATATCTGCGGGAGTCGGCTCGAAGGAATGACTTTCCGCTCCGGGTTTCAGGAGCATGGTCAGTTCCAGATGATCGCCGCCGATCTGGCGCAGAAAATCATACTGGGGAAAGATCGTGGCGACTGCGCGGATTTTTCCGGAATCCTCTGAACCGGCGGTTCCCGGGGAGGCGCAGCCTGAAAGAAGAAGCAACAGAACAGAGGCGGGAATGAAAGCTGAAAATAATTTTGAAAATTTCATTTCTGTACTCCGTTTCCTGAAACGTATTTAAAACCTGTGAGAATATGTCGGCAGTTTGGTCAGCCAAACCGTAACGCCTATATGTAACCGTTCAGCTGGCTGCACTGTAACGCCTATATCATATCGTATAAAGGATGACCTTGTCAAGAAACGCAGAATGGCATAAAATAGGAAAAGAAAATCGCTGGAAACAGGTTCAGTCCGCTGAATCGTTGCCAAAAAAAGAAGGAAAGGATGGAAGATGATGAAGTTTAAGGACATGCCTTACGAGAGAATTGACTTTGCAAAGGCAGAGGAAGAGCTGAAGGGGCTGATGCAGGAGCTTCGGGAGGCGAAAAGCGGCGAGGAGCAGTTTGAGACCCATAAGAAATATTATCGCCTGAACGATCATGTGGAGACGCAGGCGACGATCTGCCAGATCCGCCATACCATCGACACCACCGACGCGTTCTACGAAAAAGAACAGAAATATTACGATGAGCAGATGCCGGCGTACTCCAATCTGCGGGTTGCTTATCAGAAGATGCTCTATGAATCTCCTTACCGGGAGACGCTGGAAGAAAAAATCGGACCCGTGGCGTTCAGGAACATTGAAATCGCGATGAAATCCGTGTCGGACGAGGTGATTCCCCTGATGCAGGAGGAAAACATGCTGGCGACAGAGTATGAAAAACTGCTGGCCGGCGCGCAGATCGACTGGGACGGCGAGACGCTGAATCTTTCCCTGCTGACGCCGTATCTGACCAGCGCGGATCCGGCGGTTCGGAGAAAGGCGGCGGAAAAACAGAACGAATATTTCGAGAGCATCGGCGGAAAGCTGGACGAGCTGTACGACAAGCTGGTGAAGAACCGCACAGAGCAGGCGAAAAAGCTGGGCTTTGAGAATTATACGCAGCTTGGATATCTGAGAATGCAGAGAAACTGCTACGGAAGAGAGGAAGTGGAAAATCTGCGCCGTCAGGTGAAGGAAGTCTTTGTCCCGTTTGCGGAAAAGCTGTATGAAAGACGGAAAGAACGGCTGGGCCTGGAGACCATGACCTGGTCCGACGAGCAGGTGTTCGGGCCGGAAGGCAGCCCGCAGCCGGAAGGAACGCCGGAGGAAATTCTTGCGGCAGGCCAGAAAATGTACGGGGAACTCTCTCCGGAGACACGGGAGTTCTTTGACTTTGTGATGGAAAACGAGCTGATGGACGTATTCGGACGGAAGACGAAGGCGGTCGGCGGCTATATGACCTATCTGCCCGATTACAGATCACCGTTCATTTTCGCGAATTTCAACGGGACAAGCGGAGATGTGGATGTGATGACCCATGAATGCGGCCATGCGTTTCAGGGATATCTTGCGGCGGAGGACCCGATCCGGGAGCATGCAGACATCGGAATGGAGACGGCGGAGATTCACTCCATGTCTATGGAATTTTTCACAGAGCCCTGGTATCACCTGTTTTTCGGGGAAAAGAATACAGAAGCGTACACGCAGATGCATCTGGAGGATGCAGTCATGTTTGTACCTTACGGCTGTATGGTGGACGAGTTCCAGCATGAGGTGTACGATCATCCGGAAATGACTCCGGAGGAGAGGAAGCAGGTGTGGAAACGGCTGGAGAAAGAATATAAGCCGCATCTGAACTACGGCGGCCTGAAATTCTTTGAAAAGGGCTGCTTCTGGCAGAAACAGCACCATATTTACAGCTATCCGCTGTACTATATCGATTATGTGATCGCTCAGCTGTGCGCGTTCGAATTCAAAGCCTGGATGGACAGAGACTATCCGGAGGCGTGGAAGCATTATCTGCAGCTCTGCAGGCTGTCCGCATCGAAATTCCACACAGAGCTGCTGAAAGAAGTCGGACTGAAAACTCCGTTTGCAGACGGAACCATCCGTGAAATCGTTGACAACCTGGAGCAGACAGTCGCTTCCGGCCGCTGGTAACAGTTTAGCCTGCTGAACTGTTACGGCCGCTGAACGCCAGTCTCGTTTCTGCCTTGTCTCATTTTCTTTCCTGTGATAAAATACTGAGAGTGAATGAAAATATGACATGATTACAGAACGAATGCTCAGGCGGAAGAAAGGAGGAACTCCCGTGGAGAATTTTAAGGCAGGTATTGTTCAGATGAATTCCGGTCCGGATGTGGAAGAGAACATGCGCGCAGTCAGAGAGTATACTGCATATGCTGCGGCGGAAGGCACGAAGTTTATCATGTTTCCGGAAACGGTGGATTATATAGGAATACAGATGGGAAAACATGGGGAGCGGATTCCCGGCTATGTGACCAGAACCTTCGCCGGTCTGGCGCGTCAGCACGGCGTTTACATACACTGCGGCAGTATCACAGAGGCGGCTCCGGGAGGGCTGCCTTTCAACACGACGCTGCTGTTTTCGCCTGACGGACAGATTCAGGCGCTGTACCGGAAACTGCATCTCTTTGATGTGGAGATGGAAGACGGGCCTTCTTACAGAGAATCCGCAGAGATTGCTCCCGGTTCGGAGGTCGTGGTGGCGGAACCGTACTTTGCGTCTCTGGGCCTTTCGATCTGCTACGATATCCGGTTCCCGGAACTGTATTGCCTGCAGGCGGAGAACGGGGCGGAAGTTTTCTGTGTGGCGGCCAACTTCACCAGGGAGACAGGGGAAAAACACTGGGAAACACTGCTCAGAGCCAGAGCGGTGGAAAACACCGCCTACGTGCTTGCAGCGGGACAGTGCGGAAGAAAGACGGCGTTTGAAGCTTACGGACACTCGATGATCATCGATCCGTTCGGAGAGATCCTGGCGGAGGCCGGAGAGGAACCGGAGGTGCTGATCGCGGAACTGAGTTCCGAACGGCTGATGCAGGCGAGAGTGTCGCTGCCAAGCCTGGCAGGGCGAAGGACGGACGTCTACCATCTGGACGGAAAAATCCGGAAATACTGACCGGATGCCCACAGACATTATACTTTCATACGGTCTGTGCAGGGAATGCACAGACCTGACTGACCGGTAACGGAATTCAGACATTTCGTCGGCGGAACAGCGCCCTGAAACAGTACAGGAGCAAAGAGAAAGAGGAGAATGACCATGCAGAATTTTGTACAGTATGCACCCACCGAGGTGGTTTTTGGAAGAGGAACGGAACATCAGACAGGCGAAGAAGTGAAAAAATGGGGCGGAAGCAGAGTGCTTCTGGTATACGGCGGAGGCAGCGCCGTCCGCAGCGGTCTGATCGGAAGAGTGGAACAATCGTTGAAGGAGGCGGGAATCGCCTGGGAAGAATTCGGCGGCGTTCACCCGAATCCGCGGCTGGCGTTTGCCGAGGAAGGCGTACAGAGAGCGCTGGCCTTCGGCGCTGATTTTATTCTGGCTGTGGGCGGCGGAAGCGCAATTGACACGGCAAAGGCTGTGGCCCATGGAACGGCAAATCCCGGCGAGAAGCTGTGGGATATCTGGACCGGAAAAGCGCCGCTGACAAAATCGCTGCCGGTTGGGGCGGTTCTTACGATTCCAGCGGCAGGCAGTGAGATGAGCGATTCAGCGGTGCTGACCAACGAGGCAATCGGAAAGAAGGCAGGAATCAATACTCCGTTCAACCGCTGCCGGTTTGCCGTGATGAATCCGGAGCTGGCGGCGACTCTGCCGGCTTATCAGATTGCATGCGGCGTCACGGATATTATGATGCATACGATGGAACGGTACTTTATTCCCGGAATTCCGTGTGAGATGACCGACTGCATTGCGGAAGGCCTGTTGCGTACAGTGATTCACAACGGGCCGAAGGTTCTCGAAAATCCATCGGATTACGATGCGATGGCGGAGATTATGTGGTGCGGAAGCCTTTCCCACAACAATCTGACGGAATGCGGCCGCGGAAAAGATTTTTCCGTCCATAAGCTGGGACATGCGCTGAGCGCAAAGTATGATGTGGCGCATGGGGCGTCCCTGGCCGCTGTCTGGGGTTCCTGGGCGAGATATCTGTACCGGGATCAGGCGCTTGAAAGGTTCGTACGTTTTGCGGAGAATGTCTGGGGAATTTCCGGGGAAGGAAAAACCGGGGAAGAGACCGCGCTGGAAGGAATTGAAAGAACCGAAGAATTTTTCCGGAAGATCGGCATGCCGACGAGTCTTTCTCAGCTGGGCTTACAGCCGGATGAGAAGGAGAGAGAAGCGCTCTCCCTGGACGCGACAATGGGCGATACCGTGAAGCTTACCAGAATCCGTCCGCTGGGCGCGAAGGAAGTCAGTGAAATCTATCAGATGGCGATGTGAGGACGGAAAACCTTATACCAGGAGGAACAGAATTGGCAGGAATTGAACAGAGCAGAATCAGAAATTTTTGTATTATAGCACATATTGATCATGGAAAATCCACGCTTGCGGACCGCATTATCCAGAAAACAGGTCTGCTGACAGAGCGTGAAATGCAGGATCAGGTACTGGACAACATGGATCTGGAGCGGGAGCGGGGGATTACCATCAAAGCCCAGGCGGTCAGAACCATTTACAAGGCGAAGGACGGTGAGGAATATATTCTGAACATGATCGACACACCGGGCCATGTGGATTTTAATTATGAGGTGTCCCGGAGCCTTGCAGCCTGCGACGGGGCGATTCTTGTGGTGGACGCGTCCCAGGGAATCGAGGCGCAGACCCTTGCGAACGTATACCTGGCCCTGGATCACGATCTGGACGTCTTCCCGGTGATCAACAAAATCGATCTGCCCAGCGCGGATCCGGACCGGGTGATCGCCGAGATTGAGGACGTCATCGGCATCGAGGCGGAGGACGCCCCGAGAATCTCCGCGAAAACGGGGGAGAATGTGGACGAGGTGCTGGAGCAGATCGTCACCAGGATCCCGGCGCCGAAGGGAGATCGTGACAACCCGCTGCAGGCGCTGATTTTTGACTCCGTGTATGACGCTTACCGGGGAGTAATCGTCTCCTGCCGCGTGATGGAGGGAAGCGTCAGAAAAGGAACCAGAATCCGCATGATGGCGACAGGTGCGGTGGAGGAGGTCGTCGAGGTGGGCTATTTCGGCGCAGGCCAGCTGATCCCCTGCGAGGAGCTGCGTGCGGGGATGGTCGGCTATATTACCGCAAGTATAAAGAACGTCCGGGACACCCGCGTGGGCGATACGATCACCGATGCGGACAGGCCCTGCGCGGAGCCGCTTCCGGGTTATAAAAAGGTGAATCCGATGGTGTACTGCGGCATGTATCCGGCGGACGGCGCCCAGTATCAGGATCTGCGGGACGCGCTGGAAAAGCTGCAGCTGAACGACGCTTCCCTGTTTTATGAGCCGGAGACGTCGGCGGCGCTGGGATTCGGTTTCCGCTGCGGATTCCTTGGGCTTCTGCACCTGGAGATTATCCAGGAACGTCTGGAGCGGGAATACAATCTGGATCTTGTGACCACGGCGCCCAGCGTTATCTATAAAGTCCACAAGACAGACGGAACCTGCATGGACCTGACCAATCCGTCCAACCTTCCGGATCCCTCGGAGATTGATTATATGGAAGAGCCTGTGGTGCGGGCGGAGATTATGGTGACGACGGAATTTATCGGTCCGATTATGGAGCTGTGCCAGCAGCGCCGCGGGCAGTATCAGGGGATGGAGTATATGGAGACGACCCGTGCGATGCTTCACTATCATCTGCCCCTCAATGAGATCATCTACGACTTTTTTGACGCGCTGAAATCCCGTTCCCGTGGATATGCGTCCTTTGACTACGAATTGCTGGGCTATGAGCGGAGCGAGCTTGTGAAGCTGGATATTCTGGTGAACAAAGAAGAGGTGGACGCGCTGTCCTTCATTGTTTATTCCGGTTCTGCCTACGACAGAGGCAGAAGAATGTGTGAGAAGCTGAAGGAAGAGATTCCAAGGCAGCTGTTTGAGATTCCGATCCAGGCCGCTGTCGGCTCCAAGATTATTGCAAGAGAAACGGTGCGGGCGCTCCGCAAGGATGTTCTGGCGAAATGTTACGGCGGTGATATCAGCCGTAAGAAAAAGCTGCTGGAGAAGCAGAAAGAAGGAAAGAAACGGATGCGCCAGGTCGGAAATGTGGAGATTCCGCAGAAAGCGTTTATGAGCGTACTGAAACTGGATGACAATTAATACAGCGAAACCTGAGGGCTGACGGCAGCTCTCAGGTTTCGCTGTGCTTTTCGGATGCTTTCCGGAATACGATCCTCTTGCTGAGGATATAGTTCATGAGAATAATCAGAATCGTGACAATTGCCTTGGCCCAGAAACCTTCAATACCGAACAGGGCGCTGGTGACGCCGAGACGGAACAGGAGCGACGGAAGAAAGATTTCGAACAGTCCGGTGAAGATTCTCGCGCCGAGAAAAAGAAAAAATTCCCGGAAAATTTCCGGAGGCCGATGGGCGCGGGAGCGGAACACAAAGCATCTGTTGGTAAGGTATGCAAAGAGCACCGCCGCCAGCCATGCCGCAAGGTTGCAGACCATCATGGAGCAGGGCGTCAGAAAAGACATGGCGGTGTAAACGATCCAGTTTACCACTGTCGCTGCACCGCCCCAGAAAAGATAGGAAACCGCTTCCGTCTGAAATAAGCTTTTTATCCGGTGAATCAACAGTACTTCCTCCTTTGCAGAAGTGTGGAGTTACCATTCAGTCAGGTCTGTGCATTTACTGCGCAGACCGTATGAAAGCATAGTGCCTGCAACGATTTATTGTATCATGGCAGGAGAAAATTGTACAGAGAAGCTCCGGAGCAAAAATGATTTTGAAAGGAAAAAAACAATGAGCAAACCGTTGGAACTGTATGTCCATATCCCTTTCTGCATCCGCAAATGCGATTACTGTGATTTTCTGTCGTTTCCATCCACAGAGGAACAGCAGTACCGGTATATGGACGCGCTGAAAAAGGAAATCCTGGGAGCCGGCGCGTATCCGGACCGGCGCGTGGTATCGGTGTTTTTCGGGGGCGGCACGCCGTCGGTGCCGAAGGCGGAGCTGCTGGCGGAGGTTCTGGGACTCCTGAGACAGACCTTCCTGTTTGACGAAGATGCGGAAATTACGCTGGAGGCAAATCCGGGAACACTCTCAGAAGAAAAACTGAGGATCTATCGGGAAGCGGGATTCAACCGCCTGAGTCTCGGGTGCCAGTCGGTACATGACAGGGAGCTGCGGCAGCTGGGAAGAATTCATACGTTCCGGGAATTTGTGGAAAGTTTTTCTCTGGCGCGCGGCTGCGGATTTTCCAATATCAATGTGGATCTGATGTCCGGGCTCCCGGGCCAGAGCCTGGAGAGCTATGAGGAAAGCCTGCGCACCGTGGCGGAACTGGGACCGGAGCATCTTTCGGCTTACAGTCTGATTGTGGAGCCGGGAACGCCGTTTGCCTCCCGGGAACTGGATCTTCCGGAGGAGGAGACGGAGCGGAAGATGTATGAGCGGACCGGAGAGATTCTCGGAGAATATGGATATACTCAATATGAGATTTCCAACTATGCAAAGCCGGGGCGGGAATGCCGCCACAATATCGGCTACTGGAAGCGCGTCGATTATCTGGGGTTCGGTCCGGGAGCAGCCTCTCTGACAGAGAACCGCAGGTTTTCCAATACGACGGATGTGAAAAAATATCTGACGGACAGCGGGCGGCCGGAGAAGATCCGTGAAAACATGGAAATTCTCTCGGAGCAGGACTGTATGGAAGAGTTTATGTTTCTTGGACTCAGGATGAACGAAGGGATTTCCGAGGAGGAATTTTACCGGCAATTCGGGAAAACGGTGGATGAGGTGTACCGCCCGGTGCTGGAAAAATACCGGAAGCTGGATCTGCTCTGGAGAACCGGAGGGAGAATCGGTCTGACGGCGCAGGGAATCTCTGTCAGCAATACGGTTATGGCGGATTTTCTCTTATAAGAACAAATGTTTGCTTTCCGCTGCGCGGTGTGCTACAATGGTGGCAGTTCAGTCAGCTGAACAGTTACCCTGCAACAGATTTCTTATGTGATGACAGAGGATGAAAAAAGAGGTCAAAAGATGGTGGAGAATACAAAAAAGCAGTTTATAAAGATCCGCGGTGCCTGTGAAAACAATCTGAAGCACCTGGATGTGGACATTCCGAGGAATGAGTTTGTGGTTCTGACCGGTCTCAGCGGTTCCGGAAAGAGTTCCCTGGCGTTTGAGACGATTTACGCGGAGGGGCAGAGGCGGTATATGGAGAGCCTTTCCTCCTACGCCCGTCAGTTCCTGGGACAGATGGAGAAACCCAACGTGGAGAGTATCGAGGGCCTTCCGCCGGCCATTTCCATTGACCAGAAATCCACGAACCGCAATCCCCGTTCGACGGTGGGGACGGTTACGGAGATCTACGACTATTTCCGTCTGCTCTACGCCAGAATCGGAATTCCTCACTGTCCGAAATGTGGGAGAGTGATCAGCAGACAGTCGGTGGACCAGATGGTGGATCATATTATGGCGCTGCCGGAACGGACGCGAATCCAGCTTCTCGCGCCGGTGGTGCGGGGCCGGAAGGGACGCCATGAAAAGGTTCTGGAGAAGGCAAAGAAGAGCGGTTACGTCCGGGTGATCATCGACGGAAATCTGTACGAGCTTTCCGAGGTAATCACACTGGATAAGAATATCAAGCATAACATCGAGATTGTCGTGGATCGTCTGGTGGTGAAACCGGGAATTGAAAAGCGCCTTACGGATTCCATCGAGAATGTGCTGAGCCTTGCGGACGGCCTTCTGTTTGTGGACACGATGGACGGGAATATCCTGAGCTTCAGCCAGAGCTTTTCCTGTCCGGACTGCCAGATCAGCATGGAGGAGATCGAGCCCCGCAGCTTTTCCTTCAACAATCCGTTCGGAGCCTGCCCCAGCTGTTACGGCCTGGGATATAAGATGGAGTTTGACGAGCGCCTGATGATTCCGGATCCTTCTCTGAGTATTAACGAGGGCGCAATTGTCGTTCTCGGATGGCAGTCCTGCACGGATAAGGGAAGCTATACCAGGGCGATTCTGGATGCACTGGCAAAGGAGTATGACTTCTCTCTCGACACACCGTTTCAGGATTATCCGAAAAAGATTCACGATATCCTTATTTACGGAACCAACGGAAAAAAGGTGAAGGTTCACTATACCGGGCAGCGGGGAACCGGCGTGTACGATGTGGCCTTTGACGGCCTGATCAAAAATGTGGAGCGCAGATATCGCGAGACGTCCTCAGACGCCACGAAGCAGGAATACGAGACATTTATGCGTGTGACGCCCTGCCAGGCCTGCCACGGGCAACGCCTGAAGCCCACTTCCCTGGCGGTGACTGTCGGAGACAAAAACATTGCGGAGGTTACCGATCTTTCCATCGAAAAGCTCACGCTGTTTCTGAAAGAGCTGACATTGACAGAGCAGCAGATGCTGATCGGAAAGCAGGTGCTTAAGGAGATCCAGGCCCGCGTGGGATTCCTGATGGATGTGGGGCTGGACTATCTGACCCTCTCCCGTGCGACGGGAACCCTTTCCGGCGGGGAGGCGCAGCGTATCCGTCTGGCGACGCAGATTGGATCCGGCCTTGTGGGTGTCGCCTATATTCTCGACGAGCCAAGCATTGGCCTGCATCAGAGGGATAACGACAAACTGCTGAATACGCTGAAACATCTGAGAGACCTTGGAAACACGCTGATTGTTGTGGAGCATGATGAGGATACCATGCGGGCAGCGGACTGCGTCGTGGATATCGGACCGGGAGCCGGCGAACACGGCGGCGAGCTGGTGGCCATCGGGACAGCTGAGGAGCTTATGAAAAACGAACGGTCCATCACCGGCGCCTACCTCAGCGGCCGTCTGAAAATTCCGGTGCCGAAGGTGAGGAAAAAGCCCACCGGATGGCTGAAAATTCTGGGAGCAAGAGAGAATAACCTGAAGAAGATCAACGTGGCGTTTCCGCTGGGTGTGATGACCTGTGTGACGGGCGTTTCCGGTTCCGGAAAAAGCTCTCTGGTCAATGAAATCCTTTACAAGCGTCTGGCAAGAGACCTGAACCGGGCGAGGACGATTCCGGGAGCGCACAGAGGTATTGAGGGAGAAGAACTTCTGGACAAAGTCATTGATATTGACCAGTCTCCGATCGGCAGAACCCCCCGTTCCAACCCTGCGACTTACACCGGCGTGTTCGACCAGATCCGCGATCTGTTTGCCGCTACCCAGGACGCGAAGGCCAGAGGCTATAAAAAGGGAAGATTCAGTTTCAATATCAAAGGGGGACGCTGTGAAGCGTGCGGCGGAGACGGAATCATCAAGATCGAGATGCATTTCCTTCCGGACGTGTATGTGCCCTGTGAGGTTTGCCACGGAAAGCGGTATAACAGGGAAACCCTGGAGGTAAAATATAAAGGAAAAAGCATCTATGACGTGCTGAATATGACGGTGGAGGAAGCGGTGGAGTTTTTCCGCCCGGTTCCGTCGATCTGCAGGAAGCTGGAAGCGCTGAATGACGTAGGCCTTTCTTATATCCGTCTCGGGCAGCCGTCCACAACTCTGTCCGGAGGAGAGGCACAGCGCATCAAGCTTGCCGCGGAACTCGGAAAGCGGAGCACCGGAAAGACCATCTATATTCTGGACGAGCCGACGACGGGTCTGCATTTTGCTGACGTTCACAAGCTGGTGGAGATTCTGCAGAGACTTGCGGAAGGCGGAAATACGGTGATTGTGATCGAGCATAACCTGGATGTGATCAAGACCGCAGACTACATTATCGACATAGGACCGGAGGGCGGAGACCGCGGAGGAACCGTGATCGCGAAGGGAACTCCCGAGGAAGTTGCGAAAAATCCGGCCTCCTACACGGGGAAATATGTCGCAAAATATCTGTAAAAAACGCTTTCCATTTATCTGGCAATTCGTTATAATTAGAAAATGGAAAAGGAAGAAACGGTTACGTTACAGTTCAGCCAGGTCTGTGCATTTACTGCGCAGACCGTATGAAACCGCAGAGCCTGCAGGCATCCGGCCCATCGCGAAGCGATTTTCAATGGCCGGATGCCGTAACTGTTCAGCTGGCTGAACAGTAACTGCGCTGATGCAGTAAGGCGCTGAACAGCCGCCAAATAGTTATAGATTGCAGGAAGAGAAAGGGGAATTATATGGCTGCAGGGACAGATATAGGAATTGACCTTGGAACCTCCAGCATACTGGTGTATTCCAAAGGGAAAGGAATCGTGCTCAAAGAGCCGTCCGTAGTCGCATATGATAAAGATGCCGATAAAGTCAAGGCAATCGGAGAGGAAGCACGACAGATGATCGGGCGCACGCCGGGAAATATTATGGCGATCCGCCCCCTGCGCCAGGGAGTAATCACAGATTTTCTGATTACAGAGAGAATGCTGAAATATTTCATACAGAAGGCGATGGGGAGGAAAGCCTTTCGCAAGCCGAGGATCAGTATCTGCGTGCCGTCCGGCGTGACGGAAGTGGAACGCAAGGCGGTGGAGGAAGCGACCTATCAGGCCGGCGCCAGGGATGTGATCATCGTGCCGGAGCCTGTGGCCGCGGCCATCGGAGCAGGAATTGACATTACAAAGCCCTGTGGGAATATGCTGGTGGATATCGGCGGCGGAACGACGGATATCGCGGTGATTTCGCTGGCGGGAACGGTCGTATCCAATTCGGTCAAGCTGGCGGGAGACGATTTCGACGAGGCGATTATCCGGTATGTCCGTAAAACGCATAATGTGTTTATCGGAGAACAGACGGCGGAGGCAATCAAAATCCAGATCGGTTCCGCCTATCCGCGCATCGAAGAGAAGAGTATGGAGGTCAAGGGAAGAAATATCATCACCGGACTTCCGAAGACCGTCACGCTGACCTCCGAGGAGATCCGGGAGGCCCTGAAACCGGCAACCGGGGAAATTGCCGACGCGGTCTGTGCGGTTCTGGAAAAAACGCCGCCGGAACTTGCGTCTGATGTGGCCGACCGGGGGATTGTGCTGAGCGGAGGCGGATGTCTGCTGGACGGAATCGAGGAATTGATTCAGGAGCGGACAGGCATTCAGACCATGACGGCGGAGAATCCGTCCTGTGTGGTAGCTCTGGGAACCGGACAGTATCGGGAAGTTATGACAAAATTTGAAAGCCAGTTTTGATATGGAAAAAAGAACAGTAGAGGGATATGTGGATCATATCATATTCCGCAATGAGGAAAACGGTTATACCGTTTTGAATTTGAAAATGAAAGGTGCGGAGCTGACCTGCATCGGTACTCTTCCCGCTATCGGGGAGGGGGAACTGATCGAGGCGGTCGGAACGGAGACGGAGCATTCTGTTTACGGCCGTCAGTTCCGCATCGAATCTTATGAGACGAAGGTACCGGAGGATTCTGCCGCCCTGGAGCGATATCTCGGATCGGGAGCGATCAAGGGGGTCGGAGCGGCGCTGGCCGCCAGAATTGTCCGGCACTTTCAGACAGACACACTGCGAATCATTCAGGAAGAGCCGGAACGCCTTGCAGAGGTAAAGGGAATCAGCGAGCGGAAGGCCAGGGAGATTGCCGCCCAGGTGGCGGAGAAGGCCGAGATGCAGAACGCGATGATCTTCCTGTCTCAGTATGGAATTTCTCTTGCCCTGGGGGCAAAAATCTATCATCAGTACGGGGACGGCCTGTACCGTATCTTGAAAGAAAATCCCTATAAATTAGCAGAAGACATTCAGGGTGTCGGATTTAAGATGGCGGATGAGATCGCCGCAAAAATCGGAATTGTCGCCGACAGTGAGTACCGGATCCGCAGCGCTCTGCTTTACATATTGAGTCAGGCCTCGGCGCAGGGGCATATGTATCTGCCGGAAGAAATTCTGACGGCGAAGGCGCAGGAACTTCTGGGGATCCGTGTGGAGGATATGTCAAAATTTCTGATGGATCTGGCAATCGACAGAAAGATTGTGATGAAAGAGCGGGAACTTCCGGACGGAGGAACGCAGACTCTGGTTTATGCGGGACAGTACTATTTTCTTGAGCTGAACTGCGCCCGTATGCTGCATGAGCTGAATATCGTCTGCGAGGATGACCGGGAATCTGTCCGCAGAAAACTGGGGCAGATCGAAAAAAGCACCGGGACCGAACTGGACGAGGTGCAGCGGGAAGCGGTGGTTCAGGCGGCCAGCAGCGGTCTGATGATCCTGACCGGAGGTCCGGGAACGGGAAAAACAACGACGATCAACGCGATGATCCATTACTTTGCCGACGAGGGAATGGATATTTTCCTTGCCGCGCCCACAGGCCGGGCTGCAAAGCGGATGACGGAGGCCACCGGTTACCAGGCCTGTACGATTCACCGTCTGCTGGAAGTCAGCGGCGGTATGGACGACGATTCTTCCCGCGTTCACTTTGAGCGGAACGCGTCGAATCCGCTGGAGGCGGACGTGGTGATCATCGATGAGGTGTCCATGGTGGATATTCATCTTATGCATGCGCTTCTGTGCGCGCTGGTGCCCGGAACCCGGCTGATTCTTGTGGGCGACCAGAATCAGCTGCCGAGCGTCGGGCCGGGCAGCGTGCTCCGGGATCTGATCCGCTCGGAATGTTTTCCGATGGTGCGGCTGACCAGGATTTTCCGCCAGGCGTCCCAGAGCGATATTGTGGTGAATGCGCATAAAATCAACAACGGACAGAAAGTGACGCTGGACAACAAGAGCCGTGATTTCTTCTTCCTCAAAAGGTATGACGTGAATGTGATCCTGAAGGTGATTGTGCTTCTGATTTCTCAGAAGCTTCCCGGGTATGTGGAGGCAAAGCCCCAGGAGATCCAGGTGCTGACGCCAATGCGCAAGGGAGCGCTGGGAGTGGAGAATCTGAATGGAATTCTCCAGAAATATCTGAATCCTCCGTCGCCGGAAAAGCAGGAGAAGGAAAATGCAAACGGCGTATTCCGGGAAGGTGACAAGGTCATGCAGATCAAAAATAATTATCAGCTGGAATGGGAAATCCGTGGAATCAACGGCGTGGTTGCTGAGCGTGGCATGGGAGTATTCAACGGAGATCTGGGAATCATCCGGAAGATCAATCCGTTTGCTGAGACTGTGACAGTGGAATACGAGGAGGGAAGGTTTGCGGATTATACGTTCAAGCAGACCGAGGAACTGGAGCTTGCCTACGCCACAACGATTCACAAAGCCCAGGGAAGCGAGTACCCGGCAGTGATCATTCCTCTCCTCGGCGGTCCCCGGATGCTGATGACCAGAAACCTTCTTTACACTGCCGTGACCAGAGCGCGGCGGTGCGTGACGATCGTCGGCAGCGACGTGACCTTTCAGGCGATGATCGACAATCATATCGAGGAAAACCGCTATACGACGCTTGCCGAGCGGATTGTTGAGTGCAGCCGGGAAGAGTGGACGTAAAAAGAATAATTATTATAAGATACCTGACAGGTTCTCTGAAGAGTGGGAGTTACCGTTCAGCCAGCTGAACGGGTATGAGAGACGGATGAGAGGTGTCAGATGAACAGAAAAAAAGAAGATACAGCAGCGAAGAAAAAAATCCGGGCGGCCGGGCAGATTCTGGACTGGATTTATCCCAGAAGATGTCCGGTCTGCGACGATATTCTCGGAAAAAGGGAACAGTATATCTGCCGGAACTGTGCCGGAAAGCTGAAGCCGGCGGAAGAACCCAGGTGCAGAAAGTGCAGCAGGCCGATCCGCTCCTGGACGGAGGAGTACTGCGCGGAATGTGGAAAGGGCCGTCATGTCTATGAGAAAGGCTATACCGTGTACCCGTATCACGGTCCGATCCGGGAATCCCTGATGCGCTTTAAATATTCCGGAAGACAGGAGTATGCGGGATTTTATGCCAGGGCGATCGCAGTGTACGGCCGGGATGAGATCCTCAGAATGAGGCCGGAACTGCTGGTGCCGGTTCCGATTCACCGGAAAAAGCTGCAGAAGCGAGGCTACAACCAGGCGGAGGTTCTGGCACGGCGGCTGGCGGAAGAGACCGGTCTTCCTGTGGAGCACCGCCTGATTCTGCGAAAGAAGAATACGCTGCCCCAGAAGGAGCTGAGCCCGGAGGAGCGGAGAAAAAATCTGAGAGAAGCCTTTGCGCTTCGCTCTCCGGAGCGGCGGCTGCCTGTCCGGAGGGTGCTCCTGGTCGACGATATCTATACCACAGGCAGTACCGTGGACGCGCTGGCCGGCCTTCTGAAACAGGCCGGCGCGGAGGAAGTTTACTTTGTGACTGTAGCGGCGGGAGGAAGCCCAGGTCTGTGAGGAAAAGGGTAACAGTTCAGCCAGCTGAACTGTAACGGAAAAGGCACAGGCCCGGCGGAACGTGAATTCTTTCAGGAACTCCTTTCCAACTCCGGGATAATATGTTAGAATAATTAAGGTGTAATCAAGAATTAAAGAGGAAAAGCCTATGCTGAATAAGGAAAGAATCCGTCAGATGACGTCTCTTGCCCGTTATGAGCAGGAGGAAGGAAAAAAGCAAATCAAAATCAGCCGGTATTACAAAAATGATTATATCGGCCTGATGCTGCTGAAAAATTTTTTCCTCACGACCATCGGGTATTTTCTGCTGATCGGCCTTTGGGCGATGTGGAAAATTGACTGGCTGATGGACGGAATGGACGCTGTGAATCCGCTGCTGCTCCTGTTCCTGCTGGCGGCTGTCTATGTGGGAATGCTTGTGGTCTATTCGTTGCTGACCATTTACTTTTCGAATAAGAAATATAAGAAGGCCGTAAAGGACACGAAAAAATATACGCAGGGACTCGGAATCCTGCTGAGGGAATATGAGAGAGAAGAAAAGCGGAGCGGCAGCCGGACGAAAGGAAACAGGAGGAATCCCGAATGACGATTTTTTTGGAACTGAAGGAAAAGCTGAAAGAAATTTATGCCGAGTACGGCACTTATATTCTTCCGGCAGCCAAATTTCTTCTGGCGCTGGCAGTTTTTCAGAGCATTAATCATACACTGAATTATGTGCCTGCCCTGGGAAATATTTTCATTGTACTGATTCTCTCACTGATCTGTGCAATCATTCCGCTGAACGGAATGGTATTTTTTGCTATGGCGCTGATTCTGCTCCAGTGTACGGGCGTACATCTTCTGGCGGCGGCGTTCGGAGCGGTGCTGTTTCTGGCGCTGTGGGTGCTGTATCTGCGGTTTGCTTCCGGAGAAGCGCTGGCGCTTGTTCTGACGCCTCTTGCGTTTGCCCTGCACATACCGGCGGCGGTGCCGATCGCTTTCGGTCTGGTTGGAGGTCCGGTGTCGGCGCTTTCCGTGGCCTGCGGCCTGGTCGTATACTATTTCATTCGCCTGATCGGAGAACGGATCGTTGTTCTGGCGGCAGGCGAAGACATTAACATGCTGGATTTTGTCAGAACGCTGGCGGAGGGAGTGTTTCAGAATGAGGCTCTGTTGGTAGCGCTGATCTGCTGCACGGTAACTCTGCTGGTTGTAAATCTGATCCGCACGCTGGAAGCAGACTATGCCTGGCAGATTTCTGTGATTGCCGGAGGGATTGCGTACATTGTGATTCAGCTGGCCGGCGCACTGTTTCTGGAAATGCGGATCTCTGTGCCGGTACTTCTGATTGGAACGGTGGTAAGCTGTCTGATCTGCTATGTACTTCAGCTGTTCGTGTTCGGAGGGGATTATTCCAGAAGCAAAGTGTTCCGTTTTCAGGATGACGAGTACTATTATTATGTAAAGGCGATTCCGAAAATGGCCGTGTCAAATCCCAACCGCACAATCAAAAACATCAGCGAGGAAGCTGCGGAGGAAGAGACAGGGCGGAGCGAAGAGAAGGACGCCGCTGCGGAGTCGGGAAACGGTTCGGAAACGGGATCTGTTTCCGGACAGGTGGAAGAGACCGGGAAGGACGCCGCAGATTTCGGTTCTGCGGCTCATACGGAACAGTCCGGCGAACTGCCGGAGGTCCTTGCGGATGTGATCCGCAGATATGACGTCCGCCAGGAGGCGGAAGAGCAGACGACCGCAGAATCGGAGCAGGAAGAAAAAATCAAAGAGGAATATTTTCAGTCGGTGGATTTTGAAGAAAAGCTGACCGATACGCTGAAACATTTATAAATCGGAAGTTCGGATGACGGAATTTCCGGAAAACCGGAGAAAAGCATAGCGGTTGCTATGGTTTGAATTACAAAACGAAAAACAGGAAGAAGGGGAGTGACAGTGTGCATGCAGTTTGGAATTGGATCGTCCTGCGTTTATCAGAAATAACGCTTCCGAAGCCCATAGAATTCATAGATGTGATACAGATTCTGCTGATCGCATATTTTGTATATCATCTGATTCGCTGGGTGCAGAACACGAAGGCGTATACACTGTTAAAGGGCATCCTGGTCATCGTCGCATTTGCAGTGCTCGCAAGTATTTTTCAGATGCAGACATTTTTGTATCTGCTCGGAGCGCTGGGCGGAGTTGCGTTGACAGCGCTTGTTATTATTTTCCAGCCGGAACTGAGAAGGGTAGTGGAACAGCTGGGAGAAAAGACGCCTTTGTCGACAATTTCACTTCCGGGTTCTTCTGAGAAGCAGGAAAGATTCAGCGATAAGACAGTCAACGAAATTGTCCGTGCCTGCTATGAGATGGGCGCAGTCAAAACAGGGGCGCTGATTGTTATTGAGCGGAATATAACGCTGGAAGAATATGAAAAGACGGGCATTGAGGTGGATGGCATTGTGACCAGCCAGCTGCTCATCAATATTTTTGAACATAACACGCCGCTTCATGACGGTGCCGTGATCATCCGAGGCGATCGGATCGTTTCGGCCACCTGTTATCTTCCTCTGTCGGACAATATGTCCCTGAGCAAAGATCTGGGAACCCGCCACCGGGCGGGAGTCGGCGTCAGCGAGGCCACAGATTCCTTTACCATCATTGTGTCGGAGGAGACCGGTAACGTGTCCTATGCCGTCGGCGGGGAACTGAAGAAAGCGGTAACGCCCAATGAACTGAGGGAGGAGCTTCATATGATCCAGAATCTGCCTCATAAGCAGGAGGGAGACGAAGGAAAAGGAAAACTCAGGGGAAGAAAAAAGAAAAAGGAAGGGGCGGGTGAATCATGAAGGAAAAAATACTGAACAACCTGCCGCTGAAAATTATATCCGTTATCATAGCCATTGTGATCTGGTATGTGGTGACATCGGTCAGCGATCCGATCGTGACCAGAACGTTCCCGGACATACCGGTGCAGATCACCAACGAGTCCTATATTGCGGAAGGAAAGAAAACCTATCAGATTTCCGAGCAGTATCAGTCAATAGCAGTATCGATTCGTGGAAACCGTTCGGTGGTCAATGGCATTACAGAGGACGATATCACTGTGACTGCGGACCTCACGCAGATTGTGACGATGGATACCGATCCCGTATACGTTCCCGTGACTGCCGTATGCAGCGGAATTTCTTCCGGAAACTATACGATTCATACGCAGACGGCGACGATTCCCATAGAGATCGAAGATGTGGACAGCGCAAAATTTCCGATCAGTGTCGACGTGGGAGACACTCAGCCGGCCAAGGAATATGAGATCGGCGAGAGGACTGCGGATCCGGCCACAATTACAGTTTCCGGTCCGGAATCCCTGATCCAGAAAATCAGCAGCGTCGTGGCGAAAGTAGACGTCAGCGGAATGTCGGAATCCGGGACCGTGAAGGGAACACTTGTGGTGATCGACAAAAACCTGGACGAGATGACAGAAACACAGATGAATTTCCTTACCTTCGAGACAGGAAGCCGTGAGGTGGACGTCCAGATCAAGCTCTGGAGAAAACAGACCGGCGTAAAGCTGGAAGCAGGCTATACAGGAACTCCGGCTCATGGCTATCAGGTGACAGAAGTGACGACGACGCCGGAAGAAATTACGGTGGCAGGTTCTGAGAAAGCCCTTGCGGATCTGGCGGCCAATGGAAATAAGATTACGATTCCTGATGATATGATAAATATTGACGGACAGAGTCAGGATACAGATATCACAGTGGATATCAACGATCTGCTGACGGACGAGCCTGAGATGAGAATTACCAGTTCTGCGGAAACCGTCACGGTTCATGTTTCCATTCTTCCCAATGGAAGCCAGGAGTTCCAGCTGGATGTGGATAACATTACAGTGACAAATCTGGGAACAAACCTGAGCGTCTCTTACGATCAGACGCAGATACCTGTCCGGATCATGGCCTCTGACGTTAATCTGAAATCCTTTGATCCCTCGCAGATCAAGGCGAGCATCGACCTCAGCGGAAAAGGCGCAGGGGATTACGAGGTTCCGCTTCAGATACAGCTGCCGGATAATTATGAACTGGTCAACGGAGATGACGATAAGACTGGCGAGGTAACTGTGACAGTGCATCTGCGCGAAAGAACAGACACTTCTGCAACAACCTCTGCAAATGCAAATTAGGAGGAAACGGAAATGGTAAGTAAAAAAGTCACTGTGAACAACCCAACAGGACTGCATCTTCGCCCTGCAGGAAATCTCTGCAAGGAAGCGATGAAATATAAATCAATGATAAAGTTTCAGTTCCGTGAAACCACAGCAAATGCCAAGAGTGTGCTGAGCGTGCTGGGGGCATGTGTGAAGAGCGGGGATGAGATTACACTGATCTGTGAAGGCGAGGATGAGCAGGAGGCTCTGGACGCGCTGGTGGCGGCAGTGGAGAGCGGCTTGGGGGAACAGAAGAGCTGATGAAAATGTAACGGTTCCGCTGACTGACGGTTATGTGAAAATCGAAAAGAAAGAACAGAATCTGAAGCCGCATACAGATACAATGGCGGGCGAAAGGAGATCCGGGAAAACGGATGCCTTTCGCCCGCTTTTATATCACAGGAAACTTTGCTCCCAAGGCGTGCGTTGACCGGAAGCCTGCTGCGGGGGCGTTTCTCTTATCCTATAGAACCATCATCGGAAAAAAAGCTGTCCGAAAGAGTGTCCAAAAAGCGAAAATGCGAAAAAACGGCTGAAAAACGGGGAAAAAGGAGGAAATTTCAGGGTAAAATAAGTGCTTAACGAAATTGACACAGAAATGTTAAATGCGCATAATATATTGCGGTTTGTTTGGGGATATGATAAAATATAGGGCGAATTATAGTATGAGTTTAGTTATAGTTCAGCCAGGTCTGTGCATTCTCTGTGCGGACCGTATGCAGGCATAGTGTTTGCGGGCGTCCGGTCCATCGCGAAGCGATTTTCAATGAATGGATGCCATAACAGTTCAGCTGACTGAACTGTTAATGAGTTTGAGAAATCGGGGGAATTTCTGCAATGTATCAGCAAAAACAGAAGTTTCAGAATTTGCTTTTGATGATTATTGATGCAGCATGTATTGTAGCCAGCTATCTGTTTGTGAGTTTTGTAAGGCTGAAATGCAGACCAAATCCAATGAGTCTTTCTATGAATGACGTAGTTGGAACGTTGTGGTTGGTTTTTTTGGCCTATTTTTGTGTTTTCATTTTTTTTAATATGAATCAATACCTGATGCAGAGAGACAAATATGAAGAATTTGTCTACGTCATCAAGGTCAATATTTTTATGGCAGCTGTTCTGGCTGTGATTTTTTTTCTTGCGCGGCAGATGGATTATCTGTCGAGAGGGGTATGGATGTTTACCGTCATAGGCAACATCGTTCTGATGTATGCCGGCCATCTGGGAATTAAGCAGATTCTGAAAAGACAGTATGCCCTCGGTGATAAGCAGCATATGTATCTGATCACAACCAGTGACCGGGTGGAAAAAGTACTGGAACAGTTGAAAAGCACAGAGGAGTTCTGCCCTTACGCGGTACGGATTGCAATTCTCGATGAAGATCGGAGAGGTGAAATTATCGGCGGTTTTCCAGTAGTAGCGTCAATGGAGAATTTATTTGACGATGCAAGAAGAGAAATTGTTGATGTCGCCTATATTAACATTTCATATTCAACAGGTGAATCCCTGGAAGGTTTTATTGAAGAGTTTGAAAAAATGGGAATAACGGTACAGTTGAATATCAATGTGCTGGAGGGCAAGGAAGGGTTCGGAAAGCGGATTGATATGATTGGCGATTATCCGGTGGTGAGCTTTGCGCCGCGGTTTTTTGACTATAATAAACTGGTGATGAAACGGATGATTGATATTGTCGGCGCGCTGGTCGGGCTTGTGATTACTGCAGTTGTTACCGTTTTTCTGGCGCCGGTTCTGAAGCTGGAATCTCCGGGACCGTTGTTTTTCAAACAGAAGAGAGTGGGCAAAAACGGAAGATATTTTTATATCTATAAATTTCGTTCGATGTATAAAGACGCAGAAGCAAGAAAAGCAGCACTGATGGAGAAAAATGAGATGAAGGGTCTGATGTTTAAAATGACAGATGATCCCAGGGTGACGAAAGTCGGAAAGTTTATCCGCGCGACGAGTATTGACGAGCTGCCGCAGTTCTGGAACATACTGAAAGGGGACATGAGCCTTGTGGGAACGAGGCCGCCGACCGTAGATGAGTTTCAGCAGTATGAGGCGCGCCATAAGCGGCGTCTCAGTATGAAACCAGGCCTGACAGGAATGTGGCAGGTCAGCGGACGGAGCAATATTGAAGACTTTGAAGAAGTGGTCCGCATGGATCTGGATTACATCGACAACTGGTCTCTGCAGCTGGATGCGCAGATTCTTTTAAAAACCATTGTGGTCATATTTAAAAAAGTAGGAGCCAAATAAAAGAGAAGATTCCCGAGAGCGGGAGGTATATCAGGAGGAGCAGATTGTGAACAGATATGATTATATACTGGTAGGAAGCGGATTGTATTCGGGTGTGATCAATTATCTTGCCCGGCGCGAAGGGAAGAAGTGCCTCGTCATCGAAAAGAGAGAGCATATCGGAGGCAACGTGTACTGTGAAGATATAGAAGGAATCCATGTACACAAATACGGCGCCCATATTTTCCACACGAGCAATAAGAAGGTGTGGAATTTTGTGAATTCTCTGGTTGAATTTAACCGTTACACGAACTCGCCGATTGCCAATTATAAAGGCGAGATTTACAATATGCCGTTCAATATGAATACGTTCAATAAAATGTGGGGCGTTCGGACGCCGGCAGAAGCAAAGGCCAGGATCGACGAGCAGAGAGCCAGCGTGCAGGGGGAGCCGAGAAATCTGGAAGAACAGGCGATTAAACTGGTGGGAACCGATATTTACCGCAAACTGGTCAAAGGATATACAGAAAAACAGTGGGGAAGAGATTGTAAGGATCTCCCGAGCTTTATTATCAAAAGGCTGCCGGTGCGTTTCACCTACGACAATAATTATTTCAACGACGCCTATCAGGGGATTCCGATCGGTGGTTACAATGTCCTGATCGGGAAACTTTTTGAGGGCGCCGACATAGAGACGGGCGTGGATTTCCTGGAGCACAGGGAAAAATATATGGCGATGGGCGACAAAGTTGTGTATACGGGAGCCATTGATGCGTATTATGATTTCTGCCTTGGAAAGCTGGAATACCGCACGGTACGTTTTGAGACGGAAGTTCTTGATATGGAAAATTATCAGGGAGTTGCCGTTGTCAACTATACAGACAGAGAGACTCCCTATACCCGCGTCATCGAGCATAAGCACTTTGAGTTTGGAACACAGCCGAAGACCGTAATTTCCAGAGAGTATTCCACAGACTGGAAGGAAGGTATGGAGCCTTATTATCCGGTAAACGATGAGAAAAATCAGGCTTTGTATCAGGAATATGCGAAGAAAGCAGAGAGCGAGAACAAAGTGATTTTCGGCGGCCGTCTGGGAGAATATAAGTACTATGATATGGATAAAGTGATTGAATCGGCGATGAGAATGTGGGAGAAAATCCGATAAGATATTTGATGTGGTAGAACATAAAAGGATTATATACGTTGGAAGCATTGGATAAGATGAAAGAAATTAAAATTGCGGTAGCGGGAACAGGATATGTAGGCTTGTCAATGGCAGTTTTGCTGTCACAGAATCATAATGTGACTGCGGTAGATATTATTCCTGAAAAAGTAAGAATGATCAATGAGAAAAAATCTCCGATTCAGGACGAATATATAGAAAAGTTTTTAACGGAAAAAAACTTGAATCTGACAGCAACTACGGACATGGAAAAAGCGTATAAAGAAGCTGATTTTGTTATTGTTGCTGCTCCAACCAATTACGATACGAAAAAGAACTATTTTGATACATCTGCAGTTGAAAATGTAATAGAAACCGTTTTGGCAGTGAACGATCATGCAACGATAATTATCAAATCTACTGTACCGGTTGGTTATACAAAAAATGTAAGAGAAAAATATCAGTATGATCACATTCTGTTTTCCCCGGAGTTTCTAAGAGAATCGAAAGCGTTGTATGACAATTTATATCCGAGCAGAATTATTGTGGGATGCGATAAAGTTACCAGAAAAGAAGCGGAGATTTTTGCTTCTCTGCTTCAGGAAGGAGCTTTAAAAGAAGATATTCCTACGTTATTTATGAATTATACAGAAGCAGAAGCGGTGAAATTGTTTGCCAACACATATCTTGCTCTTAGGGTTTCTTATTTTAATGAGCTGGATACGTATGCGGAAATGAAAAACCTGGACACACGTGCGATTATTGAAGGAGTTTGTCTGGATCCACGTATAGGATCACATTATAATAATCCATCGTTTGGTTATGGAGGCTATTGTCTTCCGAAGGACACAAAGCAGCTTTTGGCCAATTATCAGGATGTTCCGGAGAACTTAATCGGCGCAATCGTGGAAAGCAACAGAACAAGGAAAGACTTTATCGCAGATCAGGTTCTGAAAAAAGCAGGATATTATGATTATGATACATGTAATCAGTACAGTCGTGAACAGGAAAAGATGGTTACGATCGGCGTGTATCGTTTAACAATGAAAAGTAATTCAGATAATTTCAGGCAGAGCTCCATACAGGGAGTTATGAAGCGGATTAAAGCAAAAGGGTGTCAGGTTGTTATTTATGAGCCGACGCTTCCGGATGAGGAAACGTTTTTCGGCAGCAGGGTTATCAATGATTTGGATGCGTTCAAGAAATGTAGTGATGCGATTATTGCAAACAGGTATAATGTTGAGTTGAATGACGTCAGGGAAAAAGTTTATACGAGAGATATTTTTTACAGAGATTAACGCGATTGTCCGAAGAATAAGCTATTGAAATACAAAGAGAAAAAATATGATAATTACGAAAACTCCATTCAGAATGTCTTTTTTTGGTGGTGGAACAGACATGGAAGAATATGATATCCAAATAGTCGAAGATATTCAGGAAGCTCTAAAGAGGATGCCTGATGGAACCCGCAAAGAAATGATAGAAATGGGTCAATAACAGGTAGGGGATTATGGTAATTGAAATTCCTCAGGAACGCAATCAATCTTCCAGCCTCAGGTAGTAAAAAATGGCAGAAAGATATCTCTGATATTAACCAGAAGATTATTTCCAGGTGTGTCAAAGAAACGTCTATCTGGCAGATTTCTGAAAACATTGTGGATATTTATGGTTTTGAAACTTATAAAATATTCTGCATCATTTATTCTGTCTATGGGTATCACAACACTGTTTCAGATAGTTGATAAAATTTCTCTGAATTATTGCAGAGTTGATGCAGTAGCTGGTGTTTATTTATCTATAATAATGTTTGGAAGTATTTTTGCGATTGTTCATGCTCAGACTTTATTTCGCACCTTATGGATGTCTACATCGTTTGAGTATTACAGCAAATATCCAGAAGACAGGGCATTCCATTAACGGGCGAATCAGCTGATTACGGTTATAATGTTTTTTGGAATTTTCCTGATTTCGATCAAAGCTGTGTTTGCAATCCTGTTTGTGAAAAAAAGAGAAGCAGCGTATATTTTGCCTTTTTTGATTTTGATCCTGTCATGTATACGACTTTCATATATTGTATTTTATCTGCTGCGGACATTGCTTGGAATGAAATATTATTATGTGAATTATAATTGCCGAAGTTTATGTTATTGACATTCATTTTAAGGGTATACGCATTGTATAATACATTTATCATAGGGTCTTTAATAGGGCTTTTTACCTGTCTTTTAATCCTGATCGTATTTTATAAAGATATTGTTAAATGGATTATTGACTATAGTACGAAAGCGATGAAAGGATTTTTGAAAAGATAATGCTTATTTTCCGATTTTTAAATGTGAGTTGACACAGCAATAAACAGAAAGGATTAATATGCCAATTCGAATGATAGCCCTGGACCTCGACCGTACCACATTGAACCGGGAAGGACATTTGTCACAGGAGAACAGAAGAGCGCTGGAGGAAGCGATCCGCGCGGGAATATACGTCGTGCCTGCCAGCGGCAGAGCGGCCGGCAGCTTACCGGCGGAGATTATGGAATTGCCGGGGCTGGAATATCTTATTACGTCAAACGGTGCGGCGGTCTACCGGATGGAAAAAAAGAACTGCAAATCCGATACGCTTCCGTCGGCGGACGGCGGGGCAGGCAGCGCAGAAATGCGAGAGAGCGGTTCTTTGCTGTCGTGTCTTCAGCGTTTCCTCCTGCAGCCCGCGATGGTGCGGAAGGTCATGGAACTGACGGAACAGGCGGGGATTACATATGAAGCCCTTGTGGAAGGGAAGGCTTATGCGGATCCGGCCTATATCAGTGATCCGACAGGGTTCGGCGCTGTGCGCGAAGCGGTTCCCTATATCCGGAGAACAAGAATTCCGGTGGAAGATATCCGGGGATTTCTCCGGAGTCACGAAAATCAGCTGGACAGCCTGGATATCATCGTCGGTGATCCTGAAAAAAAGAAGCGGCTGATGGCGCTGCTGAACAAAGAGTGCGCGGACATTTATGTGACGTCCTCGGTGGAGCAGCTGATTGAGATTTCCGACCGGAGAGCAGGAAAGCATTCTGCTGTGAAGTTTCTGAGAGAACAGTTGGGAATTGCGCCGGAGGAGGTTGCCGCCTTCGGCGACGGGGACAATGATGCGGAGATGCTTCGCGAAGCCGGAGTCGGAATTGCAGTTGAGAATGCGTCGTCGGCCTGCCTGGCAGCGGCAGATGCAGTGACACGATCCTGCGATGAGAATGGAGTTGCTTACGGATTCCGCGAGATTCTGCGCTTATTTTAGTACATCAAAGACGGATGAAATCCTCTGAGAGAGCGAAAATATCTTTCGTTTTCTCAGAGGATTTTTCATATAACGGAAACTGCGTTCCCTGCTATATAAAAATGCTCCGCGGGATGCGCACTCGCACGAAGCAGAAATCTGTCGCCAGGGCGACCGTGCTTGGCGCGAGAGCTCCTCGAGCGGAATTCTTTGTTTTTAGCGCTCCGCATGTCTGTGCAGTTTCCTGCGCAGACCACAGGAACGTATCATTCCTGCGGACATCCGACCATCACGAAGCGATTTTCCGGACGATTCAGAACGCCTCATAGCCCATTTTTTCCGACAGGCTGGAAGAGAGTTCTTTCAACATTGGAATATTTTTCTGAAGGAACTGCTCTGTCAGGCAGGCGGAGGAGCCGGTGACGCTGAAACCGGCGATGATTTTTCCTGAGAAATCCCGGATTGGAAGAGCGATGCATCGTGTGCCGATTTCGCATTCCTCGTTGTCCAGCGCGTAGCCTTCTGTGCGGGCTTTCTCGAGAACCGGAAGCAGTTCCTCAACGGTTGTCAGAGTATGGCTGGTATAGCGAAGGAAACCGTCCGCCGGCTGGAGGGCATAGAGTTCCTGTACAGAATAGTTCAGAAGAAAGAGCTTTCCGATACCTGTGCAGTGAAGCGGCGCAATATTTCCGATCCGCTTTAATCCCTGCACAGACTGGTCCGGACAGTGGGCGACGTCAATGTAGACGACCTGCTGGTTCTGTTCGATGGCAAGGCAGGCGGAGACGGACAGAGTTGTGCAGAGTTCCTGAAGATATGGATTTACCATATCCCGGAGGCTGGTGTGCGACTGAATCCGGTTGGCCAGCTGGCAGAGCCGGAACGTCAGATAGTAGCGTGACGAATTCTTTTCCTGTTCCACGTAATGCATCAGGGAAAGGGTTGTGAGAAAACGGCTGGCAGTGCTGGTATTCATGTTCAGCGCACGGGCGATATCCATCAGGCGCATTGGCTGCGGTGAATTGGCCAGCAGTTCGATAATGCGCATGGTCTTTTCTGCCGATTGATTGATCTGGGAAGGGGAGAAAGAAGTATCTGTATTCATAACAAAACCATCCTGTTCTTCGGAAATAATAGGAAACGGGTTGCCGTTTCGTCGGGTCTGTGTTTTTCCTGCACAGACCATAGGTAAGCATATTGCCGCCGGACATCCGACGTATCGGAAAGCGATTCTCAGCGGGCATATGCTGCTGTACGATCTGATAGATCTATCATATCATATCCTTCCCATACTGTCATCAGTGAAAAGAGATCCCTATCCGTAAAATAAAATATAATTTAAATTTATTTTAATATTTAAAAATAAATATTGAATAATAAATAAAATTATGATATAGTAAAATAAATTTTAAATATTAAAACTAATTATGAGAAAAATGGAGTGAAGCGAACAAGGGAGGTATTTATGGAGATTGTATTACTGGAATCGCTGGGGATCAGTGGGGAGCTGCTGGATTCCTATGCGAAGAAACTGGAAGAAAAGGGGCATACATTTCATGCCTATGAGAAAGACACGGATCCGGAGGTACAGAAGAAACGCTGCGAAAATGCCGACGTGGTGATCATTGCCAATATGCCGTTTACCGACGAGGTGATCCGGAACTGTCCGAAGCTGAAATTCATTGATGTGGCGTTTACCGGCGTGGATCATGTCGGGCTGGAGGCTGCAAAGGAAAAGGGAATCGCAGTGAGCAACGCATCGGGATATTCCAACGAATCCGTAGCAGAACTGGTTCTCGGCATGATGCTCACTTTGCTGAGAAATGTTCCCCAGGTCGACAGACGCTGCCGGGAGGGCGGAACCAAGGACGGCCTGGTAGGGCGTGAGATTATGGGAAAGAAAATCGGAATTGTCGGAACCGGAGCCATTGGAAAGCGCGTTGCGCAGATCTGTCATGGTCTGGGCTGTGAAATCCTGGGATATGATCCGAAGCCGTCGGCGGATGCGCCAGAATATATCCGCTATCTTACTCTGGAAGATCTGATGCGCGAGGCGGATATCGTCACAATGCATTGCCCGTTGATGGAGAGCACATACCATCTGATTCACCGTGAAAATCTGGCGCTGATGAAAAAGAATGCAATTTTCATCAATGCTGCGAGGGGACCGGTGGTTGATTCCCAGGCACTGGCAGACGCTCTGACAGAGGGAAGAATTGCCGCAGCCGGTGTGGATGTCTATGAGACGGAGCCGCCGCTTCCGGCAGATCATCCGCTCCTTCATACTCCGAACACGATCACGACGCCTCACATTGCTTTCGCATCGGAAGAATCTATGGTACGCCGGGCGGAAATCGTATTCGACAGTCTGGATCAGTGGATGAGCGGAAATCAGATCAATAAGATTCTGTAGGCTAACATTCAGCCGCTTGAACTGCTACAATTTAAAAACAATACATAAAATTTTAGATAAAAACAGGCTGATGAGGCCGTAAATACGAAAAAAGCAGACGATTTATCAGTTTGAGTGAAATGGAAAATTCTGTAAATATAGGATTTTGCTTTGCTTAAACTTTGAATTGTCTGCTTTTTACGCTTTTATAATGATTAATAACAAAAATATACTATTACAACTATAATAAATTCAAAATTGACAAAAATGCACAAATACAATGATTAAAAATCATGAAAAACAGAAAATATAACAAAATACATTGACATTTTCGGACTGGCATCGTATGATATGAACAGAAAAAAACAAAAGCAAACAAAATAAATCAGGAACTGAAAAGTTTGTTACGGTTCAGCTGGCTGAGCTGTTACAAAAGTTTTGTTTTAAAGACTTTGGCGGCAGGGCTGTGAAGGCATGAAACAGTGACTGATGGTAAAAGGGTGAAAGAATATGCTGCAGAATGAGCGTCTGGAAAATATTTTGTGTTATCTGAGAATCAACAAATTTGCGACGGTCGACGAGTTATCCCAGCAAATGGACGTCAGTACCATGACAATTCGCAGAGATCTTAACAGTCTGTGTGAAAAGGGATATATCGAGCGGTGCCACGGGGGCGCACAGATGACTCAGAAACTCGCGCCGGAGACGGATTACAGCGTCAAAAAAGAAAGAAATCAGGAGGAGAAGCGCCGGATTGCAAAGAGGGCTCTTGCGTTTATCGGCGAGAACGATACGGTTTATCTGGACAGCGGGACCACCACGTTTGAACTGGCAAAACTGCTTTGCACTTTTCCAAAGCCGGTGTCAGTGGTTACCAATGATCTGAATATCGCGCTTCTGCTGGCGGATTCCCCGGTGGACGTCACAGTGACCGGAGGAAATGTGCAGAAAAAGACGCAGAGCATCATGGGGAGAGCCAGTGAGGAGTTTTTAAAACAGTTTCGGTTTTCCAGGGCGTTTCTCGGAGGAACATCCGTAGATTATGATTTTAATCTTTTTTCACCAAGCTATGAGAAAGCTTTTTTGAAAAAGATGATTTTAGAGTTATCTGCTCAGAGTTATCTTCTGGTAGATTCCAGTAAGTTTTTCAGCCAGTCCATGTGTCTGGTGACGGGATTTGACCGTTTTACAGGAGTTGTGACAGACCGGAAATTCAATGAAGAAGAGCAGAAGAAGCTCAAGGAACTGGGGGCAAAAGTAATTATCGTGTAAAGGAGGCAGCGATGGAGAGAAGGTACTGGTATCAGAAACAGCTGAGGATTCTGCAGACGGTACTGAGAGAACCGGATTTACAGAAGTATGATGTGGAAAAAGTGGTCGATTATATGAAAAAGACCAATACAAACTGCATAGTTGTAAATGCCGGAGGAATTATCGACTTTTTCCCGAATGCGGCAGAACTGGGGAGAGAGAACCGCTTTATGGACGGTCAGGATATGCTGAAGGATCTGACGGAGGCGTGTCACAGAAATGGAATCCGCGTAATGGTTCGCGTGGATTTCCGCGGGGTGGAAAAGGAACGGTATGAAGAACGTCCGGACTGGTTTGCAGAAGATAAGGACGGCGGACCGGTCGTCGACTGGGGATTTCTCTACAAACCCTGTTACAACAGCTATTATGCCAATGAGCATGCGGAGGAGTTCATTACCCGGATGATGGAGAATTACGCCATTGACGGCGTCTGGGAGAATTCTGTGGGATTCGGAACCGGGCCGTGCTACTGCCGGAGATGCCGGGATCTTTACCGCAGGGAAACCGGCAGAGAGATTTCGACGGAGGAAGACTACCGTTCGGAGGCGTTTGCTGACTACAGAGAGTGGAAAGCGCGGTGTGCGGACCGCCATCTGGCGAGGCTGCGAAACGCAGTGAAGCGGTTTGGAGAAGAGAAGGCTTTCTGTGCGGAGATTTTTGGCATGTTTCATGCAACCAATGCCTGGAGGACCGGTATCGATCTCTACAATGCAAAAGACCAGTTTGATTTTCTGGTCAGCCCGGCGTTTCTGGACGGGGCGGCGGCAGAGACAAAGAAATGGGACAACCTGTCTTACGCTTCTTCCAGCATTCGCTTTCTGAAATCCATCAGCCCGGAGAAGGAAGCGGTTCTGCTCTGCGGAAACAACGGAACCAAGTGGCGTTATATCAAAGCTCCGGAGAAGGAAACAAAGCTGTGGATGTGGGAGGCAGCGGCAGTCGGCGGCGGATTCTGGAACTGTATGTTTAACGGGCAGTGCCCGTCTGAGACTCTGGACAGACGAAACGCGTTTCTTGAAACAGAGGTTTATGAATATCTGAAAGAGCATGAAAAACAGCTGGAAGGCCAGCTTCCGGCGGCGGAGGTGGGGATCTATTATTCCAAACCCAGCAGGGATTTCTTCGGAAATGACCGGGAAGAGAACGATGGATACGGCGTGTTCATCAAAGGCGTGGAGCAGGTTCTGACAGAACGGCATATTCCATGGCAGTTTGTCCCGGATCTGACCTTCTGCCTGGACAATATCAGGAAGCTGAAAGCCCTGATCCTTCCCAATGCCGCGTGTATCAGCGAGGAGCATCTGGAAATTATCCGCAGGTATGTGGAACAGGGTGGCGGAATTGTGGCCAGCTACAAGACCTCTCTTTATGACGAGAGAGGAAACTGCCGGCAGGATTTCGGATTGAAAGATCTTTTTGGCTGCAGTTATACGGGAATCGAGGAGGATACGTCCTTTGACTGTTATCAGCTGATCCGCGCAGAACATCCGGTTCTGGATCAGATGGGATGCGAAGAGACGCAGGTGCTTATGAATGAGGGGAGCACGCTTCTGTGCCGGCTGTCAGAAGAGCGAAAAACAGAGATGCTTTGCAGTTACATTCCGCGTATTGACAACCAGCCGCCGGAATTTGCGTGGAGAGAAACGCTCCGCACAGAATATTCCACAGTGACCGCTGGCAGATACGGACTTGGAAAAGTCGTTTACTTTGCCAATCAGACAGACAAGCTTTGCTATACCAACGGTCATGAGGATTTCCGGAATCTGTTCGGAAATGCTGTGGAGTGGGTGAAATCCGGTGAATTTCAGTTTCACGCCAAAGCTCCGGGCAGCGTGCATATTACCTGGATGGAAAAAGAAGGAAGCCCAAAAGAAAGTGTTCTGTCGTTTGTGAATACGACAGCAGGGTCAAACAGGCCGGTACAGGAGATTGTTCCTGTAAAGAATATAGAAGTTACTCTTCATTCGGTCGGAAAACTGAAAGCGTATGAGATCTGGAAAGGAGGGGAAGGAATTAAGGTTACGCAGAACGACCGGGCGGATACAGTGACTGTCTGTATGGATACACTTCAGGAGTTTGCTGCACTTCGCATTGTCACGGAGACATTTTGAGGAAGAGACGGGAATGTTTGAGGAAAACCGGGAGCTGGGAGCGGAGACAATCCGAAAGATGAAAGAAACGTATGACATTATAGTGCCGGGACATGACAATTGGTTTTGGTGCACAGGCAGGTGATGGTATGAGTAAGGTATTGGTAGTTGCCGATGATATGACCGGTGCCAATGACACTGGGGCACTGTTCAGCAAAAATGGTTTTCCTGCCGCCACGGTCATCCGTCCGGAGATTTCCCGAAGACTCCGGGAAGAGAAAATGGTGCTGTGCATCAGCACTGACACCAGGGCGGCGGAACCGGAGCATGCGCGGGAAGCGGTAAGAAAGGCGGTCGAGCGGTACGGGGACAGCGGGATGCTGATCTGCAAGCGTATTGACAGTACTCTGCGAGGCAATGTGGGGAGCGAGATCGATGGAATGCTGGATGCGCTGCCGGAAGGATGGAGGGCAGCGGTGGTTCCCTCGTGCCCGGGGGCAGGGCGAATCTGTGTCGGAGGCCATGTGCTGGTACACGGAGTGGCGCTGGCCAGAAGCGGAGCCGCATCGGACCGGAAAACACCGGTTTGCTTTTCGAAGGCGGAGGATATTATCCGCCGGCAGAGCAGGCGCAGCTGCGAATTTTTCTGCCTTCAGGATATACAGGAAGACCGGGAGCGGACAGCGGAAAGAATCCGTCGGTCCGGAGCAGAGATTTTGGTCTTTGACGCTGCGACGCAGGAAGATATTCAGAGAATTGCCGATCTATGTCAGATGTCGGGAGTGCCGGTTGCCTGTGTGGATCCCGGCGACTTTTCTGTGGCGATGGCACACCGGAAATTTTCGGATTCCGGGATTCGCATGCGGACAGGAAGCAGTCTGCTGGTGATCGGCAGCATCTCAGAGGTTACGCGCAGACAGGTGGCGTATCTGCAGAAGAAGAGGCAGATGAAGCTCTGCACCGTAAAAATCCGTGAACTGCTGGATCATTCTGAGGGAGAAAAGAACAGGATTCTGCGGGAAGCGGGTCCGCTGCCGGAATTTTTCTGTCTGATCACGGAGCCTGTGCCTTTGAAGCTGAACTGCCGGGAAGCGGAGGAAGCGGCCAGACGCCTCGCAGAGATCGGTCTTGCGGTGCTGGAACTGAGGCGGACAGAGATCCGCTGCGCGTATCTGTCGGGCGGAGATGTGGCGAAATATTTTCTGGAATTACTGGAACCGGAAGCCCTGGATCTGATAGACGAGGTGGCGCCTCTGGCAGTGTATGGAAAAGCGGTGGGAGGCATGTGGGATGGACTGCAGATTCTGACAAAGGGCGGTATGATCGGGGAGGAGGACACTCTGGACAGGATGCTCAGATATGCGGAGCAGAAGAGAAGCGAAGGAATTATCAAAGGCCGGATACCGTAACCGTACAGCTGGCGGAGCGGTTACAGGCGGTCGGAAAGGATTCGGGAGAGGACTATGTCAAAAAAAACAGTGGTGATCCCTGTCGGGGATGTTGCAGGAGTCGGGCCGGAAATTGCGGTGAAAGCGTTGGCCCATCCGGAAGTATATGAGTGGTGCAGACCGGTGCTTGTGGGCGAGAAATCTGTACTGGAACGTGCGCTGAGAATCACAGAGCTGCCGCAGCAGCTGCACAGGATAGAGACGGTGGAGGAAGCGAAAGACTGCCCTGGCGTGATCGATTATTTTGATCTGCACAACATACAGGCGGAGGAGATCGTCTTCGGAAAAGTACAGGCGAAGGCCGGCCGGGCGGCGTTTGAGTTTATCGAAAAATCTGCGGAGCTTCTGAAGACCGGACAGGCAGACGCGATCGCGACGACGGCGATCAACAAGGAGGCGTTGAAGGCGGCGAAGATTCCCTATATCGGGCATACGGAGATTCTGGGAGATCTGCTGGATACGGAAGATCCGATGACAATGTTCCAGGTGCGGAATCTCAAGGTGTTTTTCCTGACGCGTCATATGTCCCTGAGAGATGCCATCGATGCTGTGACGGAAGAAAACGTGTACAGGTATATTCTCCGCTGCTGTGCAGGATTGAAAAATCTCGGAATCGGGAATCCGAGAATCGCAGTGGCCGGACTGAATCCGCACAGCGGAGAACATGGGCTGTTTGGCTGGGAAGAGGTGCGCGAGATCGCGCCTGCAGTGGAGCGGGCAAAAAAGGATGGGATCTGTGTGGAGGGGCCTGTTCCGGCCGACTCCGTGTTCCACATTGCGCTGAAAGGCGCTTACGACGGGGTGATTTCCCTGTATCACGACCAGGGGCATATTGCGACGAAAATGGTGGACTTTGAGCGGACCATATCGGTCACTATCGGAATGCCCTGTATCCGGACCTCGGTGGATCACGGCACCGCCTTTGACATTGCCGGAAAAAATCTTGTCAGCGAGGTCAGTATGTATGAGGCGATCCGCCTGGCGGCGGAATATGCAGTCACCTATCGGGGAAGATGCTGACAGAAGATACTGACGCTCAGAAATAAATGCTGTGAAATTTCCGGTATTCTTTCGGGGGCATGCCATACTTCTTCTCGAAGACACGGTAAAAATAACTGCGGTTGGAGAAGCCAAGTCCCTGGACGATTTCCGTGATGCTTTTGGAGCTTTCCAGTAAAAGGCGCTCCGCCTCTTTCAGGCAGAAAAGCTGTCCGTAGGACATCAGGGACATTCCGGTCTGCCGTTTGACGATGCGGTTCAGATAATCGCTGTTGTAATTCAGCAGAAGCGCCAGTTCTTCCCGTCCGGTATTCCCGTGACAGGCTTCAAAGATATACGTGATCTTGTTTACCAGCAGCTCCTCTTTGGTGCAGGCAAGCCGGATCAGGGATTTCCGGTAAAGTCCGGGCATTTCCAGCATGGAGAAAAAGCGCGTGATCAGACCTTCCATCACAAGTATGCTCCCCGGTTTCCGGGAGCGGGTTTCTTCTGTCATCAGACGGAACAGGGTGCGAAATTCTTCCAGGATGCAGGAAAACGATGCGCCGGCGTGCTCAATGGGAAGAGGAGAATAAACCGCATATTCTTTTGCGGGACAGGAGAAATCCCGATGAGTCTGTTCAAGCAGACGGCGGACGGTTTCGAAGGAACTGATGCAGGAATACTCCGGGGCATGTTGCGCATCGTGTCTTATCAGCCGCATCAGAAAATCCCGGGAAATCATCAGGACCAGGGACTCGCTGCCGGCGGAAATTTCTTCCCTGTGGCGGATGCTCCGGTTGAGAATATAGCATTCCCCTGCGTTGCACTTATACAGGGTTTCTTCAATCTGCGGATAAACCGTTCCGGAGAGAACAAACAGGATTTCCAGAAAATTGTGCTGATGGAGGGAGCGGTGTTTGAGCTGCTCTGCCTGTTGGCCGGTCAGAGGAATCCGTTGAAGGCTCCCGGGGACCGCGAGCAGAAACGTACGGGAATCCCGGGTTGACTGGCAGGGATGGTAGAGAATCATATAGGGAACCGGAGAATGAAAAAGCTCCGGGGCGGCAGCGTTTGCCGCATGTACATCGTGGGTGGAAGAATAAGACGATTCCATAAAAGAAGCCTCCGCAGGCAGTCAGAAGATCGCTTTCTTACGGTCCGGGCATTTCATACGCAGACCTGCGAACAGTTTCCGGGTGTCATCGGATACGGACCCTGCTGCGGCTTTCAGAAGAGCAGAGGTCTGTAAATTCCACCTAGTATAAATGTTTTCAATTAACTCGACTATATAATCAACCTATGATATAATATCTCCATGCAGTAACTATGGAGGGCAATATCATGGGAAGAAAAGCAACAACAATAACACTTACTCCAGAGGAACGGT
>DWWU01000030.1 GCA_019119555.1 Candidatus Fusicatenibacter intestinigallinarum | reverse complement strand
GAAGCAAGACCGAATAGAAAACCATGTGGCGGCCCGTCACGTTTTCAGGTTGGTCGCTGGAGGGCACTGGCGACAGTGTCACTGGATAGATGATTACACGAGACATAACCCGGCTTATCGTTCTGCTTCGCAGATATGCTGAAGAAAAACCATGGCTGCCGTGACGAAAGGGGGGAAGACACCTCCGTTCGTTTCCGGCAGTTTTTGCTATATGCAGGTAGCTGATTCCACGGCTGCCGACCGGAAAGAGAGGTAATAAAATGAGAGAACTCGTACTTGCATCTGCGTCGCCGAGAAGGCAGCAGCTTCTGGAACAGATCGGTATTTCTTACCGCGTGCGGCCATCCCGGGTGGATGAAACTGTCACATCATCAATTCCGTCCCATGTTGTGGAAGAACTTTCCGCCAGAAAATGCGCGGATGTGCTGGAAAAGGAGCCGGAAGAGACCATTGTCCTGGGCGCGGACACAGTAGTGGCTTATGAAGGACAGATTCTCGGCAAACCGAAGGATAAGGAGAAGGCGTTCCGGATGCTACAGATGCTTCAGGGACGGACGCATCAGGTATTTACCGGTGTGACGCTGATGGAGAAGAAAGCGGGAAAGACGCTTCGGGAAACGTTTCATGTGTGTACGGATGTGACCTTTTATCCGGTCAACGACCAGGAGATTGAGGAATATATTGCGACAGGAGAGCCGATGGACAAAGCGGGGGCCTATGGGATTCAGGGACGTTTTGCAGCGTATGTCAGAGAAATCCACGGAGATTACAACAATGTGGTGGGACTGCCGGCGGCAGAAGTTTATCATCGGCTGAAAACCTTCGGAAAGGACGGCGCTCTGACCGGATGGAGGATCCGTCCGGCCAGAGAAGAAGATCTGAAAGCAATTGCTGAGATCGAAGCCCGCTGCTTTCCGGAGGCGGAAGCCGCCGGTTATGAGGACTTCCGACAGAGATACAGGACCTGCAGAGACAGTTTTTTTGTCGCTGAGACGGAGGACGGCAAACTGGCCGGATTCTGCAACGGATGCTGTGCCGATACGGATCACCTTGCAGATGAACTGTACCATGACGCTTCCCTTCACCGTCCGGACGGGCCGTATCAGATGATCTTCGGGCTTGACGTTTCCCCGGAATATCAGAAACAAGGGATCGGAGAGGCCCTCATGCGTCATATGGTGGAGAGCGCCCGGGAGCGGGGAAAGAAGGCGGTTGTGCTTACCTGCAAGGAGCATATGATTCCCTTTTATCAGAAAATCGGATACCGCTATATCGAGGTATCCGATTCCGTACACGGCGGCGCCGTGTGGCATAAAATGATGTACGTGTTTTAAGTGCGAAAATCGCCCGGTGGTGAGCCGGGTGCTGCTGCAGGCATCGTGTTTTCTTCATACGGTCTGTGCAGAAAATGCACAGACCTGACGGAGCACGGCAACGTCTCCCGGCAGTTCAGTCCTCTGAACGTTCGTCCGGTTTCGGAGGACGGACGGAAATTCCATTGATCTCCACCTGGTCGGTGGCCTGAATCAGAAGGTAAGGAATTCCGTCGATAATCTTGCTTTCGATCAGCTGTGTCTTTTCCGGGCTGACTTTGATAATAACATCAGGTGTGCGGATTTCACAGGCGCGGGTGCTGGTTACGTTGGAAGCGACAAAACCTGCGTTGTCGTCGGCGACGACAGATTCATAAAGCTCGTCGAACTCTTCCAGCTTTTCGTTCTCAACGCCGCTGTCCGCCAGAAGACGTTTTACCTCATATTTGTCAAGAACAACCGGTTCCGGATCCTCTTTCCTTTCTTCAATCATCTCATTCAGCGTGTCCTGTATGGCCATGACGGTTTCAAAATCGCAGGAATTGTCCAGGGTTTCTTCGATGATCGTCTGAAAGGTTTCCTTCTGCGATCTGGCAGAAAGAGGAGTCCGGCATCCCAGCAGAGTGTTGATGATATCTGTCTGAATCACATCCGGTTTTTTGGAATAATACATCAGATTATGAATATCTGTATTCCGATCCGTGAACGCAGGGAACAGGAATCCGACGTCCGGCGCTTCTACGATCCAGTCCTGAATCAGGTTTTCGATAATGTTTGCATCCGGGTTATAGTGGAGTCCCGGTTTGGACAGCTTCACGGGACAGATGCTGCATAGCAGAAATTCATAGACATAGTCGGATGCGTCGTCCATCTCAAGATTGTCGGAGCCTTTGGCGGGGATGTCATAGGCACCGTGAATCAGTATGATATAGTAGTTTTCCGGGTTTATGTAGTTCTCGATAACTTTCTGGTAAAATTCTTCGATCAGGGCGTCATCTTTCAGCTGTGAATTGCGAAGCTGCAGAAGAAATTCCTGGGTGCCGCCGGGGGCTTCCTGTTCCAGCGGAAATTCCATCTGGACGAGATTCTTTCCGAGAGTTCCCGAAAGCGTTTTCCGGAAAATATTGAAGTATTTAAACATTTCCTCTTCCGGAAGGGAGAGAAAGGCCTCTTTCAGCTTTGTTTTCTGATTTTTTTCCGCATCCACATAACATCCGCAGATCCGTGTCAAAGCACAGCGGGAAGTGGTAAAAAGTTTTTTGATTTCACTGATTTCTTTTTTGTTCATGCTTATCTACACTCCAGTCATAATTCTTCCTGTGGGCAGCGGGCCAGAGGGGCAGGCCTGCCCGTATATTCCCGGCGTCCGGATTTATCGGAGGAGAACCCGCGCAGGTATTCCCTCGGGGAAATGCCCTCCGTTTTTTTGAATACCTTACTGAAATAGAACGCACTGTCAAATCCAAGGTATTCTGCAACCTCATAAATCTTCATGCCGCCGGTATCCAGCATTCTTTTTGCCTCTTCAATTTTAATATGATTCCGATATTCTGTAAAGCTGTAACCACAGCTTTTCGTGAACAGAGCGCTCAGGTAATTGGGGCTGAGTCCGAAGGCGGAAGCCGTCTCTCTGAGCGTCAGCTTCCCGGTACAGTTTTCCTGCATATATTTCTGAATTCGGTCGATGACGTTTCTGTGCCGTTTTTTTCCTGCGGGATTTTCCGCGGATGTGAAATCTTTTCTGTCCTCGTTTCCTTTCCTCAGGAGAGTGAGACAGGCGGACACCATATCACGGGTCTGCTGCAGATTTTTTACTCTCTGCAGGGCGCTTCGGACGGCGTGTTCCAGCGATTGAGCAGTCAGTTCCTGCTTCAGGATATATTCGGCTGCGCCGTAGTGGATGGCTTTTCTGGCGCACCCGAAATCCTTGTGACCGGTCAGCATGAGAAAGACGGGAAGGTCTCCATAACAGTTCCGGCAGGTTTTCAGCAGTGTCAGCCCGTCCATTTCGGGCATCCAGATGTCGGAGATAACGATCTCCGGACGGAAACGCCCGATCATCTCCAGGGCTTCTGACCCGTTGGAGCATATACCGCAGATTTCGATTCCATGGGAAGACCATTCCAGCATGGATTTTACGCCGGCCTGAACCAGCGGCTCATCATCAGCGATCAGCAGACGAATCATAAGGTTCCTCCTTCTGGGAGTATCGTAATCGTCCAGAAATCTGAACTGTTTTGTGCGATGCAACAGCTCAGTCAGCTGAACTGCTGCGGCATCCGATCATTGAAAATCGTTTCGTGAGTTGAATTTTACATGAATTGAGCAGAAATTGCAAGGAGATGATATTTTTTTACATGTTTTTCGTAAAAATAGACATTTTCATTTTTCGTGAAAGTGAGTATACTGATAGCAGTTCAGATGACCGGACGGTGGCAATCGTTCAGCCATCTGGACGGTACAGCATCCGGCTATGAAAAAGTGCTTTGCAATGAACCGGGCTGGAACTACAAGGAGGACAGAAAAGTGAATACGATGAATATACTGCTCTCCACACAGGAAGATGCAGTAAAATTTGTCCGTACCGTTTCCAGATATCCCTTCGATGTGGATCTCAGTGAAGGGGGCGATACGATCGATGCAAAATCGATTCTGGGTGTGCTGAGCGTTGCAGTCGGACGTATGATGCAGCTGAAAATTCATACAGAACATCCGGAAGAACTCTGCAGTGAGCTGCAGGTTTATCTGGCATAAAAACGGCAGACAGCAAGGCGGTTGCAGCAGCGGTGAAAAACACACTGCGGCCGCTGTTTTTTTATGCTTTTCGCACAGCGGTTCAATAATGAAAGGCCTGTCGGTAATCGTTACAGTTCATCCAGGTCTGTGCATTTTCATACTCTTTACAGATTTCACAGATTAATTTACAATAGAAAAGGAAATGAAAAGAAAACTTTGGCAGTTCGGTCTTTGGCAAGGGACAGGGCAGAGTGAAAATACGACTGAACGGTGGTAAAAGTACAGGAGGAAAAGCGATGAAGTACGAAGAGAAAAAAAAGGGAACTGCTATGGAAGATACCACTCCGGAAAATACGTCCGGCTGCAGAATCTGTATTTCCGGCGATGGAGCCACAGAGCTCTGGCTGGAGAAAAACGGCAGCTATGGATTTTGCGACAGGGGAAGAACATGGGTTTCCGGAACGGCGAATGTACCGACAGTCAACGGCACGGTCCCTGAGGAAATTACCGGCAGGAAAACCGTAGCCGGAACGGAGGAAAAGGCAGTGATATTCCTGTTCTACGGGGCGGAGGAACCGGCGGCTCTGACCCGTACAGTGGAGTTCTGTCCGGAAACGGAGAGCTTTACTGTACTCGATGAATATGCGGTGACAGAGGATGGAAAAACAGTCACAGAGTCCCTGTATTCCCCTTATCCGATCCGGCTCACGGGAGGGAGCGCAGTGATTGACGCGGACGGAAAGCGCGCAGAGGTACTGGTCCGGAATCAGGAAAATCTGAGGGTAGAGCGGCAGGAACGAAGTTTTGAGAATGGCATTCTGTATTCTGCCTACTGCCTGAAATGGGAGATCGCCAGGGGAAGAACGTATACCTGCTGCCAGGTTGAACTGAAAAATTAAATGGTTCCGCCTGCCGACCGCCCAGGACAGGAAAGTGTTTTACCGGTCAAGTTTGTACAGAAGCTCCTCAAAACATACGCCGTCTGTCACAGGTGTGTCGAAGTTTTCTGTGACAAGGATGCATTCGCTGATAAAATTGGCTGCCTTACGGACGGAGACATCCAGGGGAACTCCGTTGACGGCGTCAGCTGCAAGGATTGAGGAAAAAATGTCGCCGGTTCCGCAGCGTTCCGTTCCTACTCTGCGGGAACAGAGGATCTGCGGCTCTTTTCCTTGCTCCAGCAGGACATTTCCAAGATCTTCCCCCATGGGGATGCCGGAGATTACCACCTTCTGCGCCCCAAGCGCCGCGAGCTGACGGACAAGGGAAAAGAGCGCTTCCTCGGTCCAGCCTTCCGACCGGTAGGGGGTAGAGGTGAGAATGCAGGCCTCCGTCAGATTCGGTGTGAGAACATCGGCCTCCGCCGCCAGCTGCCGCATGGCGGTCTGCATCCTGGCGTCATACAGAGCGTAAGGTTTTCCGTTGTCGCCCATTACCGGATCCAGGAGCACCAGGGTTTCGGAAGAACGGAAGAAACGGATGAAATCCTGTACGACGTCAAACTGCCGGTGGGAACCGAGAAAGCCGATCTGAATCCCGTCGAAGGACAGGCCGAGCTTTTTCCATTCGGCAATATACGCGGGCATCTTTTCCGTATAATCTTCAAAATAAAAAGAAGGGAAAGCGGTGTGATTGGAAAAAATGGAGGTGGGAACCGGACAGCACTGAACGCCGAGCCGGGAAATTACAGGAATGGAAACGGTCAGGGAGCATCGACCGAAGCCAGTAAAATCATTGATGACCGCCAGGCGTTTCTGGCGCCTTTTTGCATTGCACATAATTATTCTCTCTTTCCTCATATTAAGAAAGACTGCCGGTCAGGGCTGAGCCGGCAGTCTTTCTTTGCTTTTATTTGTTGCGGTGGCCGGAATACTTCTCTTCACAGTATTTACAGCGGTAAACCTCATGCTCCGGGTCGGCAAGGATGAACACGTGATCCAGAGACGGCTCGGCGGAAGTGATACAGCGTGGATTTTTGCACCGGATTACGTTTACGATCTGCTTCGGCAGGGAAAGTTCCCTCTTCTCTGTGATAATACCGTCCTTGATAATGTTGACGGTAATGTTGTGATCGATAAAGCCGACGATATCCAGATCCAGATCATCGATCGGGCATTCCACTTTGATGATATCTTTTTTTCCCAGCTTGTTGCTGCGGGCATTCTTGATGATTGCGACGGTGCAGTCCAGCTTGTCCAGTCCGAGGTCACGATAAATGGTCATAGCTTTTCCTGCTTTTATATGGTCCAGAACAAACCCTTCTTCAATACGTCCAACATTTAACATTTTTTCTCCTTCCTGACGCCTTTGCTGCGTCATCATGGCAGATTTGAAAGTTTGCGTTCGAACTTCTTGCTATTTTGTTTCGATTCCAAGAAGCGTCAGGATCAGCGCCATTCGGGCATATACTCCGTACTGTGCCTGTTTGAAGTAAGCGGCGCGTGGATCGCTGTCTACTTCGACAGAAATCTCATTGACACGGGGAAGCGGATGAAGCACCAGCATATCCGGGCCGGCAAGCTCCATTTTGGCTTTGTCCAGAATGTAGAAGTCTTTCATGCGGACGTAGTCTTCTTCATTGAAGAAACGTTCCTTCTGAACGCGGGTCATGTACAGCAGATCCAGATGAGGCAGGGCGTCCTCCAGTTTTGTGACTTCCTCAAAATCGATGTGATTGGCTTTCAGCACATCGTTGCGGATATAGTCGGGAACACGAAGCTCATCCGGCGAGATCAGAAGAAAACGGATTCCTTCGTAGCGGACCAGAGCGCTGATCAGAGAATGGACGGTACGGCCAAATTTCAGATCTCCGCACAGACCGATGGTCAGGTGGTCCAGACGACCTTTCATCGAGCGAATTGTCAGCAGATCCGTGAGCGTCTGCGTCGGATGCTGATGTCCGCCGTCGCCGGCGTTGATCACCGGGATACCGGAAACAAGGGAAGCTACCAGAGGGGCTCCTTCTTTCGGATGGCGCATGGCACAGATATCAGCGTAGCAGGATACGATCCGAATCGTATCGGACACACTTTCTCCTTTTGCGGCGGAACTGTTGTCTGCGGATGCAAAGCCAAGACATTTTCCTCCGAGGCGAATCATTGCAGATTCAAAGCTTAATCGGGTGCGGGTACTCGGCTCATAGAACAGAGTGGCCAGGATTTTGCCGTCGCAGGCGTGTGCATATTTCTCTGGATTGTGTTCGATATCATTGGCCAGATCCATCAGCCTTTCCAGTTCGTCGACAGAAAAATCCAAAGGACTCATTAAATGTCGCATAAGTGACCTCCTTTTAATAGATACATATTCTTTTTTTCTGTGTTCCACCATATCACAAAAAGGAAGAAAATGCAAGAAGTGAGAGACGGGTTGTCGGTTGCAGGGCAGCAGTTCAGCTGACTGAACTGCTGCGGGCCCATGTATTTCCTGCGATAAAGCTGTTGCAACGTTTTCAGGCCTGTGTTATGATAATTAGGATTTCTTTGCGGTATTTTTTCTGCAGAAGAGGATAAGAAAAAGGTAAAAGCAGGAACTGGAAAGGAAGTAAAAAAATTGCATAGAAAGAAAATTGTGACGATGGGCCGGAAACATATCGGGAAGCTGGCGGCGATCTGTTCTGCGCTTTGTATTGCAGGGGCGCTGCAGGGGAATTCCGCGGATACCGTCTATGCGCAGGGAAGCGGTGTCGCGAGAATTCATTTTCTTGCGTTCAGCCAGTCTACGGAGGGAACGCTTCTGGAAAGCAGAGACGCAGACGGAAATCCTATTTTCGGTATGATTGATTCCGGAGAGGACTGGGATTATCCGGACGGAAGTGATCCCAGATATCCGCTGAGATCCGGCATTGTCACCGACGACGGCAACGATGAGGAAGTCGTAAACTATCTGAGAAAGCTGGGTGTGAACAAGGATAACTTCCTATTTTATATCGGAACGCATCCCCACAGCGACCATATCGGGACTGCTGATACGGTGATCCGGGAATTTCAGCCCCAGACGCTGTATCTGATGCCGTATGACGACAGCTATATTGACACGTCGCAGACGGATGTCCATCTCTGGGATAACCAGTATGTATACGATCAGACGCTGGAAGCGGCTGCGGAGATGGGAATTCAGGTGGTGCAGGATATCAATGACCAGAACAGCCGTCTGTCTCTGGGGGATTTTCAGCTTCAGATTGTAAACTACGACCCTTCCTATCAGAGTCAGAAGACGTATGACGCCAACTGGTTCTGTCTGGGAGTGATCGCCCAGGCCAATGGAAAAACGGCGTTTCTGACCAGCGATCTGTGTGACGACGACGGGGATCTTACCCGGATCGTTCAGGAGTATCCGCAGGTGACGGATCTCGAGGTGCTGGAGGCCAATCATCATGGGAATTTTGACAGTATGACAGATTCCTTTGTGGAGGCAACCAGTCCGGAGGTTCTGGTGATTCCGGGAGCCTTCTCAAATGTAAAGTCTTCCCGTATCAATCTGCTCGGAGAGATCGGAAGCAGAGTGTTCGCGCTTCCGGCGTTTACCTCCCAGGAGGCCATCGTTGTGGAATTTGGCGGCAGCAATGTGACGACCAGCGCCGACGGAAGCTTTCGGATCTATACGGATCATGACGGGCGGCTGAGAGCCTACAGCGACGGCCTGTGGTGTGAGGGTCTGTTTGAACAGGACGGCGTTTTATATTACGCCAAGGAAAACGGAATTCTTGCAGCTAACGAAGATATTCAGGATGAATCCACCGGGCTGATCTATCACGCGGACAGCAGCGGACGTCTGAAAGTAATTGAAGGATGGATCACGCAGGACGGAAAGAAATATTATGTCGGTGAGGACGGCGAGTTCAGGAAAGGCTGGCTGGAGATATCCGGAAACCGCTACTATATGGATCCGGAAACCGGGGAAATGAGGAATGGCTGGGTTCAGGACGGCGGACAGTGGTATCTGCTGGATGAGACAGACGGAAAAATGCTGAAAGGCTGGCAGAAGGTCGGAATCGACTGGTATTACCTGAATACGGACAACGGCGTTATGCTGAGCAACTGTTGGCTGCGTGATCCGGACACAGGGTTTGTGTACTGGCTGCGAAGCTGGGGCGGAAGAGCTTATAGCCTTACAACAAAGCTGGACGGATATACCGTAAGCTTTGACAGCGAGGGAAAGGTCAGCCAGGGTTCCTGGATCCGTTACAATGGTTCCTGGGGCTATGTCACCGGAGGCCGGCTGACAACCGGATGGATCAAGGACGGAATCGACTGGTATTATTTTAACGAAGACGGAACCATGAAAGCCAACGAGCTGTGCACCGTTGACGGAGATATTTATTATTTCCGCACCTGGGGCGGAATGCTCTATAATGACTGGTATCAGAATCCGGTGGACGGAAACTGGTATTATATGCGAAGCTGGGGCGGAGCGCTGAATACAGGCTGGAATTATATTGATGACAACTGGTATTATTTTGATCCGGACTGCACGATGAAGAAAGATGAACTCTGCAAGATCGGCAACGATATCTATTATTTCCGCACCTGGGGCGGAATGCTCTATAATGACTGGTACCAGAATCCGGTAGACGGAAACTGGTATTATTTCCGGAGCTGGGGCGGAGCGCTGAACACCGGATGGAACAAGATCGGAATTGACTGGTACTATTTTAACAGCGACTGTACGATGAAGAAAGATGAACTCTGCTGGCTGAACGGAAACCTGTACTATTTCCGCACCTGGGGCGGAAGGCAGTATAACGCCTGGCATCAGGATCCGGCGACAGGCTCCTGGTATCTGTTTGACAGTGAGGGCCGGGCATACCGGAACCAGCGGGTGAGAGAAGGAAGGGACACTTATTATTTTAACGAAGACGGCACCATGTACACGGGCTGGCGGGAAGAAAACGGAAAGACTTACTATTTCCGTGACTGGGGCGGTATGGCATATTCTATGACGATAACCATTGACGGCGTCCCCTATACCTTCAATTTTAAAGGAGAGCTTGTTTAGGAAAAAATGAAGACAGCGGAAGAGGATTTACGCGGAAAAGCGGTGAAATCCTTTTCCGCTGTCTTGCTTTGTAAAAATTGTGTAAAATTTTCTGTTTTTGGCCCGGATACAGAGAAGCTTTCTTGTAAAACGGCAGAAAGTATAGTAGAATAACTGATGAAAAAAGATAGTATTAATTTGGAAAGGTTACAGAAAGATGCTGGATTTAGGTGAAATACGAAAGGAGATCGATGCGACAGACAAGGAGATTGTCCGTCTGTTTGAACAGCGGATGCGTCTGACAGGAAAAGTTGCGGAGTACAAAATAGGAGCAGGCAAACCGGTTTTCGACCGGGAGAGGGAGATCAGCAAGCTGGAAACCCTGGGAACGATGGCTTCCGATGCGTTTAACAGAAAAGCCGTGCAGGAACTCTTCCAGCAGATCATGTCCATCAGCCGGAAACGCCAGTATCAGCTGCTCGCGGAGAACGGGCAGACCGGAGGAATGCCGGAAAACGGTTATATTCCGGTCGACGAGCTTCCGTCCGCAGGCGCCGCGGTAGTGTTTCAGGGAGTGGAGGGCGCCTACAGTTTTGCGGCGATGAAAACGTTCTTCGGCGATGAAGTGAACAGCTTCCACGTGGAAACCTGGAAGGATGCGATGGAGGCGATCTGCCAGGGAAAAGCGGATTATGCGGTACTTCCCATCGAAAATTCCACAGCGGGAAGCGTGCTTGACATTTATGACCTTCTGGTGGAATATCCCAATTATATTGTCGGGGAGCAGATTATTCCGGTGGCTCATGTGCTGATGGGAGTTCCGGGGAGCAGGATAGAGGAGCTGACCGAGGTCTATTCCCATCCGCAGGGACTGGCACAGTCGAAAGCATACCTTGAGAAACATCCACAGTGGAAGCAGAAGACGGTTCTGAATACGGCGGTGGCCGCGCAGATGGTGGCTGAGAGCGGGGATCCGAAGAAAGCTGCGATCGCCAGCCGGTATGCGGCGGAACATTTCGGACTGCAGATTCTGGATCAGGAGTTTGTCAGCAGCAACAATGAGACACGGTTTGTGATTATTTCCGGAAAACCTTATTTCAGGAAGAATGCCCGGAAGATCAGTATCTGTATCGAACTGCCTCATGAGACGGGATCCCTGTACAATATTCTGTCTCATATTATCTATAACGATCTGAATATGACGAAGATCGAATCCCGTCCGATTCCGAAACGAAACTGGGAGTACCGCTTTTTTGTGGACTTTGAGGGAAATCTGAGCGACGCCGCGGTGAAGAACGCATTGCTTGGGATCGCCTCGGAAGCCAAAAAGATGCGGGTGTACGGGAATTACTGAGAAACCGGAAAAGGGGAAGAAGAATGACGAGAATTGAAGAATGTATCTTATACCGTGATTTTGAAGAAGATGAGGTGCTGAAGGATTTTACCGGAATCATTGAGGCGGTGCAGAATGAGACGATTGTTTCCGACCTGGAATCCTGTCGGAAAATGTTTTACGATGGGCTGAACCGGCTGGTGGAGATGGCCAATCGGTACGGATTTTCAGGGAATCTCTGGTGCAACTATCTGACGTATCTTCTGGTCAACAAGGAAAACGCTTTTTCCACCTCCTGCGAGATTGTGGGGCGTGTGGAGGGAAGCATCAACCAGATGGCGAAGCATGATTTTATCCGCTTCAAAGAGCTGTTTGACTTCGACATCCGGGTGTTTGACCGGATTTTTGATTCCGGGGACGGGACGATTATCTGTGAATACAGAAACACGGACAGTCCAAACAAACTGTTCAACAAACGGATCCGTGACAGAATCGGCGAGCTGTCTGTCCGACTGCAGAAAGCGGAGACAGCGGAAGAATTTATGGAGGACATGATCTGCTTTTATAAGGATTTCGGCGTCGGCAAGCTGGGTCTGCACAAGGCGTTCCGGATCGGCCGCGTAAACGGCCGCGTGGAGATTATCCCGATCACCAACATCGCCCATGTGCATCTTGAGGATCTGGTGGGATATGAAATCGCAAAGAAAAAGCTGATCGACAATACCGAGGCGTTTGTGCAGGGAAGAAAAGCGAACAACTGTCTGCTTTATGGAGATGCGGGAACCGGAAAATCCTCCAGCATCAAGGGAATTCTCAATGAGTACTATGATCAGGGGCTTAGGATCATCGAGGTGTACAAGCACCAGTTTCAGGATCTGAACGAGCTGATCGCTCAGATCAAAAACCGTAATTACAGGTTTATCATCTATATGGACGACCTTTCCTTTGAAGAGTTTGAGACAGAGTATAAATATCTGAAAGCAGTGATCGAGGGCGGCCTGGAGAAAAAGCCGGACAATATTCTGATCTATGCGACCTCTAACCGGCGCCACCTGATCAAGGAGACTTACGGGGACAAAGAAGGAATCCGGGAGGATATGCACACCTCCGATACGGTGCAGGAAAAACTGTCCCTGGTATACCGTTTCGGTGTGACGATCTATTTCGGGGCACCGGACAAAAAACAGTTTCAGAAAATTGTGACGACTCTTGCGGAACGGTACGGCGTTCGAATGTCGGAGGAGGAGCTTCTGCTGGAGGCCAACAAGTGGGAACTGAATCATGGCGGACTTTCCGGCAGAACGGCGCAGCAGTTTATCGACTACCTGCTGGGCAGACCGGAGCAGGCGTAAAGGAGGAAGAGTATGCAGATCGCAACATTTGCCGCCATCGACATTGGCACTTACGATGTGTTTCTGGAAATTTTTGAGATTTCCAGAAAGCAGCGAATCAAAAGCATTGACAAAATCCGGCACAGAATCGAGCTGGGAAAGGATACGTATTCCGACGGAAAAATCAGTCCTGAGCTGGAGGAAGAGCTCTGCGCGGTTCTGGAAGATTTTGTCCGGATTATGGACGGATATAAGGTGGACGCCTATCGGGCAGTGGCTTCAAGCGCCCTCCGGGAGGCGCAGAACAGTCTGTTTATCATCGGAAAAATCCGCCAGCTGACCGGGCTTGAGGTGACGATCCTGAGCAATTCGGAACAGCGTTTTCTTAGCTATAAAGCGTTGGCGACGATGGAAACGGATTTTAACAAAATTATTGAGAAGGGAACCGCGATCATTGACCTTGACGGCGGCAGTACCCAGGTTTCCCTGTTCGACAAGGACGCTCTGGTGACAACCCAGAATCTGCGCATGGGCAGCGTCCGCATCCGTGAGCGCCTGTCCGGAATTGCCAGCGAGACTTCCCATTATGAGACGCTGGTGAAAGAATTTATCTGGAATGAAATGCTCAGCTTTAAGAAAATGTATCTGAAAGACCGGAAGATTGAAAATGTCATGCTGCTGGGAGATTTTTTCACAAATGCGATTTTCCAGAACGAGGAAGAGCGTAGCAGCCGGATCATTTCAAGAAAAACCTTCCGGAACTGGGTTCAGCAGATCAGCGGTCATTCTCCGATGGAACTGGCAGTAAAATTCGGAGTTCCTCTGGAGAACGCGTTGCTGATGAGCCCCGCGGCGGTGATCTGCGACACTCTGGTGGATATGATGGATGTTCAGCAGATCTGGATACCGGGTACTCATCTGGCGAGAGGTCTTGCCTATGAGTATGCGGAGGAGAAAAAGCTGATTAAGGTAAAGCACAGCTTCGAGAACGATATTCTGATGGCAGCGAAAAATATCGGCAAACGTTATGCGGTAAACCGGCCGCATATTCAGAATATTCAGATGATCGCCATGGAAATCTTTGATGCCATGAAAAAAATTCATGGCATGGGGGCGAGGGAGCGGCTTCTGCTCCAGATTGCTGCAATGCTTCATGATGTGGGAAAATATATCAGCCTGAACAGTCCGGGACAGTGTACTTACCATATTATCATGTCCAACGAGATCATCGGACTGTCCCATGCAGAGCGTGAGATGATCGCGCTGATCGGAAGGTACAACACAGAATATCTTCCCCAGTATGATCAGTTCGCTCAGGCGGCTGCAGTCAGCGAAGAAAAATATCTGAAAATTGCTGAGATGACGGCGATTCTCCGTCTTGCCAACACGCTGGACCGCAGCCATCAGCAGAAAGTGCAGCAGGCGCGCGCAGTTCTGAAAGAGCGGGAGCTGACCCTCTATCTGACGGTGAACGGCGACTTTACTCTGGAGCAGGGGCTGTGCAAGGACAAGATGGATTTCTTCTATGAAGTCTTCAGCGTACGCCCGATTCTGAAAGTGAAACGGCAATTGTAAGGAGGAAACGAAAAATGGATCACGATTACACCCCGTATTTGAAACCGGAATACTATGTCAACCGTGAACTGAGCTGGCTTCAGTTCAATGAGCGTGTGCTCAGCGAAGCGAGGGATAAAACGCTTCCGCTTTTTGAGCGCCTGAAATCCCTGAACTTTACTTCGTCCAACCTGGATGAATTTCATATGATCCGTGTGGCATCCCTGAAAGATATGGTGCATGCGGGATATACCAAGACGGATATTGCCGGTATGACGCCGAAGGAGCAGCTGGCGGCAATCAGCGTCAAGACCCACGAGATGGTGCAGGTTCAGTACAACACCTACAACCGGTCGCTTCTTCCGGCGCTGGAGCGGGTGGGACTGAAGGTGATCAGCTCCCATGAAGATCTGACGCCGGAGCAGGCGAAATATGTAGACGACTATTTTGAAGAAAACATTTACCCTGTGCTGACTCCGATGGCTATGGATTCCTCCCGCCCGTTTCCGCTGATCCGGAACAAAACCCTGAACATCGGCGCCCTGATTCAGAAAAAAGGAGAAGGCTTAAGCGCGAAAGCGGAAAAACGTGTGGCAAAGAAAGAGGGAAAAGAAGGAGCGGACAAAAATTCCAAAAAGACAAAGGTCGAGCTGGAATTTGCAACCGTGCAGGTTCCCTCTGTGCTTCCGCGCTTTATTACGCTTCCGACGGCGGAAGGGCAGGGAATCGCCGTGATCCTGCTGGAAGAAATTATTGAGCGGAATATCGGAAAGCTGTTCCTCAGCTACGACGTTGTCTGTGCCCATCCGTACCGTGTCATGAGAAACGCGGATCTGTCCATCGACGAGGAGGATGCGGCGGATCTTCTGAAGGAAATCCAGAAACAGCTGAAAAAGCGCCAGTGGGGCGAGGTCATTCGCCTGGAGGTGGAGGATAAGGTCGACAAGCGGCTGCTGAAAATTCTGAAGACGGAATTCAACATCGGGGAAGAGGATATTTTCTACATCCCGGGACCGCTGGATCTGACGTTCCTGATGAAGCTGTACGGTCTGGAGGGATTTGAACAGTACAAGATTCCGAAATACACCCCGGCAGCGGTTCCGGAGCTGATGAATGACGACGATATCTTTACGAATATCCGGAAGGGAGATATTCTTCTGCATCACCCGTACCAGAGCTTTGACCCGGTGGTGCAGTTTGTCCAGAGCGCCGCAAAGGATCCCGATGTCCTTGCAATCAAGCAGACGCTGTACCGTGTCAGCGGGAATTCCCCGATCATCGCCGCGCTGGCCCAGGCGGCGGAGAATGGAAAGCAGGTGTCGGTGCTGGTTGAGCTGAAAGCCCGGTTTGATGAGGAAAACAATATTGTCTGGGCGAAGATGCTGGAGAAGGCCGGCTGCCATGTAATTTACGGTCTCCTTGGACTGAAGACGCACAGCAAGATCACGCTGGTGGTGCGCCGGGAAGAGACAGGGATCCGCCGCTATGTACATCTTGGAACCGGAAACTACAACGATTCCACGGCAAAGCTGTACACAGACTGCGGTCTTCTGACCTGCGACGCGCGGATCGGCGAGGACGCCACCGCAGTGTTTAACATGCTGTCAGGTTATTCCGAGCCGGAGAGATGGAACAAGCTGGTGGTTGCGCCGCTGTGGATGCGCGACCGGTTCCTGCATCTGATTGCGATGGAGGAGGAGAATGCGAAGAAGGGATTGAAGGCGCATATTGTCGCAAAAATGAACTCCCTGTGCGACCGTGATATCATCGCGGCGCTGTACCGGGCGTCCGCGGCAGGCGTGAAGATCGATCTGATCGTCCGCGGAATCTGCTGTCTGAAGGTGGGCATTCCGGGAATCAGCGAGAATATCACGGTGCGTTCCATTGTGGGAAATTTCCTGGAACACGCGCGGATTTTCTACTTCTACAGCGACGGCAGCGAAGAGGTCTATATGGGAAGCGCGGACTGGATGCCGAGAAACCTGGACAAGCGGGTGGAGATCGTTTTCCCTGTGGAGGATGAGAAGATCAAAAAAGAAGTAATGCATATCCTGGAGATCCAGATGGCAGATAATATGAAGGCCCATGTTCTCCAGGCGGACGGAACCTACGAGAAAATCGATCGGCGTGGGAAGACGCTTCTCAATGCGCAGGAGTATTTCTGTGAGGAGGCGACGGCAAAGGCCAGAGTGGTTCTGGAGAGCAGCGACCCGAGAATCTTCCGCCCGGCGGAACCGGTGGAAGACTGAGATATTATTTCAAAAGATGATCTGAAGTGACAGAGACGCCGATGAGCAGGAAATATTTTCTGGCTCATCGGCGTCTCTGTGTGATTAATCATCCTGCGTCGGCCGGACGTAGAACAGGATTTTCGTAATGTACTCATTTTCATCCTTTGTGGTCAGATAGTCGTTGATACAGAATTCATAGGAATCCGAGAGAATTTCCAGTCCGCGGGAATCGCAGTAATCCAGGAGTCTGTCATAGGAGCGGCCGATGGAAAGATAATCTCCGACATGATACGTGCATGCGCATGTTCCGGCGGGGATCCGGCATAAGTTTTTCAGGCCTTCCGTCTTCTCGATCGGAAGAAAGGCGGTGGATGCTTCCGTATACCGGCCGGTGCGGATCCGCTGCAGGGGAACAATGACTCCGCTCTGAAAAAACACAGGCAGATGATTCCGGAAAGCTTCGGCGAAGCACTTTTTTGTGGCGATGCTGATTTCGCTCATGCGATAAGGTTCATCCACCTTCTGGGTGAGAAGATACTGCTCCTGAACAGTCTCCGTCACGACGGCTGTTTCGGTTTCCATATAATTTCTTGCATTCTCCATCTGGACACAGCGGTGCAGCAGGCGGCTCTGGATCATGCGCAGTTCCTGAATCTGCTGTTCAATAACGGTCAGCTGCTTTCGAAGAATGGTCAGACTGCTGTCGATGGTGTAATTCTTCATGTATTCCTTGATTTCTTTCAGGGAAAATCCGATCTTTTTCATAATCAGAATCGTGTCCAGCCGGTCGATCTGTGCGGAGCTGTAATAACGGTATCCATTGTTCGGATCCACGTAAGCCGGTCGGAACAGTCCGATTTTGTCATAAAAGATCAGGGTCTGTTTTGAGATGTTCTGATACTTCGAGAGTTCTCCAATGGAAAACAGATGGTCCATAAATATAAATTCTCCTTCCGGATGCTTATTTTCTGCTGCACTGGTATTGACATTATAGTTACTATATTCTTTATTATAATCTGTGAAAAGACATCTTACAAGGAGGATAACATGAAACGTATGATTTCTGCTTCCGTGAGAAGACTGACGGAAGGAATGAGCCGGAAGCGGGTGGCGCTGATCATGGTGGGAGCGGCGATCTGTTCCTTTGGCATTCACAACATTCATCAGAGGACAGGAATTACCGAGGGCGGCGTCATTGGCCTGATGCTTCTGATTGAAAACTGGTTCGGGGCTTCTCCGGCTGCAGTCACGCCGATTCTGGATATTATCTGCTATCTGCTGGCGTTCCGGTACCTTGGCGGACGCTTTCTGCGGATTTCGTTGGTTTCAACGCTGAGTGTGTCGTTGTTTTATAAAATCTGGGAACTGTTTCCGCCAATGCTGCCGGATCTTTCCCGGTATCCGCTGCCGGCGGCTGTCCTGGGCGGAATTTTTGTCGGCGTTGGCGTTGGAATTATTGTGCGGCAGGGAGGTTCCAGCGGAGGGGATGACGCGCTGGCTCTGACGATTTCCCGGATGACGCACTGCCGGCTGTCATTTGCCTATCTTTTTACGGATTTTACGGTTCTGGGTCTCTCGCTCACTTATATTCCACTGAAACGGATTGTATTTTCCGTCATCACTGTCACAATCTCTTCGTTTTTGATTGACCGTATACAGAACGCTTAGGATTGCGCAGAAACCGTTCGGCATGATCCGTATATATTCCGCACGGATCCAGCGGAACAGCTGCGATATATAGTTATAGTTCAGTGGTGGAACAGTTATATTATGCATGAAATGCAGACAGAAAGTTCTTGCGCTCTATGCAGCGGTCGTGTAAAATGGTGGCGGTACTGCGCTGCAGTTTCGGGAATCCGGTACTGCGGCAGGGGATCCGGCCCGTCGCGAAGTAATATTCAGCGGCCGGATACCGGCAGCCGTTCGGCTGACAGAACGGCTGTAAAAGGATGGTTTGCGGATAAACAGAGGAGAAAGTAAATGAGTATTTTGAATGTGGAGCATCTGTCCCATGGATTCGGGGACAGAGCGATTTTTGAGGACGTTTCGTTCCGGCTGCTGAAAGGAGAGCATATCGGTCTTGTGGGCGCCAATGGTGAGGGAAAGTCCACGTTTATGAATATTATTACCGGAAAACTGATGCCGGATGAAGGAAAAGTGGAATGGGCAAAGAATGTCCGGGTCGGATATCTGGATCAGCATACGGCGCTGGAGCGGGGCATGACGGTTGGCGATGTGCTGCGGAGCGCGTTTGCCTGGCTGCTGGAACTGGAACAGGAGATGAACCGTATCTGTGACCGGATGGGAGAAGCGTCGGAGCAGGAACTCGGGAAGATGATGGAAACGCTTGGAACCATCCAGGATACGTTGATGATGCATGATTTCTATGTGATCGATTCCAAAGTGGAGGAGGTCGCAAGGGCTCTTGGACTTGAGGAGATCGGTCTGGACCGTGATGTGGAGGAACTGAGCGGAGGTCAGAGAACAAAGATACTTCTTGGAAAACTTCTGCTGGAAAAACCTGATATTCTTCTTCTGGACGAGCCGACCAACTATCTGGATGTGGAGCATATCAGCTGGCTGACCCGCTATCTTCAGGAGTATGAAAACGCGTTTATTCTGATTTCCCATGATATTCCGTTTCTGAACAGCGTTGTGAATCTGATCTATCATATGGAAAATAAGGAACTGAATCGTTACGTGGGCGATTACGATCATTTTCTGGAGGTTTATGAGGTAAAAAAGGCGCAGAAAGAAGCCGCTTACCGCCGTCAGCAGCAGGAAATCAGTGAACTGAAGGAGTTTGTGGCAAGGAATAAGGCCAGGGTTTCCACGCGGAATATGGCGATGTCCCGCCAGAAGAAACTGGACAAAATGGATGTGATTGAACTGGCGAGAGAAAAGCCAAAGCCGGAATTCCATTTTAAAACCGCCCGCACGCCGGGCAGATTTGTCGTTACTGCGGAAGATCTGGTGATCGGTTACGGAGATCCTTTGTCAAAACCATTGAATTTTGCGGTTGAGCGCGGGGAAAAGATTGTCCTGACCGGTGCCAATGGAATCGGTAAGACAACGCTTCTGAAAAGTATCCTTGGCCTGATTCCATCTCTGGAGGGAAGAGTGATTCAGGGGGAATATGTGGAGATCGGCTACTTTGAACAGGAAATGGAGAAAGGAAATACCAACACCTGCATTCAGGAGATCTGGGAGGAATTTCCGTCCTACACCCAGTATGAGGTGCGTTCGGCACTGGCAAAATGCGGTCTGACGACACAGCACATCGAGAGCCTGGTGCGCGTGCTCAGCGGAGGGGAGCAAGCTAAAGTCCGGCTCTGCAAAATCCTGAACCGGGAGACAAATGTTCTGATTCTGGACGAGCCGACCAATCATCTGGATGTGGATGCGAAAGACGAGCTGAAGCGTGCGCTGAGAGAATATAAAGGTACGATTCTGATGGTCTGTCATGAGCCGGAATTTTACAGCGGGCTGGCTACGTCTGTCTGGGACTGTTCTCAGTGGACGACAAAAATTATCTGAGCAGAGACGGGTCGGACGTCATATCATAACACGAGGAGGTGTTTTATGGCGACAATCAGTCTTTGTATGATTGTGCGGGACGAGGAGCAGGTGTTGGCCAGATGTCTGGACAGTATCTGCGGAATTGTGGATGAGATCATTCTTGTAGACACCGGTTCCGTGGACCAGACAATCAGGATTGCCGGACGGTATACGGAAAAGATTTTCCGGTTTCCCTGGATCGATGATTTTTCGGCGGCGAGGAACTTTTCGCTGGAGCAGGCGACGATGGATTTCTGTATGTGGATGGATGCGGATGACGTTCTGCCGCCGGAATGTGCGGAAGAGTTCAGAAGAAAAAAAGAGGAACTGGATCATACAACAGATATGGTGATGATGCCCTACGAGACGGCGTTCGATTCCCAGGGGCGTCCGCTGTTTGTTTACGAAAGAGAGAGAATCCTGCGCAGAGGCGCAGGATTTCGATTTCTCGGGAGAGTTCATGAGGCCATTCCGCCCGCAGGAAAAGTGGTTCACTGGAAGGTACCGATCCGGCATAAAAAGGAAAAAACTGGAAACAACTGCAGAAATCTGAGAATTTATCAGAAAATGGAAACGGATGGAGAAACGTTTGACGGGCGTTCTCTCTATTATTATGCCAGAGAACTTCAGGGGCAAGGACATTATGAAAAAGCAGAAGTAAAATTTCGGGAATTTCTGAAGCGAACGGACGGTTGGAAGGAAAATAAGATTGATGCTGCCCGTCAGCTTGCATTTTGCTGTTATCAGATGAAAAAGGAAGAGGAAGCACTGGAAGCATTGTTGAAAACTTTTGTTTATGATGTGCCAAGAGGAGAGGTGTGCTGTGATATAGGCAGACACTTTCTGGACAGAGAGAATTACCGCCAGGCGGTCTACTGGTATGAACAAGCCCTGAAAGCGGAGAAGAAGATGGAGACAGGAGCTTTTGTTCAGGAGGAATGTTACGGATTTCTTCCGGCAATTTCTCTCTGTATCTGTTTTGATCGGTTGGGAGATACAGAGAGGGCGGAGAAATATAACGAACTTGCGGGTAAATTTTGTCCGGATTCTAAATATTATAAGGCAAATCAGGAATATTTTCAGAGAAAGCGATTAAAACAGCATAGGACAAAGGAAGCGCTGTGACATATTATATAGAGATCAATAAGGAAAAGAGGAAAGAAAGATATGTCATGGTTTAGAAACAGAGACGACAGGGAGATGCAGGAACAGTCCTTTGGATGCGGATGTCGTCCCCAGTGTCCGCCCCCTTGCTCCGGACATTGTCCTCCCGGATCACCCGGAAGAACCGGAGCCACTGGTCCAACGGGGCCGACGGGGCCAATCGGTCCGACTGGCCCGACTGGGGAACAAGGGGATCCCGGAGTGCCCGGACCACAGGGAAACACAGGTTCGACGGGGCCGACCGGAGCCACTGGTCCAACTGGTCCCGTGGGGGCTACCGGTCCAACGGGAGCCACCGGCCTGAGCGGAGCCACAGGTCCAACGGGAGCCACCGGCCCAACCGGAGTTACCGGCCCAACGGGTTCCACTGGTCCGGTCGGAGCCACTGGCCCAACGGGAACTACCGGTCCAACGGGAGCCACCGGCCTGAGCGGAGCCACAGGTCCAACGGGAGCCACAGGTCCAACGGGAGTCACAGGTCCAACGGGAGCCACAGGTCCAACGGGAGTCACAGGTCCAACGGGAGTCACAGGTCCAACGGGTTCCACAGGCCCGACGGGGGCTACCGGCTCAACCGGAGCTACTGGCCCGACCGGACCTTCCGGAGAAGATGGGGAGGATGGAGCTACGGGTATGGCGGCAACTGTACAGGTCGGCACGGTTACAACCGGGGATTCTCAGACTCCTGCGCAGGTTACCAACAGCGGTGATGAAAATCATGCAATTTTTGACTTTGTAATTCCAAAAGGGGAAGATGGTGCTACCGGTGCGGACGGAATCATTGGTCCAACGGGGCCGACGGGAGCTACCGGTCCAACGGGAGCTACCGGTCCGACTGGTGCTAAGGGAGCCACCGGACCAACCGGCCCGTGCTGTCGTGCAGATCAGTTGCTGGCGGCATATTCGACGCCGCCTCAGCCAGGTACGAACGGGGGAGCGCTGGTCTTTGATATGAATGCTCTGATCAACGGATCATCCATCACTCATATGGCGGGCAGTGCAAACATTGTGATACAGCAGACCGGATATTATAGCGTGGCCTTCAGTGCGACGGTTGCTCCAGTGAAAAATGCATCACTTCCGGCTTCGGTCACACTTTCCATGAGGCTGCAGGGTACAGATGTTCCGGGAGCAGCAGCCATTCAGGTACTGCATAATTCCCAGAGTGCGGAGAATGTGGCATTGTCACAGATGATCCGTGTCACAACGGTTCCGGCAACCTTGAATATCATCGGAAGCGGAAGCAGTTTTCTTTATTCCACTGCTTCCGTTTCAGTAATCCGTATCGGTGATATCAGCTGACAGATGGTATGGAAAAGTGCAGATATGGTAGATTGTCACTGGAAATTTCCAAGGAAAATAATACTTGTCAATGATACGGTACTCATGTACAATGAGGCTGTCTGATAAAAAATATAACGGTTCAGCGAACTGAACTGTCACGAAAAATTCAGACTGGTTCAATCGGATGAATCGCTGTGAAACTTTCAATGGCTCGGACGAGAAACAATGTCTGTCCGGGCCATTGGATGTAAAAAGAGAGAAGGGAAAAGGAGGATCTTTGCAAGTGAACCATGAAACAGTGACAAGTGTGGAGGAGATCTCGTTTCAGTATCCCCATCACCGGGAGGCGCTCAGAGAGCTGATTGCGATTTTCCGGGAAAAAGAAGGAGTGACGGCTCTGGTGTTCGGAGGATCTGTGGCAAAGCATATGGAGCGTCCGGATTCTGATATTGATGCGATGGTAATTGTGACACCGGAGTTTTACGAGGAAGTCCGGAAGGCAAACCGCACGGCGGAATGTATTCCGATGGGAGACTGTGCATATCCCGGCGGGTATTTTGATGTAAAATATATGACGAAGGATTACATTCGGGACGCGGCGGAAAAGGGAAGTGAACCGACGCGGAATTCCTTCATCGGAGCGAAAGTTCTGTTTACTGCTGACCCGGAAGTGACAGAGATTGTGGCGAAGATACCGGTGTTTCAGAAACAGGAATACGAGGATAAGATGCTGTCCTTTTACAGCAATCTTCAGCTGAATTACGCTTATTTCTGGAAAATATGCAGACCGGAAGGGTATATGAAGCTTAAGGTTGCGTCCGAGATGGTTTACAGCCTGTACCGTATGGTGCTCCAGGAGAACGGAATCCTGTTTCCGTGCAATCGGCGGCTGGAAGAGTTCGTAAAACAGGCGCCGCGGAAACCGGAATATCTTGTGGAACTGTGCGAAGAATTCTGCAGGACCTTTGAGGACGGGCCCTTGGATCAGGCAGTCAAAGCGTGGCAGGAGTGGACCAGTTATGAGTACCCGAAAGATCATGCGGTCTGCCAGAGCAGATACTGCGATGACTATGAGCAGTGGTGGAGAAATCCGCGGCCTCTTGTCAGCGAATGGTGACCGGCGGATGAGGGCAAAAAGAGGCGCCGGCGGACTGCCGCGACAGGAGGACATGGTATGCAGAAGGTAATTGAAATTACGGATTTTTCGGCGCCGGAGCTGGACGTCTACGCGAGAATCAGTGAAAACCAGCTTCTGAACCGTCATGAGCCGGAAAAAGGGATGTTTATCGCTGAGAGTCCGAAAGTAATTGAACGGGCGCTGGAGGCAGGATACCAGCCGGTGTCTTTCCTTGTGGAAACCAGACACCTGGAAACGCAGGCCAGAGAGTTGCTTTGCCGCTGTCCGGAGGTTCCCGTCTACACGGCGGCGCTTGATGTGCTGACCCGGCTGACAGGGTTCCGCCTGACCCGCGGGATGCTCTGTGCAATGCGAAGGAAACCACTCCCTGCCGTGGAAGAAATCTGTGCCGGGGCAAGGCGGATCGCTGTTTTTGAGAATATTGTAAATCCTACCAACATAGGGGCTGTTTTCCGTTCTGCCGCGGCGCTGAATGTGGGTGCTGTGCTCCTGACAGGGGCATGCAGCAACCCGCTGTACCGCCGTGCCGTCCGTGTGAGCATGGGAACGGTTTTTCAGGTGCCGTGGACGTTTTTCCCGGAAGACACCGGATGGCCGCAGAAAGGAATGGAATGTCTGCATAGTATGGGCTTTCGGACGGCGGCTCTGGCGCTGTGCGAGGATTCCGTACGGCTGGACGATCCGAAGCTGATGCGGGAGGAGAGGCTGGCGCTGATTTTCGGAACCGAAGGCGACGGACTTGCACCGTCAACGATCGCCAGCTGCGATTATACGGTCCGGATTCCCATGTCTCACGGAGTGGATTCCCTGAACGTGGCTGCGGCCAGCGCGGTGGCGTTCTGGCAGCTGTGCGCGGAGCCAGGAAGGAGTTTGTGACTGTTTGGCTGGTAGAACAGTTCCGGGAGTTCATAACAGTTCAGCCAGTGGAACGGTAACAGGAGTTCTGAAGACGTAAGAATTTGGTAAAGACTTTTTATGGAAATTCGTGATAAGATAAATGTATACAAGGAGAAAACTATAAAACGGAGAGGGCGATAAAATGAGAGAGACAAATATTCTGGTGGTTGACGATGAAAAGGAGATTGCGGATCTTCTGGAAATTTATCTGATCAGTGACGGATTTCATGTAAAGAAGGCTTACAGTGCGATGGAGGGGCTGAAGATGCTGCAGGAGCAGCCGATTGATCTGGTTCTGCTGGATGTGATGATGCCGGATATGGACGGAATCACCATGTGCCGGAGAATCCGCGAGACGAATAATATCCCGATCATCATGGTCAGCGCCAAGACCCAGGAGCTGGATAAGATTGTGGGCCTGACCAACGGAGCTGACGACTATGTCTCGAAACCGTTCAATCCGCTGGAGCTGATGGCCAGAGTGAAATCCCAGCTGCGCCGCTATCGGGAGCTGAACCCGTCAAGACCTCAGGAAAACAAAGAGGTGATCACTCTGAAAAATCTGGAGATCAATAAAGTTACCCATCAGGTCATCTGTTACGGCGAGAGCGTCAAGCTCACGCCCATTGAGTTTGACATTCTGTATCTGCTGGCATCCAATCCGGGCCGTGTGTTCAGCACAGATGAAATCTTTGAACGTGTGTGGCACGAAAAGTTTTATGAGGCCAACAATACAGTTATGGTACATATCCGCCGCCTCCGCGGCAAAATGAAAGACGACACGCGGGAAGAAAAGATCATCACGACGGTGTGGGGAGTGGGATACAAAATTGAAGCTTGATTTTATCAAAACATTCGGCGGAAAAATTATTTTTTGCCTGGCCGCCTGCGCGGGGCTTACGGTGGGCGTGGTGCTGGCGGTCGCGTGGATGGTCGGGAGCGTCGAACGTTATCTCCGGGACAGCGGTTACCGGAGCGTCCTGCTCGGGCCTGACGGATTACGGCCGGAGGCAAAGATTTTTTTCCTGGCAGTGGCGGCGGTTCTTACATTTTCTGTTAGTTTTTACCTGATGCTCCGTGAGAGTATACGCTATATTCATCTGCTGGCGGATAAGGTGCGGGACATTTCCGAAGGGGATCTGGATCATCCGGTGGAAGTCAGAGGCAGCGATGAGTTTGCGGCGATGGCTGCAGACCTGAATGCAATGCAGAAAAACGTGAAACGGCTGATGGAAAAGGAGCGGATTGCGGAACACACGAAAAATGACCTGGTTTCCTCTGTCGCCCATGATCTGCGCACGCCGCTGACATCAATTATCGGATATCTGGGCTGGGTGCGTACCAGAAAAGATCTGGACGCCGCCACGAGAGAAAAATATCTTGAGATCGCTTACAGCAAGGCACTCCGCCTGGAACAGCTGACCAACGAGCTGTTCGGTTTTGTCAAGCTGGAGCATAACGAGATGACGCTGCGCCTGGGGAAGCTGGATCTGATCCAGCTGATGGAACAGATGCTGGATGAGATGACGCCAAGCTTTGTTCAGAATGATCTGACTGTGAAGTTCCGTCATGAGAAGGAGACGATGCTCATCGAAGCAGACGGAGATCTTCTGGCGCGTCTGTTTGCCAATCTGCTGAACAATGCAGTGAAATACGGAAAGGAAGGCAAGCAGATCCGTGTGGAGGTGGAACAGAGCGGTTTTTATGCGGTGACGAAAGTGATCAATTACGGACATGTGATCCCCAGGAATGAACAGGAAGCTATTTTCCGGAAATTTTACCGCGCAGAACAGTCCCGTTCCAGGGATACCGGAGGTACCGGGCTGGGACTTGCGATTGCCGAACAGATCGTGGAACTGCATCACGGAGAGATCCGTGTGAAGAGCGATCTTCAGGGAACCGTGTTCGAAGTGGAACTGCCGATGCGGCAGGGAGAAAAAGAGGAAATATCATGAAAAAAATTCTGAAAAACAGAAAGATATACTGGACGGCGCTGCTGTGTATGCTTCTGCTGCTGGGAAGATTTCCGGCAGCAGTTTATGGTTATGAGAGAATGCCTGCGGCAGGCCGTTCCGGAAATACTCTGATGCCGGGGCAGTTTGAGATCATCGTGGAGTACGGGTGGAAAGGGATGAGCAGAGGCAGCAGTGAAGTGCCGGCAGCGGTTACGGTCGTTAACAACGGCTCTGAGTTTCATGGGACTCTGAAGCTTTGTATCCCTATGACGTCGGATGCTGTGGGAGATGTCCCGTCCCGTTTTCTGGAACAATTGTTTGTTGGGGTGCGTTCCGCGGTTTCGGAGCGCAGTCAGACGTATACCTATGAACTTCCGGTGGATCTTCCAAAGAACGGGACGGTCAGAAAGGAACTGACTGTGGCGCTGATCGATTACAATGCGACGACGGTCATTGTCTCGCTGGAAGATCAGAGCGGAACAAAGGTCTATGAAAAGAAGGAGAGCATTTCCACGGAAAATCTTTTCCGCAACGAAGTGACCGTGGGTGTGCTGGAGACGGAAGAACAGTATGCATCCGGAATCAGCGGAACAGAGGTGGGAAACCAGGGATATGTGATCCGGGCGGTCAGCATCCGGCCGGAGGATCTGACTGCCGCGATGGCGGAAGCAGGAGCGCCGGATGTTCTGATCCTGCTGGATTACAGCCGGGGCGCACTGGAAGAAAATCAGCTGCGGAATCTGGAGCGATGGGAGGCCGGCGGCGGTGTGGCCATTGATTTTGAAAACATGTTTTCTGACATCGGGGAGGAGGCCGGAGAGGCGGGCGCTGTTCTGAAACAGATTTTTCGGGAAAATCCTGAAAAAATCCTTCAGCTTCTGCTGACGGAGGAGGTGGTTTCCAACCTGATTTCCGTGAGGAGCGACAGTTATATAGAAAGTTTCGATAACGCGTTCCTGCTGGAGGAAAAAGCGATACGGAAACAGCCCTCCAGCATCCTGTTTCTTGTATTGATTGCCGGATACGCGGTTCTGGCGGGGCCGGCACTCTATCTGCTGCTGAAAAAGAAACACAAAAGATACTATCTGTGGACGGGAATCTGCAGTCTGTCTGTGGTGTTTGTGCTTCTGATCTGTGTGCTTGGGCATGCCACATCCATGGGAGCGCCGGTCATTGTCTACCGGAATGTGCTGAGTCAGAGCGGATCAGTTCTGGAGGAAACGCTGGATTTTGAGGTGCAGGCTCCTTATAACGATGGGTACACGATTTATCTGGATTCTGCCTACCGGATGACGCCGGGAAGTTCGCAGAATGTCTACTCGGCGGAGACACAGGGAACAGCGGCAGAAGGATTTGAACAGATCCGGCTGTTCTATGGGGAAGGAAAAAATAAAATTACGATTTCCAATCAGCCTTCTTTTGCCCTCAATGCATTTACGCTTTTCAGGGAGAACACAATGGATACCGACGGGCTGGTCAGCGATCTGGTCTGGGAGGATAAAAAAGTCAGCGGAACGATTTCCAACCAGACGGCATACACGTTGAAAGACTGTGTTCTGATGCTTCCCGGTCATATGGCATACGTGGGCGACCTGAAGGCGGGCGAAACACTGGAGGTAAGCGGACTGGAGACGACGAGCGTCAGGGGCGGCGACGAGTGGCTGCGCCTGCAGTTTGGCGAAGGAAACAGGACAAGGGATTTTGCATCACAACTGAATCTGGGAAGCCTGAACCGGGTGGCCGACAGCATACTGCTGGCGGAAGTCACCGACAAAGAGGAGACTTTTCAGCTGTATTCCGGTTATGAAACCTGCGGAACCGTCCTCTACAAGGCCAATGCTTCCGTTACCTGTCTGAATGCAGACGGTGTCCTTTCCTGTCCTTATGCCCAGCAGTACTATTCCACGGATCAGGATGCGTTTTCCTACAGTAAGTATCCCGACAGCCTGATCATGGACGGGCAGGAGCTGGAAGTGACTTATTTTCTGAACGCAGTGTATGAAGAAGCGCATCTGTGGGAGCGGTGCTTTGCAATGCTGCTGCAGGAAATCTTTGTTGACCCGGAGATCGTGAAAAACATGGAGAGCGAGATGATCAGCAGCAATCTGGAGTATATCCGGACGATGATGGAGGATCCGGAGGGAGTACTGTCGCTTCAGAAGGATCTGATTGTTGACGTACGGTTTGAGCAGCCGGAGGTTCTGATGGAAGACTGGGCGGCTTTCGATGGAAAAATTGAAGTTTATAATTATGGCACGGGAGCCTATGAGGAACTGGAAAACTGGGAGCTGACGGACAGCTCTGTGGAGAAAGGAATTCCGTCCCCGTATCTGAGAAACGGAAATCAGCTGAAAATCCGGTATTCGTTGTCGGAAGAAAATCTTTCTTCGGAGTATTACCAGAAGATGCGAAGCTATCAGATGCCGGATCTGATTGTAACGGCAGTGGGTGCGGACAACCACGGGAACCTGCAGGGATAATCCGCCGGCGGCAGACGGGGAACCATGAGACTGAAAGAAAGGAAGGAAAATGCTCCGGATAGAGAAGCTTTATAAAAGATACAATCGAAAAGAAAATGCGCTGGACGGTCTGGACATGGAAGTGGAAAAAGGAGAGCTGTATGGATTTGTAGGGCCAAACGGAGCGGGGAAGACCACGACGCTCCGGATTATCACCGGGCTTCTGAAACCCGACTCCGGAGAAATCTGGCTGGACGGACAGAGGACCACGAAGGATATGAAACTGCAGAAAAGCATGATCGGATTTGTACCGGATTTTTTCGGGCTGTATGAGAATCTGACGGTGATTGAATATCTGGAATTTTTTGCGGCTGCCTATGGAATTTATCAGAAAGCAGGTACTGTGCGCAGCTATGAAGTACTGGAACTGGTGAATCTCAGAGGCATGGAGGAGGTCTTTGTGGATGAGATGTCGCGGGGAATGCAGCAAAGGCTCTGCCTTGCCAGGGCGCTGCTGAATCAGCCGAAGCTTCTCGTCCTGGACGAGCCGAATTCCGGCCTGGATCCGCGGACCAGAAAGGAATTTCAGCTCTTGCTTCAGCAACTGCAGAAAGAGGGCTATACCATTCTGATCAGCTCGCATATTCTGTCTGAATTGTCGGATATGTGTACCAGCATCGGAATTATCAATCAGGGGAAAATGGTGCTGCAGGGAAAAATTGACCATATTATGCTCTCCATTGACAGCTCGAATCCGCTGAGAATTACGGTGCTGAATAAGATAAAACAGGCGGTGCGGCTGATCCGGGCCAACCCTCAGGTGGAGCGGATCTCCGTGGAGGAAAACAAAATTGCCGCATGGTTTTCCGGAAGCCGTGAGGAAGAGGCCCGGCTGCTGAGAGAACTGGTGGATGCGGGAATTCTGGTGGTTGCCTTTGCGAGGGAGCACAACAGTCTCGAATCTCTGTTTTTCCATCTGACAGGCGGTGTCCGGGAAGGAGAGGAAGTATGAACAGAAATCCGGTATTTGAAAAAGAAATCAAGAGGAATACCAGATCGATCCGTATCTCCTGGATTGTGTTCGGGTGCAATCTGCTTCTCGGCGCAATTGCGCTGATCTGCTTTTTTGGCGAAAGCAGTGTGCGGGGATATATGACGCCGCTCAGTTATACAATGCCGATGCGGTGTTATATGATGATGGCCTATCTGCTGTTTTTCCTTCTCCTGCTGACTGTGCCGGTCATTGCAGGGGCGTCCGTCTCCCTGGAGCGGGAGAAGCGCACGCTGGATCTGCTGCTGACCACGCATCTGAATCCGTGGAAAATCATCATCGGGAAACTGGAGGCCTCTCTGAGCATTATTTTTGTGATTGCTTTTTCTGCAATGCCTGCGCTTGCGCTGATCACTGTGTTCGGAGGAGTGGGGCTGACAGACCTGCTGACGCTTGTGCTGCTTCTTCTTGTGTCAGGCATTTTTATCGGGAGTATCGGCATTTTCTGCTCCGTGGCGTTTAAGCGGACGACGATTGCAACGCTGATGACTTATCTGATTGTTATGCTTTTTGTTGTGGGAACCATTGCCGCCGTGGCGATGGATTACTATCTCCAGACGCTTCGGGGGCAGGGAGTAATAAATCCGGATGTGGGAGCAGCAGTCTATCTGTTTCTGCTGAATCCGTTTCTGACTTTCTTCGGAATGCTGAGTCATCAGCTGGGAAGCGGCAGAGAGATGATGCTTCTGTGTAGCCTGTTCGGAAATTATGAGGGTGACTGGCTTGTACAGAATCTTGTGCCGGTCAGCGTGGCGGCGCAGCTTCTGCTGGCGGCGCTGTTTCTTGTTGCAGCCGGAAAAAAGCTGAATCCTCTGAAAAAATAGGTAACGGTGCAGCTGGCTGGACTGTTACAAAACAGCATAGGAGGAACAGCTACAGTTTTTTTGCTAGACAGGAGGAAGTATGAGGCGTACAATTTTGGATTTCACAGGAATTTACAGAAACCAGGAGACTCTTCGGGCGGAAGCGCAGGAATATCTGGATCTTTCCCGGATGCAGGGCACGGACTGCTACTGCGATCCGGAAACGGAAAAGAAACTGAGGGAGATGCTGAGGAAAGTTCCAGAGGGAGGAATTCATCTGATGGATTCCGGAAATTATCATTATATGAGCAAGCTGTTTCTCGGGGAGCTCGCCAGGGACGTTTCCCTGGTTGTGCTGGATCATCACACGGACATGCAGCCCCCTGCGCTGCTTCCGATTCTGTCCTGCGGTTCCTGGCTTGCGGATACGCTGCGTGACGTTCCCGGGGTACGCCAGACGTTTCTGATCGGACCGCCGCTGGAGGCCCTGGAACAGATTTCGATGGAATACAGGGGGCGTGTCTCGTGGATTTCCATGGAAGAACTGGAAGACGGAAGCTGGAAGAAAAAGCTTTCCGGCTTCCATGCGGATTTTCCGGTTTACTTTTCGGTGGATAAGGATGTGTTCTCTCCGCAGGTGTGCAGTACCAACTGGGATCAGGGGACTATGCGTCTGGAAGAGATGACCGGGATCCTCGGCTGGTTCAGATCTCAGGGGGAGACGACAGGCGTGGATCTGTGCGGGGAGCCGGATCCGGTACGGGCAAAGGAGCGGGAGATCGCCCGGAGCATGGATGTAAACCGGATTCTGATGAGTTTTTGGCTTGACAAATGAAGCAAAGAAGGGTAAGATGACAGTATACCCGGATGGGGTATCTGAACAGGAGGAATAGAATGAGTCAGTGCGGAAATTGCTGCGGAAACTGTGAGAGAAAAAAAATACGCAACGAAAAGGAATACAAGGATCTGATCCATCGGCTGAAACGGATCGAAGGCCAGGTACGGGGAGTACAGGAAATGGTGGAGCAGGATCGGTACTGCGTGGATATTCTGACCCAGGTGTCGGCGATACAGTCCGCGCTGAACAGCTTCAACAAGGTTCTTTTGTCGAATCATATCAAGACCTGCGTGGTGGAGGACATCCGCGAAGGTCAGGAGGATGCGGTGGACGAACTTTGCCGAACGATCCAGAAGCTGATGAAGTAGCGCGGCTGTTCGGATGCCCACAGGCAGTATGCTTTCCTGCGGTCTGTGCAGCGAATGCACAGGCCTGAATGAACTGTAATAAAGGAGGAAACAGAAATGGCGAAAGTATTAAAAACGGATATGCACTGTGAGAAATGTGTGGAGAGAATTGAGAAAGCAATGGCAAAGGCGGAGCTGGACGTGAATGTCTGCCTGGCGGACAAGACCGTAACCGTAAACGGCTGCGAAAACTGCGTTGCAAAGGCGAAAGAGATCCTGGATGATCTGGGATTTGAGGTAAGCGAGGCATGAAGGCTTACGAACGGCTGATCGAATATGTGAAAATTGCGACGCCCAGTGATGAGAACAGCGAAACGCATCCCACAAGTCAGTGTCAGTTTGAGCTTGCCACGCGTCTGGCGGAGGAACTGAAGACGTTGGGCGCCGTGGATGTGCGGGTGGACGACCACTGTTATGTCTATGGAAAGCTTCCGGCCAGTGCCGGTTATGAAGACAGCACCCGGCTTGGATTTATCGCGCATATGGATACCGTCTCCGATTTCGCGGATCATCCTGTGGTTCCGGTGATTCATCCGGAGTATGACGGGGAAGATCTGGCGTTGGGAACCAGCGGAAGGACGCTGGAGAATTCCGTGTTTCCGCATCTATCCGGGCTGAAAGGACGTACGCTGATTACAAGCGACGGCACGACGATTCTCGGTGCGGACGACAAGGCGGGGATTGCGGAGATCATGACGATGGCGGAAGAGCTGGAACGGCAGGGAATTCCTCACGGACAGATTTCCATCGGATTTACACCGGATGAGGAAGTCGGCCAGGGAGCGGATTTCTTTGATGTTCCGGGCTTTGACGCGGAGTTTGCCTATACGGTAGACGGCGGACCGGAGGGGGAAATCGAGTATGAAAATTTCAATGCAGCCGGCGCAAAAATAACAATCACAGGATTTAACGTTCATCCGGGCAGCTCCAAAGACACAATGATCAATGCCGCGCAGGTGGCCTGTGAAATCCAGTGCATGCTGCCGGAGCAGGAGAACCCCAGATATACGGAGGGCTATGAAGGATTCTTCCACCTGACCGGTATGAGCGGCGATGTTGCTCGGGCGGAAATGGAATATATCATCCGTGATCACGACGCGGATAAATTTGCGGAAAAAGAAGCGCTTCTCCGTCACATTGCTGACGAAATGAACCGGAAGTACGGAGAGGGAACGGTCGCTCTGGAGATCAGAGAGCAGTATCGGAATATGGCGGAAAAAATCCGTCCATGCTTCCACCTGATTGAGAATGCGCAGGAAGCGGCCAGAAGAGCCGGGATAGAACCGAAGGTTGTCCCGATCCGGGGAGGAACCGACGGAGCCAGACTCAGCTATATGGGCCTGCCCTGTCCCAATCTTGGAACAGGGGGATATGCGTATCATGGTCCCTATGAGCATATTACCGCAGAGGGGATGGATCTGACAGTAGAGCTTCTGTTGGAACTGGTAAAATTGTACGGAGAAAGAGTATAAAAAAGAGAAAAGAGAAAAAGGCAGCAGTTCAGCTGGCTGAATTGTTATGAAAAAGAGCAGCCTGGAAATACGGCGGGAATGGAAAAGCCGATGTTTCCAGGCTGCTCTTTATGATTCTTCTGTGCGCGGAGAACAAGGAGTTCCGCTCGCGGAACTCTCGTGCCGAGCGCGGTCGCTTTAGCGACAGATTTCTGCTTCGCGCGAGTGCGCATCCCGCGGAGCGTTTTTATATAACAGGGAGCGCAGTTTCCTGCTATATAAAAAAGCTGCCAGAAAATTTCTGACAGCATACAGTTCGTAGGGGAATCGAACCCCTGTTTCCGCCGTGAGAGGGCGGCGTCTTAACCGCTTGACCAACGAACCTTACTCTAAAATAATACATCATCTTTCGGAAAAATGCAAGTACTTTTTTCTAAAAATTGAAGAAAATACAAGTTTCGGTTCCGCCAGGTCTGTGCATTCGCTGCAAAGACTGTATGAAAGCACAGCGCCTGCATTGAAATTTTGATTTTCAGATGTTATAATCTCAGACTGTGCGGCAGTTGCGCGGGGTTGCTGTGCATCATGAGACAAACAAATGTTCGAAACGCGCTTGCGGGAAAAACGCGGATGTGTTATAGTAGATTCTGGCATCTTTTATGAAATTTTGTGACGGGGATCGGATCCCTGCAGTAATAAAACACCGAAGCAAAGGGGAAAGATAGGATGTATCAGGGAGCGATTTTTGATCTTGACGGAACTATTCTGGATTCCATGGGTGTGTGGAGACAGATTGATGTGGAATTTCTGGGGAGGAGGGGAATCTCTGTGCCCCCGGATTATCTTGAAGCAATTACGCCGCTTGGTTTTGACCGCGCTGCGGAGTATACGATCCGGCGGTTTTCTCTTCCGGAGAGCCGGGAGGAGATTGTCCGGGAGTGGTACCTGATGGCGGAGAACGCATATCGATATCAGGTAGAACTGAAGGAAGGCGCCGGAGAATGGCTGAACCGGCTGAAAAGCCTGAATATTCCGCTTGCTGTCGCGACTTCCTCAGACGAAGCGCTGTTTGTGCCTGCGTTGAAGCGTACCGGAATTTACGACTGCTTTGACGCTTTTGTGACGGTCAAAGAGGTTGCGAGGGGGAAAGGATTTCCGGATATTTACGAAAAGGCTGCCGGCCGGATCGGATGTGTTCCGGAACAATGCGTGGTATTTGAGGATATCCTGCAGGGGATTCGCGGCGCAAAAATGGGAGGGTTCTGTGCAGTGGCTGTTTATGACGAGGACAGCGCTCATGAGGAGCAGGCCATGCGCGATGCGGCAGATTATTATATTTACAGTTTCCGGCAGCTGCTGGAAGGAGATCCGGGGCTGTTTGACGGACAGTGACAAGAACAGAAAAGGAGCAGAACATGGGAAACAATCAGACATATGACGCCAGCAGTATTTCTGTGCTGGAAGGCCTGGAGGCGGTTCGGAAGCGTCCGGGCATGTATATAGGAAGTACCTCCCGCAAGGGACTGAATCATCTGATTTACGAGATCGTGGACAACGCGGTGGATGAGCATCTTGCGGGATCCTGTGATACGATTGAGGTCTATCTGGAACAGGACGGTTCCTGTACGGTGATCGACAATGGACGGGGGATCCCTGTGGGAATGCATGAGAAGGGGGTACCGGCAGAACGCCTGGTGTTTACCACGCTTCATGCAGGCGGAAAATTTGACAATACGGCGTATAAAACAAGCGGCGGACTGCACGGAGTGGGTTCCTCTGTGGTCAACGCCCTTTCTGAATATCTGGATGTGGAGATCAGCGTCGGGGGCAAGATTCATCATGATCATTTTGAGCGCGGTGTTCCGACAGTCGAGCTTGTGGACGGCCTGCTGCCGGTCCTCGGCAGAACGAAGAATACGGGGAGCAGGATCAATTTCCTTCCGGACAGTGAGATCTTCGAGCGGACGGATTTTTCCGCAGCGGAGGTAAAGAGCCGTCTCCATGAGACCGCATATCTGAATCCGAATCTGACCATCCACTTTGAGGATCGGAGAAATGAGGAACCGGGGAAGATTACCTATCATGAGCCGGAGGGAATTGTCGGTTTTGTCCGGGACATCAATCGGAAAAAGGAGACGATCCACGAGCCGGTTTATTTCAGGGGAGAAGCGGAAGGGATTACCGTAGAGTGCGCCTTCCAGTACGTCAATGAGTTTCAGGAGAACGTGCTCGGATTCTGCAACAATATATACAATGCAGAAGGCGGCACGCATCTGACCGGTTTTAAGACGACCTTTACCCAGGTGATGAACAGCTATGCGAAAGAACTGGGAATTCTGAAGGAGAAGGACAGCAATTTCACCGGCGCGGATATCCGCAACGGAATGACTGCTGTCATTTCCATCAAGCATCCGGATCCCAGGTTCGAGGGACAGACGAAGACGAAGCTGGACAATCCTGACGCCGCCAGAGCCACCGGGAAAGTGACCGGCGAGGAGGTGCCCCGGTATTTTGACAGGAATCTGGAGGTGCTGAAAAATGTGCTGGCCTGCGCCGAGCGGTCTGCCAAAATCCGCCGTTCCGAGGAGAAGGCAAAAACCAATATGCTGACGCGGCAGAAATATTCCTTTGATTCCAACGGAAAGCTGGCCAACTGTGAAAGCCGCGATCCTTCCAAATGTGAGATTTTCATTGTGGAGGGAGATTCCGCCGGCGGTTCCGCCAAAACAGCGAGAAACCGGAATTTCCAGGCGATCCTTCCCATTCGTGGAAAAATCCTGAACGTGGAAAAGGCGAGCATGGATAAGGTGCTTGCCAACGCGGAGATCAAATCCATGATCAATGCGTTCGGCTGCGGATTTTCAGAGGGATACGGCAACGATTTTGATATCACAAAACTCCGCTACGATAAAATCATCATCATGGCGGATGCCGATGTGGACGGCGCCCATATTTCCACCCTTCTCCTGACGCTGTTTTACCGGTTCCTCCCGGAACTGATTTACGAGGGACATGTATATATCGCGATGCCGCCGCTGTACAAGGCGATTCCTTCCAGAGGAAAGGAAGAATACCTGTACGATGACAAGGCGCTGGCAAGGTACCGGAAAACCCATAAAGGAAACTTTATTCTCCAGAGATACAAAGGTCTCGGGGAGATGGACCCGGATCAGCTGTGGGAGACAACACTGAATCCGGAGACGCGCCGGATGAAGCTGGTGGAGATCGAGGATGCCCGCATGGCTTCCGAAGTCACAGAGGTTCTGATGGGAACCGAAGTGCCGCCGAGAAAGGCATTTATCTACGAGCACGCAGAGGATGCGGAGCTGGATATCTGAGAAAGGGAATGACAAAGCATGGAAGAACAGATTATACGAACCGAATATTCCGAACTGATGCAGAAATCCTATATTGACTACGCGATGAGCGTCATTATTGCCCGGGCGCTTCCGGACGTCAGAGACGGTCTGAAGCCGGTTCAGAGACGGACGCTTTACGATATGTACGAACTTGGGATCCAGTATGACCGGCCTTACCGGAAATGTGCCCGAATCGTCGGAGATACGATGGGTAAATACCATCCGCACGGAGACAGTTCCATCTACGAAGCGCTGGTTGTAATGGCCCAGGATTTCAAGAAAGGGATTCCGCTGGTGGACGGACATGGGAATTTCGGCTCCATCGAGGGCGACGGCGCTGCGGCGATGCGATATACGGAGGCGCGCCTCCAGAAGATCACGCAGGAGGTTTACCTGCGGGATCTGGACAAGAATGTTGTGGATTTTGTCCCGAACTTTGACGGCACGGAAAAGGAGCCGGAGGTCCTTCCGGTCCGCGTTCCGAATCTTCTGGTCAACGGCGCCGACGGAATCGCAGTGGGCATGGCGACCAGCATTCCGCCCCATAATCTGGGAGAGGTCGTGGACGCTGTCCGGGCTTACCTGGAAAATCAGGAGATCACTGTCCGGGAACTGATGCAGTATATTAAGGGGCCGGATTTTCCCACCGGCGGAATTGTCGTCAACAAAGACGATCTTCTGAATATCTACGAGACAGGGACCGGGAAAATCAGGATCCGCGGAAAAGTGGAAGTGGAAAAAGGCAAAGGAGGCCGTCAGTGCCTCGTCATCACGGAGATTCCGTATCCGATGATCGTCGCGAACATCGGAAAGTTTCTCAATGACGTTGTCTCTCTGATCGAGACGAAAAAGACCACGGATATTACAGATATCTCCAACCAGTCCTCGAAAGAAGGAATCCGGATTGTTCTGGAGTTGAAGCGGGGTGCGGATGTGGAGTATCTGACCAATCTGCTGTACAAAAAGACACGTCTGGAAGACACCTTCAGCGTAAACATGCTTGCAGTGGCGGATAAAAAGCCGGAGACGCTGAATCTGAAGCAGATCATCGAGCACCATGTGGACTTTCAGTTCGAGGTGACCCGCAGAAAATATCAGACGCTTCTCGACAAGGAGATAGAACGCAGAGAGGTTCAGGAAGGCCTGATTCGCGCCTGCGATGTGATCGATCTGATTATCGAGATTCTCCGTGGAAGCAAGACGCAGAAACAGGTTCGGGCCTGTCTGACGGAAGGCGTTACCGAAGGCATCCGGTTTAGAAGCGAGAAAAGCAGAAAAGATGCCGGGCAGCTTCGCTTTACCGAGAGACAGACGACGGCGATCCTCGAGATGCGTCTGCAGAAGCTGATCGGGCTGGAAATCGAGGCCCTGAAGAAAGAATACAGGGAAACTGTCCGGAAAATTGCACGGTATGAGGATATTCTGAACAATTATTCGTCTATGGCGGCGGTGATTCTGGAAGACCTGGAACAGATCAAGAAAGAGTATGGAAGCCCCAGAAAGACGGCGGTGGAAAATGCCAGAGAGATCGTTATTGAGGAACCGAAAGTCGAGGAGATGGACGTTGTCTTTCTGATGGATCGTTTCGGATACGCGAAGACCATTGATGTAACCGCATTTGAAAGGAATAAGGAAAGCGCCCTTGCAGAAAACCGGTACGTGTTCCGGTGCAGAAATACAGATAAAATCTGTATTTTCACAGATCTTGGACAGATGCACACGGTGAAGGTGCAGGATCTTCCCTACGGAAGATTCCGCGACAAGGGCACGCCCATCGATAATCTCGGAAATTACAGCAGCGCCACGGAACAGATGGTATACGTGAATTCGCTGGAAAATATCAGACAGCAGAAACTGCTGTTCGTATCCGGAGCCGGGATGGTCAAACAGGTGGACGGCTCGGAATTCGATGTGGTAAAACGGACGATTGCGGCTACCAAACTGTCCGGAGAGAACGACCGGCTGATTTTTGCAGGGATCTGCAGCGAAAATGAATACGTGGTGCTTCAGTCCGCCGAAGGCTGTTTCCTGAAATTCCTGGTTCAGGAGGTACCGGAAAAGAAAAAGGCCGCCATCGGTGTCCGGGGGATCCGCCTGGCGGAGGGGGATTCTGTCGAACACGCGTATCTCCTGGTCAGCGGCATGGAATGCAGAATCCTCTACAAAGACAAAGAAATTTCCCTGAACACCCGAATCAAACCGGCCAAACGCGACGGAAAGGGAACCAGAATACGGGTATGATTCCTTTTTTTGCGGTTGTTTTTCCGTATTTTTTAAATTGTGAAAGATGGCCAGAAATGAGAGCGGTTTCCTGTCGATATTCATGAAAACATAGAATTATGCTAAACTATGCCAAAATTGTTCTAACGTTTTTGAACAGATTGTGGTATGATATCTGTATAAACTTGTGATACACAGGAAAGGTAGGTTATCATGGAGAAAATTATTATTTCCGGTTTTGCCGATGAGATTAGTCCGGATCTGGACAAGCAGCTGAAGGTTGTCCGTGAACTCGGAATGGATCACATTTCTCTCCGTTCAGCGGATGGAAAAGGTATTGCCGATTATACTGCGGAGGAGTTTGCTGAGAAACTGCTTCCGCGTTTGGATGAAGCCCAGGTCAAAATTTCCTCTATGGGTTCTCCGATTGGAAAAATTCCGGTAGACAGCGAGGAAGATTTCGAAAAGCAGAAAAAGCAGCTGGAAGAAATCTGCAAAATGTGTAAGTTAAGCGGATGCCGCTATATCCGTATGTTCAGTTTCTACATCCCGAAGGATAAAAATCCCGATGATTACAAAGATGAAGTAATCGCAAAACTGAAGGAATTTGAAGAGATCGCCAGAAAATATGAGGTTGTTCTTCTCCACGAAAATGAAAAAGATATTTACGGCGACATTGCCCGCCGCTGCAAGGTGATTTTCGATGAGATCCCAAGCCCGTATCTGAAGGCGGCGTTTGACTTTGCCAACTTTGTACAGTGCAAGGAAGATACGCAGGAGTGCTGGGATATGCTCAAGGAGCACGTGGCGTATATCCATATCAAAGATGCGGTATATACAGACAATGAAAACGTTCTGTGCGGAACCGGCGACGGAAAGATCGAGCAGCTTCTGAAACAGGCGATCTGCGACGAAGGCTACGAAGGTTTCCTGACCCTGGAGCCGCATTTGGTGCTGTTTGATTCTCTTGCGTCGCTGGAGACGGAGGCAGCTGAAAACATTATCAAAGAAAATAAGGCAAAAGACGGTGCGGAAGGATATTCCATGCAGTATCATGCATTGCTTGATATTCTGAACCGGATCGGCCTTGAAAAATAAAAATTTGCTGAAAATACAGCGGAATGGAGGATAAATCAAATGGAGAAAAAAATTCGTTTTGGTCTGATTGGAATCGGTGCTCAGGGCGGAGCGTATGCAGGTTTCCTGACCGGCAGAGGCGGAATGCCTGGTATGCCGGCTGCTCCGTGTCCGCCGCACTGCGAGCTGGGCGCGCTCTGCGACATTGATCCGGAAAAAGAGAAAATGTGCAAGGAGAAATATCCGGAGTATCCGTTCTACACAGACTGGAAAGAGATGGTTGCGTCCGGAAACGTTGACGCGGTAATCACAACGGTTCCGCACTATCTGCATACAGAAATCGCTATTTACTGTCTGGAGCACGGAATGAATGTTCTGGTTGAGAAACCTGCCGGCGTTTATGCAAAGGCTGTTCGCGAGATGAACGAGTGCGCAGCAAAACATCCTGATGTGGCGTTCGGCATTATGTTCAATCAGAGAACCAATAAGCTGTATCAGAGAGTAAAAGAAATTGTAGAGTCCGGTGAACTTGGAAATATCCGTCGTTCCAACTGGATCATCAATACCTGGTGGCGTCCGGACAGCTATTACAAACAGAGTGCATGGAGAGCAACCTGGGGCGGCGAAGGCGGCGGCGTTCTGGTAAATCAGGCACCTCATCAGTTAGACCTGTGGCAGTGGATCTGCGGTATCCCGAGCACCGTTTACAGCACCTGTCTGTACGGAGCATACAGAGACAAAGACAGAGTGAAGGTAGAGGATGACGTTACGGTTATCACCGAGTATCCGAACGGCGCAACAGGAAGCTTTATCACCTGTACCCATGACGCTGTGGGAACTGACCGTTTCGAGATTGACCTGGACAAAGGAAAAATCGTGGTAGACGGAAGTAAGAAAGCTACCGTTTACAGATTCAACAAGTCTGAGACAGAGATGAATGAGACGATGTCCATGATGGATGTTGCGAAGCTGACCATGGGAAATGCTGCAGATGGCGGCGGTCTCTATACAGTAGAAGAGTTCGAGAACCAGGACGGATGGGGATATCAGCATACCACCGTTATGGAGAACTTTGCTCTGCATATTCTGACCGGAAGCCCGCTTCTGGCTCCTGGTTCTGATGGAATCAACGGCGTAAATCTTGCAAATGCGATCCAGCTGTCCAGCTGGCTTGGCAAGAAGGTTGAGAATCCTGTAGATGAGGATCTGTATCTTGCAGAACTGAATAAGAAGATTGAAGAGGAAGGACAGTTCCCGACCAGGTCCTGAAACCTGATCTGAGAAAGTATAGACAGCAGCAGTTCGGCGCTTCTTCGGGCGCACCGCGAAAGCGCTGCGGTTATTGAAGAATGACACTGAACTGCTGCTTCAGATGCGAGGTGGGTTATGAAGAAAGCAGCGGTGATTGGTCTGGGGGTGATCTCCTCGACCCATCTGGAAGCGATTGCGGCAAATGATCAGATTCAGCTCTGTGCAGTGTGCGATATTGATCCGTCTGTCAGAGAAAAAGCGCCGCAGGAGGTTCCGTTTTACACAGATTATAAGGAAATGATTCGGAAGGAGAGACCGGACTGCGTACATATCTGTCTTCCTCATTATCTCCATTATCCTGTGGCGAAAGAAGCGGTGGAGATGGGAGTGAATGTATTCTGCGAGAAGCCGGTGGCTCTGAATCAGGCGCAGGCTGCAGAGTTTGTGCAGCTGGAGAAGGATCATCCGGAACTTCAGATCGGAATCTGTCTTCAGAATCGTCTGAATGAAACGACAGAAGCTCTGAAGGAGCTGATTGACAGCGGAGAGTATGGAAAGGTTACGGGAATCCGCGGCAGCGTGCCCTGGGCCCGTACGAAAGAATATTATGATGAGAAGCCATGGAGAGGAAAATGGAAGACAGCAGGGGGCGGATGCATGATCAATCAGTCTGTGCATACCCTGGATCTGCTGTATTTCCTGGCAGGACCGATCAGCCGTCTGAAAGCATCCGTAAGCCAGATTCTGGATTACGGAATTGAGGTTGAGGACACTGTGACTGCTTCTCTTGAGTTCGAAAACGGAGCTCGTGGTCTGTTCCAGGCGACGATTGCGAACTATAAGAACGAATCTGTCCAGCTGGCCGTGGATCTGGAAAAAGCTTCTTTCCGTATGCGGGACAATATTCTGTACCGTGTGGAAGAAGACGGGACAGAGACGAAGGTTGTGGAAGACCGGAAATTGCCGGGAACCAAATTCTACTATGGCTCCAGCCATGAGAAACTGATCCGGAAATTCTATCAGAGTCTGGAGACAGGAAGCGGCGACTATATTCATGTGGCCGACGCAGAGATGAGTATCCAGCTCATTGATGCAATTCAGAATTCCGGTCGTTTTGGAATCTGGGTAACGGTATAACAGCCGGAACAGATGAAAGATCGGGCAATAAAACAGGAAGAAGGTATTTGCGATGAAAAGAGGATTAATTGGTATTCAGATGAGTACCATCAAGAAAAAAATTGATGAACTGGGCGCATATGAGACTCTGAAGAAATGTGCAGAGCTGGGATATCACTGTATTGAGATTTCTCAGGTTCCGATGACTCCGGAAAACGTAGCGGGAATGAAAAAAGCCTGCGACGAATTCGGAATCAAGGTTTCTTCCTGCACCGCAGCTCTGGAGCCGATGATGCCGGGTATGCCGGGAGAGTATCTGGTAAGCGATTTTGATAAGATCGTACAGGATTGTAAGACTCTGAACTGTGATATGCTGCGTATCGGTATGCTGCCGATGACCTGTATGGGCAACAGAGAGAAAGCCCTGGATTTCGTTAAGCGTGCCGATGAAATGGCTGAGAAGCTGAAAGCAGAAGGCATCGACCTGTACTATCACAACCATCATGTTGAGTTTGTAAGATATGACGGCGAGTATCTGCTGGACATCATCAAGAACAACACCAAATATATGGGATTTGAGCTGGATATTCACTGGATCCACAGAGGCGGTGAGAACCCGGTTGAGTTCATCAAGAAATACAACGGAAGAATTCGTCTGCTGCATCTGAAAGATTACCGCATCGGTGAAGTGAAGATGCCGGAGGGAGAATTTGATGCAAAAGCATTCATGTCTGCGTTCAACAACATTGTAGAGTTTGCTGAGGTTGGAGAGGGTACTCTTCCGATCAAAGAATGCATCGAGGCAGGTCTGGAAGGAGGAAGCGAGTACTTCCTGATCGAGCAGGACGATACCTACGGAAGAGATCCGTTTGAGAGCCTGAAGATCAGCCGTGACAACCTGATCAAACTGGGATATGCAGACTGGTTTGAGCTGGAGAAATAATGTTTCCTGCGTGCGTGTTGCGACAGCACAGGCTGCAGGAATGTGGCAACCGTTCAGCTGGCTGAACGGTTGCGGAATATGATTTCGGAAAATCGAATCAAGGGGGATTACAGGCGCTGCGCAAGCGACGCCTGCCGGGCCGCACATCTGGCAAAGAAAATCTTGTCGGGTGTGCGGCTTTTTTTTCGCTTTACATTTGAAAGAAGCTGTGCTATGATAATTCTGTAAACAATATACCCTATGGGGGTATACGAGATAAAAGGAAATGACACCGCAGAAAAGAGAGTGAAAAGAAAAAATCGATCTGCGGAAGTGTCGGGAAGGAGTGGCTATGAAACAGAAGTTTGATGTGACAGGAATGACCTGTTCCGCGTGTTCGTCCAGGGTGGAAAAATGCGTACGCCGTCTGGACGGAGTAAAAGATGTCAGTGTGAACCTTCTGACAAACAGTATGCAGGTGGAGTATGAGGAAGGGGACACCTCTGACGAAAAGATTATCGATGCGGTGGTACATGCGGGATACGGTGCAAGTGTGAAGGAAAGCGGTATAACCGCACAGAACGCTGCAGCTGCCGGAAAAACAGCGCAGGCAGCAAAGGCAAACCCGGTGGAAGAGCAGATGAAAAACATGAAAAGAAGACTGATTTTATCGTTTGTTTTTCTGATTCCATTGATGTATGTATCCATGGGGCATATGGTGGGCCTGCCGCTTCCCTGGTTTCTGGAGGGGACAGAAAACGCGGTAGGATTTGCGTTCACCCAGTTTCTGCTCTGCCTTCCGGTAGCGTTTATCAACAAGGCTTATTATACAAAAGGGTTTTCCACGCTGTTTCACGGCGCTCCGAATATGGATACTCTGATCGCTGTCGGATCGTCGGCGTCTCTGATCTACGGTATTTTTGCGATTTACCGGATCGGATACGGGCTTGGCGTACAGGATTTTGAGCTGGTGCATCAGTATCAGCACGATCTGTACTTTGAGTCGGCAGTCATGATTCTTGCCCTGATCAATGTAGGCAAATATCTGGAGGCCCGTTCAAAGGGAAAAACCAGTGAAGCGATTACAAAACTGATGAATCTGGCGCCGAAGACGGCGGTTGTCGAGCGGGAAGGCAGGGAGCTTCGGATTCCTGTGGAACAGGTGGCGGTCGGAGATACGGTGATTGTGAGACCGGGCGAGAGCATACCGGTGGACGGTGTGATCCTGGAAGGCAGCACCAGCGTGGACGAGGCGGCGATCACCGGCGAGAGCATACCGGTGGAAAAGCAGCCGGGCGATTCGGTAATTGCCGCTACGATCAACAAAGCAGGGTATGTAAAGGCGAAAGCTTCCAGAGTCGGGGACGACACTACCTTCTCACAGATTATCCGCCTGGTGGAAGATGCCAGCGCAAGCAAAGCGCCGATTGCAAAAATCGCCGACAGAATCGCAGGTGTCTTTGTTCCGGTTGTTATGACGATCGCTCTGATCACCGCTGTCGTATGGCTGGCGACCGGCGCGGAATTTGAATTTGCACTGTCCTGTGCGATCAGCGTGCTGGTTATCTCCTGTCCCTGCGCTCTGGGTCTTGCGACTCCTGTGGCGATTATGGTGGGAACAGGCAAAGGCGCGGAGAATGGCATCCTGATCAAGTCCGGCGAGGCGCTGGAAGTAACGCACAGTATTCAGAGCGTTGTGCTGGATAAGACAGGGACAATCACCCAGGGGAAACCAGTTGTGACAGATCTGATTCAGAACAGTGCCGTGATGACACAGAGACGCTTTCTTGAGATCGCCGCGGCGCTGGAGGCAAAAAGCGAGCATCCTCTTGCGGAAGCGATTATGGAGAAGGCAAAGGAAGAAAATGTTCCGGTCCCTGAAACAGAGGAATTCGAGGCGATTCCGGGAAAGGGAATCCAGGCGAAAATTGACGGCAGATGGTATTATGCGGGAAATCTCAGACTGATGAAAGAAAAAGGGATTGACTGCGAAACCTCCGGAGAGCAGATGAACCGCCTCGCAGAGGAGGGAAAAACACCGCTGCTGTTTGCAGATGAGAAGCAGGTGATCGGAGTGATCGGAGCGGCAGATATTGTGAAGCCTACCAGCGCTCAGGCAATCCGGGAACTGAAAAAACTCGGCATCGAAGTTATCATGCTGACCGGGGACAACAAGAGAACCGCAGCGGCGATTCAGCGGCAGCTGGGGATCGATACGGTAATCGCCGAGGTGCTTCCTCAGGACAAAGAGCGTGAGGTTGCGCGGCTGCAGAGCGAAGGAAGAAAGGTTGCAATGGTCGGCGACGGCATGAACGATGCGCCGGCGCTTGCGAGAGCCGACGTGGGAATTGCCATCGGTGCCGGCACAGACGTTGCCATTGAGAGCGCAGATATCGTGTTGATGAAAAATGACCTTTTGGATGTGGTGACGGCGATCGGACTGAGCAAGGCAGTCATTCGGAATATAAAAGAAAATCTTTTCTGGGCATTTTTCTATAATGCCTGCGGAATTCCGCTGGCGGCGGGCGTATTTTATACTGCGTTCGGGTGGAAACTGAGTCCCATGTTCGGCGCTGCGGCCATGAGTCTGAGCAGTTTCTTTGTCGTGATGAACGCGCTGCGTCTGAGATTTTTCCATGTGCTGAAAAAGCCGGAGGAAGTGGAGAACAGTGAGGGACATCCGGCGACAAAGGTTTCCCGCGAGAAAGAACTGCCGAAAGCGGCGGAGAAATCTGAGACAGCTGAGACCGCAGAAAATACCGGAATGGAAACGGTTTCCGTGATGAACGGCGACCAGGAAAAGATTACGGATACAGAGAGCACACGCCATATCGTTATGAAAATTGACGGAATGATGTGCAGTCACTGCCAGGCGGCTGTGACGAAGGCGCTGAACAAAGTGCCGGGTGTGACGGCGCGGGTAAGCCTTGAGGAGAATGCGGCCTATATTGATGCGTCATACGACGCGGATGTGGAACGTATGAAAGAGGCTGTGGCGGATGCAGGATATGAAGTGGTTGGAATTGAGAATGCGGAATAAAAGCCTCACAGCAGTTTGCAAAAAGAAAGGTAACAGTTCCGCTGGCTGAACGGTCACAAAGAAAGAGTAACCGGATACAGAATCGGCACCCTGTGTGAGTTGCGATAACTCTCCAGGGTACCGATTTTCTGCAGGTCTGGAAACCGGGAATTTCCGGTTTTCAGGCCGGATGCCCACAGGAACTATGTATTCATACAATCTGTGCAGTGAATGCACAGACCTGGTTGAACTATGACTCGAAAGGAACAACGATCAGATCCTTCGGGTAATGATTCAGTACCTCGCAGCCGTTTTCTGTGATCAGAACCAGGTCCTCGATCCGGACGCCGATGCCGTCTTCCGGAAGATAGATCCCCGGTTCAATGGAGAAAACCTGTCCGGGCTGAATGATGTTCTGATTGACGGAAGAGACGTCGCCGGATTCGTGATCTTCGATACCGATGGAATGCCCTGTTCTGTGGGTGAAATAGTCTCCGTACCCTTTTTCTGTGATGTAGCTCCGGCAGGCGTTATCCACATCGCACATCCTGGCACCTGGCCTGGCGGCGTCAATTCCTCGCTGCTGGGCCTCGCGGACAATTTCATATACTTCTCTGGCCTTGTCTGAGACTTCTCCGAGAAATACCGTGCGGGTCATGTCGGAACAATAGTGATTCAGAATACCGCCGATGTCCAGTACGACACTGTCTCCCCGTTTTCCGCAGGTGGAATCTGTGCTGTGGTGAGGGTCCGCTCCGGACTTCCCGTAGGCTGTGATCGGCGGGAAGGAAACATCCGAATGGCCGGACGCCGCATAGAGCTCACGGACAATCCGGTCCAGCTCTTTTTCCGAGTATCCTTTCCCGGTCAGGGGGATCAGCCGTTCCATCACCCGGTCGTTGGCGAGGGAAGCGTCCCGCATCCGCTGCTGTTCCTCTGCATCTTTGATTCTGCGGACGTCGTCAACAATGGAAGAACTGTTGCAGTAGGAGGATGCTCCGTTCAGTTCCTGGAGCCGCAGAAGAAATCCGGAGGGCCAGGTTTTGTCGATGCCCAGGGGACGGTCTTTTTCCGTGTACCGGCTGAGAATTTCAACGGCGTCTTCTGTGTCGTCGTACCAGACAAGTTCGGCGCCGCAATCTCCTTCCTGGGGGAACAGACGGTTGATGATCAGCTTGTGGTCTCCGCTGATATTCAGATAGAGCGCCAGCATACGTTCGCCCGGGTGAATCCATTTTCCGGTAAGATAGAAGATGGCTGCCGGATCGGAGACGATCATCTGTGTGAGATTCCGCTCTTTCATGGCTGAAAGAATACGTGGGATTCTGGATGAATTCATATCATTGCCTCCTTTTCAAGGGATCTTTGAAACCGCGCCGGACAGAAGCCGGCGGTTCGGATACCTGAATGCCAGAAAACTCCGGCGCGGAAGCATTCTTGATCCGCATATGCCGGAGTTCTGGAAGATTGCAACTGTTCGTGACGGTTTACCGGTCCGGACAGTTGCAACAGTTACAGCTTTTTGCCTGTCAGCATTTCATATCCCTGCAGATATTTATCGATGGTCTTCTGCACAATATCGTCCGGAAGCGTCCAGTCGTTATCTGGATTCGCTTTCAGCCAGTCGCGGGCAAACTGTTTGTCGAAGGACGGCTGTGCATGGCCCGGTTCATATCCTTCTGCCGGCCAGAAACGGGAGCTGTCCGGCGTGAGCATCTCATCGCCGAGTACAATGTTTCCGTTTTCGTCCAGACCGAACTCAAACTTGGTGTCTGCGATGATGATGCCGCGGGTCAGCGCGTAATCGGCACATTTCTTGTACAGAGCGATGGTGTAGTCGCGAAGTTTTGCGGCATATTCTTCCCCCTTGCCCGGGAAATATTTCTCAAGGTGAGCGATGCTCTGCTCATAGGAAATATTTTCATCGTGATCGCCGATCTCGGCTTTGGTGGAAGGGGTATAGATCGGTTCCGGGAGTTTGTCAGATTCTCTCAGGCCTTCCGGCAGTTTGATTCCGCATACGGTGCCGTCTTTCTGATAGCTTGCCCAGCCGCTGCCGGTGATATAGCCGCGGACAATACATTCGATCGGAAGCATGTTCAGTTTTTTGCACATCATGCTGTTTCCGTCGAACCGGGGCTGCTGGAAAAACTCAGGCATATCTTTGACGTCTGCCGAGATCATATGGTTCGGCAGGATGTCCTGGGTCATATCGAACCAGAACTTGGACATCTGGGTCAGAACCGTACCTTTCTTTGTAACCTGGTTTTTCAGAATGACGTCAAAGCAGCTGATCCGGTCGGTTGCCACCATAATCAGGCTGTCTCCGTTGTCATAGATTTCACGAACTTTTCCTTCTTTGATAGGTTTCATTTTCTCCACCTCGTCATTTGTATTTTTTTACATATATAAGAATACACATAAGTACAGGTAAAAAGCAATATGTTATTTATAAAATTTTCTAATATATGACTATAAGAAGTGTATTCCCCGGCACTGTGGGAGGATGCCGGAGTTTTCCGGTCCTGGATTTTTCTTGAAGATATACAGGAGATGGGCTATGATAGGATAATATAATATGAATGTTTTGCGTGATTCGCTGAAGAAAGGAGGGGCGATATGATTTTTGTGACAGGCGACTGCCATGGGGAATGGGGCAGGCTGGGAATGAAAAACTTTCCGGAGCAGAGGAGGATGACAAAGAATGATTGTGTGATTGTGTGTGGGGATTTCGGATTCTGGACGCCTTCCAGGGAGAGGGAATACTGGATGGACTGGCTGGAGCAGAAGCCCTTTACCACGCTTTTTGTGGACGGAAATCATGAAAATTTTGACGGTCTTTGTCAGTTGAAGGAGGAGACGTGGAAACAGGGAAGAGTGCACAGAATAAGAAATTCGGTAATCCATCTGATGAGAGGGCAGGTGTTTGTCATGGAAGGATACAGGTTTTTTACCTTCGGAGGAGCGCGTTCCCACGATATTCAGGGAGGAATACTGGAACCGGAGGACCCGGAATTTCGAAGAAAAAAGAGAGCGGCAGACCAAAGCGGCCTGTTTTACCGGGTGAACCATGAGTCCTGGTGGCGGCAGGAGATGCCTTCCCGGGAGGAGCGGGATATGGGGCTGCGGAAACTGGAGGCATGTGACTGGCAGGTGGATTTTGTGATCACGCACTGCTGCAGTTCGGATACGCAGGCGCTGCTGACGGGCGGATCTTATGAGGCGGATGAGCTGACGGAGTATTTTGAGAACATTCGTGGGAAACTGAGATTTCGGAAGTGGTTTTTCGGCCATTATCATATGGATCGGGAAATAAATCCGCGGGAAACGGTTGTGTATGAACAGATTCTGAGGGTTTTCTGACGGGCCTGTGATAAAAAATAAAAAAAATTAAAAAAGTTGTTGCATTTTTTCAAAAATAAGGTATAATAGTCTTTGTGCTGAGCACAAGCCGAAATAGCTCAGTTGGTAGAGCACTTCACTCGTAATGAAGGGGTCGAGGGTTCGAGTCCCTTTTTCGGCTTAGAAAAAGACCTGGTAAACATTCTGTCCGTGTTTATCAGGTCTTTTGCTGTTACGACTCCGTCAGGGACTGTGCAGTGAATGCACAGATCTGACGGAATTGTTACTATATCCCGTTTTTTGATGTATAATGAGTGTATGGATGACAGAGGGAGGATGTTATGGAAATACTGAAAAAATGTGGCTCAATACTGAGATGGGCAGGCGGCATCTTTATCATACTGATGGGGCTTGTAGAATTTTCGGCTTCGATCCCCGCAGCGGTGCTGTTTCTGATGTCCGGAATATTTGTCTTGCCGGTTACATGTAAAGGTATAAGGAGACTGGTCGGATATCCTAAAGGGGCAGCGGCAGCAGTGCCCATTGTTTTGTTTTTCTGCGCGGCGTTGGCAGCGCCGGTACAGACAACGGATGCATTGCCTGCAAACGACGACTCTGTGGCGGATATATCTGACGAAGTCAAAGCTGCTCCGATCGCTGTATCAAATGAAACGCCGACTCCGACTGCGACTCCCACACCGGAGTCAACACCCGAAATCAGGGATATGACCGTCCATTTTCTGGATGTCGGACAGGGGCTGTCTGTTTTTGTACAGTCTGATGGACAGAATCTGATTTACGATGGCGGCGACAGGGAGACTTCCAGTTTTGTCGTTGCATATCTGAAAGAGCAGGGTGTGACGACGATCGATTACCTGATCAGCAGTCACTATGATTCGGATCATGCGGCGGGGCTGATCGGATGTCTGAATGCTTTTGACGTAAAAAATGTGATCAGCAGCGATTACGTTCACGACAGTCAGACGTATGAATCTTTCGTTGCGGCGGTAAATCAGGAAGGGTTGACGGCGCAGCATCCTGCAGTTGGCACAGAGTACGACTTCGGTACCGGAAGCTTTACGATCCTTGCGCCTGCCGGGATCGACCCGGATGACAGCAACGATAATTCTGTTGCGATAAAGTTGGAAAACGGCGATGACAGCTTTATTTTTACAGGTGATGCGGAAAGTTCCAGTGAAGCGGAAATGTGCGCCTCTGGCATTGATCTGGACTGCGACGTCCTGGTTCTCGGACATCATGGATCGGCAACTGCCACCAGCTGGGAATTCTTGCAGGCAACAGTTCCGGAATATGCAATTGTAAGTTGTGGGGCGGATAATTCATACGGCCATCCTGACAAGGATACGATGGATAAGCTTCGTGATATGGATATCCAGGTATACAGGACCGATAAACAGGGAACCATTACCTGTACTTCTGACGGCACAGACCTCACATGGGATCAGGAACCCTGCAACGATTATTCTCCTGGCGATGAGAAGGATGCAGGAACGCAGCCGGCCGGTGAATCGGTACCGTCTGCGCCGTCTGCCGCCGTGACGCCGGAACCCACGCCTGCTGCAACTGCAGCGCCGGAGCCTGCTGTGATTTCAACGCCGGCGCCAACGCAGACGGTCGAAGCAACGCCCGGTACCGAGGAACAGGTATGGGTATCGGAAACAGGAAAGAAATACCATAATAAGCCGGATTGCGGCAATATGAATCCGGACAATGCCCGGCAGATGACCCGCTCTGAGGCGGAGAATCTCGGACTGGGCCCCTGCAAAAAATGCTTTTAATGATATTGCAATATAAATCTGTCATATTGGAGTGTGTTTGAAACATACTTTCTGTGATCTGTACGTCTCATTGTAAGGTGTACGGTCTGCCGGAAGGAATCTTCAGACACGCTCCGTTTTTGTATCACAGGAAATTTTGTTCTTTGTCCTATGAAAACGCTCCGTGGGGGACCCTTTGTTATTCGTGCGTTTCACGGAAAGGAACGGGTGGACGGAACTGATATACAGGCAGACAAGAATAAAGATCAGGAAAGACTCTGAGCAAAAGAACAGAACAACAGAACCTGGAATTGCTGGAACAGTATTTCCGGGACGGATGCAAATGGAATTGTCTTCAGAAACTGGGCGTGGAGAATGAAAAGGCCGTCGCGACGCTGGTGGCGTCCGCCATACAGGATTAATGTATTTCCCGCTATCCCCGCGTCCGCATATGCAGGAATGATTTCCGAACACAGTCTGAAGCAGACTGTTTGAATATTTATGCAAAAAAATAATGTATTATGCATAATCTGGCTTTGGAAAGCAACTGAAAAACGGAAAATTTCCGGATATTTTCTGTTGTCCGGAATGCTTTTTTGCAGTAAAACTTTAGCACGGAGAAAGAAAGGCATTGACAGAACGGGAAAAAGCCAGTATAGTTAAGAACTAAAGACAGCGTCAGGAAAAATTCTCCGGAAAAACCGGATGCTTCGCTGCGGTTTATTGGTTCTGACAAATGCAGGAGTGGAAGTTGAAAACTGCGCAGGATGAAACACTTAACGGAAAAAATCTGCTTTTTCTTCTTAAAAATGATGGAATCGGATAAATATCCTGCATAAAAAGAATCGGGGATGGAGAAGCGGCGAGAGGAAAAGCCGGGACGGCAACGGAACGGCCGGAAGGAAAAGAATTCCTGCCGGTCGGCAGGATAAAACGCCGTTTGCAGACGTACGATAACGATGGAAAGGGGCAGAGACAGCTATGAGTATCAACTGTGAGAATCTGGATAAAAAGTTTGATGAGCTTGTGGAGTTCAGCAAAAGATCCGGAAAAATTGATTTATCTTTATACACTGAGTATGATGTGAAACGGGGACTTCGCGACTCCAGCGGCCAGGGTGTGCTGACGGGACTGACTGAGATTTCAGACGTTCTTGCGTTTGATGTGGATGAAAACGGAGAGAAATATCCGGTGGACGGAAGCCTGTACTATCAGGGATATAATGTCAGGGATCTGATTCATGGAACCGACGCCAGACGCTTCGGATTTGAGGAGGTAATTTATCTGCTTCTGTTCGGAGAGCTTCCCACTCAGACACAGCTGGATGAATTCAATGAAATCCTGAGCTACTACCGGGAACTGCCCGACACTTTTGTCCGGGACGTTGTCATGAAGGCGACCAGTAAAAATATGATGAACACACTGCAGAAATGTGTTCTGACTCTTTATTCCTATGACGATAATCCCGATGATATATCGATTCCGAACGTGCTTCGCCAGTCTCTGAGCCTGATTGCGAAGCTCCCGCTGATCGCGGTGTACGGCTATCATGCATATCGCCATTATCATGAAAATGAGAATCTGTTTATCCGGAATCCAAAGCCTGAACTGTCGATGGCGGAAAATATTCTGCAGATGCTGCATCCGGACGGCGCATATACAGAGCTGGAAGCAAAGGTTCTGGATGTGGCTCTGATTTTGCATGCGGACCACGGCGGTGGAAATAATTCCACCTTTACCACTCATGTGGTCTCTTCCTCCGGCACGGATACGTACTCTGCGATTGCCGCTTCTCTGAGCTCCCTGAAAGGCCCGAAGCACGGCGGGGCGAATCTTAAGGTAATGGAAATGTTTGAGGACATCAAGGCGAATGTGTCTGACTGGGAGGATGAGGAGGAACTCCGGTCTTATCTGATGAAAATGCTGGACAAAAAGGCGTTTGATAACAGCGGGCTGATCTACGGAATGGGACATGCGGTATATACCCTGTCTGATCCCAGATGTGTGATCCTGAAACGGTATGCGAAAAAGCTTTCTGTGGAGAAACAGGAGGAGAGGGAGTTTGCACTGTATGAGCGTGTGGAACGAATTGCCGGCGACTGTATCGCCAGGCGCCGCCGTCTGCTGAAACCGGTCTGCGCTAACGTGGATTTTTACAGCGGCTTTGTCTATGCAATGCTTGGACTTCCCAGGGAACTGTACACACCGATTTTTGCGATTTCCCGTATCGCCGGCTGGTCGGCGCACAGAATTGAGGAGCTTGTGAACGAAGGAAAGATTATCCGGCCGGCCTATAAATACGTGGGGCATCACAAGGAGTATCGAAGCGTGGAAGAGAGAGAAGCCTGATCCTGAAAACCCACGTAACAGTTCAGCCAGCTGAACTGTAACAAACCCACAGGTACCGGAGCATAACTGAAAAAATATCTGCAGCTGTACTGGGAAAGGAGGAAGGGACGGAGATGTCAGAAAATAAGAAAAAACGGCATATCATGGAACTGATTGGTGCGGTCTGCGTTGTGGCTGTGCTGGGCGGTGGTTTGTTCTGGCTGAAAACCCGGCAGGATGGACAGCGGACGGAGAAAACCGTGTCAGAATCTGATGAGGTACAGGAAAACAGCGCTACGGATCAGATGGCGGAAGAAACAATCGGTGACAGTCTGGATGGCAGTTCCGCGGAGACGGATGCTCAAAGTGTTCCGGAGGCGGAATCAGAAGCACCGGACAGGACGGATCCACAGGAAGCGACAGTCACACCGATACCGGCCCTGGAAGAGAGAACAGCCGGACGGTATCAGGCGGTCAGCTGGGCGCAGGCAGTGGGAGATGAGATTCTTGTCTGCCAGACGGATGCGATCGAAGTGAGGGATTCCTCCAACAATGTGGTGAAGAATTACACAGATCTTGGGCGCCTCAGCCGGGAATCTGCCGCCGTTTACTCCAACGGGCAGTTTGCCTGCTTTGCGTCGGCGGATGAATCCGGGACGGAAAGTGTCTGGAGACTGGATCTGGAAACCAGTGAGAAGGAACAGCTGATGACGCTGGAGAGCGGCAGCCGGTTTATCGGCGCAAATCAGGAATATCTTTATTATACAGCCTGGGGCGGAGACGGAATGGAGAATACGTTGAAGGCGCACCGGATCAGTGACGGCGCGGAACTGGAACTGGGGAAAAATGTGGACGAGGTGACAGTTCTTCCGGATCATGTCATCACAATGGGACTGCGGTTTGACGTCTCGCCGACAGAACTGCGGGTATGCGGACCGGACGGCAGCAGCCCTCAGGTAATCGGCGAGTATGTGAATTCGTATCTGGTGGAGAATGACAGAATTTACTATCTGGATTACGGCAGTGATTACGGATATCTTCCGTCCGATCTGAAATCCTGCAGCATGGGAGGGGAAGATGTTCAGGTTCTCGCGGAGGACCTCAATGCCCTTTCCTTCTGTCTTGCCGGGGAGGATACAGTTTACTTTGCCGGATCCTCCGAGGGAACGGATTCCTCCGGTGACGGGTACATTTTTTACAATTACAGGACCGGAGAGAGAAAAAAGGCCGCTGACAGCGGCACTTACATACAGTTTCTGTGCGAAAATGACAGAAAAGCATATCTGGAGAGAGAAAACCAGATTGTGGTGTATGATATTGCGGAAGGCAGATTTCTGGATTCCGCGTATCAGGTGCCTGACGGCAGCTATTCGGTGGAGGGATTTCTGCTGAATGGCACGTTCTGGGCGGTGCAGCAGACCTCAGATCACAGGGTGGACGTGATTCCGCTGGAAAATTTCTGAAAAACTTTTTCCATAGCAGAAAACGTGTGCCGGCGCCGGTTGCAGATGAATCATAAGATTTTGCGGACCGGCGCCGGCAGACGGATCAATGTTTTTTCAGATACTGTTTCTCTAGAAAACTGACGGCAGCATACAGAAGAGTTGCGATGATGCAGAGCACAAAGATACACATGATAACCATGTTCAGCTGGAAAACCTGGCTCCCGTAGATGATCAGATATCCGAGGCCGCTTCTCGCGCCGATAAACTCTCCGATTACAACGCCGACCAGACAAAGTCCGATATTGACCTTGAAGGTACTCAGAAGAAACGGAACCGAGGAGGGAAGAATCACCTTCCGCAGGGTATCTCTTTTTGTTCCCCCCAATGTGTAAATCAGTTTGACCGCGTCCGGATCCACACCCTTGAATTCGCTGTAGAGGCTGATGATGGATCCGAAGATGGCGACAGACATTCCCGCCACGACGATGGTGCGCATATTGGCGCCAAGCCAGACGATCAGAAGCGGCGCCATTGCCGACTTCGGAAGACTGTTCAGCACGACCAGATACGGCTCCATGACAGAGGAAAATCTCGGACACAGCCACAGAAGCACGGCAATGCCGATGCCGAAAAGGATGACCAGAAAAAAACTGATCAGCGTCTCGGCAAGAGTGATTCCTATGTGGCGGAACAGCTCCTGTTCCCGGCACATGGTCCAGAAGGTTTCGGTGATGCGGGAAGGGCTGGAAAAGATAAAGGAATCGATCCAGCCAAAGGCAGCGGCGGCCTCCCACAGAATCAGAAATGCGGCGAGCAGGAGAATCCGCGCCGCGCGAATCTGGCGCTTTTTCTGCGTCTGCTGTCTCAGAAACAGTTCCTGGGGAGTCAGAGTTTGTTCAGGTTTCATTTTGATTCAGCTCCTTCCAGATCTGATTGAAATAGGTTTTGAACTCCGGCGCATTGCGGCAGGCCATCGGTGTTCTGTTTTCCATCCCGAAAAGAACCGGAATTTCTGCCTGAATATGTGCCGGGCGCTTTGTGAGGACAAGAACGCGGTCCGCCATACTGATTGCCTCGGAGATATCATGGGTGACCAGCAGCGCGGTTTTGCCTTCCTGCCGGATGATCTTACCGATATCATCGCTTACAAGAAGGCGTGTCTGGTAATCCAGTGCAGAGAAGGGTTCGTCCAGAAGGACAAGCGCCGGCTCCAGGACAAGCGTCCGGATCAGGGCGGCTCTCTGGCGCATGCCGCCGGACAGCTGGGAAGGCCGCGCATTTTTAAAATCTGCCAGGCCGTAAGTGCGCATCATTTCTTCGGCCTTCTCTTTTTTCTCACGGGTGACTGCATGCTGGATTTCCAGGCCAAGCAGGATATTGCTGTAAACCGTGCGCCATTCGAACAGGTGATCCCGCTGAAGCATATAGCCGATGTTGACCAGGGAATGGGCGAGAGGCTCTCCCTTCAGAAGGATTTCCCCCTGTTCCGGCTTCAGAAGTCCGGAAATCAGGTTCAGAATCGTACTTTTTCCGCATCCGCTGGGGCCTACGAGAGCAACAAATTCACCCTCGCGGACGGAAAAGCTGATATCGGACAAAACCGTGGTTTCACCTTCCAGAGTATGGTAAGAAAGAGATATATTTTTTAACTCAAGTAATGGAATCATAGATGCCTCCTTTGGAGTGTTTTGGATGGCATCCGGCCATTGAACATCGGTTCGCGACGGGTCGGATGCCTGCAGGCACTACGCTTTCATCCGGTCTGTGCGGAAAATGCACAGAACTGGCTGAACGGTAACGGCAGTTCCTTATAAAATAATATATGAGAAAAGAAAAATTCCCGTTACAGACGAATACCAAAGCAACAATTGACTTTTTCCTGCAGCCGGGGTTAAAATAGAAAGGCAAAACTGCCAGAGGTGAGGAATGGGATGGCAAACAAAAGAAATTATCAGAAGGAACTGGAACGGGTGATCGAAGGTCTGGACGGAAAAGTTCCTGTGCTTCTGCTGCACAGTTGCTGTGCTCCGTGCAGCAGTTATGTCCTGGAATATCTGTCCGAATATTTTCAGATCACTGTTTTTTATTATAATCCGAACATCTATCCTCCTGAGGAATATGAAAAGAGGGTACAGGAACAGCAGGATCTGATTCGTCGGATGGAGGTACGCCATCCTGTGGATTTTCAGGAGGGCGCTTACGATACCGGACGTTTTTATGAGATGGCCCGTGGGATGGAAGAATTTCCGGAAGGACAGGAGAGATGTTTCGGGTGCTATGAACTGCGCCTGCGGGAAGCCGCTGAGGCAGCAAAACAGATGAGAGCCGACTATTTCACGACGACGCTTTCGATCAGTCCGATGAAAAATGCGGAAAAGCTCAATGAGATCGGGGAAAGGCTGGCGCAGGAGTATGGGATCCGTTACCTGAATTCTGATTTCAAAAAGAAGAACGGGTACCGCCGTTCGGTGGAACTTTCCGGAAAATATGGCCTGTACCGTCAGGATTACTGCGGCTGCGTTTTCTCAAAAAGAGAACGGGAGCGGCAGAAAGCAAAAGCGGCGGACCAGTGAAGATATGACGGAAGGCGATTGTACGATAAGAGAAAGAGAGGAAGCAAGATGGCACAGTTATGGGGCGGCCGTTTCACAAAGGAGACGGATCAGCTTGTTTACAACTTTAATGCGTCCATTGGGTTTGACAGAAAGTTTTACAGACAGGATATCCAGGGGAGCATGGCGCATGTGCGTATGCTGGCAAAACAGGGAATCCTGACAGAGGATGAGAAAGACAAGATTCTTGAGGGGCTGCAGGGAATCCTGGAGGATGTGGAGAATCATCGTCTTGAAATCACAGAGGAATATGAGGATATCCACAGTTTCGTGGAGGCGAATCTGATTCAGAGGATCGGAGATACAGGGAAAAAGCTGCATACCGGAAGAAGCCGGAATGATCAGGTGGCGCTGGATATGAAGCTTTACATCCGGGATGAGATCCGCGAGATGGACGGGCTGGTACTGGAACTGCTGAGAACACTGCAGAAGATCATGGAAGAAAATCTTCACACGTATATGCCTGGATTTACCCATCTCCAGAAAGCTCAGCCAATCACGCTGGCACACCATATGGGGGCATATTTTGAGATGTTCCGCCGTGACCGGGGGCGTCTCCATGATATTTATCAGAGAATGAATCTCTGTCCCCTTGGCTCCGGTGCGCTTGCGGGGACCACGTATCCCCTGGATCGGGAGTACACGGCAAAGCTGCTGGAATTCGACGGAGCTACCAGAAACAGCATGGATTCCGTTTCTGACCGTGATTATCTGATCGAGCTGCTCAGCGCCATGTCGACGATTATAATGCATCTGAGCCGGTTCTGTGAGGAAATCATTATCTGGAACACCAACGAATATCAGTTTGTGGAAATCGACGACGCCTACAGCACAGGCAGCAGCATCATGCCGCAGAAAAAGAATCCGGACATTGCAGAGCTGGTCAGAGGAAAAACAGGCCGTGTGTACGGAGCACTGATTTCCATGCTGACGACGATGAAAGGTCTGCCGCTGGCGTATAACAAAGATATGCAGGAGGACAAGGAACTGACCTTTGATGCCATTGATACGGTAAAGGGCTGTCTTGCCCTGTTTACCGGGATGGTTTCCACAATGCGCTTCCGGAAAGACCGGATGGAGGAAAGTGCGAAAAACGGATTTACCAACGCGACGGATGCGGCGGACTATCTGGTTGGAAAGGGAGTTCCGTTCCGGGACGCCCATGGCATCGTAGGACGCCTTGTCCTGTACTGCCTGGAGAAGAACATTGCGCTGGACGATATGACGCTGGAGGAGTACAAGGCGATCAGTCCTGTTTTTGAGGAGGACATCTACGAGGCAATCAGTATGAAAAACTGTGTGGAAAAACGCAATACCATCGGAGCGCCGGGTGCAGAGGCGATGAGCCGTGTGCTGGAGGAAAACCGGAAATACCTTGAAAGCAGTTCCGCAGACTGGGTGTAACTGTTGTTACAGTTCCGCTGAAAACACAGTGAAAAAAGTATTGCAATTTCAGATAAAATCGTTTAGTATTACATGAGACGCACAAATGTACGCCGCAGAAAAACAAATCATGTTCCGGCAATGATGGGCGAAGAAAAGCCGCACAGGCGGAAAAGAAAGGGAAGTCTTTGACTGACTATGCTGAATGCGAAGCAACAGTTCAGCTGGCTGGACTGTTGCAATGCGGAGGAGAGGTCACAAACCGGAACAGAAATGAGGAGAGAAAGATGGAACAGAAATTAAAAGTTGGAATTTTAGGTGCAACGGGGATGGTTGGACAGAGATTTATCGCTCTGCTGGAAAATCATCCGTGGTTTGAAGTCGTGACAGTGGCAGCCAGCCCGAGAAGCGCGGGAAAGACGTATGAGGAAGCGGTCGGAGACCGCTGGAAAATGACGACGCCGATGCCGGAAGCGGTAAAGAAGCTGGTTGTTATGAATGTCAACGATGTGGAACATGTGGCATCTACGGTTGACTTTGTATTTTCTGCTGTTGATATGTCAAAAGATGAAATCAAGGCGATCGAGGAAGCATATGCGAAGACTGAGACTCCGGTGGTATCCAACAACAGCGCGCACCGCTGGACACCGGATGTTCCGATGGTTATTCCGGAGATCAATCCGGAGCATTTCGATGTGATCGAATTCCAGAAAAAGCGTCTGGGGACTTCCCGCGGATTCATCGCAGTGAAGCCGAACTGTTCGATTCAGAGTTATGCGCCGGTGCTGACCGCATGGAAAGAGTTTGAGCCCTATGAGGTAGTGGCGACGACCTACCAGGCGATTTCCGGAGCAGGAAAGACGTTTAAGGACTGGCCGGAGATGGTGGAGAATATTATTCCGTTTATCTCCGGAGAGGAAGAGAAGAGCGAGCAGGAGCCGCTGCGTATCTGGGGAAAGATTGAAAACGGCGTGATTGTGAAAGCAGAGGAACCGAAGATCACCTGTCAGTGTATCCGTGTTCCGGTTCTGAACGGACATACGGCTGCAGTGTTTGTGAAGTTCCGTAAGAACCCGACGAAAGAGCAGCTGGTTGAAAAGCTGGTCAGTTTCCGGGGACTTCCTCAGGAACTGGAGCTTCCAAGTGCGCCGAAGCAGTTTATCCGCTATATGGAAGAAGACAATCGTCCACAGGTTACTCTGGACGTGGATTATGAAAACGGAATGGGAATTTCCGTGGGACGGCTCCGGGAGGATTCCATCTATGACTGGAAGTTTGTTGGCCTTTCTCATAACACGGTGCGCGGTGCGGCGGGAGGCGCGGTGCTGTGTGCGGAGACTCTGACGGCGAAAGGTTTCATTAAGGCAAAATAAACCAAAAAAACAAAAAAAGCGGCCAAAAGCCCCTCAGAACAGCGGTTTTCCTCTGTTCTGAGGGGCTTTCGCCGTAACCGTTCAGCCAGCTGGACGGTTACAGTGAATACACAGATTTGCTGAACGGTAACCTTTCACCGTCAGTTGCCGGCTACTGTATCGATATAATGCAGGATTTCCGGGACTCCGGTGTAGAGAGTGGGTCCGTTGGAAGTTTCGGACACCAGAGTCGGAGCCGTGAGAATTCCGTAGCGGCTGCAGAGCTCCGGCTGCTCTTCTGCGATGATGTATTCCGGATGGATTCCGGCGTGCTGCAGTTTTTCTTTGGCGATCCTGCAGTTCGGACAGGCAGCGGTGGAAAAAAGTTTCAGAGTACCGGGAAGTTCATGCTCCCGATGCTTTCTTTCGTCCTCTGCGTCTGTGGCTTTGGGTTCCCGGACAGAGCTGTCTGCTGCGGGATGGAAGACATTGCCCGCGAGCCGGTAGTTTTTCCGCTGTCTGTATTCCTGCACCTTTCCGTCGTTCCAGTTCTGTACCGGACGGTAGTATCCGGTGATCCGGCTGTACACTTCCGTCTTCTGGTGACAGATCGGGCATTCCGGCTGTTCTCCGGACAGATATCCGTGCTCCCGGCAGATGGAGTAGGTAGGAGAAAGGGTATAGTAGGGCAGCCGGTAGTTTTCGGCAATCTTCCGTACCAGCTGCGCGGCGGTCTTCCAGTCAGAGAGACGTTCTCCCAGAAATGCATGGAATACAGTTCCCGAGGTGTACAGAGTCTGCAGTTCGTCCTGAATATCCAACGCAGAGAAGATGTCGTCGGTATATCCCACGGGAAGATGAGAGCTGTTCGTATAATACGGAGTTCCGCCTGGTTCCGCGGCAGTCCGGATATCGGGTAACTGTTCCACATCGTGTTTTGCAAGCCGGTAAGCGGTGGATTCCGCTGGGGTGGCCTCAAGGTTGTACAGATCGCCGTACATTTCCTGATAATCGGAGAGACGCTCTCTCATATGATTCAGTACTCTGACGGCGAATTTCTGAGTCTCGGGAGCCGTCAGATCCTTTCCCAGCCATCTGGCATTCAGGCCGGCCTCGTTCATTCCCACGAGTCCGATGGTCGAGAAATGGTGATCAAAGGATCCGAGATAGTGGCGGGTATAAGGATAAAGGCCTCCTTCCAGCAGGCGGCTGATGACAGTACGTTTGATTTTCAGAGAACGTGCGGCAATGTCCATCAGCTTGTCCAGACGGCGGAAGAAGTCAGCTTCATCGTCCGCCAGGTAAGCGATTCTCGGAAGGTTGATCGTGACCACACCGACGGAACCGGTGCTTTCCCCGCTGCCGAAAAATCCGCCTGTCTTTCTGCGGAGCTCCCGCAGGTCCAGACGGAGTCTGCAGCACATGCTCCGGACGTCGCTGGGCTCCATATCGCTGTTGATATAATTGGAAAAATACGGCGTGCCGTATTTGGCGGTCATCTCAAACAGCAGCCGGTTGTTTTCTGTATCTGACCAGTCAAAATCTTTCGTGATCGAATAGGTGGGAATCGGATACTGGAAGCCGCGGCCTTCCGCGTCCCCCTCCACCATGATCTCAATAAAGGCTTTATTGACCATATCCATTTCCCGTTTGCAGTCTTTGTATTTGAATGGCATCTCCTTTCCGCCGACGATGGCCGGGAGTTCGGCGAGATCCGACGGAACGGTCCAGTCCAGGGTGATATTGGAAAACGGCGCCTGTGTTCCCCAGCGGGAAGGTGTATTTACGCCATAAACGAAAGATTCAATGCATTTTTTCGTCTGTTCATAGGTGAGATTGTCCGCCTTTACAAAGGGAGCCAGATACGTGTCAAAGGAAGAAAATGCCTGGGCTCCGGCCCATTCGTTCTGCATGATGCCGAGAAAATTGACCATCTGATTGCACAGGGTAGCCAGGTGTTTGGCCGGCGCCGAGGAGATTTTTCCCGGAACACCGCCCAGACCTTCCAGAATCAGCTGCTTCAGCGACCATCCGGCACAGTATCCGGTCAGCATGGAAAGATCGTGGATGTGCAGATCTGCGTTTCTGTGAGCGTTCGCTATTTCGTCGTCATAGACTTCCGAGAGCCAGTAATTGGCCGTGATAGCGCCGGAGTTGGATAGAATCAGCCCGCCCACAGAGTAGGTGACGGTGGAGTTTTCCTTTACTCTCCAGTCGTTGACACGAAGATAGTTGTCCACGGTTTTTTTGTAATCCAGCAATGTAGACTGTGTCTGACGAAGTTTTTCCCGCTGCTTCCGGTAGAGAATATATGCTTTTGCCACATCCCCATATCCGGCCCGGGACAGGACATGTTCCACACTGTCCTGGATATCTTCCACGGAAATACAGTTGTCTTTTATTTTGCAGTCGAAATCTGCGGTGACCTGAATAGCCAGAAGTTCCACCACGGAAGAATGTGTGTGCTTGTCCATGGCATTAAAAGCCTTTGTCATTGCGGAAATGATTTTCTGAAGATTGAAATCCACTTTTTTTCCGTCTCGTTTCACAACCTGATAATTACTCATAATATCTGTTCTTCACTTTCTGTTCTCTGCCGCCGCACAGACTGCTGTGCGGTTTTCTGAACGGTTGGGAGAGCCGCCGCGCAGAGCAGTGGCTCCGTAAGCGGTTTCTGCTGCCATAAGAAGATCTTCCATCTCCCGCTCTGAGAATGGAGAAAGACCTTCCGGCGCAATGACATGACCGGAATCCACATAGGTCTGCAGGAACCAGGGCGGCATTTGTTTTTCCGGGCCGGAAGCTTCTGTTGTCATCCGGGCAAGCCAGAATCCCAGCTCCGTAAGCGCTTCGGCAGTATGAATACCTTTTACGACCGTGGTCCTGAATTCAAAGGAAATTCCTGAGCACAGAAGGGAATGGATACTCTGTTCCACGAGAGAAACGGTTTTCCCGCTTCTGATGCCGGACGCCTTCCCGTATTGTGCCGGTGCATGTTTGACATCCAGGGCAGCGTAATGGATCAGTCCGTTTTTCAGCAGCGCATCCAACCGTTCCGGAAAACTTCCGTTGGTATCCAGTTTTACCGGATACCCGAGTCTGTGAATCTTCTGCAAAAAAAGTTCCAGATCCGGCTGCAGCAGAGGTTCCCCTCCGGTGATGACCACTCCCTCAAGAATCTGTCTCCGCTTTTCCAGATATGAGAGGACGGAGGCTTCGCTTTCCGGTTCTGTCATCTGTTCCGGAAGAACCAGGCCGGCATTATGGCAGTAGGGGCAGCGAAAATTGCAGCCTTCCGTAAATACGATACAGGCGATCCGCCCGGGATAATCCAGGAGCGTAAGTTTCTGCAAACCTCCGAGTTTCATTGAAAACATCCTCCATTACGTAAGAATCGTTAAATGATATTATATATGTCCTTCTGAGAAAAGTCAATATATTGAGGAAAAGAAAAAATAAAGCACAATATATGGTGGTACAGAACAAGATATCAGGAATATAAACAGAATCATCCCGGCACGGGCTGAAGAGCTGTGCCGGGATGCGGACTATCTGAGAAAGATATGGAGCAGTTTTTCGTTGAATTTTTTATAGGGCTGGTACCGCATGGGGAGATCCAGCCAGGTTTTCTTATCCACAATGCTTTTGTTGTGGGAGAAGGTCCGGAAACCTTCCTTTCCGTGGTAAGAGCCCATTCCGCTTTCGCCGAAACCGCCGAATCCCATTTCACTGGTTGCCAGATGGATAATAGTATCGTTGATGCAGCCGCCTCCAAAACCGCAGCGGGACATTACTTTTTTCGCAGCCTGTTTGTCGGAGGTGAAAAGGTACAGCGCCAGAGGGTGCGGCATGGAGTTGATTTTCTCAATGGCCGCATCGAGAGAATCGTAGGTAAGCACCGGGAGAACAGGCCCGAAAATTTCCTCCTGCATGACAGCGTCGTTGAAGGTGACATGGTTCATCAGTGTCGGTTCGATTTTCCGGGTGCTTTTGTCTGACTTTCCTCCCCAGACGACTTTTTCCGGGTCGATCAGTCCCATGATCCGATCAAAATGTTTTTCATTGATGATATTTCCGTAATCGTTGTTGGTCAGCGGGCTGGGTCCGAACTGCTTTCGGATCTGTTTCCTGATCTCTTCCACCAGACGATCCCTGATTTCCTCATCGCAGTAAATGTAGTCCGGTGCCACGCAGGTCTGTCCGCAGTTCAGATATTTTCCGAATACGATACGCTTTGCTGCGAGAGGAAGATCTGCGGTTTTCTCTATGATACAGGGGCTTTTTCCTCCAAGCTCCAGGGTGACCGGGGTCAGGTGGCGTGCGGCGTGAGCCATGACTTCTTTTCCGACGGCCTGGCTGCCGGTGAAAAAAATATAATCGAAAGGTTCGTTCAGCAGGCAGGTATTTTCCGCACGTCCGCCGGTGACCACAGCGACGTATTCTTCCGGAAAACATTCGCGGATCATGGTCCGGATCGCCCGGCTGGTGCAGGGAGAGTATGCGCTGGGCTTGATGACGGCGGTATTTCCCGCAGCGATTGCGTCAGCCAGCGGATCAATGGTCAGAAGGAACGGATAATTCCACGGGCTCATGATCAGTGTGACTCCATAGGGAGAAGGTTTTACAAAGCTTCTGGAAGGAAACTGTGCCAGAGGGGTGTATACGGTTTTTTCCCGGGCGAAGGAACGGATATGGCGCAGCATATAGGTGATCTCTGTCAGGACGAGACCGGTTTCGCACATATAACTCTCATAGGCGCTTTTTCCCAGGTCTTCCCGGATCGCCTGATTCAGTTCCGCTTCATGCTCCCGGATATAGGTCCGCAGCTTCTTCAGCGCACGGATTCTCCCTTCCAGAGGAAGCGTGGCGCCAGTGTAAAAATAAGCCCTCTGCTTTTCAACGATCTGTCGGATTTCTGATTCATTCATTGGATTTCACCTTTCTTTCCTGGCTGAACTGTAACATTTTTCCGGTTTTTCGGCGTTCGTGAGCACGGGAACCGGATACAAAACAGACTATAGCAACGGAGGGGAAAAAAGTCAATTCTTTCATATTTCCCTGTTTTTTGAAATTGCGAATTATTCACAAAATATCGCATAATATTTTGTGAATAATAAGACACGGAAGAAAGTGTTTGAAATCACACTTTTGGTTGTGATATTTCTTTAACGATGGTATAATGTTTCTATGTGAAAAGGGAGGTATTTTTTACGGGACGCTGCAAAAAACATCTGTGGATCTGTGTTTTGCAATGTGCAGATGACACAGGAACAGGACGAGAAAGAGAGGAGGATTTTTTTATGCCTTACGAAGATGTAGAAAAATTTGAGCAGATTGCAAAGGGGAAAATAAGGTTTCTGGAAGAGCATTTCGGGCGGTACGTTCTGAGAGCCATTATGGCGGGTTTCTTTATTGCCGTGGCAATGATCTACAGCAATGTTGTCGGTAATCTGTTCAGCGAATCAGATCCTGCGATGGGTAAATTTCTGAGCGGCATTGTGTTTTCCATTGCTGTTCTTCTGATCACTTTTATCGGCAGTGAGCTTTTTACCGGAAACAATCTGATGATGGCGTTCGGCGCTTACCAGAAAGCGGTATCCTGGAAGGCGGTCGGAAAGGTATGGCTGGTCAGCTATATCGGAAACTTTGTCGGATGTTTTGTTTTTTCCCTGATCTTTGTTGGGGCAGGAGCGTCAGGCACCGCAGGGTATTTTGCAAGTATCATTGACGGAAAACTGACGATCCCGGCAGGACAGATGTTCCTGCGGGCAGTTCTCTGTAACTTCTTTGTCTGTCTCGCGATCGTTTGCGGAAACAAGATGAAAAACGAGGCGGCCAAATTCCTGATGATCGTGATCTGCATCTCAGGTTTCGTGGTATCCGGTTTTGAACACAGCATTGCCAACATGGCTACCTTTACGACTGCCATGCTGCTGGTGCCGGGCGTCTCCATTGTCAGTGTGCTGCGAAGTATGCTGATTGTAACTTTGGGAAATATGGTCGGCGGAGCGCTGCTGCTTGGCTGGCCGCTTTGTAAAATGAGTGCACCGAAAGAATGACAAAATCTTTATACATAGCTGAAAAGCCCAGCGTGGCGCAGGAGTTTGCGAAGGCTTTAAAAGAAAATATGCAGCGGAGGGACGGCTATCTGGAATCTCAGAATTCCGTGGTGACCTGGTGCGTCGGACACCTGGTCACCATGAGCTATCCGGAAAAATACGATCCGAAATATAAACGGTGGAGTTTCGAGACTCTGCCGTTTCTTCCCCAAACCTTTCTGTATGAGGTGATACCGGGAGTGGAGAAACAGTTCCGCATTGTCAGCGGACTGCTGAACCGGGAGGATGTGACAACGATCTATGTCTGTACCGACTCCGGGCGGGAAGGGGAGTACATCTACCGGCTGGTTGCGCAGATGGCTCAGGTCAGGGATAAAAAACAGAAGAGAGTATGGATCGATTCCCAGACAGAGGAGGAGATCCTGAGAGGAATCCGTGAAGCGAAGGATGAAAGTGAATATGACAACCTTTCAGCCTCCGCCTATTTGCGTGCCAAGGAAGATTATCTGATGGGGATCAATTTTTCCCGTGTGCTGACGTTGAAATACGGGAATACCATCGCCAATTATCTGGGAACGAAATATCAGGCGGTCTCCGTCGGCCGCGTGATGACCTGCGTGCTGGGAATGGTTGTGCGCAGGGAGCGGGAGATCCGGTCCTTTGTCAAGACGCCGTTTTACCGTGTCCTGGCAAAGATGTCTGTGGAAGGACGGAGCTTTGACGGCGAGTGGAGGGCGGTGGAAGGCAGCAGATACTATCAGTCGCCGCTGCTCTACAAGGACAATGGGTTTCTGAAAAAAGAGGATGCGGAAAAACTGATCACCGAGCTGAGCGAAACAGAGCCGCTGACCGCGTCGGTAGAGAAAGCGGAGCGAAAGAAGGAGAAAAAGAATCCTCCGCTGCTGTACAATCTGGCGGAACTTCAGAATGACTGCGCAAAGCTTTTTAAAATCAGTCCGGATGAGACGCTGAAAATTGTTCAGGAACTGTATGAAAAGAAGCTGGTCACTTATCCGAGAACGGACGCCCGTGTACTGTCCAGCGCCGTTGCAAAGGAAATCCACCGGAATCTTGCGGGACTTAAGAACTATGGAAAAACCGCAGAGCTGGCAGGGGAAATTCTGGAGAACGGGAGTTATAAAAAGATTGGAAATACCCGCTATACCAATGACAAGCAGATTACCGATCACTACGCAATCATTCCCACCGGACAGGGGCTGGGGAATCTGAGAAATCTCAGAGAGCTCCCGGAAAAGGTTTATGAAGTGATTGTGAGAAAGTTTCTTGCGGTTTTCTATCCGCCGGCAGTGTACCAGAAAGTATCGCTGACGACGGTGAGCGGAGGAGAACGCTTTTTTTCCAGCTTTAAGGTTCTGCTGGAGGAGGGGTATCTGAAGGTGATGAATTATTCCTTCAGCAGACGAAAGGACGCCCCTTCCGGGAACTCTTCCGGCGACGGAGGGGAGGCGGAGATTGCCTGCGACCAGGAATTCCTGGCAGCCCTGGCAAAAGTGAGAAAGGGAACGGTTCTTCCCATAGAGAATTTCCGGATCAAAGAAGGGGAGACTTCTCCGCCGAAACGGTATACTTCCGGTTCCATGATTCTGGCAATGGAAAATGCCGGGCAGCTGATCGAGGACGAGGAGCTCCGCGCGCAGATCAAGGGCAGCGGCATCGGGACCAGCGCCACCAGGGCGGAAATACTGAAAAAGCTGTTTTCTATTCAGTACCTCTCCCTGAACAAAAAGACCCAGGTGATCACGCCGACCCAGCTGGGAGAGATGATCTTCGACGTGGTCAGCCAGTCGATCCGCTCGCTGCTGAACCCGGAACTGACCGCCAGCTGGGAAAAGGGGCTGACCTATGTGGCGGAAGGGAGCATTACGACGGAAGAGTATATGACAAAACTGGAACATTTTGTGGCCCGCCACACAGAAAACGTAAAGCGCATGCATCCGTCCTATGGCCTGCGCCAGTGTTTTGACGCGTATGCGGACGTCTATAAGAAAAAAGGAGGAGGAAAGGAATGAAAGGAATTACGATTCAGGAACTGTATAATCTGGACGAAACCATCGGAGCGGAGATTTTTCAGGGGAAGACATATCCCTGGGAGGTGCTCCCGGAGATCGGCGCATTTATTGTGAAGCTTGGCAATACGCTTTCCGATGAAGAATATGAAAAGCGTGGAGAGAATATCTGGGTGGCAAGGGACGCGAAGGTGGCGCCCACGGCGTCCGTTACCGGTCCGTGCATTATCGGAAAAGGTGCGGAAGTAAGACATTGTGCGTTTATCCGCGGAAACGCGCTGGTGGGAGAAGGCGCTGTGGTCGGAAATTCCACTGAGCTGAAAAACGTGATTCTGTTCAACAAGGTGCAGGTGCCTCATTACAATTACGTGGGAGATTCCATTCTGGGCTACAAGGCGCATATGGGCGCCGGTTCCATTACATCAAACGTAAAGTCTGATAAGAAGCTGGTCATTGTAAAAGGAGACGGCGAAAACATTGAGACCGGCCTGAAGAAATTCGGGGCAATGCTGGGCGACGAAGTGGAGGTGGGATGCGGCAGCGTTCTGAATCCGGGAACCGTGGTCGGACCACGCACCAACATTTATCCCCTGTCCAGTGTCCGGGGGGTAATCCCGTCAGATTCTATCTTTAAAAACAGTAAGGAAATCGTAATGAAAGTTTGATCTTCCTTGCATTGACATCGGAGGTGCGTCATTGTATTATTTAAATAGTACAATGACGCACCTTTATTTCATGGCAGACGAGGGAGGAAAAACAATGCTTGAAGTAAAAAAGCTGACAAAACGTTACAATAAGACGCTGGCGGTGAATGACGTGAGCTTTACGGTAAATACAGGCAGGATTGGAATTTTACTGGGGCCAAACGGCGCAGGAAAATCCTCTGTGATCAAGAGTATTGCAGGGCTTCTGAAATATGAAGGCGGCGTATGGATTGACGGCCTGCCTGCCAGGACAATGGAGGCAAAAAGAATTTTCGGATATGTTCCGGAACTTCCGGCATTGTTTCCCAATCTGACGGTGGAGGAGCACCTGGAGTATATCCGGAGAGCCTACAATGCTTCCGTATCCCGGGAGGAGATTGCCCGGTGGATGGAGCGTTTTGAACTTGAGGACAAGCGGGATAAGCTTGGCAGCGAGCTTTCCAAAGGAATGATGCAGAAAGTCAGCATCTGCTGTGCACTGCTGATTCGTCCGAGGGTGATCCTGTTTGACGAACCGATGGTGGGCCTTGATCCCAGGGCGATCAAGGAGCTGAAGGAAGTGATCTGTGAACAGAAAAAATGTGGCGCCACAGTGCTGATCAGCACTCATATGCTGGAAATGGTACAGGAACTGTGGGATGATGTATTTGTTATGGATAAGGGGACGATTCTTGCCGTATATCACAGAGAGGAGGTCAGCGACCAGAATCTGGATGATCTTTTTTTCTCAGTGACGGAGAAAGGAGAACAGCATGAATAGTCTGATTTATGTATGGAAGCGGTCTGTGGTGAATACCCTGAAAAAGCTGATCCGAAAACCGGCATTCTGGGTGTATCTTCTGATCCTCGGGTTTTATGCGTTCATTATGTATCACAGCATTCTGGAGGAACTGATGAAACGGGGAATGAACCGGCCGGAAACACTGGTGGCGGCGGTGAGCGCCCTGATTCTGTATCTGTCGCCGCTCAGCTACAGCGCCTACGCAAAACGACAGGGAATGCTTTTTCGGAACAGTGATGTACATTTCATTTTTCCCTCACCGGTGTCGCCGAAGCTCTGCCTGCTTTACGGACAGGCAAAGACGCTTCTGCCGGGGCTTTGCGTGGAGCTGCTTGCGGCGATTCTGGGGACGCTGTGGTTTCGGATCCCTCCGCTGAAAATGCTTGTTTACTTTACTGTGATCGGAGGGATCGGAACGGTTATGGAGGCGGCTCTGGTGATCTGCCTGTATGGGAATGAGAGACTGAAGAAAGAGACTCTGGCACGGCTGGGCTATCTCCTGTATGGGATTGTTGTGCTCCTTCTGCTTCTGGGCTTCTGGTATCTGCGGCAGGAAGGTTTCCGCTTTTCAGCAGTGACCGGATATCTGTCCAGTCCTGGGATACAGATGATTCCGCTGGTTGGCTGGCAGATTGCCGCGGTGCGGCTGCTTCTTCTGGGACCGGATTCTGTCAATACAGTGGGGACCGTTTTGTTTCTGCTGTCGGCCTGCGGCCTGTTGTCTGCGGCAGTCCGGATGAAATGTACAGGGGAATGTTTTGAGGATGCAATGCAGTTTGCCGATAACTATGAACAGGTGCTGGAACAGAAAAAGAAGAATGGAACGGGAGTTCTTCCAAAAAACAGGAAGCTGAAGAAGGTCCGGGTGGAATGGAGAGGAACCGGCGCGAAAGCGATCCTTTTCCGGCAGTGGCTGGAGTACAGAAAAGAGAGATTCTTTCTCTTTAACGCAGCGACTCTGGTCAATCTGGCGGTCGGATGCGTGCTTATTTATCTGGATCGGACCGGCAGGCTTGAGGTTCCTCAGGAATTTAAGGTATATGTGCTTCTTGCGCTGGCGGCTTATCTGATGCTGGTATTCGGAAGCCTTCCGAACAAATGGACAAAAGAGCTGGAAAATCCATATGTATTTCTGATTCCCGACCGTCCGGTATATAAAATCTGGTATGCCACCTGCCTGGAGCATGTGAAATCCGCAGTCAATATGATACTGCTGGTATTCCCGGCGGGGGTGGCTATGGGAGTCCGGCCTCTGCTGCTGGTTCTGCTGGTATGGATAGGCGCCGCGGCCGGCGGAGTCCGGATCTATTCGGATACCATCACAAGAGCCGTTCTCGGGAATGCTTTCGGATCGACGGGAAGAAGTCTGCTGCAGATGGTGATCGCATGGACATTTATCGGAATCGCGATTCCTTTTTTCCTCGCAGGGCTTTTTCTGCTGGGAGAGACGGCAGCCTTTCTGGCGGCAGGGCTGTATCTGACGGCGGCAGCGTTTGTGCTGATGCTTGCCGGTTCCCAGGCATTTACCAGGATGGAACTGCAGGAAATGTGACCGTCCGCAACGGTTCATCTGGCTGACCGGTTGCTCCGGACCGGGAAAAACCGTCATTTCAGAGTTGACGAAACCGAAAGATTGTGAGAAAATAATGTCAGGTCTGTGGGACTTCAGATTGCGGGTTGTTCCAAAGACAAAATCTCAAATAAGTACATATTTGAAAGGAGTCTAACAATGATTTATTCACACGAAGTAGAAATGATGTGTCCGGTTACTCAGGGCGTTCATCACGGCGCAGCTCCGATTCCGGAAGAAGCAAAATGGGTTAAAGCAAAAGAAATCAAAGATATTTCCGGTATGACACATGGAATTGGCTGGTGCGCTCCTCAGCAGGGTACCTGTAAGCTTACACTGAACGTGAAAGACGGTGTTATCCAGGAGGCTCTGGTTGAGACGATCGGATGTTCCGGAATGACCCATTCCGCGGCAATGGCATCTGAGATTCTGCCGGGTCTTACCATCCTGGAGGCTCTGAATACAGACCTTGTGTGTGATGCTATCAATACAGCAATGAGAGAACTGTTCCTGCAGATTGTATACGGAAGAAGCCAGAGCGCATTTTCCGAGGAAGGTCTGGCAATCGGCGCAGGTCTGGAAGACCTTGGAAAAGGACTTCGTTCCCAGGTTGGAACCATGTACGGAACACTTGCAAAAGGACCTCGTTACCTGGAAATGACTGACGGATACGTTACAGGTATCGCTCTTGACGATGAGGATCAGATCATCGGTTATAAATTCGTAAACTTCGGAAAGATGATGGAGTTCATCAAAGGCGGCGACGATGCAAACACCGCATTTGAGAAAGCGCAGGGACAGTATGGCCGTGTAAACGACGCTGTCAAGATCATTGATCCGAGAAAAGCTTGAAAATCAGGAGGACGAGGAAATGGCATTATTTGAATCATATGAAAGAAGAGAAAAACAGATTCTGGCAAAACTCGCTGAGTACGGAATCAATTCCATCGAGGAAGCGGCAGAAGTAACCAAAGCTGCAGGCCTGGATGTATATAAAATGGTAGAAGGCATTCAGCCGATCTGCTTTGAGAACGCAAAATGGGCTTACACCGTTGGCGCTGCAATCGCAATCAAGAAAGGCTGCCGCAAGGCATCCGATGCAGCCGCTGCAATCGGCGAGGGACTTCAGTCCTTCTGTATTCCGGGATCTGTTGCAGATCAGCGTAAAGTAGGTCTGGGACATGGAAACCTGGGCAAAATGCTTCTGGAAGAGGATACCGAGTGCTTTGCATTCCTGGCAGGCCATGAGTCTTTCGCAGCCGCTGAGGGAGCAATCGGTATTGCAGAGAAAGCAAATCGTGTACGTCAGAAACCTCTGCGTGTAATCCTGAACGGTCTTGGAAAAGATGCTGCTCAGATCATTGCGCGTATCAATGGATTTACATATATTGAAACCGAGTTCGACTACTACACCGGAGAACTGAAAGAAGTATTCCGCAAGGCATACTCTGACGGACCACGCGCAAAAGTTAACTGCTACGGCGCAAACGATGTACGCGAGGGCGTTGCAATCATGTGGAGAGAGAATGTAGACGTTTCTATCACAGGAAACTCCACCAACCCGACCCGTTTCCAGCATCCGGTAGCTGGTACCTACAAGAAAGAGCGCATTGAGGCCGGAAAGAAATACTTCTCCGTTGCATCCGGCGGCGGTACAGGACGTACTCTGCATCCGGACAACATGGCTGCAGGTCCGGCTTCCTACGGTATGACCGATACTCTGGGCCGTATGCATTCCGACGCTCAGTTTGCAGGTTCCTCTTCTGTGCCGGCTCATGTTGAGATGATGGGTCTGATCGGAGCAGGAAACAACCCGATGGTCGGAATGACAGTAGCTGTTGCGGTTTCGATCGAGGAAGCTGCTAAGGCTGGCAAGTTCTAAAAACTTTTATAAACCGATAGTTACTGATAACTAGGAAAGTGTCGTGATCCGAAAGATTGCGGCACTTTCTTTCTGTGACAGGAAATTTTGTTCCCCGGGTTGAAAAAATTTTTTCTGCAAATTATAATTAAGTTGCATAAAATGAGTTGTATGCTCTGAAAGAGAAGAATAGGACTGAGGCTGAGATATAATCAGAGATGGAATTCTGACACAAATTATAGTAAATGATTATGAGGAATAGTAACAGTTCAGTCAGCTGAACTGTAACGAGGAACATTGCTTTGGAGGTGATAGATACATGGCAGTCAGCAACGAAGCTGTTTTGAGCAGTGAAAAAAATTTTACTGTTTTTCAGTTTGACGGACATGTAATCCGTTTCAGGGCACCGCATTCTCTGGAACGATATACGAAAGTGAAGGAATGGGATGAGGGATATCTTGTTGTAATGGCAAAATACAGGCATAATGATAAAGAAGAGGAAGAGTACATTGATCTGGTTCCGATTCTGGAAAATTTATATTTTGATTCCAAGGCTTTTTTAGCCCCAATTAAGAAAGTGAGGCTGGCAGATGACAGATGTGAAGAAAGTGGCGGATGAAGCAGATATGATTATAAATGGATATGCATTTACACAGAATGAAGAAGGCTGGCGTGTGCTTAATTTGAACCGTCCGGATAAAGCAGCGGTATTTTCAAAAAATGATGAAGTGCTGGAAACCAGTATGGACGATATTGAAATACAGATTGCAAAGTCTTATCTGGAAAAAAACAGAAAATTTTTGGAGGAGTGGGATGCCGAAATATTATGAGTTTAAAATAGTCGGATACTATTTATATTTTACATCTCATTGCGTCATTGAATGTATGCATGTTCATGCAAGCGATAGAAAACTGACAGAATCAGGTTCGGCAAAATTCTTTGTCCGGGAAAATGGAGACACTGTTTTGCAGAACAAAGGTATTTTGAATAACAGAGAAATCCGCATAATACAGGGATTTATAAAGCAGAATTATCAGGAAATGTACTTGAAATGGGCGGAGTACAGTTCAGAAGGATTTTACAGAAAATAAATATAACGTCATCGATTGCTGGCTGTATTCAGCAGTGCAGCGCTTTCAGAAGCATCTTTTTGATGTTTTGCTTATTATTTTCTGCTTCTTTGATGATATCTCTGGAAAGTTGTAACAGTTCAGCCCACTGAACTGTTACGGTATCCGGCCATTGAAAATCACTTCGCGATGGGCCGGATGCCCGCAGGCTCTGCGTTTTCATACGGTCTGTGTAGTGAATGCACGGACCTGGCTGAACTGTAACGGAAAGTTCAAATGTTTGCATTCTGAAAGGTGAATCATGAAGATTATGGATATATCATACGACAGTGCAAAACCGGAAGACATTGAGTGTATCTTTCAGTTAAACGTACACTTGATTCGTGAGTATGAAAATGTTGAGAGTATTGATTATAATAAGGTGCTGGACTGGACTAATAATAAAATAGAAAACTGCATTCATGAATATACAGTTATTTATGCGGATGGAAAGAAAGCCGGTTACTATCATTTCTATAAAAACGAAGACGCGGTATTCGAAATAGATGACCTGTATATTTTCCCTGGGTTTCAGGGGAAGGGAATCGGTTCAACAGTAATTCGCAGGTGCTGTTCGTCGGTTAATGAGCCAATTATGTTATATGTTTTCATAAAGAATCAAAGGGCCATTTCTTTGTACAGAAAATTGGGATTTGAGGTTGTGGAGACGGTGAGAGACAGCCGATTCATTATGAAACGGGACGGCAGAAAGTCAGAGTGATATCAGCCAGGCTTTTATATTGCTTTGGCAGCCGTGTTCTGGATTGTGATTCTGTTTGCCGGAACAGTCTGTTATTTTATCCTTTTAAAACATAAGAAGAAATGATGAAACGGCGGTCTCGTTTCAAACAGAAAAATGGTAACCGTTCAGCTGGCTGAACTGTTACGAAAAATGAATGATATGATATCAGATCGGAGATAAAATCATGAAACGGATACTGCAGGAGGATTTGATTTATGAGATTCTTTCCGTGGTCGGGGAAATCCCGGAAGGGAGTGTGGCCACCTATGGACAGATCGCCAGACTGATCGGCCGTGACAAAAATGCCCGCCTGGTGGGGAGGGTGCTCAGTATGGCTGACCGGTACGGGGATTATCCCTGTCACAGAGTGGTCAATCACGCAGGAAGACTGGCGCCCGGCTGGCCGGAACAAAGGCAGCTGCTTCAGCGGGAAGGTGTTCCGATGAAGGACGCGTTTCACGTTGACCTGAAACAGTGCCAGTGGGATTGCTGAACGTTTCCGGAAAGTGCAGGATAAATCACGCAGCAGGCAGTTTCAGATACGTTCCGACTCCACTGTCCGGACGGCAAGCTCCAGCCCCTTCGTCATATATTCCAGCGCCATGGATGGGGTTCCGGGCGCTTTGCAGGCAGCCTGTTCCACAGAGAAGGGAACATGGATAAAACCGCCCCGGATGGGAAGATGTTTGCTGTGAATCAGATGGAGCAGGGTATACATAACGTTATTGCAGACATAGGTTCCGGCAGAGTTGGATACAAATGCCGGAATCTCATTGCTTTTCAATGCGTCCGCAATGCGTTTGACCGGCAGGGAGGAAAAGTATCCGTCCGGTCCGTCGGCAACGACAGGCTGTTCCTCCGGCTGAATACCGTCGTTATCCACTGCTGCGGCATCCTGCAGATTGACGGCTGTGCGTTCTATGGCAATCCCGGCATATCCGCCTGCCTGGCCGACACAGATTACGGCATCCGGATGATGCTTCTCTATGGCGGATATCAGGGCGGGACCAGAGTTTTTGAAGGAAACCGGAAGTTCGGTTTTTATGATTTCCGCGCTGCCGATGCGCTCCGGCAGTCGTTTTACTGCTTCAAAGGATGGATTGGAGGTTTCGCCGCCGAAAGGCTCGAAACCGGTAAGTAATAGTTTCATAATGGATTTCCCTCCGATAAGTATATTCTGATGGAAAAGATTTCCTGCCGCAGGCTGTGATTCTATGCAGGTTATACTCTTTGGCAGTATACATAAAACACTGTAAACACAATTCATAAATAATTATAGCACAGAATGCAGGAAATCTCCCGCCTTTTTATCGCAGTTTCTATACGGCCCGTAACCGTTCAGCCCGCTGAACGGTTACCGCATCCGGCCGTTGAAAATCGCTTTGCGATGGGCCGGATGCCCGCAGACTCTGCGTTTTCATACGGTCTGTGCAGTGAATGCACAGACCTGGCTGAACTGTAACTACGGTCCGGCAACTGAACAGCATAAAAAATCATGCATGGGACCGGCTTCGGAGAAAGGTTAGGGGCCGGGAGGAGAGGTATGGAAAAGGCCTGGCTTTCAGATAAGTTTTGCTTATGAAAAGGTGCGGAAACGGGAATTGATGTTTTTTCAGTATGTTTTATAATAGAAGATGGAAAAGTGAGAACGAAACGTTGCGGTTCAGCCAAAGAAGGAACGTAACCGTTTGGCTGGCTGAATGGTTACGAAGGGAGGATAAGAAGTATGGAAAAAATCAGTTTGGTTATGGATGTATGCGTCTTCCCCTTTTGAATGCGGAAGATCCTGTATCATTTGATTATCCGTTGATTGAAAAGCTTTTTGACGCATATATGGAGCAGGGACTCACTTATTTTGACACCGCCTACACATATCATGGATACCACGGGGAGGAAGCCGTGCGGAAAGCGCTGGTGGAACGTCATCCGAGAGAAAGCTTTGAGCTTGCGACAAAACTTCCGCTGCGTGATTTCAAAGATGCGGAGGATATGGAGCGGATTTTCAACGAACAGCTGGATCACTGCGGCGTGGAGTATTTTGACTATTATCTTCTCCACAATATGGGAACCAATGTCTATGAGAAGTGCCGGAAGTACGATGCGTTTGGCTTCGCTGCCGGGAAAAAGGCAGAAGGGAAAATCAAATATCTGGGAATGTCTTTCCATGATATGCCGGAACTTCTGGACGAGATTCTCGGAGCGTACGGGGATCTGCTTGATTTTGTCCAGCTGCAGATCAACTATATGGACTGGGAACAGCCGAATGTGCAGTCCCGCCGCTGCCTGGAAGTGGCAAATAAGTATGGGAAACCGGTGTTTGTCATGGAACCGTGTAAGGGCGGTACGCTGGTAAAGCTGCCGGAGGAGGCGCTGAAGCTGATGAAAGACTGCCGTCCGGATGCGTCTGCCGCGTCCTGGGCATTGCGATTTGCCGCCAGCCAGGAGGGTGTCGTGAGAGTTCTTTCAGGAATGAATTCCATGGAGCAGGTTATGGACAACGCAGCGACGTTCCGGAAGTTCGAGCCGATTACCGAAGAAGAACTGAAGGTCATCGATCAGGTAAGAGCGATTATTGAGAAGAACACGCCGATTCCGTGCACTTCATGTTCTTACTGTACCCACGGATGTCCGAAGCAGATTGCAATTCCCCAGTACTTTGCTCTGTACAACAGTATTGAAAGAACGACGGGAAGCTTCTCCAGCCATAGGGTTTACTACAACAATATCAGCCTGCGCCACGGTAAAGCCAGCGACTGTATCGGGTGCAGACAGTGCGAGAAGGTCTGTCCGCAGCATCTTCCGATCACAGAATATCTGAAAGATGTGGCGGCAAAATTTGAGTCGGGCGGCGGCTTTCCGGTAAGAAAATAAAAGTCCTAGAAAGGAAAGGCCAGACCTATTGCCACACTCATTCTAACAGCTTAAGCAACAAGATGGGTAATTCCTTACTGGCTGTAAGGGGTATTAACCATAAATATATTGTAGTAGAAAAAGAATACAAAATAAAAAAAGAGTAAGAAACATCGGCATCTTGCGGGCGCCCAGGGCTCCTGCAGGGTGCCGATGTTGCGTTGCAGACTTCCGACTTCACTGCAGGCGTTTCCGGTGAATCTGCTTCTGTCCGGAGGAATCCTGCTGGCGGGAATCGCACTGATCTCTGTGCTGATATAGTCTAAAAATGAGGGAAAATCTCTCTAATATTTTCCGTATTATTTCCTGAAACATCATGATAAAATCGGAGAGAATTCGAAAACTTGACGGATTTCCTGCGAAAACAGACAGCAGAAATGCGTCAGAAAGAGGTAAAAATGAGAGAGCTTTCCTATCAGTATAAGAATCTGCCGATTCCGGGCGGCGGATATGTGACAGGTTTTATTTTCCATAAAAAGAAGAAAGGACTCCTGTACCTGAGAACCGATATCGGCGGCACATATCGTTTTGATCCGGAGCGTCAGCAATGGCACAGCCTGATTTCCCATGTGACGCCAGAGGACCTGAGCGAGACATTTCCGATTTCAGTGGCGCTGGACGACGACAGGCCGGAACGGCTTTATATCGCCTGCGGAGAAAACCGGGAGAAGAGCGGCGTGCTGGCAGTGTCGGAGGATTACGGGGAGACGTTCCGCTATGAGCGTATTCCGGTGATGATTCACGGAAACCTGAATGGAAGGGGAACTGGAGAACGGCTGGTTGTGGACTGTATGGAATCTGACCGGCTCTGGTTTGCCAGCCAGCAGGAAGGACTCTGGACCAGCAAAGACCGCGGCGCCCATTGGGAAAAATGCACCGGGCTTCCGGAAGAATATCTGACGTTTGCCGGCTGGGTCGGCCATACGCTGCTTGTGGGTACGGCCGGTGTGACGACGGCAAAGGAACCCGGAATGCGGGGACACAGCCTCTATTACTCTGCCGATGGCGGCAGGACGTTTGCTCCCCTGGAAGAACCGGAAAGCCGCAGGATGGAGGACTGCAGGCTGAACGGCCTGGTGGCGCAGAGATTCAGTGTGGATGACAGCTATCTGTATGTGACGTTTGCTTCCACCGGCAGGAGATCCTATGTGCTGGAGAATGGCTACAGCTGCGACTCCGGTGATACCATCGACGGAAGGATCGCCCGGTATGCCGTCGGCGCAGACGGCAGGATCGGTGCGATGACGGAGATCACCCCGGGCAGCGCCAGGGCAGTCACCGGGATCGGGCAGGAGAACCTCCGGACGGGAGAGCCTCTGGACTACGGCTTTTCCGGAATCAGTGCATCCCGTCAGACGCCGGGGCTTGTGATTGCTTCGACGATCGTCAAAGATGACGGCGACAGTATTTTCCTGTCTGAAGATTACGGGGAGACCTGGAAGCAGATCCTGTATGATCTCTGTGAGGGGAAAATTACATTCCGCGCCCCGTACATGAGGCCGGAGTGCAATGGCGGCCATTCGCTGATTCATTGGCTCAGCGATCTCCAGATGGATCCGTTCTGTGACGATACCGCCTGGTTTAATACGGGAACGGGCGTGTTCCGGACGGAGAATCTGAAGGAGAAAGACTGCTGCTTCACCGACTGGTGCGACGGCCTGGAGGAGACGGTGCATCTGAATGTCTACAGTATGCCGAAGGGAGAGGTTCAGGTGATCGATATTCTCGGAGATCTTGGAGGTTTTGCCTTCGAGAATGTGGACCGTCCCTGTGGCAATTCTTTTGCCGACAGCGAGGGCAACCGGTATATTACCTGTATCAACGCAGATTTTTCCGACGAACGTCCGGAACAGCTGGTGGTGACTCCGAGAGGAAACTGGAAGGGGAAAACGAAGGGAGGCCTGATTCTTTCGGAAGATCAGGGAAGAACGTTTACCAGACCGGAGCTTCCCTATGGACTGTCGGAGGATCTGGACCAGGCGTTCCGTAAGATTGAACAGCCAAATGTAAATTCCGGATGGGCGGCGTTGTCGCCGGACGGCAGGACGATTGTCTGGTCGGTGGCGGACGGGATTGAACTTCCGGTGCGCCGTATGGTGGTCAGTCAGGACAAGGGAGAAACTTTCCGGATCGCGGAGGTATATCAGGAAGACGGCGCGCGAAAGACAGAGGGAAATGTCAAAGTCTTTTCCGACCGTATGGACAGCAGACTGTTCTACGGATTTGGAGATCATTCGGATTTTTATGTGAGCCGGGACGGAGGTCTGACATTTCATGAGAAAAAGCTGCCTGCGGAATTCCCCTGTGCGGATTTCGGTCGGATCGACTGTGCCGACAAGACGGAGGTCCGAGGAGAAACAGGGAAAACTGGAGTGTTTTACCTGGCACTTGCAGAGCATGGGCTCTGGAAGCTGAAGTATGACTGCGGGCAGGGAGAGGACGGCCGGGGAGATCAGATTACTGTGAAGCGCCTGTCCGGCGAAGGCGATACGGTGTACTGCGTGGGACTCGGCGTGGGCAGACCGGGCGGAGATTATTACACGGAAGACAAAGCCCTGTATGTCAGCGGGAAAATCGGCGGTCACTACGGATTCTACCGGACGCTGGATGAAGGCGTCACGTTTGAACGCCTGAATACGGACCGGCAGCAGTTCGGGGAGATTCACAGTATTGACGGTGACTGCCGGATCTTCGGAAGATTTTTCCTGGCGACCGGCTCCAACGGAATTCTGTATGGCGAACCTGCGTAGTTACAGTTTCGCGGAATGAACGGCTGCAGGCCTGCAGTACAGGAGAAGAGAAAGAGGAGGAAACGACAATGCATATGTATCAGGAAGGCTCCCGGCTGATTCTTGCGGAAGGAAAAACACAGGTGTGGATCGAGCCGTGGGGAGAAAATTCACTTCGTGTCCGCATGACGGCAAAGCCGCACATGGACGAAAATGACTGGGCGCTGACAGAGACGCCGAAGGAGACGGAAGCACGGATTTCTTTTGAGACCATCGATACGACAGACCCCTGGTATCGTTCGGAACAGTATGCCGGATATCATCAGACCGGAATCCAGGCCACTCTGGTCAACGGAAAGATTACGGCGAAGGTTTCCCACGAGGGCTGGATCAGCTTCTACAATCAGAAGGGAGAACTGCTGACGGAAGAATACTGGAGAACCCGGGACCGGATCAACCGTTACTGTGTGCCGCTGAGAATCACCGGAAGAGAGATGAAGCCGATTCAGGGCACCGGGGATTTTGAACTCACCGCCCGGTTTGAGGCTTTTGACGATGAGAAGATTTTCGGTATGGGACAGTATCAGGAGAAGCATCTGAATAAGAAAGGCGCGGTGCTGGAACTTGCTCACAGAAACAGTCAGGCCAGCGTGCCGTTTATGGTTTCCAGCAGAGGGTATGGATTTCTCTGGAACAATCCGGCCATCGGAACGGCTGTATTTGGAACCAATAAGACAGAGTGGCACGCGAAAAGCACGAAAAAGCTGGACTATTTTATCACTGCCGGCGACACTCCTGCCGAGATTGAGAAGCAGTATTCCGACGCCACAGGGAGAACTCCGATGATGCCGGAGTATGGTCTCGGATACTGGCAGTGCAAACTGCGCTACCGCACGCAGGATGAGGTCCTGGCGATTGCGAGAGAGCATAAAAGAAGAGGCCTGCCGATGGATGCGATTGTCATCGATTTCTTTCACTGGACCATGCAGGGGGATTTTAAGTTTGAGCCAAGAGACTGGCCGGACCCGGAAGCGATGGTAAAAGAGCTGAAGGAAATGGGGATCGAGACGGTTGTTTCCGTCTGGCCGACCATCGATGAACGCAGTGAAAATTTCGGAACCATGAGCGAGATGGGATATCTGGTGGACGCAGACCGGGGCAATCGGGATCACATGACATGGATGGGAAATACGGTGTTCTATGATGCGACCCATCCGGGCGCGCAGAAATTTGTCTGGGAAAAATGTAAGGAAAACTATTACAAAAAAGGCATCCGTTGTTTCTGGCTGGATGAAGCAGAGCCGGAGTACGGTCCTTACGATTTTGATAATTACCGCTACTATGCAGGACCGGCGCTGCAATGCAGCAACATTTATCCGGTGGGATATGCAAAAGGTTTTTATGAGGGCCTGAAGGCGGAGGGCGAGAAAGATATTCTTAGCCTGGTGCGCTGTGCCTGGGCGGGCAGCCAGAAATATGCGGTTCTGACCTGGTCCGGAGATATTTATTCATCCTTCCGTTCCATGAGGGAACAGCTGCAGGCCGGACTGAACATGGGAATGGCGGGAATCCCCTGGTGGACGTCAGATATCGGCGGATTCCTCGGCGGCGACATTTCGGATCCGTCTTTCCGTGAACTTCTGGTGCGCTGGTTCGAGTGGGGCGCATTCTGTCCGGTCTTTCGAATGCACGGGGAGCGTTCTCCCTGGCATGAGCGGGAACAGGAATTTATCAACGGCGTTCGGCAGCTGACCAGCGGCCAGGACAATGAAGTCTGGAGTTTCGGAGAAGAAAATTACAGGATACTCAGCAAATACCTGATGATTCGTGAGCGTCTGCGCCCGTATATCCGGGAATGCATGAGGGCGGCCAGCGAGACCGGAGCGCCGGTGATGCGCCCGTTGTTCTTTGACTTCCCGGAAGATCCTGTCTGCTGGGAGACGGAGGACTGTTATATGTTCGGCCCGGATCTTCTGGTTGCTCCGGTGATGGAAGAAGGAGCAAGGACAAGGAGCATCTACCTTCCCGCCGGAACGGTATGGAAGGACGCCTATACAGGAAAATCCTATGAAGGCGGTCGGACCGTGGAGGTGGACGCACCGCTGGACATTATCCCTGTCATGATGCGGGAAGGATGCAGCTGGGAGATCTACGGATAAATTTACCCACAGTACGGGAACGAATGGTATGAAAAATCAGCAGAAAAAACAGGGAATGGAAACGGGGACAGACGGAAAAGAGCAAAACATATCCCCGGAACATTCCGGCCGGCAGACCTTCTGGTCTTTTCCGGCCGGAATGTTCCGGGGATTTTCTGCTGCCGTGCGATTGCTTCGGCGCGGGAGCGTGAGGCTCCGCCTGTCAGCCCTGCTTATCCGCAGGAGCGTCCTTCGGAAGGATCACATTCAGCAGAATTGCCGCCAGAGTTGCGACTACGACCGGAGATCTTCCGAAGATCATAGTCGCCCATTCCGGAAAGCTTGCCAGAGAAGCAGGCGCCTGAGAAATTCCCATGCCCAGCGCAACGGAAAGGCCGACGATGGAGGAATTGCGGAAGGTCATTTCCTGACGCATGATCAGCTTGATTCCGGTCATGGCGATAGAGGCAAACACAGAGATTGTCGCACCGCCGAGGACACACTGGGGAATTGTGGTGAGCAGCGCTGAGAATTTCGGGAAAAATCCCGCAATCAGCATGATGACTGCCGCAAGTCCCAGGACGCAGCGGTTGACTACTTTCGTGGTGGTGACGATGCCGACGTTCTGGCTGTAGGTGGCTGTGGGAAGTCCGCCGATCAGCGCACAGAGGATATTGGTGATGCCGTACATCAGGATACCGCCCTGAAGCTCTTTGTTCTGCGGCTCACGGTTCATGCTGCCTACGGTAGTTGCCGAGAGATCCCCGATGGCCTGGATGGAATTGATCGCGAACAGAAGTCCGATGGCGATACATGCCGACGGCTCAAACTTTACGCCGAAGTGGAGCGGCAACGGCGCCTGAAAGACGCCGGCAGAGGAAACGCCGGACAGATCCACCAGTCCGAGACAGGCGGCGAACGCATATCCTGCAAGGATGCCGATCAGAATCGAGGCAAGTTTCAGAAAGCCTTTGGCAAAATGGTTCAGTCCTACCACTACGGCCAGGGTAAACAGAGCGGCCAGCCAGTTTTTCCAGGAACCGTATTCCGGATTGGAGGTTCCGCCGGCCATATAATTGATCGCGGTAGGGTACAGAGAAAGACCGATGGTGAAGACGACTGTGCCGGTTACCAGCGGGGGGAACAGCACGCGGATCTTCCGGATAAAAATACCGACGAGCAGTGCAACGCAGCCCCCGACGATCTGGGCGCCGAGAATTGTTGCGATGTCAAAGCTTTCCGCGATCGCCTGCATACTCGGAACATAAGCGAAACTGATACCCATGATGACCGGCAGCGAAGCGCCGAGCTGGAATTTCCGGGTACGGACGAAGGGAAACAGCTGCAGCAGGGTGCTGATTGCGGATGCGATCAGAGCAGCCTGAATCAGTATGACTCTGTCGCGGTCACTGACCCCCGCCACGCCCGCAACGATGATCGCCGGCGTTACACATCCCACGATTGCGGCGACCACATGCTGGAGCGCCAGCGGCAGTGCCTGACCGAAGCTGGGCACGCCATTAAGTTCGAAGACAGAGGCATGACCTCTGCCGGAAGATGAATGGTTTGATTTCGACATGATATCCTCCTAATTTCTGCTTGCTGCGGGAGATTCTGTTCGCAGCATATGTATTTCTCTTATACTTTACACAATCTTTAGAAAAATTGCAAATTTTTTATTATTATAAAAACGCTCCGTGGGATATGCACTCGCGCGAAGCAGAAGTATGTCGCTAAGGCGACCGTGTTCGGCGCGAGAGTTCCGCAAGAGGCACTCTTTGTTACTTCAGACGTCAGAAATCACTGAAACCGAATCTTTTCAAAAGAACGGATTCATGATACAATCAGACAAATACAGAAATTCTGTGACAGCTCAGTGGGCTGAACCGTTGCAGAATTTCAGATTCCATACCGGGAGGAGAAAAACAATGTATCAGTTTGACAGAGCAGAGTACGAAAAGCGAATGGAATGGTACACAGATGCCAGATTCGGAATGTTTATCCACTGGGGCCTTTACGCGATTCCGGCACGGGGAGAGTGGGTCAGAAGCCAGGAGGAGATTCCGAAAGAGGAATACATGAAATATTTTTACGAGTTTAACCCCATCGATTACGATCCGAAAAAATGGGCGCAGGCAGCGAAGGACGCAGGGATGAAATATGTGGTGCTGACAGCAAAGCATCACGATGGTTTCTGCCTGTTTGACAGCCAGTACACAGACTTCAAATCCACAAACACAAAATGCGGCCGTGATCTGGTGGCGGAGTACGTGGAAGCGGTCCGCGGGGCCGGTTTGAAAGTGGGGCTGTATTTCTCTCTGATCGACTGGTATCACGATGATTTCCCTCATTACGGGGACAGGAATCATCCGATGCGGAACCATCCGGAGTACAGCAATGAAAACAGGAATTTTGACCGTTATCTGACTTACATGCACAATCAGGTCAGAGAAATCTGTACAAACTACGGAAAGATTGATCTTCTCTGGTTCGACTTTTCTTATGACGAGCTGAGGGGCGAAGCGTGGAAAGGCACGGAGCTGATCAATATGGTGCGCAGCCTGCAGCCTGACGTGATCATCGACAACCGTCTCGAGGTCAGCGGCGAGGGATACGGATCGCTGGCGTCCGGAAATCCGGCACCGTACCACGGCGACTTCGTCAGCCCGGAGCAGATGATTCCGCCGAATGGAATTCAGGATGTCAATGGAAAAGACATTGCCTGGGAGGCATGCGTGACGATGAACAATAACTGGGGATATCACGCGACGGACCGCTATTTCAAACCGGCCTCCATGCTGATCAAAAAGCTGGTGGAGTGTGTGTCGAAAGGCGGAAATCTTCTGCTGAACGTCGGACCTGACGCGAAAGGGAATATCCCCGAGGAATCACTGGAACGTCTGGCAGTGATCGGAAAGTGGATGAAGAAAAACGGCGACAGTATTTACGGATGCGGCAAAGCGGGGATTGAGAAACCGGATTTCGGCCGTGTGACGGCAAAGGGAAAGAAGCTATATTTCCATATGTACGAAAATACCATAGGACCGGTACCGCTTCCCCAGCTGAAAAAAGAGGACATTGCATCGATCCGCTGGCTGGCAACCGGTGCGGAGATCCCGATTTCCACAAGCTGGGTGCACAGCGACTATCCGGACATTGTATTTGCAGACTTGGGTCCGGATCCGGTGTTGCCCGATGAAATTGATACGGTTCTGGAAGTAACGCTGAAGTAAAGTGTCGGACGGACGGGAATCAGCGAAAAAACGCAACGCAGCTGTGGTTACGGTTCCACTGGATGAACAGTTATCAGCTGCGGGAAAGAGACGACAATGAAAGATTATATTTTGGAAGTGTGCGCCGATTCTGTGGAATCTGTTCTCGCGGCGGAGGAGGGCGGCGCAACAAGGATTGAACTCTGCCAGAACCTGGTGATCGGCGGGACGACGCCGGGACCGAAATTTTTTGAGGAAGTGCGCAGACACAGCAAAATCAGAATACATGCGCTGATCCGTCCCAGATTCGGAGATTTCTGTTATTCTGACTATGAATATGCGGTGATCCGGGAGGAAGTGAAGATGTACCGTCAGCTGGGCGCCGAGGGTGTGGTAATCGGAATTCTGAAACAGGACGGCACATTGAATATGGAGCAGATGGAAGGTCTGATGCGGGAAGCGGAGGGGATGTCTGTGACGCTGCACAGAGCATTTGACGTCTGTGCCGATCCTTTTGCGGCACTGGAGAATGCGGTGAAGCTGGGAATTGACACGATTCTGACTTCCGGACAGAAAAATTCCTGTTCGGAGGGCGCGGAGCTGCTCAGAAAGCTGGAGGAGCAAAGCGCCGGAAGAATCTGTATTCAGGCAGGCGGAGGCGTCAGCGCTGATGTCATCGAAGCGCTGGCCCCGGTGACGGGAATCAGAGCCTGGCATATGTCCGGAAAGGTGACGCTGGACAGCAGAATGCAATATCGGAAAGAAGGCGTCAGTATGGGGCTTCCGTCGCTCAGCGAGTACGACATCTACCGCACGTCTGCGGAAAAAATCCGTGCGGCGGAAGAAGTTCTGAAACGAATTTGAGAAAACAGGGTAACAGTTCAGCTGGCTGAACTGTTACAAAACGGGAATACAGAGGAAAAGAAATGTTTTTAGAATACAACAGAAGTAAAATCGAGGGTCGGTACGAACAGCTGCGCCGGGAGTTTCCGGATGTTTTCGGCCCGGCAGATGAGAAAATCAACGGCTGCAGGGAGCCGGTAGCCCTGGCGCTGAAATGGATGTACGGGGCGATGCCCTGGAGCGACAGGGGAAATTATCCCTTTGAAACCTTTCTGGATTTTGCAGAGCATGGAGTCTGGCTCTGGGAGACGAAGGAATCTGTCCGACGTCTGCCGGAGGAAATTTTCCTGAATTATGTGCTGTACCACCGGGTCAACGAGGAGGAGATCCGGCCATGCCGCCGTCTGTTTTATGACTGTATGAAAGAGCAGCTGGACGGCCTGGAGGGCGGAGAAGCGGCGATTGAGGTCAATTATTGGTGCGCCGCGGAGGCGACCTATCAGTCCACGGACGACCGGACGCTTTCGGCGCTGGCCGTGTGGCAGAGAGGCAGCGGACGCTGCGGGGAAGAATCCACGTTCACGGTCAACGCCATGCGAAGTGCCGGAATCCCGGCGCGTCAGGTCTATGCCCCCAAGTGGTCTCATTGTGATGACAATCATGCGTGGGTTGAAGTCTGGACAGACGGCCGCTGGCAATTTACCGGAGCCTGCGAGCCGCTTCCGATCCTGAACAAGGGGTGGTTTACCAATGCATCCTCCCGCGCGATGATGGTGCATGCCCGCTGGTTTGACGCGTGCCTGCCGGAAGGAGAGGAGCGGATCGGAACGGAGGGTATGGTGACCATGCTCAACGAGCTGGGACGATATGCGGCGGTAAAAACGGTGGAAGTCAGCGTATCCATGGAGGACGGCAGACCGGCAGAAAATGTGCTGGTACAGTTTGAAGTGATGAACTATGCGGAATATGCGCCGATAGCAGAGACCAGGACGGACAGGGACGGCAAAACAGTTCTGACTACGGGAATGGGAACTCTTCACATCTGGGCGCAGAAAGGCGGAGAGTCGGGTGAAGCGCTCCTTGACGTCCGGGAACAGGACGGATGTGAGATCCGGCTGAGCTGCCGGGAGCGGGAGTACGGATGGAAGGACTGCGACCTGATCGCCCCGGTGGATACGCCGGTGAATACGGATCAGCCGACGCCGGAACAGGCGCTGGAGGGAAACCGCCGTCTCAAAGCGGCGGAGCGGAAGCGCAGGGAGAAGACACGGGGATGGGAGAATCCTGAACTTCAGGCCTTTCGCAGCTATCTTGCGGCGCTGGACGAAAGAGAGGCCGTCTGGGGCGAAGCTCTTCTGGAAACACTCACAGAGAAAGACCGCACGGACTGCCAGTGCGAAATCCTCAAAAGCCATCTGAGAGAAACCCTGTCGGTGTTAGGGGAAAACGCGCCGGCTCCCGGAACAAAGGAGTATGCGCTGACGATGGCTTATGTGCTGAATCCACGGGCAGAAGACGAGGTTCTGACGCCATACCGGCGCCCGCTGCTGGAATGGATGAGCCCGGCAGAGAGAATACAGTTTCGTGAAAAGCCGGAGCTTCTGTGGAAAAAAATCGATCAGCAGATACAGGAGCGGCCGCAGGAGGAACGAAGCAGTCTGATTACAACGCCGGCGGCATGCGCGGCGATGGGGATTGGAAGCCGGCGGTCGAAAGAGATTCTGTTTGTGGCGGCAGCGAGAAGTCTGGGAATTCCGGCACGTCTGAATCCGGACGACGGAACGATGGAATACTGGAAGAACGGAAGTTTTGTTCCGGTGCTTCCGGAGCGTGAGAAAAACTGCAGACTGGTACTGACGTCGCCGGAGGAAACGGTCTGGAAATATTTCCAGAACTGGAGTATTGCCCGCAGAACGGAGCATGGATGGAAGGCCCTGAAGCTCGCCGGAAAAACCTGGACCGGGGATGGGCGTCTGGAGCTTCGTCTGGAAGCGGGAACGTATCGTCTGATTACTTCCAACCGGCTGCCCAACGGCAACCAGTTTGCCCGCCAGTGTCAGCTGTTTCTGACGCCGGGAAGTACCCGGGAAGTGACAATGGAACTGCGGAATGCAGATCTGTCCGATATGCTGGAGTCTATTGACCTTCCGGAATTTCGGGTACGGGATGGAAAGGGAAGAACGGTCAGCGCTTCGGAGCTGACAGACGGAGCCTGCCGTATCATGCTCTGGCTGGAGGAGAGCAAAGAGCCGACAGAGCATATTCTGAATGAGATGATGGAGCAGGCGGAGGCGTTCCGGTCATGGACGTCGCGGATCCTGTTTGCAGTCCGTTCGGAAGAAGCGCTGCTGGACCCGACGATCCGAAAGGCGCTGCAGGTGTTTCCGGAACTTCCGGTATATTATGATGATTTTGAGAAAAATGTTTCCATGCTGGGGCGCCGGATGTATGTGGATCACGAGAAGCTTCCTCTGATTCTTGTGACGGACGGAAGACTGAACGGAATCTATGCGGCCAGCGGCTACAATGTCGGAACCGGCGATATGCTGCTGCGGATTCTGGAGGCCCGGGAAAGCAGGACAGAAACGAGGAAAAGAGAACAGACAAATGGATGACAATATGCAGATCAGCGGTGCAAGAGCGCTGGATTTTCTGAAAATGTTTGATTTTGTCCGGGAGGCCGGTACCTGCGGGGAGCAGGCGGCTGCCGGAAAGATCAGAAGCTATCTGGAACAGAATGTGTCCGGACCGGGAATTACACTCCGGGAGGAACCGTTTTCTTTTGAGGAATCACGGATTCTGGAGGCCTGTCTGGAAGTGACAGAGCCGTATCAGAAGGCGTATCGTGCGGTCGGATGTGTGGGATGCGGCAGTACGCCGGAATGCGGAGTGGAGGCGCCCTTTCTTTATGTGGAAAACGGTGACAGTATCAGCCTTGCATATGCAAAGGGGAAAATCGTGCTGGTCAACGGAACGGTGGGAAAGGAAATGTATCAGCGGCTCACAGATGCGGGAGCGGCAGGATTTGTGATGCTGTCCGGAACACCGATTGACGAGGGAGAGGACCTCAGGCCTGCCCGTCGTTCATTGCGCGGGGTGAAGGAAACTCCGATTCAGGGCGTGACGATTCACTTCCGGGATGCAGCGGAGCTGGTAGAGCGGGGCGCGTCGAAGGTCCGTCTGGCTGTGCGCCAGAAAAAAGTAACGGGAACCTCCCGGAATCTGATCCTCCGGATCGAAGGAAGCGATCGTGCGGAAGAGATTCTGACCGTCAGCGCCCATTACGATTCGGTACCGGAAGGCCCCGGCGCATACGACAATATGGCAGGGGCGGCGATTGTCATGGAACTCAGCCGTTATTTCTCTGCGCACCGTCCCCGCAGAACGATGGAGTTTCTCTGGTTCGGAGCGGAGGAGAAAGGCCTGTATGGAAGCCTGGATTATGTGGAACGCCGCCGGGAGGAGCTGGCGTCTCACCGGTTTAATATGAACGTGGATCTGGCCGGACAGACGATCGGGGGAACGGTCATCGGCGTGACGGGAGATCCGGAGATCTGCCGTATTCTTTCTGCCTACGCGCATGAAGCGGGAATGGGAGTATCGTTCAAAAATCAGATCTGGGGAAGCGATTCCAACAGCTTCGCATGGAAGGGCATACCGGCGATGACACTGAACCGGGATGGCTTCGGCATGCATACCCGTCACGATACGGCGGCGCTGATTTCCGCCTGGTCACTGGAGAGAAGCAGCCGGCTGCTTGCGATGGTTGCCAGGCGTCTGGCTTCCGCGGAGGTTTTTCCGTTTCCGCGAAAGGTTCCGGAGAACTTCCGGGAGGAACTGAACAGATTCTTCTGCCCGTGATTTTCGCCAGGATCTGCATATCCGCGGAACTTCCGGCAAAAAAGGGCGGAGAAAAACAGAGGTTATGGAGAAGAATACTGCGGCGGAGGAGAAACTATGAATACACCGAGGCTGGAGACAGAAAGATTAATTCTGAGAAAATTCACGGAGGATGATATGGACGATCTGTATCTTCTTCTGAGTGACGAGGAAGTGAATACATTTCTGCCCTGGTATCCTGTGAAGAATCTGGAGGAGACGAAAGCGTTTTATGAGGCGCGGTATGCGGCAAATTATGAGAAGGCGCATGCCTATGATTACGCGGTCTGCCTGAAGGAAAACAATGTGCCTGTGGGGTATGTAAATGTAAAAATGGACGACAGCTATGATCTGGGGTACGGGCTTCGCAGGGAATTCTGGCGCCGGGGAATTATGACAGAGGCTGCAGGCGCTGTTACGGCGCAGCTGAAACGGGATGGGATTCCCTATATTACTGCCACCCATGATGTGAACAATCCGCGGAGCGGCGGCGTCATGCAGCGCATCGGAATGACTTACCAGTACTCTTATGAGGAACTGGTGCAGCCGAAGAACGTGCTTGTCACATTTCGGATGTATCAGAAAAATCTTGACGGAAATCATGACAGAGTCTACAGAAAGTACTGGAACGTTTCTGAAGTCCATTTTGTGTAACAGTCATTACAGTTCAGCCAGGTCTGTGTATTCACTGCACAGACCATACGAAAGCACAATGCTGCGAAAATCTGAAACAGGTGTCAGGAGGAAACATAGGTATGATTACGAGAATTTTGCGGAAAGAGGAACAATGGAAATCAGATCTGATTCAGGCGGTCTGTTTTGAATTTCCGTTTGATCCTGAAAAGGCGAAACAGCAGGCCCTTGAGACGGCGGAGAAGGAAAAGGAATCTTCGGATTCCGACCCTGCGGAATGCTGGGGCTGCTTTGCGGACGACGGGAAAGATCTGCTGGGAAGCATTATCGTCAACCACTTCACCGTCGGCTTTGACGGACATGATGTTCGGATGGGCGGGATCGGCGGCGTCTCGACACTGCCCCAGTGGCGCCGCCGGGGAGTGATTCGCCGCTGCTTTGGAGCGGCGCTGAACGATATGTATGAGAAGGGCTTCGTGCTCTCCGCGCTGTATCCGTTCAGCACAAAGTATTATCGGAAATTCGGGTATGAAAACAATGCCTGTGTCTGGGAGTGGACCGTTCCTTTTGACGCGCTTCCGTCCGGATCTGCGGAGGGAAGCGTGGAACAGCTTTTTCCGGGAGACGACCTGTCTCCGCTTCTGGAAATTTACCGTGAGTTCTATAAAGACTGCAATCTGGCAGTGCGCCGCAGCAGTTATGATCCGGCGCTGGAAAAGGAGAATCTTCTGGAACAGAAACGGTATATTTATCTTTGGAGAAACGGGAACCATGCGCCCCGGGGGTTTTTGATTGCCGGCAAGACAGACGGGGATGTGTTCGACTGTACCACGACGTTTCGGATGAAAAACGGATTTCTGGCGCTGGATGCGGAGGCGTATCTCGGGCTGTTGTCCTTTGTGAAAACCAGTTTTTCCGCATATTACAAAAAATTCCGTTTCGGAGTGCCGGAAGGAATCCACCCGGATTCGTTTTTCGGCGAGAGCACAGGGATTACCTGCCAGAGGTTTTATAACGGAATGCTGCGGATTGTAAACGTGGAGGAGGCGCTGAGACTCTGCAAGTGTCAGGGAAGCGGAAGAATCCTTCTGGAGGTGACAGATGAGATGCTTCCGCAGAACAATGGCGTCTGGAGCGTAGACTTCGCGCCAGGACGGGAAAATCAGGTTGCCAGAACCGGAGAGAAGGCGGATCTCTGCCTGCCGGTCAGCGCTCTGTCAGCGCTTCTTTGCGGGCCGCGCTCCGCCCGTGAGATTCCATGGATGCCGGAGGTTCAGGTGAAAAATCAGGATGCTCCGCTGGACCGGATGTTTTACAGAAAAATGTGCCACGTATTAAACCTGTTTTAGAACAGCAGGGCAATGGGCAGCCAGCCGGACAGTCACATTTTTCAGGGGAAAACAGAATTCCCGGAGAAACGGTTTGCCGATGCACCGTTTTTCCGGGAATTCAGACATTGAAAATGCAGTTTCGGGTGAAACATGATCTGCCTTTTCAGGCAATGTATCAATCAGAAACGTGTTCGATACCGTAACGTTTCCGCAGTTATCTTGCCGCTGTGCGGAACATCCGGAATACGCCGGTCTGCTCGATCAGACGTGTGAGGGCAAAAAAGATTACGGAATCAATCGGCCACATGATCAGATTTTTGACTGCTCGGGCCGGAAGAAGAACCAGAAAACCTTTTCCGTACAGCATGTCCAGCCATAATGTGTTCAGGAATACGTTTACGACCAGAATAACAATCAGCTTTGCAAGCAATACACGCCATAAGGTAAGTTTTTTCTTGTAGTAGAAGCAGCCGTAGATAAACGCTGCGAGCATGGCGTTAAAGGTGAATCCGAAGAAAAAGGCTCCGTCCGGTTTCAGTACATATTTTACAATATCAAGAACGCCTGCGAACAGAGAACCGGTCACCGGACCGAACAGATAATCAACCAGCTGATTGGGGATTGCCGAGAAGCCGATTTTGATGTAGGGCCCGATACTGATGGACGCCACAGAGTTAAGGATCATTGCCAGCGCAGCAAACATGGCGCATGCGGCCAGCGCGGGAACTTTTTTCAGTTCCTGTGAAGATGACACAAAAATGTTCTGTTTTTTTTCAGAGTTTAACGGGTTTTTAGACATAAAAAAATTACCTCCTTTTCTGGCTCTTACTACAATAGGAGATAATTTTGTTTATCTTCTGTTGCAGCGAGATGCGACTTATATACCGCAAGATTACTCTTTTCGTCTTTCCAGCGACTCTCTATCCGGAAAGCACTTAACGCATATAAACCTACTCTGCATTTCTATGTTGCGCTCATTATAAGACAGGAACCATAAAAAAGCAATGGATATTTTGAGGTTCCTGTCTTTTTGGAAAAACATTACAAAAAAAACTGTTTTTTTTTATGCAGGACGACGAGTAACCGTTCAGCCAGGTCTGTACATTCGCTGCACAGACCGTATGAAAATGCAGAGCCTGCGGGCATCCGGCCAATGAAAATCGCGTACTATAAAAAAACATTGTACAATTTCCCCTGTCAATGATAAAATAGTGAAAACCATAAGGAGGAAACGGGAATGTTCGAGAGAATTGATTATACTGTGGAACGAATTGACGGAGATTACGCGTATCTCAGAAGAATCGACGAACCAGAGGAAGAACCAAAGTGTGTGGCGAGGGCGCTGCTGCCGCCGGAGATCATGGAGGGAAGCCGTCTGGCTTATGAGATGCTTCAGTATACGCTGCTGTGACGGGATCGGGGTGGAAGACGGAAGATGATTGTCTACGAAGAGTTTCATTTCGGAAAGGAAAAACATATTGCGTTTTACCATCCGGTGGATTTCAGTCATTTCGCCCATCTGCACAGAAGCTATGAACTGCTGTATCTGAAGCAGGGCGGGCTGGAGGTGACCGTGAACGGAAAAGCCTTTCTGATGCATGCGGGAGATATGGTGCTTGTACTTCCCTATGAGGTGCATTCATACCGGGATCTTGGCGGCTCTGTGTGTGATGTGGCTGTCTTTTCGCCGGATTACGTGCAGGAATTTTACAGCCAGACGGTACACCATTTTCTTGCATGTCCGGTTTTCCGGATGGAACCGGAGCAGATCCGCCGGCTGGAGGCTTTGCTTTTTTACGATGATTCCAATCTGTTTCTTACGAAGGCTGCGCTTTACGAGACGGTGGCATGTGTCCTTTCACAGACAGAGCTGAAATACCGAAAAGAGGAGGACCGGGATCTGCTGCACCGGATTCTTCTGTTTATCCGGCAGCATTACCGGGAAGAACTGACGCTTCAGGATCTTGCGGAAGAGCTGGGCTACAGCCGCCTGTATCTTTCCAGATATATCAATCGTTTTCTGAAGCTTTCGTTTCCCGATCTGATTCATGAACATCGGGTCTGCCAGGCAATCTATCTGCTGGAACACACGGCCATGCCGGTCAGTGAAGTTGCTTTCGACTGCGGTTACAGCAGTCTTCGGACTTTCAACCGGTGCTTCAAGCGCGTTACCGGGAAGACGCCGAGAGAATACCGAGAAGAGCATTGAGATACAGGCCGGCATATCAGGTAAGGAGCAACAGTGCAGCCGGCTGAACTGTTACGGAAAGGAGAACATGAATGAGTTGTCTGGGAAATTTGCTTTGGTTTCTGTTTGGAGGATGTATCAGCGGTCTTGGCTGGCTTCTGGAGGGATGCCTCTGGTGCATCACCATTGTGGGGATCCCCATTGGAACCCAGTGCTTTAAATTTGCATCTCTGTCTTTCTTTCCTTTCGGAAAGGAAGTGATATACGGAGGGGGCGCAGGTTCGCTGCTGCTGAATCTGATCTGGCTGATCGTCACAGGCCTTCCAATGGCATGTGTCCATGCGTTCTGGGGTATACTTCTGTGTGTGACCGTGATCGGGATACCGTTCGGCCTGCAGCAGTTTAAGCTGGCAAAACTGGCGCTGATGCCGTTTGGCGCTCAGATTCGGTAAGGCACCTGCGGGGCTGCGAGATGGAACGATGGCTGCGGTGCACGGAGACGAAATCAGAAAGGAGAAGTGCAGGAATGATGAAAAAAAGTAAGACCGGAAAATTCCTTGCAGCGGGGACAGCGATGCTTCTGCTGGTAGTGGTATTTTTCGGCTGTGGAGCAAAGGCGGATACGGAGCCGGAATCCCCGGCTTCGGAGAGCAGTTCTGCCGGTGCAGACAGAAGATCCGCCGGCCCGGCGGCAGATGGCAGCGCCAACCTGGCAGAAGGAGAAAGCGGCGCCGGGGAGGAAACGGAAAATCTTGCCATGTATGTTCCCTGCGGGGAGAACGGATATGTGATGGTTGATCAGGAAACAGGGGCTCTGTTTACCGTGACAATGCCGGAGGATATCCGCGATGCGGACGGAAATTCCATTGGCCAGGAAGATCTGGAGAGAGGAAATATTCTCAGGATTTACGGCAATGGAATTATGCTGGAAAGCTATCCGGGGCAGTATCCGGGAGTGACCAGAATTCAGGTGGAGGAAGAGGGAGATCCGTCGGACGCGGATCAATATCAGGAAATGATCGACGGTATCTGTCCGGAGGCGGATCCTTCAGAGATTCCGTCGATGAGTGTGGAATACAGAACGCCGCAGGCGATTACGACGGTGACGACGATGACCGGAGGGTATCAGTGGAACTATGAGACAGAAGACGGTTCGATGAAATCGGTGATCGCCGATGCATCCCACATTACGGAATGGGAGTTTCAGGACGACATTCGCCTGGAAGAGCCTGCAGATATGACGCTTCTGTTTTCGACAGCGCCGGAAAAAGTGACCGTCAGCCGCTGGGCGGAAGGACAGTCCGCGGATACACAGCCGGAGGGCGAAAAGGTGGAGGTACAGACCGGCGAGGACGGTCTTCTGTTTCTGGAGAAGGCTGCGCCCGGATACCGGTATCTGATCTGTGCGGAATGGGAAAACGGATCTGTGGAGTACGGGTTCCGTACCGTTGGCGGCTGAACTGCCTGACATAACGTATCGCAGATAACTGCGCGACTGGTTCGGTTGTCTGGGGGACG